>NZ_SLWM01000011.1:0-269176 GCF_004342085.1 Kribbella orskensis
CTCGTGTACCCCGAAGGGCCTTACCGCTCGACTTGCATGTGTTAAGCACGCCGCCAGCGTTCGTCCTGAGCCAGGATCAAACTCTCCGTTGAAATCCATATGTCAACCACGGACAAGCCGTGGAAAACAGACTAACGAAAAACGATCCATTGCAATCAGAAACAAATCAAACTGACTTGAATCCAGAAAAATTACAAAGGAATCCGACACGAATCAACAATGAGCGAACCCACCAACCTCGAAGAGGCCAGCAGACCCACACACCGAGACCCGTGAACGGGGTAAATGCTAAATTTCGGCATTGACTTTCGGCACGCTGTTGAGTTCTCAAGAATCGGACGCACACCGCGCTTCATTCTTTCGTTTGAAGCTCCGGGGCAACCCGCCAAACTTTACTATTTCGTCCGGAGCCGGTCAAATCGGCCTCTTTCGTCCTAGCCTCTCTGCACGTCTCAGTGCCCGAAACCCGCTCAGGGCGTGTTTCGGTAGCCAGGACCTTCAGGGAGTTCGGGGCGTCCGGCCGCTTTCGCGTCCCGCACTCGCTCCGACAAGGGGGAACATTACTGACGTTCGCGGCGAAGATGCAAATCGGGGTCAGGGCCCTGTCCGGACCCCTGATCTAGGCCACCTTCGGACAGGTGATCTCCTCATCGTTCTGGACGAAGACGAGCGCCTTGCCAGGCTCCTCCACACGCAGCACGGTGTCCGCCGTACGGCAGCCGAACGACCCGTGCGACCGGGGCGCGAACGTCATCGGCACCTGCCCCGGGAAGGTCACCGACAGCCGGCCTTCGTCCCGCACCACGGTGAACGTCGCGCCCGGCCGCAACTCGTACGTGCCCTCGAGCGCCGCGAGCTCGTCGAGCCCGGGCCACTCCGGCTCGTCCAGGTCCGCGGGATAGTCCTTCCACCCGTACGACGAGGCGATTGTGGCGAAGGCCCTCTGCACGACATACGAACCGTTGTCGCCATTGGTCATCACCGCGGCGCCTTGTCCCGTATCCCGGTAGGCCAGCAGGTGGCACTTGAAGCCGTGGTTGCCACCACTGTGGCCGAAGGTGGCCCCACTGTTCCCCAAGAACAACCCGAGACCGAGCGCATCCAGACCGCCGATCCGATCGGACGACGGCACCTGCTGAGTGAGCATCTCCCTCGCCAGCTCCGGAGACAGGAGCGCTCCGTCGGCACCGGCGTACGCGCTCTGGATGGCCATGGCGAAGGTGCAGAGGTCACTGGGCGTAGTCCAGAGGCCGGCGGCCGCCAGCTCGGGGTACGTGTGCCAGCGTCCTTCTACCGCGCGTCCGAACTCGTCGTGTGCCGTGGCAGCACGCGCATGCGATTCATCGGGAAGAGGTTGTGCGTAGTCACTCGACGACATCTCGAGCGGGTCCAGAACCAGCTCGCGCAGGAGCTCCCGGAACGGCGTACCGGTGACGTCTTCCAAGAGTTGCTGCATGATCACGGTTCCGCCGCCGGAGTACCGGAACTGGGTGCCGGGCACTGTGTCGACCCGTACTCCGAAGGTGTTCGTCGGGCGGACGCCGTCGAGGACCTGCAAGGCGGTCGGTACTTCGGTGTCGTGTGCGTAGCCGGGGAACCCGTGCACGGTCAGACCCGCACTGTGGCTCGCCAGGTGGCGCAATGTGACCACGGGCTGCCAGTCGCCGGTGGGTGGTAGCTGCCAGGAGGCGAGCCGACGGTTCACGTCCTCGTCGAGGTCGAGTAGACCTCTGTCGACCAGGCGGAGCATGGCGAAGACCGCGATCGGCTTGCTGATCGAGCAGGCCTGGAACAACGTGCCCGGCGTGACGGGATCCGCCCGGCCGGCGTCGACGACTCCCGCACTCCCCCGGTCGACGATCTCGCCGCCGTCGATCAGCGCCCAGCTGACCCCCGGCACCTTGAACTTCTCGAGCTCCGCCCCGATCCCGTCCCGCAGTACGTCGGTCAACTCCGTCGCCTCCCCTGGCTCAACTGCTGGGAGCCTAGTTGCGCGACGGGGGCAGGGAACGGCCGCGGAGGCCCGGGGTGCCAGGCGTCCGCGGCCGTGACTCGGTCAGCGCGACGGCTGGGGTGCCTCGCAGTCGATCTTCGGGTTGGCGCCGATGTAGTTCAGCGGCCCGGCAATGATGGTCACGAGGATCGTGCCCACCTTGGCGCAGGTGGCGTCCGAACCGGAGAAGTACTCTCGCTGCCCTGCGGCGGCGACACCGATCAACAACCAGACGACGACAACGATCGTGACGATGCGAGAACCTGTCGTAGAAGCTCTACGAGTGCGCATGGCTACCTTCCTGACACTGGTCCACCCCCGTGGATCCACAATCTGGTGCCCGCCGACCACGCAGCGAAAACGTTTGAACCTCCTTGTCGATTCGCAGCCCCTTCGTTCGTCAGCTCTGTGAGCGCCCACCAGGGGCGGTCCGCGGGCGTTTCGGCGGTCGCGGGACGGAAGGGAATCACCATGAGCAAGTACCTGTACCTGTACCGCGGGCCGGCCACCCCGATGGAGGACTTCACCCCCGAACAGGGTGAGGCGCAGATGAAGGCCTGGACCGAGTGGATGGGCAAGGCGGCGTCCGCGATCGTCGACCAGGGGAACCCGTTGGTTCCGAAGGCCTCGGTACGCGACGACGGGTCGGCGACCAAGCCGAGTGACCAGAACGGCTACACCATCGTCGAGGCGGCGGACCTCGACGCCGCCCAGGCGTTGCTGGCCGGCCACCCGTTCCTGTCCGAAGGCAAGGGCCGCTTCGCGGTGGAGATCTTCGAGATCCAGCCGATGTAGGCGCGCCCAGAGGTAGTGCGCTCAGATCTCGGCGAACTCGAAGTACGGCTTGATCTCGGCGTTGACGTAGGCGCCGATGCTCGGAGCCGCGAGGAGGCCGGCGTACGTCGGCTGGGGGACGTCGTAGTACTGGTAGGCGCTGCCGTTGACGTACTCCACCTCCAGCGTGCGCGCGGCGACGTCGTACCCGACCGACCTGACACTCGCCGACTCCACCAGCCGCCGCCTCATCGCGCGTCTCCTCACCGACATCACGTCCTCGACCTCGGACATGATGCCCGGCCCGGCGGCCCGAAACCTTCTCGACCGCGGTCACGTCTGTACTTCGTCGAGACGGGTTGCGGTGTCCGCCTGGATCGGGGCCTTCGGGGGTTGCAGGGCGGCGAGCACGCGGGCCAGCTCGCCGACGACGGCGTGGAGCTGGCTGACCACAGAGGTGTCCAGGGTGATCGGGTCGTCGTCGGGCGGCGGGAGGTTGAGGTTCGAGGCGAAGCGGGTGCGGGTGTCCTCGGTGGCGAGGGTGAGGGAGGTGTCCAGCGCCTCCTGGAGTTGAGGGCTGGGCACCATGCCGGGGCGCTCGCGCCACTTCGCGATCGTCCGTGGGGAGACGCCGAGGTGCTCGGCGAACGCCTCGTTGGTCAGGCGCATCGCCGCCTGCAAGGCACGCGCATGCCTGCCGGTCCACTGATCGATGACTGTCATCGGCTCACTCCCAGCCTCGACTACTCTGTGCAATCAGATTACGACGATCGGATGAGCGTGTGGGTGCCTGATCAGTGCCCTGTGGATACAGCGCCGGTTCGTGGTTCGGCGCCGGCTGCGGGCGTTGACTGTCGGACATGGACGAGACCAGCGGAAGACCCGCGACGATGCTCCGGCCGCGGCGGCGTCACCTGAAGATCGCCGTGCCGACAGGCCCACGGCGGTTCCAGCTCGTGCGGCACGTCGATATCTCCGGAGTCAGCGGTACGGGGGTGGTTGCGGAGGGCGTCGAGTGGACCGACGGCTCGGTCACCCTGCACTGGGGAGGCCGCTACCCGACGACAACCATCTGGCAGGACGGCGTCGACGCTCTGCTGTCAGTGCACGGCCACAACGGCGCGACCACGATCCGATGGCTCGACTGAACTCGGTAGGGCCGGCGCAGCAACCCCCTGCAAGAGGTCGCCGGCCCTACCGACTACTCCGAGAGCATCAGCTGAGCGTGTCCGTTGTCGTCGGCCCGGCCGTCCTCAAGCGCCTCGACCGGCAGATCCGCCGACAGCCGGGTGAGCGTGCCGAGCAGGTCGACGCACTTCGCGACCTCACCCGGATTGTTGGCGAGCCACCAGACCGCGGCCGAGCCGGGAGTCGCCAGCACCTCATCCCTGGGATAGGCGCGTTTCTCCTGCTCCGGTTGACGTTCCAGCGACGAGGTCTGCGCTTTGCGGTGCAGGGCGGTGACGACCTGGAGGTGCTTGAGGTCGGCGTCGGACAGCTTGAGACAGACCTTGGTCGCCCACGTTCGCACGTGGCCCCTTTCGTCCAGATCCGGTTCGCCGAGCAGGGCGGCGAGGCGGTGCTGGTTGAGTGCCTCTTCCGTGGGCTGCTGGCCGATCGTCAGCGCCTTCGCGCGGCTCAGCAATGCGTCGACGGCAACGCTGCCGAGATGCGCATGCCGCGAACCGGAGAGCATGGGCGACCACTGGACGATGGCCGAGAAGCTGAACTGGTAGTCGGGCGAGGCCGACGGGAGCCGCACGTTGGCGACAGTTCGCGTCGGCGGTCAACCGGCCAGGGAGCGGAGGGCTCGGCGGGAGGGGGTCAGCAGGACCGGCTTGTAGGGGCAGCGGGAGTCAGTGAGCGTCTCGTAGGCGCGGATCGCGCGGTCCGCGGCGTCCCAGCCCTGCTCGGCGGGGCTCTTCCCCAGGCCGCGGTTGCGGACCAGGGCGCCGTAGAAGGCCGAGCAGAAGACGGTCGCCTCGTACCAGCCGATCACCGTGCTGGTGCCGATGTAGGTGATCTCGTCCTGCAGGCAGTCGCGGATCGCCCGCTGCCACTTGCCGATGCCCGTCTTGCAGCCGTCGGCGATCACCACTCCGCTGGCGATGCCCCACGACCGGTCCAGGAACCAGTCCGCGAGAGCGGTGAGGGACACCTGGGTCTGGCCGTCAGTCGACAGGAACGACGGCTCCTCGCTGTGGTCACCGTGCGCCATCACGTGCAGCACGGTCGAGGGGGTGGTGAGCGCGGAGAAGGCCGTCTCGTGGTCGCGGGTCCGGACGAAGTTCACGTCGATCACCGGGCTGTTCCAGCCGGCGTTGATGTTGCTGGTGATCCCCTGCACGAAGGTCATCGAGGCGTCGAAGGAACTGTCCAGGCCGAGGTCCACCAGCGTGATCAATCGGTTCTTCATCGCCCACCCCTCGAACGAGCCCCGGTCCCCCGGCCTCCGAGGTCCCGACCCATCATGACCCAGCCCGCCGACAGTTTCGCCTCCCGGTCCACGGATGAGTCCACGGATGCGTCCACCGATACGGTGGCGGGAGCGCCTACCACCTGGAGGATGTCCGATGAGCGATCTCGCACTGACGGTCACGCTGAGCAACGGAGCCCGTCTGCCCCGGCTGGGCCTCGGCACCTCGCCGATGAACGACGACGAGGTCGAGCGCGCCGTAGTACAGGCGCTGGAGGTCGGGTACCGCTTGGTCGACACCGCGGAGGCCTACCGGAACGAGGTGGGCGTCGGGCGGGGGTTGAAGGCGTCCGGAGTACCGCGGGACGAGGTGTTCGTGACCTCGAAGTTCAACAAGCATCGGCACAGCGTCGAGGGGGCGCGAGCGGCGTTCGAGGTGAGCGCGGAGAAGCTCGGCGTCGAATACCTCGACCTGCTGCTGATCCACTGGCCGAACCCGGAGCACGGCCAGTACGTCGAGGCGTGGCGCGGCCTGATCGAGCTCCGCGAGGCGGGCCTGGTGCGCGCGATCGGCACCTCCAACTTCAAGCCGTCCCACCTGCAAAGGCTGATCGACGAGACTGGTGTGGCCCCCGAGGTCAGCCAGATCCAGCTGAGCCCTATCTGGACGAAGCAGGCGGAGCGCGACTTCCACGCCGCCCATGGCATCGTCACGGAGTCCTGGAGCCCACTCGGCAAGGGCAGCGACCTCCTGGACCACCCCACCGTCACAGCAGCCGCCAAGGCCCATGACAAAACCCCAGGCCAGGTCGTACTCCGCTGGCACGTCCAGCAGGACCTCGTACCGATCCCCAAGTCCTCCAACCGCGAGCGCCTCGAGCAGAACCTCGCGGTCTTCGACTTCGAGCTGACAGCCGAAGAACTGGCCGCGCTGTCAGCCCTGGACGGGACCGGTCGAGCCCCAGCCGACTCGGACAAGACCGGCCACTGAGTGCCGCAGTACAGGCTTCTAGGTACCGCGGTACAGACTTCTAGTCCTTGGTGGCGATGTAGTAGGCGTTGAAGACGTCCGCGTCGACGTGGGCGACCTCCACAGTGGAGAATCCCGCGTCGGCGAGCATCTGCTCGGCCTTCTGCTGTCCCCAGACAGTGCCGAGACCGTCGCCGTCGAGGGACAGCGACACGGTCATGCAGTGCATCGTGGAGACGCCGTAGAGGAACGTGGCGAGCGGCTTGTCGAGATTGTCCTCGAGGTTGCTCGACGCCTGGACGTCGACCATCAAGAACACGCCGCCCGGTCGGAGGGAGGCCGCGATACCGGCCAGCACCTGCGCAGGATGGGCCTGGTCGTGAATGGTGTCGAACGCCGTGACCAGATCGAACCGGTCGGTCTCCCCCAGCTCGGACACATCGCGGACTACGAACTCGGCGTTCGGCAGGCCGAGCCTGGCAGCCTCCTCGCGTGGCGAGACAAGCCTCGCCGAGCACCTCACGAAGCCGAGCCTCTTCCAGGTGACGCCCCGTGGTGGTGTCGAGCTGCCGCCGTACATAGGAGACCGCAGTCGCCGTCTCCCCGCCTGCAAGGTAAGCGGCAGCCAGTACAGGCCGTACTACGAGGTGGTCCTCGTACCCCTCCAGTAGTTGCCTGGCCTCCTAACTCTGCCCTGCCCCAATCGCAGGTCGGCCAGGTAGGCAGCGGCTTCGGCTTGGACCGCGGGCAACGACTCCTTCGCCAGCTCGGCTGCGGCCGCCAGTTCCACCTCGGCTCTCGCCCAATCACCAGTCGACATCAGTACTGCGCCGTACGACGCCCGGCAGACCGCATGCAGGTACGGGCATCCGTAGCGCGCGATGAAGCCGTCGAGCGAGCGGGTCCACTGCACGACCCGGCTGAAGTCGGCGCCTCGAACACAGCACCGCATCAACAGGCAACTGGTGAACACCACCGTGTCCAGGCTCGAACCCTCGCCGCCCAACGCTCCTGCCAGCGCCTCGTCGAGCAGCGCAGTACGTTCGCCGACCCGGCCGAGATCGATCAGGAGCGAACCACGCATGCTGAGCGCGCAGAGTTCCAGATCGTGGTCCTTGGTCTCGAGGGCGATCCGGTGCGCCTCCTCCGCGGCGAGGGCGGCTCTAGCGGGATCGTCGTCGGTGTCGGCCTTCGCCAACAGTGCCCACGCCGTCAGAACCGGCGCATCCAGGGGCTCAGCAAGGCGAACTGCCCGCGCGGCCCAACCTCTTGCCACGGCGCGGTTTCCGGCGTTCGCGACGTAGAGGATGCTCAACCCCACAGCCAGTTGAACTGCCTCCGCCGGATCGGTGCGGCTGAACTCGGCATACGCCCGCTCCCAGCAGGTGAAGGCGTCCCGGATGTCACCCAGCCACCAGTGCGCGGTACCCAGGCCGGCAAGGCCCTCGGCGGTCTCGCCCCTCCCGACCAACTCGCCGAACGCATCCCGCGCCGCCACCCAGTCCCCCGCCGCCAGCGCAACCCCACCAGCCGCTAGGAGACCACCAGCCTCCACCACCCTCCCGACGGTACTGGACACGCCCGCTGCGGCGACATGGAGCCACCGCCACTCGCCGCCTACCGGCGGAGGCCCAGGAACTTCACCAGCGTGAGCATCCGCTGGTCGTTGGCGTCCAGACCGACCTGCGCCGCTCGTTTCCAGGACCCGAGGTCGAGGGTCGAACGATAAGTTGCCAAGAGCTCCTGCTGCTGAGCGGGAGTGCAAACTGCTCTTGGGAGAGGTTCGCAGGTCAGATGCTGGGCCAGCATCGCGAGTACGAAGACGCGCTCGAGAGTTGGGGGCAGCAAGGCGGCCTGACGGGCATGCACAGCCAGGACAGTCGCGGAGTGCTTGTAGGTCGAGAGGCTGGTTCCCATGCCCTCGCAGTACGACATGGTCAGGAGGAGCCGACCGGTGTGATCGACGACCTCAGGATCGTCGAATTCGTCCCCTGCGTCGTGGAGTCTGGTCGCGACCGCGACTCGGCCCGCGAAGTATCCGTTGAGGAACTCGCCGTCGCACGCTCGGCGAAGCAGCCATGGGTGGGCACTCGGATCGTCGAGCCGGCAGAGCGCTTCGACGACGAAGACCCGGCCCCAGCCGCTGACCCGGTCGGCTAGCCAGAGGATGGCGGCCGCCCCGCCGGGGAGTCGCTCCAGTGCGGCTGCTGCCAGCGGACCGAAGCGATTGGAGAGCAGGCCGATCGTCTGGATCAGCGGAATGTCCTCGACCGTGCCGACCGCGGCGAGCAGTGCCAGACCGACGGTGACCGCGCACCGGTCCGTTCCGTGGCGCACCAACCAGCGGCCGGTATGGCGGACCTGGGCTCGGTCAGCCCGCTCGGCCGCCGCGATGAGGTGATCAATCTCGTGGATCGAGACGTAGAAGTTGTGGAACGCGCCTGCCAGCTCACCGGGAGCCGATCCGGTCCGAGCGAAATGATCATCGAGCAGACGAGCGACATCCTGCCCGATCGCCTGCTGATCAGCTGGTCTGAGCGGTCGAATCTCGCGATGGAATGCTTCGTCGGGAAATGGCTGCCCATCGTTTGGAAGTGGCCCGTCCGGATGGAGCCGATGAAGCCGCGCCGCGTGCTCGAAGAGGGGTCCGGGCTTCAGCGTCCCGGTAGCGTCGCTCACCGGCGGGCGGAAGACTCGATTCTCTTGATCATGCCCCGGATGATGACACCGCCGACACTGCCAGCACAAGCACAATCGCCCCGGGGGCAACGACGCGCTGCCCCCGGCAGGATTTGGGAAGACAAGACCTAATCCCCGGCGTACAGGTGTCTGTCCGAGCCGGCTCAGCTGCCGCCGGCTCGGACGGAACCCTGGTCAGTGTCCGTGGGTTCTAAGGCCCCAGCCGAAGGGGTAGAGCGGGTCGTAGTTGCGGTCACCGATGTTGATCGGCTCCTGATCGGCGCTCCGCGGCCAGGAGTGTGACAGCTTGCCGGTGAAAGGCCTCTTGCCGAACAGCACGTCCGCCACACCTTCGCCCTGCGAGCCAGGAAGCCACGACGCCACCAAGGCATCGATCTTGCCCAGCTGCTCCGCAGGTATCACCTGTGGGCGTCCGGACACGACCAGTACCGCGCACTTCGCGATCGCGCCGCACACCTTGTCCACAACCGCCTTGTCCCCCGGCTGCAGGTCGAGGCTCTTCGGTTCGCGCAGTACTCCGCCGTCCTCGGGGTCGAAGCCCCAGCTGGGACCGCCGACGTCGCCGAAGCCTTCGGAGTACGGGGTCTCGCCGACTACGACGACGGCGACGTCGCTGCCTGTCGTCGGTGCCGAGCCGTCCTTGCTGTAGGTGACCTGGGCGCCCGGTGCGACCTGCCGGATGCCGTCGAGGATCGTGTTGCCGGGGATCCGGTGCTGACCGGACGCGCCCTGCCAGCTGAGGGTCCAGCCGCCGGCCTGGTTACCGATGTCATCCGCGTTGCGGCCCGCGACGTACACCTTCGCGTTCTTCTTCAACGGCAGCAGGCCGCCCGCGTTCTTCAACAGCACCTGCGACTTGGCGACTGCCTCCCGGGCCAGCGCCCGATGCTGCGGTGATCCGACCTGAGCAAGGTGCGTGCGGTCGGTGTACGGCTTCTCGAACAGCCCGAGCTCGAACTTCTTGGTCAGGATCCGCCGTACGGCGTCGTCGATCCGCGCCTGCGAGACACGGCCGGCCCGCACCTCGGCGAGCAACGTGGTCTCGAAAGCCTGGTAGGAGAACGGCTCCATGAACATGTCGGTGCCCGCGTTGACACCGGTCCGGACCTGATTCGCATAGTCTCCGGGGAGCTGGTGGATGCCTTCCCAGTCGGAGATCACGAAACCGTCGAAGCCGAGCTTGCCCTTCAGCACGTCGGTGATGAGCTCACGGTTCGCGTGCATCTTGATCGGATTGCCGATCCCGTCCTCGGTCCAGTCGATGCTGGAGAAGGACGGCATCACCGTGCCGGTGTCATACCGCTGTACTGCGTCGACGTACGGCGCGAGGTCGAACCGCGCGAAGTCGCGCCGGTTCGTGACGGTCACGCCCTGGTCGATCGTGTAGTCACCGGCGGCGGAACCGAACTCGGTGTCACCGTCGCCCGCGTAGTGCTTGGCACTTGCCAGCACCCGGTCGGCGGCCTTCAGGTCCTTGGTGTGCTTGCCCTGGAAGCCCTCGATGGCGGACGCGAACCGAGTGACCAGCTCGGGGCTTTCCGAGAAGCTCTCGTAGGTCCGCCCCCACCTGGTGTCGCGGGCGACGCAGATACACGGCGCGAAGGCCCACTGCGGCCCGGTCGCACGAGTCTCCTCGGCGACGACGTGCTCGATTCGCTCGACCAGCTTGGGATCCCCGGTCGAACCGAGCCCGATGTTGTGCGGGAAGACCGTTGCCCCTAGCAAGTTCCCGTGGCCGTGCACCGAGTCGACGCCGTACACGATCGGGATCTGCAGCCGGGTCTGGAGTGCCTGTGCTTGGAAGCCGTCGACCATGTCCGCCCAGGCCTGAGGCGTGTTGGGCGTCGGGACCGAACCACCTCCCGACAGCACGGACCCCAGTCTCCAGGTCGTGACGAGCAACGGGTCGTTGGCCGCAGCGCCACGTTCGGCCTGCGTCATCTGCCCGACTTTCTCCTCGAGCGTCATCCGGCCGAGCAGGTCTTCGACCCGCTTCCCGACCGGCAGCTTCGCATCGAGATACGCCTGACCGCTGTTACGGATCTGCGGCCGGGCTGACTGATCAGTCGCGTACGACGTGGTCGTGGGCGCAGGTGCGACGCCGACGGACGAGGTCGGCGCGAGCGCCAGGACGAGGGCGATCGGCACGACGGCGAAGGTCGTACGGCGCGCCCAACTGCGACGAGGTGATTCGCTCAAACGCATGACTTGCTCCTCGGGCGAGTAGGAGATGGAGCGCTCTCCTGGTCACACTCTGGCGATCACCCGCCCGGGTCAACCTCTCGCACCCCCTGTTGCGCCGAACGGCAGCACAACCGCCGCCGAGTCGTGGATCGCGGTGTCGTGCAATCGATTGCCAGCAACGGCGATCCACGAATGAGCGCTGACTCAGCCCAGCGGCAGGAGGGTGGACGCGCTGCGGCCCCCGGGGAATGTGGGAAGTTCCCGGGGGCCGTGGCGCTATCAACCAGGGGTCAGCTGCAGCCTGAGGTGCTGCCGCAGCCTTCGCAGACGTAGCAGGAACCCGAGGGGCGCATCTTGGTACCGCAGGTGAAGCAGAGCGGCGCGTCCACCGAGGTGCCGGTGATGAGTTCGAACATCTCGGCGGTGGTGCGGACCTCGGCGGAGGTGATCGGCTTGGCTGCCGCGGCGTCGACCGAGGCGTCCTCGATCTCGACCTTCTCCGCGACCGGCTCGATCGACTTCAGCGACTCGGCCTCGGACACCTCGACCGGAGCCGGCTCGTAGGAGCCTGTGTCGAGCTGCCGGGAACGCTCGTCCGCCGAGTAGATGCCCAGGGCGGACCGCTCGTCGAAGGACAGGTGGTCCAGCGCCAGGCGGCGGAAGATGTAGTCCATGATCGACTGCGCCATCCGGACGTCCGGGTCGTCGGTCAGACCGGCCGGCTCGAACTTCAGGTTGGTGAACTTCTGGACGTAAGTCTCCAGCGGCACACCGTGCTGCAGCGCGATCGAGATCGCGATCGAGAAGGCGTCCATCACCCCGGCCAGGGTCGAGCCCTGCTTGCCCATCTTCAGGAAGACCTCGCCCAGCCCGTCGTCCGGGTAGGAGCCGGCCGTCATGTAGCCCTCGGCGCCACCGACACTGAAGGACGTGGTGCGCGACGGACGCGACTTCGGCAGGCGCTTGCGAGTCGGCCGGTACTCGATGATCTTCTCGACGACCGGCTCAGCCTCCTTCGCGGCCGCGCTGGCCTTGGCGGACTTGGAGTCCGACAGCGGCTGGCCGACCTTGCAGTTGTCGCGGTAGACGGCGAGCGCCTTCAGGCCGAGCTTCCAGCCCTGGAAGTAGACGTCGGCGATCTCCTCGACCGTCGCGGTCTCCGGCAGGTTGACCGTCTTCGAGATGGCGCCGGACAGGAACGGCTGGGCCGCCGCCATCATCCGGACGTGGCCCATCGGCTTGATGGCCCGCGCGCCCATCGCGGTGTCGAAGATCTCGTAGTGCTCGGTCTTCAGGCCCGGGGCGTCGACCACGTGGCCGTGCTCCGCGATGTACTCGACGATCGCCTCGATCGTCTCCTCGGTGTAGCCGTACTGACGCAGCGCCCGCGGCACCGTCTGGTTGACGATCTGCATCGAGCCGCCGCCGACCAGCTTCTTGAACTTGACCAGCGAGAAGTCCGGCTCGATGCCGGTCGTGTCGCAGTCCATCATGAAGCCGATGGTGCCGGTCGGCGCGAGCACCGAGGCCTGCGCGTTGCGCCAGCCGTTCTTGGCGCCGATCTTCAACACGCCGTCCCAGGCGGCCGTGGCGTGCTTCTGCACGTCCTTGTCGATCGCGTGCACGGTCCGGATCGCGTCGTTGGCTGCGGCGTGCTTGCGCATCACCCGGGTGTGCGCGTCCTTGTTCCGCTCGAACCCGTCGTACGCGCCGACGATGCCGGCCAGCTCGGCGGACCGCTTGTACGACGTACCAGTCATCAGGGAGGTGATAGCGCCCGCCAGTGCGCGACCACCGTCCGAGTCGTACGCGTGGCCGGTCGCCATCAGCAGCGCGCCGAGGTTGGCGTAGCCGATGCCCAGCTGCCGGTAGGCCCGGGTGGTGTCGCCGATCGCCTCGGTCGGGAAGTCGGCGAAGCAGATCGAGATGTCCATCGCGGTGATGATCAGCTCGACGGCCTTGACGAAGTTCTCCGAGTCGAACGAGTCGTCGTCGGTGAGGAACTTCATCAGGTTCAGCGAGGCCAGGTTGCAGGACGAGTTGTCCAGGTGCATGTACTCAGAGCACGGGTTGGACGCGGTGATCCGGCCCGTCTCCGGGGTGGTGTGCCAGTCGTTGATGGTGTCGTCGTACTGGATGCCCGGGTCGGCGCACGCCCAGGCGGCGTGGCTGATCTTGTCGAACAGCTCGCGGGCGTCGACGGTCTCGATGATCGAGTTGTCGATCCGCGCCCGCAGGCCGAACTCGCCCTTCTCCTCGACCGCGCGCATGAACTCGTCGGTGACGCGCACCGAGTTGTTCGCGTTCTGGTACTGCACCGAGGTGATGTCGCGGCCGCCGAGGTCCATGTCGTAGCCGGCGTCGCGCAGGACGCGGATCTTGTCCTCCTCGCGCATCTTGGTCTCGACGAACTCCTCGATGTCCGGGTGGTCGACGTCCAGCACGACCATCTTGGCCGCGCGGCGGGTGGCGCCACCGGACTTGATCGTGCCGGCGGAGGCGTCGGCTCCGCGCATGAAGCTGACCGGGCCGGACGCGGTACCGCCGGAGGACTGCAGCAGCTCCTTGGAGGAACGGATCCGGGACAGGTTCAGACCGGCGCCGGAGCCGCCCTTGAAGATCAGGCCCTCCTCCTTGTACCAGTTCAGGATCGAGTCCATCGAGTCGTCGACGGCGAGGATGAAGCAGGCCGACACCTGCTGCGGGGACGAGGTCCCGACGTTGAACCAGACCGGCGAGTTGAAGCTGAAGTACTGGTGCAGCAGCATCCAGGTGAGCTCGTGCTCGAACACCTCGGCGTCAGCCGGGGCGGCGAAGTAGCCGTAGTCCTCACCGGCCTTGCGGTAGGTCTTCACGACCCGGTCCAGCAACTGCTTGAGGCTCCACTCGCGGTTGTCGTGACCGACCGCGCCGCGGAAGTACTTGGTGGTGACGATGGTGGAGGCGTTCACGCTCCAGTAGTCGGGGAACTCGACCCCGCGCTGCTCGAAGACGGTCTCACCCGTCTTCCAGTTCTGCTGCACGACGTCGCGACGCTCCCACGTCACCTCGTCGTACGGGTGAACACCCTCGGTGGTGAAGATGCGCTCGATGGTGAGTCCCGCGGGGGCGTTCTTCCGCCCACGGAACCCGGCCGCCGACCTCTTGGTCGACCCCGAGTGGCCGGTCACCGTCTCTGTCATGGTTGCTCCTCGCCCTGTGTCTGCGGTCTGTCGGGACCGCCCCGTTGAGTTGCTGCTGGTAACGCCGGTACTGCTATTTCCCCGTTGATGTCTGTGTCGGTACTGCGGGCTCGGTGCCGACTGGCTCCTTCTCGGCCCGCAGCAGCGCGATCTCGGTCTCGAAGTCGTCAGCCGACTCGAACTGCCGGTAGACGCTCGCGAACCGCAGGTACGCGACCTCGTCGAGCTCACGCAGCGGTCCGAGGATCGCCAGGCCCACCTCGTGTGCGGGCACCTCCGGCGAGCCGCCGCCCTTCAGCGCGTCCTCGACCTGCTGGCCCAGCCGGGCCAGGGCGTCCACGTCGACGGGCCGGCCCTTGCAGGCCTTGCCGACTCCGCTGATGACCTTCTCCCGGCTGAACGGCTCGGTGGCGCCGGAGCGCTTCACGACCGTGAGCTGCATCTGCTCGACGGTGGTGAACCGCTTCTCGCAGACCGGGCACTGCCGCCGGCGGCGGATCGCTCCGCCGTCCTCGGCGACCCGGCTGTCGACGACCCGGGAGTCCACGTGCCTGCAGTAAGGACAGTGCATGGCAAACCACTCCTCCCGTGAGCGATCCGCCCCCTGCCTGGGGACGAATCTGTGGATCAGCTGGGGACAACCTGTGCATGACCTGTGAGTAACTAACCACTACCTGTGGATGACTTACAGGCTTGTAACTACTACATCTAGGGATGTTACGTCCGGCCTCCGACAGTTTGCAAGAACGGCCGAATCTCGCGCGCGTCTCTTTGTTCCAACACCCGCGCGGCCCCCTGTACTCCCGCGTGGCGCCCGCCGAACGACCTTTTCGAGGAGCAAAATACGCCCCGGTCAGTCCCCCGCGGGCGGCACGCAGAAGTCGAGATCGCAGCCCCGGTCGGCACCCAGCACGTGCTCGTGGAACAGCCGCCGGTACCCCGTCGCCGGGGCCGGCGCGGGCGCCGGAAGATCCGCCCGGTGGGCCTCCAGCTCCTCTTCGGGCACCAGCAGATCCAGCGTCCCCAAAGCCACCGACAACCGGATCAGGTCACCCGTCCGCACCAGCGCGAGCGGCCCGCCGAGCGCCGCCTCGGGCGTCACGTGCAGCACGATCGTTCCGTACGCCGTACCGCTCATCCTGGCGTCGGAGATCCGGACCATGTCCCGTACTCCGGCCCGCGCCAGCTTCCCCGGGATCGGCAGATAGCCGGCCTCGGGCATCCCGGCGCCCAGCGGACCGGCGTTCTGCAGGACCAGGACGTCGGACGGCTCCGCATCGAGCTCCGGGTCGTCGATCCGCGCAGCCAGGTCCTCCAGCGAGTTGAACACCACAGCCCGCCCAGTGGTCTCGAAGAGCGCCGGATCCGCCGCCGACCGCTTGATGAGAGCCCCGGACGGCGCCAGCGATCCCCGCAACCACACCAGCCCGCCCTTCTCCCGGCTGGGCGAGATCAGCGGCCGGACCACCTCACGGTCGACCCACACCGGCCCGGCGCCCAACCTCTCCCCCAGGGTCTCCCCGGTCACTGTGAGTACTGAGAGGTCCAGCAGATCGCGCAGCTCATGCAGTACTGCGGGAAGCCCACCGGAGGCATGGAGATCCTCCATGTAGTGCTCCCCGGTCGGCTTGAGCTCCACCAGGACCGGCGTCGTCTCGCTCAGCTCGTTCAGCTCGTCGGGGTCGATCCGGAGCCCGAGCCGGCCCGCGATCGCGGTCAGGTGGATCAGGGCGTTCGTGGAGCCTCCGATCGCGAGCAACACGCGCAGCGCGTTCCGTACGGAGGCAGCCGTCACCACCTGGTCCGGAGTACGGCCGGCGGCGGCGATCTCGACAGCCGCCGCGCCGGTCGCTTCGCCGATCCTCAATCGGTCAGCATGAACCGCCGGGGCGGCAGCGCTGTCGGGCAGCGCCATCCCCAGGGCTTCCACCAGACAGGCCATCGTGCTGGCTGTGCCCATCACAGCGCAGGTGCCTGCAGTGGTCGCCAGGTTGCGCTCGACGCGGGCGATCTCGGTGGCGTCCACCTCGCCGGCGCGATACCGGGCCCAGAAGCGGCGGCAGTCGGTGCACGCGCCGAGCCGCTCGCCCTGGTAGCGGCCGGTCGACATGGGACCGGTGACGAGCTGGATCGCGGGCCGCCCGGCCGAGAACGCACCCATCAGCTGGGCCGGGACGGTCTTGTCGCAGCCGCCGACCAGGACCACCGCGTCCATCGGCTGTGCCCGGACCAGTTCCTCGACATCCATCGCCATCAGGTTGCGGTAGACCATCGCGGTCGGTTCCAGGAAGCTCTCGCCGAGCGAGATGGTCGGGAACTCCATCGGCAGCCCGCCCGCCGCGAGGATGCCGCGGACAACGGACTTCACCAGTTCCGGCTGTTGCCGGTGACAGGGGTTGAAGTCGCTGGCGGAGGTGGCGACGCCGATCACCGGCCGGTCCAGCGACTCGGGCGACCGTCCGCTGGCATGCAGGAAGGTCCTGCGCAGGTAGCGGGAGAAGTCCTTGTCGCCGTAACTGACCAGCCCGCGGTAGATCCCGCTGTCATCACTCGAAGTGGCGTCGCTCATCCGGCCAGCACATCATCCGCGAGCACCACTCCCGGCGTCCGTCCACTTCGCCCGGCGCGGCTTCCACGAGATCGCGTACGCCGAGCACAAGGCGATCCGCGACATCGTGGCGGGTGGCGATGCCGGTGCTCGCCGAGGTGATCGAGGACCACCTGATCGGCTCGTACCGGCGGCTCATCGCCACCCGCCCCGAGTGATCGCTCAGCGAAGGGCTCGCGCCTCAGCCACGATCTGCTGCCGCCGTACTGCGCTCAAACCCGCGGCGGCGGGCGTCGACGCATAGGTGGCCAGTACTGCGTACTGCCGCTGGCCGAGGAGGGTCGTCATGGTCGAGACAGCGGCCTGCGACGCACCAGAGGTGAGGATGAGACTCGCCAGACCGGTCGGCGTGGCCACGATCTCGAAGGCCGACACGGTGTCGCCGACGCGGATCTCGTGCCGCCCTGCGGTGAGGGTGGTGGTGTCGACAGGTGCGCCGTTCTCGACCGGATTGCCGTCGAGGGTGATCTGCGCCGAGGCGTCCGAGACGGCGATCCGCAGAGCCTGCGCACGATCGACCTTGGCGTCCGCGGCGGGCGTGAGCACCTTCGGCTTGGCCCGCTGCAGGAAGGCCGCGTTCCAGCCGGCCAACTCCGCCGGGCGGTTGGTGATGACGCCATCGACTCCGGCCTTCTCCAGCGCGTCCCACCGAGCCGCGTCATCCACGGTCCACACGTTGACGGCAACGCCGGCCGCGTGCAGTTCCGCGATCGCACCAGGACGAGCCGACAGCGCCGCGTCCGACGGGTTGTACGCCGAGAGCTCGAGGTCCTTCGCGATGGCGACCGGATCCGGGTCGAGCGTGCTGCGGAGCAGGCCGAGCGGCAGTTCGGGTGCCAGCTCGTGCATCCAGCGCAGGTGCTGCGGCTCGAAGCTCTGCACGAAGACCCGGCTGCTCATCCCCCGGCTCCGCACCTCGGAGACGATCCGTGCGACCGAGTCCCTGGTGTGCGCGCCCTTCACCTCGAGCAGCAGATTGCCGCCGCGCGTCTTGAGCCCGTCCAGCTGCGACGCCAGCGTCGGAACGCGCTGACCGGCAAAGGCCGGGGCGAACCACGAACCGGCGTCCAGCGCTCCCACCTGGGCCGCCGTCAGCGAACGAACCGCGCCGGTGCCGTCGGTGGTCCGGTCGACGGTGTCGTCGTGCAGGATCACCGGTACGTCGTCCTTCGTCGGCTGCACGTCGTTCTCGATCCACTCGGCGCGTGCCCGGCGGGCCACCTCGTCGGAGGCCGCGGTGTTCTCGGGCGATGCCGACGAGCCGCCGCGGTGAGCCCAGACGCGGAGCGGAGTACCGGGCTTGCGGATGAAGGATTCCTTGCCCAGCGGAGTCACCTTGAGGTCGTCGAAAGAGACCGTCGCACCGTTGACGAGGAACGCCTGCGCGCCACCCGCGGTGCGGTTCACCATCGACGTGCGGAGCGACTCGCGCCCATCGACGTACCAGGTGGCGCGGGAGCCACGGACCTCGACGGCGACGGTCACCTCCATGCCGACGCCGACCTGGATCGGCGCCGCGGCGGTGTCGGTGACGTTCCAGGTGTTCGATGTGGTGCGCTGGGCGAACTCGAGTCCGTTGGTCGCGGTGGAGCCGTTGCGCAGGGTCGCGATCGACCACGGCACGGCGCCGCTCGGAGCCAGGTCGAGGCCGAACGCGACCCACCTCGCGCCGTCGAGCGCCGACTCGAACCGCACCCGGCTCTCGATCCGATAGTCGATCAACGGGGTGCCGAAGGTGATCCGGCTCTGCTGGCCGGCGGTGACGGACGTACCGACAAGGCGGCCGTTCTGTACCTTCCAGGCGCCTTCGACGGGTTTCCATCCGGGCGGGAGATCCGGGCCGTCGAAGCTTTCGGTCAGGCCGGCGGCCGGCTCAGCCTGTGCCGCTTGCACGGCTTGTACTGCGCCGGAGTCGGCGGCGAGTGGTTCGGCGAGGGCGGTCGGGGCGGTGGTCAGGGCGACGAAGGTGGTGCTCGCGGCGAGAACGGCGAGCACCGCGCGGGGGCGACGCGTGATCGGCTTCATGCCCACAGAACGTAGGAAAGTCACGCGAACTACGCCAGAGCCAGTGATGAATTGACCAACAACTCCGGATGGCTCCCCCGATAGGTGAGGATGTGGGGCATGAAGCCGGTCATCCTGGACGTCGACACCGGGCTCGACGACGCCTGCGCCCTGTTGCTCGCCGCCCGCCACCCCGAGCTCGACCTCCGGGCGGTGACCTGCGTCGGCGGCAACGTCGGCATCGACCAGGTCGTCGTCAACACCCTCACCGTGCTCGAGGCAGCGGGTCGCCCAGACGTCCCCGTCGCGCGCGGCGCCGCCCTGCCGCTGCTGCAGCCGGTACGAACCGCCGCGCACGTGCACGGAGCGGACGGGCTCGGCGACCTGGACTGGCCTCGCTCCAACAACATCGCGGAGGAACGGCACGCCGTCGAGTTGCTCCGCGATGTGCTGCTGGAGGCGGCCGGCAAGGGCGAGCGGGTGACGCTGATCCCGCTGGCGCCGATGACCAACATCGCCTTGTTGCTACGGACTTATCCCGAGGTAGTCGACGGACTTGGCGAGATCGTCTTCATGGGCGGCGCGGCCGGGATCGGCAACGCGACCGCCTCGGCCGAGTTCAACATCTGGACCGATCCGGAGGCCGCCGCGATCGTGCTCAGCGCGGCGGGCGCTCTCGGAGTACCGCTGACCATGTACGGGCTGGACGTGTTCTACGACGTGGTGATCTCACTCGAAGAGGCTGAGGCGCTGGGTGGTTCTCCGTCGGCTGACCTGGCTCGGGCGTTGATCGAGAAGCGGAGCCGGCTCTACAAGTCGGAAGGGGCGAGCATCGGTGACGGTGGCGCCGTGTGCGCCGTGATCGACCCGGCCGGGCTGACCACGTCGCCCTTCCCGCTGCGGGTCGAGCTGTCCGGCAGTTGGTCGCGCGGGCGCACGATCGTGGACACCCGCGACTGGTCGGGCGACCTGTCCAGCGACCCGTATGGACCGGCGCCGACCGTCGTCCAGGTGTCTACCGCGGTCGACGGGCGGCGGTACGCCGACCTCTGGCTGAACACCGTCAGCTGAGGCCTCTGGCTGGACACCCTTGGCTGAGGCGGCCGGATCCGGACAGCTCCTTGTTCGCACAAGACGGCTCGTGATTGCATTGCAAACGTTTGCAGTCTTCCGCCCGAGCTAGGAGCCACGCCTTGTCCGGTACTCCCGCCAGTCGTCGCCGCTACGCCGTAGTCGGGCTCGGAGCCCGCGCCGAGACCTTCGTCGGCGCCCTCGCCGGCCCGTACGCCGAACGTGGCGAGCTGGTCGGGTTCTGCGACACCAACCCGACCCGGATGAGCGTGCACAACCGGTGGCTGGCCGAACGTCACGGGTACCCTGCGGTCCCGCAGTACGCCGCGGCCGACTTCGCCAGGATGCTCGACGAACAGCGGCCGGACGTGGTGCTGGTGACGTCGATGGACCGGACCCACGACGACTACATCGTGGCCGCGCTCGAGGCCGGGCTCGACGTGATCACCGAGAAGCCGATGACGATGGACCCGGTGCGCTGCCGGCGGATCCTGGACGCCGCGGAGAAGGCGTCGGGATCGGTCCGGGTCGCCTTCAACTACCGCTACAACCCGGTGCACGCGAAGGTCCGCGAGGTGCTCGCCTCGGGCGCGATCGGCGAGATCGGCTCGGTGCACTTCGAGTGGCTGCTCGACGTCCGGCACGGCGCCGACTACTTCCGCCGCTGGCACCGGGACAAAGGGAACGCCGGCGGGCTGATGGTGCACAAGGCGACCCACCACTTCGACCTGGTCAACTGGTGGATCGCGTCGGAGCCGGAGACCGTGTTCGCGGACGGGAAGCTCTTCTTCTACGGCGACGAGAACGGCAAGCGCCGCGGACTCGCCCGGGCCTACGACCGGGCCGACAGCTCGCCGGAAGCGGCGGACGACCCGTTCGCGATCAAGCTCGCCGCGAACGACAAGCTGCGCGAGCTCTACCTGGAAGCCGAGCATGACGACGGCTACCACCGGGACCAGAACGTGTTCGGACCGGGCATCACCATCGAGGACGACATGGCGGTGCTCGTCCGCTATACCTCAGGCGCCTCGCTGAGCTACCACCTCACGGCGTACTCGCCCTGGGAGGGCTACCGGATCGGCTTCAACGGCAGCGCCGGACGGCTCGAACTGCTCGTCCGGGAGAACACCTTCGCGACTCCGCCCGCGGACCAGCAGCACGCGACCGCAGTACAGCACGGTGATGCGAGGCCAGGTGAAACCGAGGCGCTGCTGACGCTGCACCCGCTCTGGGAGCCGCCGCAGACCCTGCTGCACGGCGAGCTCGGTCAGGGCCACGGTGGTGGCGACGCGCGGCTGCTCGAGTCGCTGTTCGGTGACCCGGGCGAGGATCCCCTCGGCCGCAGCGCGGACCACGAGGACGGCGCTCGCTCGCTCCTGATCGGCCTCGCCGCCAACCAGTCCTTCGAGACGGGTCAGGTCGTCAAGGTCTCCTCCTTGCTGAGCTGATCAGCTGAAGGCCGCGAGGCCCGCAAGCCCCCGGGTAGACCCCGCCTGTGGTCTTGCGGATGCCTCGCTGCCAGGTCTGCGACGCCTGGATCCTGGTCGCCAATCCGCCCGCCGCGACGGCGTACGCGGTGTCACAGGCGGACCGAACTGTCCCGCTATCGGGATCTGATGCTGGATCCGCGCTTCTGGCGAAGGACAACGCGACCCGCACCGCGCCTGGTTCTACCAGTTCGTCTGCACGGCCGGGCAACGCCCACCCCATTGACGGCGAGGAGGTCTCAGGACTTGGCACCCGTACTGCGGGGCGCCGGGCTGAGCCTCGGCTAGCGGACGGGGACCTCGAGGGTGCGGCCGGGGATGACGTCGGCGGCGTTGCGGAGGTTGTTGAGGTCGGCGATCTGTTCGACGACGACGGCGGGGTTCTCGTCGGGGTTGGTTTCCTGGGCGATGGACCAGAGCGTCTGGCCGGCGCCGACCTCCACCTGGATCGTGTGGTCGAACTGGGGCTGACTGTCGAGCACTCCGGCGATCCGCAGGCCCAGGACGGCGATCGCGGCGCCGAAGACGAGCACCGAGACCGCGGTGAGGACCATCCGGCCCCGGCGGGTCAGCTGCAGGGCCGAGGGCTCGATCTCGGCGGTGGTCCGGCGGCTCGCGGCAGTGCGGGTCTGAACGTGGCGCCCGAGCTCGTCACCGGAGCACGCCCGCACCGGGAGCGGCTCGGTCGTCGTTCCGGCGATCCTCGGCCGGCGGCGTTGACGCGTGCCGTCGACGCCGGGCGACGGGGCCGCCTTCGCCGTCGCACCTGATGGCAGAGCCCCTGACGCCAGAGCCGCTGTGCTCAGAGCCGCTGTGCTCATCGGATCCTCCAGACCCTCGTTCAGTCCTCGTCCTGCGGTGTCGTTCGCTGTCGATCTCTGTCTACCGGCCGGCTCCGACAGTTTTCGGCGAGCACCTCGCCGGGACTCCCGGACCGCCGGCCGTTCGACCGGCCCGAACACCTGTTCGATCGAACGCCTGTACGAATGATTAACCGACAGACGCGGTGTATGCAACCATTTCCAACCAGGACACGCCGTGAAAATTCCCGGTCGCTGGGGCTCTATAACCTGACACGCGAACAAACGTGCGAACCGACACGCCTTCGAACAGATGTTTGAAGAATCTCAGGATTCGGTCTACGGTCTTCTCAGTCGACAAAGCAAGGCCGGTGCCCGACCGCCGGCCCGACCCGAGGAGTTGCCACCGATGGCCAGGACGCCGAGCGGTTCCAGCAAGGACGATCGCACCACTGCGAAGGTCTCCGACAAGACCGTGTCCGAGCTACCCGACGGCCCGGCCGACGCGACCGGCCTGACCCCTCGCCAGCGGCGCGTCCTCGACGTGATCCGCGATTCGGTCGACAGCCGTGGCTACCCGCCCTCGATGCGGGAGATCGGCGAGCGGGTCGGCCTGACGAGCTCCTCCTCGGTGTCGCACCAGTTGCGCGTGCTCGAGCAGAAAGGCCTGCTCCGGCGCGACCCGAACCGCCCGCGCGCCATCGAGGTCCGCTACCCCGGCGAGGTCGCCGACGCGGCCCGGCGCAGCTCCCTCGGCGCCGTCCGGCAGACGTCGTACGACGAGACGGGAGCGGGTGACGCGCACCCGGCCGCGGCCTACGTTCCGGTGGTCGGCCGGATCGCCGCCGGTGGCCCGATCCTTGCGGAGCAGGACATCGAGGAGGTCTTCCCGTTGCCCAGGGCAATGGTTGGCGAAGGCACCTTGTTCATGCTGAAGGTCAAGGGTGAGTCGATGATCGAGGCCGCGATCTGCGACGGCGACTGGGTCGTGGTGCGCCAGCAGCAGACCGCCGACAACGGTGACATCGTCGCTGCCATGATCGACGGCGAGGCCACCGTGAAGACGTTCAAGAAGACCTCGAACCAGATTCTGCTGCTGCCGCACAACCCCGCTTTCGAGCCGATCGACGGCAAGGACGCGACGATTCTCGGGAAGGTCGTAACAGTTCTGCGGCGTGTCTGACATCGCAGACGGCGAGCGGAGTCGGGCGTGTCATGTCAGGATTGAGACATGACGACTGTCTATGACTTCAGCGCCACCCGGATCGAAGGCAATGAACAGTCTCTTGCCGACTTCCGCGACCAGGTGCTCCTGGTGGTGAACACGGCCTCGCAGTGCAGCCAGACACCGCAGTACACCGGGCTCCAGAAGCTGTACAAGACGTACCGCAAACAGGGCTTCTCGGTGCTCGGCTTTCCCTGCGACCAGTTCGGCCACCAGGAGCCAGGCGACGAGAACGAGATCGCGAACTTCTGTTCGACGCTCTATCACGTGACGTTCCCGATGTTCGCCAAGATCGACGTCAACGGCTCCCGGACGCTTCCGCTGTTCAACTGGCTGAAGCGGGAGCAGGGCGGCCTTCTCGGCGGGCGGATCAAGTGGAACTTCACCAAGTTCCTGATCGCTCGCGACGGCAGCGTGATCGCGCGGTATGCGCCGACCCACACGCCGGAGAAACTCGCGGACAAGATCGCGGCTGCTCTGGCGGTGCCAGCGCCCAGCCGGCGGGAATCGACCGATTGATCGTTCTGCCGACGGCAGGTGGAATCGTTGCCCGATTTACTGAGACACACCGTGAATCACTGTCTCAGTCAGCCAGCGGTAGATCTTGCCATGGGCACATGAGCAGGAGCGCATTTCTCTCTGGGTTGGTCTTTGGCGTTTGGTCCTGACTGATGGGCAGGTCAGAGAACTACTGATTCCGGGTCGATGTCCAGGCGGAGACCACGCCAGACCGGGTGGCGAAGGCGGCCGTCGCCCGCCCAACCGGAGAAGGCGACTTCGGCGACCAGGAGTGGGTCGAGCCAGTGGGCGGCGCGGCGGTCCGGGGTGGGGACCGAGGAGGCGTCGAAGGGTGGTTGCTTGACCTCGAGAGCGGCCAGTTCCGCGCTGAGGACCTCGAGCATCGCGAAGTCCAAACCTGAGCCGACCTTGCCGATCAGTACGAGTTCGCCGCCGGGCTCGGTGTAGGCGCCGCAGTAGAGCGAACCGATCCGCCCGGCCCGGTTCCCCTCCCCCGGATGCCAACCACAAAGAATCACGTCACGCGTCTGGATGGGCTTCACCTTCACCCAGTCGTGGCTGCGTTTCCCTGGCAGGTAGCGGGATCTGCGCCGCTTCGCGACCACACCTTCGAGACCGGTCGATGCCGACAGTTCGAGCGCCTCGTCGCCGTCCGCGTACGCCGGCGGCACCTCCCAGAACGGGTCCCCGATATCGAGCGAGTCCAGCAGTCCCCGCCGATCGTCGTACGTTGCGTCCAGCAACGACTTCCCGTCGAAGGTGAGCACGTCGAAAACCCGCACTGAGACAGGCACCTGGTTGATCAACTGCGCGAGGTGTCGCGGATCGCGCACGTGCATCCGCCGCTGCAACAGCCCGAACGACGGTGCGCCGTTCTCGTCCAGCGTGACGATCTCCCCGTCCAGTACTGCGGGCAGCACCAGACCCGGCGCGTTCGCCAGGCCGAGCAGTTCGGGATAACCGCCGGACACGTCGCGGCTGTTCCTCGACCAGAGCCGGCAGACGCCTTCGTCCACCTCGGCGATCACCCGGATGCCGTCCCACTTCATCTCGTACGACCAGTCCGCCCCGGACGGCATCGGTCCGGTGCCCGCCATCATCGGCAGAACCGGGGGGCCGGACGCGGGACTCACGAGTCCTGGAGTCTCTTCAAGGCGCCGAGCACCTTCTCACGATCGGCCGTCGGCCACATCGGTGGCAAGGAGGCGCGCAGGTAGCCGCCGTAACGGGCGGTAACGATGCGCGGGTCGAGGATCGCCACCACGCCGCGATCGGTGGTCCGGCGGATCAGGCGGCCGGTCCCCTGCGCCAGCAGCAACGCGGCGTGGGTCGCGGCGACGGCCATGAACCCGTTCCCGCCTGCCTCGTCCACGGCGCGCTGCCGGGCGGCCATCAGCGGCTCGTCCGGTCGCGGGAACGGCACCCGGTCGATGATCACCAGGTTGCAGGTCGAGCCCGGTACGTCGATGCCCTGCCAGAGCGAGAGGGTCCCGAACAGCGAAGTCTCCGGGTCCTCCACGAACTCGCGCGACAACTCCCCCAGTTGCGCGTCGCCCTGGCACAGTACCTTCAGGTCGGTCGCCTCGCGCACGGCAGCCGTCGCCGCCTCGGCCGCCCGGCGGGACGAGAACAACCCGAGCGTGCGGCCACCCGCGGCCGTGATCAGGTCGACGATCTCCTCGAACTGCTTCTTGCCGAGCCCATCGCGATGCGGCGGCGGCAGGTGCTTGGCGACGTACAGGATGCCCTGCTTCTCGTACTCGAAGGGCGAGCCGACGTCGAGCCCGCGCCACGGCAGCGGGCCGGTCTCGGACTCGTCGTCCACCTCGGGCATCTCGTCGTCGCCGTCGAGCTTGTCCGCGGGGCGCAGGCCGACCTGCCGCGCGATCGCGTCGAAGTCGCCGCCGAGCGTGAGCGTCGCCGAGGTGAGCACGACGGTCCGGTCCTTCAGCACCAGTTCGCGGAGCAGCCCGGCGACGGTGAGCGGCGCGATCCGCAGTTCGCGGCCGAACCGGTCCCGGTCGACCATCCAGACCACGTCGAGGTCGCTCAGCGCGGCGACCCGCTCGGCGACGTCGAAGATCTCCTTGACCGCGCCCTTCGACTGCCGCTTGGCACCGTCCGGGTCGTCGTCCCTGTCGTCGGACTTCTTGTTCAGGTCGGAGTAGATCCCGCGGGCGGCGTCCCGGACCAGCGCGGCCGCCTCGAGCACGACCCCGTTGGACGCCTCGATCCGGCCCTCGCGGGTCTCCTGCAGGGCGGCGCGCAACGCGTCGGAGGCGTCGATCAGGTCATCGGCCTTGTCGTCGTCGACGAACCGGCGGGCGCGCTTGGCGGCGCGCTCGACCATCTGCGCCGAGAGCTCGTCACCTGCCGCACCGGTGACCCGGGCCGGGAGCTCGTGCGCCTCGTCGACGATGACCACGTCGTGCTCGGGCAGCACCGTGCGGTTCTCGAAGGCGTCGATCGACAGTAGGGCGTGGTTGGTGATGACGATGTCGGCCTTGCGCGCCTGCTCCTTGGCCTTCTCGGCGAAGCACTCCTCGCCGTACGGGCACTTCTGCGCGCCGAGGCACTCGCGCGCGGCGATCGCCACCTGCTGCCAGGCCTGGTACTGGTGGGATGGCGCGTGGTCGCGGTCGCCCGCCTCGCCGTCGAGCAGTTGCTGCTCGGCCCAGTCGCGCAGCTCGAGCACCTGCTGGCCGATCGGGCCGGCCGGCGGCACGTCGATCAGCATGCCGTCGTCGTCCGGCGCGCCCTCGCGGATCCGGTGCAGGCAGGCGTAGTTGTTCCGGCCCTTCTGGATCGCGTACGACGGACGCCGGGGCAGCAGCTTCTCCGTGGCGTCGAGCAGGGCCGGTACGTCGCGGTCGACCAGCTGCGACTGCAGCGTCAACGTGGCGGTGGAGACGACGACCCTGCGCTCCTCGACCGCGTGGATCAACGCCGGCACCAGGTAGCCGAGCGACTTGCCCGTGCCGGTGCCGGCCTGGACCAGAAGGTGGGATCCGTCGTGCATGGACCCGTTCACCGCCTCGGCCATCTCGACCTGACCCGGACGCGTCTGACCACCGATCCCGGAGACCGCGGCCTCCAGCAGTTCCCGCACCTCGACACCCACCGCATCACCCTAGCCGGGTTCGGGGACAGTTTCCGGCGACGGGCCCCGACCCTGTGGACAAGCCGCATCTGGTACTACGCGCGCTCCTGCCGACGAGGTGAGATGTCTGTGGGCCCCACCCCTCGGCAGGAGTGAGGCCCACAAGGTGGCGTTCTAGACGACGGCGCCGCGGTCGGGTTCGGCGTCCCGGTCTCGTTGCTTGACCTTCGGGCGGGGCGGCGGCGCCGGGTAGCGCTTCTCCAGCTCGACCAGCAGCGGGGCCGCGGTCAGGTTGGAGGAGTAGGTGCCGACCAGGATGCCGAGCAGCAGCGCCAGGGCGAAGTCGCCCAGCGAGTCACCGCCGAGGAACAGCAGGGCGGCGAGGATGAACAGCGTGCTGATACCGGTGTTGATGGTCCGGGGCAGCACGTTCACGATCGCGGTGTCGACGACCGGCCCGAGTGCCTCCGTTGACCGGGCGTTCCGGGTCTCGCGGATCCGGTCGAACACCACCACCGAGTCGTTCACCGTGTAACCGATGATCGTCAGCATCGCCGCGAGGAAGATGCCGTCGACCGGTTTGCCGGTCCAGGCGAACACGCCGACGACGACCGCGACGTTCTGCAGCAGCGCCAGTACGGCACCCGCGCCGAAGGTCCAGCGGAAGCGCACCGCGAGGTACGCCAACTGGGCCAGCAGCGCGACTCCCAGCGCGATCAGCGCCTTGTCGCGCAGTTCACTGCCGAGCGACGGGCCGATGCTCTCGTTGCGGATCAGTTCGGTGCCGCCGCCGATCCGGGAGATCGACTCGCGGATCTTCTCGGCCTCGTCGTCGCTGATCGTGCCGGTCCGGACGGTGATGTCGTCGGTGCCAGAGGCCTGGACCACCGCGTTCGGGTAGCCCGCCTCGGCCACGGCCGCCCGCGCCTGGTCCGGGGTGATCTGCTGCGCGGTGCTCACCTCGAGCAGCCGCCCACCGGTGAACTCGATGCCCAGGTTGAGGCCGCGGATGCCGACCCCGGCGAGGCTGACGACGATCGCGACGGCGGTGATGATCAGCCAGCGCCGGCTGTGCTTCATCAACTGCGGCCGCTTGGCCTCCAGCCAGGTCCGGACCCGGCCGTGACCGGCGATCCCGCTGATGCCCGGATGGTTCAGCACGAACTTCCGGGAGACGGCGAACTCTGCCAGCACCCGGGTGACGACCAGCGCCGACAGCATCGAGGCGATCACACCGATGCTCAGCGTGACGCCGAAGCCCCGGACCGGACCGGCCGCCAGGAAGAACAGCAGCCCGGCCGCGAGCAGGGTGGTCACGTTGGAGTCGGCGATCGCGGACAGCGCGTTCTGGAAGCCGCTGCGCAAGGAACGGCGCAGCCCGTCGGTCCGGCCGCCGATGTAGTCCTCGCGAGCCCGTTCGAAGACCAGCACGTTGGCGTCCACCGCCATACCGATCGCGAGCACGAAACCGGCCAGACCCGGCAGGGTCAGGGTCGCCCCGAGCACGGTCAGCGCGGCGTACGACATGCCCGCGTAGGCGACCAGGCCGAAGACAGCCATCAGGCCGACCAGGCGGTACACGATGGTGATGAACAGGGCGGTCAGCGCGACGCCGATGATGGCGGCCAGCGCGCTCGCCTGGATCGCGTCCTTGCCGAGCGACGGCCCGACCGTCCGTTGGTCGATGACCTGGACCGGGACAGGCAGCGAGCCGCCCTCGATCAGCGCGGCCAGGTCCTTGGCCTCCTCCTCGGTGAAGGAGCCGGTGATCGTGCTGGTGCCGCCGCCGATGCCGATGTTGCAGAGCTGGCTGCCGCCGTTCGGGTCGACCTGCGGTGCGGTGATCACCTCGTTGTCGAGCACGATCGCGACCCGCCGCTGCGGCGAACCGACCGGCTCACAGGCGGCCTTGCCGGTGATGTCCGCCCAGATCTTGCCGCCGTCGTCCTTGAAGTCCATCTGGACGAACCAGCCCTGGGCGGCCTGCGCGGGGTCGATCAGGCCGTCGGCGCCGCTGACCTTCTCACCGGTCATCGCGGGCTTGGCCAGTCGCAGCAGGCCGGCGCCGTCGTCGCTTGGCAGGTACAGCTCCCCCGCGGCCGGCTTGGCGGGCTTCTGCGCGACCTGGTCGAGCACCTGGTGGAAGGTCAGCTGGGCGGTCTTGCCGATCACCTTCGCCGCCTCGCGCGGGTCCTGCACGCCCGGCAGTTCGACGATGATCCGGCGCTCGCCCTGGCGGGTCACGCTCGGCTCGCTGACCCCGAGCGCGTCGATCCGGCGCCGCAGTACCTCCAGCGCCTTGTCGGTGGTCTCCCTGTTCGCCTTCACCGTCGGCGAGTCGCTCGCCTCGAGGACAATCTGGGTGCCACCGCGCAGGTCCAGGCCCAGCTCGGGCTTGGCAGTCAGCACGGTGTACGTCGACGCCGCGAGGATGAGGAACGCGAACAACGCGCGGACCAGGGACGACCGGTTCACTGACTTCCTCCGGAAGGTGGGCACCCGCTGTGCGGATGTCGTGACACAGAGCAGACCACTGGAAGTGGAACGCTCAGTGTACGAACGTACGCAAGCCCAGCATCGTCCCCGCGACCGGCGGAGGGAACCCCGTCGCGGCGGCCCATCGCGGCTTGTCGCGGCGGCCTTGCCTCTAACCGTTACTGATCACTCGTATCGATGCCGTGCTCTATGGCATAGCGGACGAGTTCCGCACGGTTGTGGAGCTGTAGCTTCCGCAGAGTGTTCTGCACGTGGTTCTCGACGGTCCGGTGGGACAACACCAACCGGGTGGCGATCTGCCGGGCCGTCAACCCACGAGCCACTAGCCGCAGTACCTCGGTCTCCCGCTCGGTGAGCTGCGGCACCTCGGGTCCGGCTCCTAGCCGCCTGTACTCCCCCAGCAGCAACCCGGCCAGCCCTGCACTGAAGACGGCGTCGCCTTCCGCAGTACGCCGTACCGCGTCGTCGAACTCGTCCAGGGACGCCGACTTCACCAGGTAGCCGGAGGCACCGTTCTTCACGGCAGCCAGTACATCGGCCTGCTCCGCGCTGGCCGACAACACCAGGACCCGGGTATCCGGCAGCGCGGCGGTGATCTCGCGGGTGGCGTCGACGCCAGAGCCGTCGCCGAGCTGGAGGTCCATCACCACCACGTCCGGCCTGGTCGCCTTGGCGATCCGGATGCCGCCGGCAACGTCCGCCGCGGTCGCGCAGACGTCGTAGCCACGACTGCCGAGGTCCCGCGCGACGCCCTCGCGCCACATCGGATGGTCGTCGACGATCATCACCCGGGTCATGCCGTAGTCACCTTCATCTCCCACTCGGTACCTTCGCCCGGGGCCGTCCGGACCGTCACGCTGCCGCCGAGATCGGTGATCCGGCCCCGGATCGACTGGCTGACCCCGAGGTGCCCGTCGGATCCCGCCCGCAGCAGCTGATCGGGCGTCGTACCGGAACCATCGTCGCGGACGGAGAGCAGCACCTCGCCACCGAGGTCCTCGACCACCACCCAGCATCGGGCCTCCGGGCCGGCGTGCTTGTCCACGTTGCTCAGCGCCTCCTTGACCGCGGCAACCAGTTCGGTCGCCGTCGCGGTCGGCAGCAGCACCTGCTCGGCCGGCACCACCACGTCCACCCGAGGGGTTGCCAGGGGCAACAGCAGCATGCACAGGTCGATCCGGCCGCGGTCGCCACTGATCGGGCGCGACGCCATCAGGTTGCGCAGGGCAACCTCTTGCTCGGCGGCCAGGGCGGCGAGCTCCACCGCCTCCCCGCCGATCGCGGTCCCCCGCCGCTGCACCTGCGCGAGCACCTGCAGTACTCCGTCGTGGATCGACCGGCCGAGGCGGAGGCGCTCGGCCGTGGCGCTCTCGGTGGCGATCGCCTCCCGCAACCTGGCGTTGGCGCGCCGCATCGTGGTCGCGGCGTACCCGACGACCAGGCCCGCGACCAGCAGCAGTTGCACGTTGCTCAGAACCTTCGACACGTTGTCGAAGCCGCGCAGGGACAGCAGCGCAAGGCTGACGGCCGTGGCGCCCAGCAGTCCCCCGTCACGGCCGCGGGAGATCGCCAGCGCGAGCACCGGCCCGGCCGCCCAGACCGAGGTGAGGACAGAGGCGCCGCCACGGATGTCGACCAGCGGCTGGGCCAGCAGGGTCAGGTACATGCAGCCGATGGTGACGATCAGATCGGCGACAGCCAGCCGGGTGTTGCGGCGTCCCCAGTGCCGGCTGTACCCGATGGAGGCGATCACCGTCCACACACCCATCACCGCGAGTTGGATCACCGCACCGGCGGGGTTGCGGATGCCGTCCCAGCGGGTCCACACCCCGAAGACGGCGAAACCGTAGGTGATCACCCGGAAGACCACCAGGGCCCGCCACAACGGCAGCAGCAGATCGGCCGAGTCACCCCGGTCCCGGCCCGCGTCGTGCCGTGCAGCGTTCATGCCGCCCAGTGTGCCAATTCCCCGGGCCGCCACGCTGCGTCGTCGTACTCCAGTGCGCTGAGTGGTCTTACTCAGTTGGTGAGTGCATGATTCCCCGCTGATGCGCAGGTTTTTGGCGCGAACCACTTCAGCATGGGGGACTTTCCCCGTACTGTCGCGCAGAAGTACACGCTCGGGGGATCCACAAACACACTGCGTCACCATGCGCCGGTGTGTTTTTTCAGGAGCAGGAGGGAATCGTGCGCAAAGTATCTGCTGGGCTCTTCAGCCTGGCTCTGGCGGCAACGTTCGGCCTGAGTAGCATGTCGGCCGGCACCGCCGCACCGCCCCGGGAAGCCGGTACGGCGCCAGTCGCGAGTGAGGCCTCGGGCCCGGACGAGCTGTCCAGCCCGTTGGAGGACAAGCGGCGCGAGCTGCGTCAGGAAGCCCTGACGAAGGTTCTCAACGGCACCGCCAAGGTGGAGCAGCGCGGCACCAGCAAGGTGGTGAAGCTGGGCCAGAAGACGGCCGGCGCCAAGGGCGAGCAGAGTGCCACGGCGGCCAAGGTCGACCAGTACGTCGAGCTGAGCCGGGAGAAGACCGACCGGATCTTCGTCGTGCTCGCCGAGTTCGGGAACGAGCGGCACCCGAGCTACCCCGACCAGGACACCGCTCCTGGCACCCCCGGCCCGACCACCTTCGAGGGCCCGCTGCACAACGCCATCCCGGAGCCGGACCGCGCGGTGGACAACTCCACCGTCTGGCAGGCCGACTACAGCCCCGAGCACTTCCGGCAGCTGTACTTCGGCGCCGGCGCGAACGTCAACTCGGTGAAGAACTACTACGAGAAGCAGTCGTCCGGGCGCTACAGCGTGGACGGCACCGTCACCGACTGGGTGAAGGTGCAGTACAACGAGGCCCGCTACGGCCGGTCCAACGGCTTCCCGTGCACCGGCAACGTCTGCAGCAACACCTGGGCGCTCGTCCGCGACTCGGTGAACCAGTGGGTCGCCGACCAGAAGGCGGCCGGCCGAACCACCGCGGAGATCACCGCCGAGCTGAAGACGTTCGACCAGTGGGACCGCTACGACTTCGACGGTGACGGCAACTTCAACGAGCCCGACGGCTACATCGACCACTTCCAGGTCGTGCACGCCGGCGGCGACCAGGCCGACGGTGACCCGCACCAGGGCGAGGACGCGATCTGGTCGCACCGCTGGTACGTCGGTCTCGCGGGTGGCCCGGCCAACAACCCGGTCGGTGGTACCCAGCTCGGCGACACCGGCCTGTGGGTCGGCGACTACACGATCCAGCCGGAGAACGGCGGCATCAGCGTCTTCGCGCACGAGTACGGCCACGACCTCGGCCTGCCGGACCACTACGACACCTCGGGTGCCGCGGTGGAGAACGGGGTGAACTGGTGGACGATCATGGCGCAGAGCCGGGTCGGCAAGCCCAGCGACGGCGGTATCGGTGAGCAGGCGGCCGACCTCGGTGCGTGGGACAAGCTGCAGCTCGGCTGGCTGGACTACGAGATCGTCGCGGCCGGCCAGACCCGGACCGTCGACCTCGGCCCGCACGAGTACAACTCGAACAAGGCGCAGGGCATCGTCGTCACGCTCCCGAAGAAGAACGTCACCACCCCGCTCCAGCCGCCGGCCGTGGGCAGCAAATCGTGGTGGAGCGGCGAGGGCGACGACTTCACCCACACGATGAACCGTCAGGTGACCCTGCCGGCCGGGACCTCGACCCTCACCTTCCAGGCCAACTGGGACATCGAGGACTGTGACACCACCGCGTGTGACTACGCCTACGTCGACGTGAACGACGGCACCGGCTACAAGCCGATCGCCGGCAACATCACGAAGGCGGCCGAGGGCAACGGCATCGACGGCAAGAGCAACGGCTGGGTGCCGGCGACCTTCGACCTGTCGGCCTACGCCGGCAAGACGATCGGTCTGCAGTTCCGCTACCTGACCGACGCGAACACCGGTGGCTTCGGCTTCTTCGCCGACGCGATCAAGGTGACCAACGGCGCGACCACGCTGGTCGACTCCGGCGCGGAGACCAGCCCAGAAGGCTGGACGCTGAACGGCTTCAGCTCGCAGGGCGCGACGCTGACCACGGCGTACGACAACTACTACCTCGCCTCGCACATCAACTACGCCTCGTACGACCAGCACCTGCAGACCGGGCCGTACAACTTCGGCTGGGCCAGCACACTGGGCGACAAGGTGGAGCACTTCCCGTACCAGGACGGCCTGCTGATCTGGTACTGGGACACCTCGCAGCGCAACAACAACACCAACCAGCACCCGGGTGAAGGCCTGGTCCTTCCGGTCGACTCGCACCCGGATCCGATCAACCGTGCCGACGGTCAGATCTGGCGCCCGCGGGTGGCCGGTTACGACGCCCCGTTCGGGCTCGAGAAGGCCGACAGCTTCACCCTGCACGTGAACGGCCAGCCCAGCTACATCCGTGGCGAGCCCGGCGTCCCCACGTTCAACGACAGCAAGTCGTACTGGAACCCGCTGCAGCCGCAGGCCGGCGTCAAGGTGCCGAACAACGGCGTCAACATCAAGGTCCAGGAGCGCACCGGCACCTCGATGAAGATCAAGATCTCCAGCCGCAACTGACGGCCTGAGGATCTGAATGCCCTGAGCAACTGACAGCGGCCGGTGGTTCCCATGACGGGGAGCCACCGGCCGTCTGTCTGTCCTGGCTGTCACTGGCAGTGCTAGGCAGAACAGAGTGAGGTACGCCGGCCCGGAACACGCCACAGTCGGAGAAGTCCGGAGAACACGCTCCGGAAAGACCCCTCCGAAGGGACTTCTCCGATGACAGTCGTCGAGCTGACCGCGGCCGACCCGCAACGGATGACCGGCCCGCGGCAACGGCTCACCCTGCTCGTCCTGCTGACCGCCGGCTTCACTCTCGCGGTCGACTTCTCCATCCTGAACGTCGCACTGCCCGTGATCGGCCAGGACGTCGGCTTCTCCCTGGCGAACCTGCAATGGATCGCCACCGCTTTCGCCCTCTGCGCCGCCGGATTCACGCTGCTGTTCGGCCGGGTCGCGGACCTGTTCGGCCGCAAGCGGATCTTCCTGGCCGGGATGGCGTTGCTCGGCATCGCCTCGCTCGTCGGCGGCATCGCCACCGCGCCACCGGTACTGATCGCCGCCCGGATCGCCCAGGGCCTGGCCACCGCCGCAGTCACCCCCGCCGCACTCTCCCTGCTGACCACGTCGTTCCCCGAGGGACGGCTGCGGGAACGGGCGCTGAGCCTGAACGGAGCGCTGATGGCCGCAGGATTCACCACCGGCGCGATCCTGGGTGGCCTGCTGACCGATCTGCTCAGCTGGCGCTGGGCCTTCTTCGTCAACATCCCGGTCGCGGCGATGGTGCTGGCGGTCGCGCCTCGGGTGCTCGTCGAGACCCGGCTGGACCGTCGACCCCGGCTGGATCTCTGGGGCGCTCTGTCGGTCACAGGTGGTCTGCTGGCCCTCGTCTACGGCCTGACCCGGGCCGGCGAGGAATCCTGGGCCGATGGCCGGGCCCTGATCGCTCTGGCCGCAGGCGTGCTGTTGCTCAGCCTGTTCCTGCTGATCGAGCGCCGCGTCGACGCTCCGCTCGTACCGCTCCGGGTAGTGCGCCGGCCCACCGTCCGCTGGGGCAATCTGGCCGGCCTGATCGCCTTCGTCACCGAGACCTCGCTGGTCTTCCTGCTCACCCTCTACCTGCAGCGGGTTCTGGGGTACTCACCGCTGATGGCCGGGCTCTCGTTCGCCGTACTCGGCGTCGGCACTGTGGTCGGCGGGTCGATCGCCCCGAAGGTGCTCGGCAGGTTGGGAACGCGCAGGACGATCGTGGCGGGCTTCCTCCTCCAGGCCGCGGCGACCCTGCCGCTCGTGCTGCTCGGCCGTTCCGACGGCTGGATGGCGCTGCTGCTGATCGCCACCTTCATCGGAGGCGTGGCCAACCTGGTCGCCATCGTCGGCTTCATGGTGACCGCGACGTCCGACCTGCCGAACGAGGAGCAGGGCCTGGCGACCGGGCTGACGACGATGAGTCAGCAGGTCGGCATCACGATGGGCATCCCGGTCATGAGCGCCATCGCCACGGCCGCGATGAGCGGGGGCGACGGCCCGGCCCAGGTGCTCACCGGAGTGACGACGGCGATCTGGGTGAACGCGGGCCTGTGCGTGCTGGCCGCGCTCCTCACCTTCGCCTTCCTCCGCCCGGCGAAGGCGGTCTGACATGTGCAGCCACGAGAAAATCACCGGCTGGGCCGGATCAGCGCCAACTACGATGAGGATCGTGGAGACCGAGCTCGGACACTTCCTGCGCACCCGGCGTGGCCGGCTGCAGCCAGAGGACGTCGGCCTGGTCTCGTACGGCGCCCGCCGGGTGCCGGGGCTCCGTCGCGAGGAGCTCGCCCAGCTGGCCGGGATCAGCATGACCTACTACACCCGGCTCGAGCAGGGCCACAGCCAGCAGGCCTCCGACGAGATCCTGCTCGCGATCGCCCGGGCGCTGCGGCTGGACGAGGACGAGACGGCCCATCTCCGCGATCTGGCCCGCCCGGCCAACCACCCCACGCCGCGGGCCCAGGAGCCGGAACCGGCCCGGGAAGGCGCCCGCCGCCTGGTCGGGGCGATGAGCGGGGTGGCCGCGATCGCGATGGACCGGCGCAGCGACGTGCTCGCCTGGAACTCCACCGCCCACCGCCTCCTGGCCGGGCACTACGACGAGCACAGTCCGTGCTCCGTGGACACCCGCCCGAACCTGACCCGGATGCTGTTCCTCGATCCGCACACTCGGGAGCTGTACGCGCAGTGGGAGCTGGAAGCCGAGCGATCGGTGGCCTCGCTGCGGCTGGTGGCCGGGCGGCACCCCGACGACCGGTACCTCGCCGAGCTGATCGGCGAGCTGTCCATGAAGAGCCCCGACTTCGCCCGGCTGTGGTCGGCCCACCCGGTACTGAACTGCTCCTTCGGGACGAAGGTCTTCCAGCACCCGGTGGTCGGCCGGCTGGAGCTCGGCTACGAGGTCGTCCAGTTCCCGGACAACTCGGCCCACCGCCTGCTGATGTACACCGCGGAGGCCGGTTCTCCCTCGGCCGTCGCCCTCGAACTCCTGGAGCGCGGCACCGCCGACCTCAAGGTCTCCTGACCCTGGGTCCAAGACAGCAGAACGGCCGGGCTGGGTGAGTCCAGCCCGGCCGTTCGTTTGCCGTCAGTGTGCGGCGACGCCGTACTGCACGAGGTCGCCGGCCAGGTCCGCGTGGACCCGGGCGGTGAGGCGGGTGCCGTCGGCCGTGTGCTCCAACTGGTCCACCGCGCCCTCCGAGTGGATCCGGGACACCAGGTCGCCGCGGTCGTACGGCAGCAGCAGGTCGACCGGGACGTTCGGGCTGGGCAGGGACGCCTCGACCAGGGCCCTCAGCTTGTCGATGCCCTCACCCGTGCGGGCGGATACGACGATCGCGCCGGTCTCCCGGTGCAGGATCGGCGCGAGCGCCATCGGGTCGGCCAGGTCGCCCTTGTTGATCACGATGATCTCCGGGACGTCCGAGGCGCCGATCTCGTTGAGCACCTCACGGACCGCCTGGATCTGCGCCATCGGGTCCGGGTGCGAACCGTCCACCACGTGCAGCAGCAGGTCCGCGTCCGCGACCTCCTCCAGCGTCGAGCGGAACGCCTCGACGATGTCGTGCGGCAGGTGCCGGACGAACCCGACGGTGTCGGTGAACGTGTAGACCCGGCCGTCGGACGTGGTGGTCCGGCGGGTGGTCGGGTCCAGGGTCGCGAACAGCGCGTTCTCGACCAGGACGCCGGCGCCCGTCATGTTGTTCAGCAGCGAGGACTTGCCCGCGTTCGTGTAGCCCGCGATCGCCACGGAGGGGATCGAGTGCCGGCGGCGTTCCTGCCGCATGGTCGAGCGGGTGCCCTTCATGTCCTTCAGCTCGCGGCGCAGCTTGGAGATCTTGGTGTTGATCCGGCGCCGGTCGGTCTCGATCTTGGTTTCACCAGGACCACGACCACCGATACCGCCACCAGCCGCACCGACCCGGCCACCGGCCTGGCGGGACAGGTTCCCACCCCAGCCACGCAGCCGCTGCTTCATGTACTGCAGCTGGGCCAGCTCGACCTGCGCCTTGCCTTCCTTGCTCTTCGCGTGCTGGGCGAAGATGTCCAGGATCAGCGCGGTCCTGTCGACGACCTTGACCTTCAGCTTGTCTTCCAGGTTGCGGAGCTGGGCCGGTGCCAGCTCGCCGTCCGCGATCACCGTGTCGGCGCCGAGCGACGCGACCAGGTTCCGCAGGTCGGTGACCTTGCCGCTACCGATGAAGGTCGCGGCGTCCGGCTTCTTGCGCCGCTGGATCACGCCGTCGAGCACCTCGGAACCCGCGGTCTCGGCGAGCAGTTTCAGCTCGGCGAGGGAGTTCTCGGCGTCCTCGGCGCTGCCGTCGGTCCACACACCGACCAGCAGGACACGCTCCAGCAGAAGTTTGCGGTACTCGACCTCGCTGATGTCGGTCAGCTCGGTCGACATCCCCACCACGCGCCGCAGCGCCTGGCGTTCCTCGAGCTCCAGTCCTTCGGTGCCCAGTCCTTCGGTGCCGAGGGCGTCGGAGCTCAGAGTGTCGTTGTCATAACCCGACGAAGTGTCCTCGTCGTCGAGCACGTCGTCCTGGAGCAGGTCGAGGTCGACGTCGGTCTCTTCGTATGCGTTCGAATGGGTCGTCATATACCTTCCATCGTGGCACGCGCCACCCATACGGGCGACCCGTTTTCACTAACAACGCCCCGGCGCACCCCCGGATTCCCGCTCAGAGCGGCAACCAGGCCCGGTCGAACTCACCGCGCGCGTGCACGACAGCCGGTCCGGTGAGCTCCAGATGGTTGTCCTCACGCCACGTGACCGTGACGGATCCACCCGGTACTGCGACGCGGTACGTGACCGGGGTTTCCTGCCGCGCGGCCCTGGCTGAGGCGACCGCGACGGCGCAGGTGCCCGTGCCGCAGGAGCGGGTCTCCCCCGAGCCGCGTTCGTGCACGCGCATCTCCACCTCGTTCGGGCCCTTGCGGACCACGAACTCCACGTTCACGCCGTGCGGGAAGGCCTCGGCCGGGGTCCAGCCGGGCTGCTCGATCAGCCAACCGGGCTCGCGCAGATCGTCGACGAAGGCAACGGCGTGCGGATTCCCCATGTCCACGTGCAACGCGGGCCACTGGTGACCGTTGGCCTCGACAACGATCCCGGCCGGTCCGGGGAACACCGGTTCACCCATGTCCACGGTGATCGTGCCGTCGTCGTTCAGCGCGATCTCCTTGACGCCGGCCCGGGTTCCCACCCGTACGGGCTTGCCGTCGGTCAGGCCCGCCTCCGCGAGGTACCGGGCGAAGACGCGGATGCCGTTGCCGCACATCTCGGCGATCGACCCGTCCGCGTTGCGGTAGTCCATGAACCAATCGCCACCGTCCTCGACGTACGACTGCTTCGAGCCCTCGATCACCCGCAGCACACCGTCCGCCCCGATCCCGGCGTACCGGTCGCAGAGGAACCGCACCACCGCGGGATCGAGGTCCCCGTGCAGGGACCCGTCGGGGTCGGGCAGCAGCACGAAGTCGTTCTCCGTGCCGTGCCCCTTCAGCCAGGGGAAGGTACCGGTGCTCATAGGGAGATCGTACGGTTTGACCCATGGCAGACGAGCACGTCGCGTACTTCTGGGACCGCGAGGACGCTGACGCCGTGGCCGAGCTGCTGGGCGGACAGGTCCGAAGGGGGCGCTTCCACGGGGAGGACGACGACGAGGATCACCCCTGGGTCGTGGTGACCGCCGCCGATCCCGCAGTACTGGAGCAGGTGGTGGGTGAGCACCACGGCTGGCTGGAGACGCCTGCCGACGAGCCGACTCCCGCGACGCCGCCCCCGCTGCCGACAGAGCCGCGCAGGCTGAAGAACCGCTGACTCAACCCTTCCGCAGGACTCGCCCAGGCCGGTTCGCGGTCGGTACGCCGTCGCGCAGTACGGGCTCCCCCGCGACCAGCACGTGCTCGATGCCGACGGACAACTGCCACGGCTCGTCGTACGTCGACCGGTCCGCGACGCGCTCGGGATCCAGTACTACGAGATCCGCGACGGCGCCGGGTTTCACCACGCCCCGGTCGTCCAGGCCGAGCCGTGACGCGGGCAGCGAGGTCATCCGGCGGACAGCCTCCGGCAGGGTCAGCACTGCCTCATCGCGCGCATACCGCCCGAGCACCCGCGGGAACGTCCCGAAGCTGCGCGGGTGCGGGTGTCCCTCACCTGTCGCGCGCAGGATCCAGCCGTCGCTCGCGACACTCGTCCACGGATGACGCAGTACCGCGACCACGTCGTCCTCGCTCATCCCGTGATTGACGACACTCACCGCGGCCTGGTGGTTCTCCAGCACGCGCAGCGCCGCCTCCGCCCCGTCGACGCCGTCCCGCCGGCCGATCTCGGCGAGGTTCAGCCCGCGGCAATCCACATAGCGCCCAGGCGGGAGCGACGCGATCACGACGTTGTCCGGATCGAGGATCGCCTGCTCTCGTACTGCGTCGAGGACCTTCGTGCGTTCGGTGGCGTCGGCGAGGCGCGCGAGCAGACCCGCATTACCGCCTTCCATCGTCCAGGTTGGGAGGCGGGCTGTGAGAGTGGTGCTGGAGGCGGTGTACGGATAGACGTCGCAGGCAACATCCACCCCGTCCGCGCGGGCCTCGTCCATGCGTTCGAGGGCGGCGTGAACCTTCCCGTGATTGGCCGGGCCCATCGCCTTGAGGTGAGAGACCTGCAGCATGGCGCCACCGGCCCGGGCGGCCTCGATCGCCTCGTCGAGCGCCTCCAGCAGGCGGACACCTTCGTTGCGGATGTGCGTGGAGTAGAGCAGCCCGTACTCCGCTGCGGTGGCGACCAGCGCGGCGACCTCGGATGGCTCGGCGAAGGTGCCGGGCGCGTAGATCAGGCCCGTCGAGAATCCAACTGCGCCCTGTTCGGCGGCGTCCCGCAGCAGCGCTTTCATCTGCTCGAGCTCCGCCTCGGACGGCGCGCGCTCGGCACCACCGAGGACAGCCAGCCTGAGCGCCGAATGGCCGACCTGCAAGGCGATGTTGATCGCCAGACCGGCACCGTCCAGGACGTCCGCGAATCCCCCGCTGTCCTGCGAGGACCAGCTGTTCTCCGGCGCCAGGAACGCCGTACCGGCTCGCATCTGGTCCAGGTCGGTGATCGGGAACGGAGACCAGCCGCAGTTCCCGGTGACCAGAGTGGTGACGCCCTGGTACAGCTGGGTGACGGCCTCCGGGCCGGCCTCCATCGAGAAGTCCGCGTGCGAGTGCAGGTCGATGAAGCCCGGCGCCACGATGTTGCCCCCGGCATCGATCACCTCGCGGCCGGGGGGCAGCTCGGCGCCGGCGGGCAGCAATCCCGTGATCCGTCCGTCGTCGACCAGGACGGTCGCGGCGACCGCCTCGGCGCCGGTCCCGTCCAGGACGAGGCCGCCGGTGATCGCGCCGATCATGTCGTCACCAGCAGGATGCCGGCGTACATCACGCAGGCCGGGACGAGCATCAGCCAGCCGGTGATCATCATGTTCTTCAGGTTGGACGACCGGGCCTGCCCCATCGCGCCGACCATGTTCGCGTTCGGGAACGGCCCATAGGTGTCGGCCTTCGAGGCGAACAGCAGCACCACGACCCAGGCGGCAGGTCCCACCCCGGCACTGGCCGCCAGCGTCCCGAACACCTTGTCGAGCAGGACGACCTGCGCCGCTGTCGCTCCCGGCACCCCGACCCAGCCCAGTACCGCGATCGCGATCGCGACGCCGAAGCCGAAGCCCGACACGGTCGCCAGCTCCGGGCCGATCGCGTCCAGGATGACCTTGAACGGCGCCAGCTCGTCGATCAGCGCGAAGAGGGCCGCGAGCAACCAGAAGAGCAGCAGGATACTGATCAGCTTGGCGCCACCGCGGTACATGTGCTCGGCGATGTCGCGTGCGGGCAACCGCCCGGCGATCCCGGTGACGACACCGAGCAGTGGCAGCGCCAGCAGCGGGAAGTTGGTGCCGGCCTCGGTGATGGTCGCGTAGACGACGCTGACGAGCAGCGCGGCGATGAAGGCGATCGTCGCCGCCCGAGGCGCCCGAGGGGTGTGGGCGCTGTCGTCGGCGACGAGTTCGCTCAGGTCGTACTCGTCGCCGGTCCGGACCGTGCGGCGCTGGATGTAGGCGACCACGAACGGCCCGAGCAGCAGGGATAGCACCGCCAGCGGACCGGCGCCGTACCCGAGGTAGGTGAGGTAGCTGACGTCCGCCGCGGTCATGATCGCCACGTTCGAGCCGGCGAACGGTGCCACGGTCAGCCCGGCACACCCGCCGATGAACAGCATCGAGGCGGTGGCCGAGCGGGTGTAGCCGAGACGAGCGGTGATCGGCAGCACGATCGGCGCGGCGATCGCCAGCGCACCCGCCAGCGTGCCGAGGCTCGCGACCAGTACCAGGCAGGCGATCATGACGCCAAGACGGTCCCGTCCGGAGTGGTCGTCGGTGGTGCCGTGCTGTTCTCGTGCTGGCTCATGGGGGGTCCTGTTCTGTCGTGGCCGGGGGCGGTCAGTGCGCGGCAGAGCGCGTCAGAGGGTGGTGGCGGCGGTGCTGGAGGCAACCGTGTTGGCGGCGATCAGGTCGGTGTCGATACCGTGGCCGAGACCGGCTGACTCCGGCACCTGGACGACGCCTCGGCGCGCGACGACCGGTGGGGTCACCACGTCGCGCGCGTAGTACTTGTCCGAGGCCGAGACGTCGGACGGGAGGGTGAAGCCGGGCAGGCTGGACAGCGCGACGTTCGCCGCGCGGCCGATGCCGAACTCGTGCATGCCACCGCACCAGACCGCGATCCCCGACTGCCGGGCCAGATCGTGCGCGGCCCGGGCGGCGGTCAACCCGCCCATCCGCGACACCTTGATGTTGAGCACCCGCAGCGCCTCGAGCGACAGCGCCGTCTCCAGGTCGTCCAGCGTCTCCACGCTCTCGTCCAGGCAGACCGGCGTTTCCACCGCACGCTGCAGCCGGGTGTGCGCGAGCAGGTTACGCGGGGCGAAGGGCTGCTCGATCATCGTCAGCCCGAACCCGTCGAGCGCCAGCAGCGCGGCCAGGTGCTCGGCGGACTCCGAATAGATGCCGTTGGCATCGACATGCAGGTCGAGGTCCGGGTACTCCGCGCGGACCGCGCGCACCGGTTCGACGTCCCAGCCGGGCGCGATCTTCAGCTTCACCCGCGGGTAGCCGGCGTCCACCTGGCGCCGTACTTCGGTGAGCAGTTCGTCGATGGTCGGCTCGATCCCGAGGGAGACGCCTGCGGTGACCTCCGAGCGGGTCCCGCCGAGCGCCTTGGCCAGCGGTACGCCGCGCAGGGTGGACCAGAGCACCCAGGCGGCGACGTCGACCCCCGCCTTGGCGAACTGGTTGCCCCGCACCTTCGCCCAGAACCGCGGCACCTGCTCGGGCTCGTCCCACTCCTGCCCGAGCACGGCCGGGAGCAGGTAGCGCTCGGCGATGTGCCAGCACGACTCCACCGTCTCCGGCGCGTAGTACGGATCGGACGGCGAGGCGATCTCGCCCCAGCCGATCGCGCCGGAGGCGTCCTCCAGCTCGACCAGGATGTGGTCCAGCTCGGCCTTGCGGTGCGAGCTGGTCGCGAAGGCGTGGACCAGCGGCAGCCGGACCCGGTGCAGCCGGGCGGCGGTGACGCGCACAGGACTTCCCTTCGGTTCAGTCGACGACATAGAGCCCCAGTTCGGTGTTCAGCCGGTCCCGTTCCCCGAGCCGGCGGCGAGCACCCTTGGCACTCGCGGTGGTCAGGGTCGCCAGCACGTGCAGGACGGCGGCGACCACGGTCGGCGAGTCCACGTACGACGCGCTGCCGGTCGCCACGTAGATGCACTGGTCCGCGATGTCGGCCAGCGGGGCGTCGTCGTAGTCGGTGATCGCGACGAGTTCGCCACCGGCCTCGACGAACCGGCGCGCGACCTCGACGGTGTCCCGCCGGTAGCGGCGCAACGAGAACGCCACCATCAGATCGCTGGAGCGCACGTCGGAGAGCACGTCGACGCTGCGGACCACCGTGCCGTCGATCAGTGTCACGTGCGAGAGCCCGGCGCTGAGGTCGAAGGCGAGCAGGGACGCGTACGAGAAGGACTTGCTCGAGCCGACGATGAACCGGCGGCGAGCGGCGACGATCCGGGCCGCGGCCCGGGCGATCGAGTCGTCGGCGAGGATCAGGTCGAGCGCCTCGGCGATCGAGGCTCGCTCCTGCTCGACCACCCGCTGCTGGAGCAGGGTGGAGGACCTGCGCTGCAGGCGGGCGTCGTACCGCTCGTGCGGGCTGGCCAGTTCACGGTTGAGAGCCCGCCGCTCCTCGGCCTCAGACATCGGTCGCCTCCTGGGCCGGGCCGAAGAAGTAGACCGCGGTATCGGCGTCGACCCGCAGGCAGGAGATCGCGACCAGGCCCTTGCCGAGCAGGTCGGCGAACGCGGAGCGCACGTCGCGGCGGACCTGGTCGGCGACATCCGGGCGGGTTGCGCTGAGGGCTGCGAAATCGGCCGGGAGTGCCAGCCACAGTTCGTCACCGTCGCCTGCCGGGATGCCCCAGTCCGCCTCGGTTGGTTCCACCGGAGACGTCCGCGGCAGGTTCGGCTGGTCTCCCCCGCGCAGGTCCCACTCGACGACGACCCGGTCGGTGCCGGGTTCGCCGTACAGGTCGGGCTTGAACCAACGGCCGCGGGCGCCGAGGACGTCGAGGTTGAAGTGGGCGTTGCGGGTCTGGAACGGGTCGTAGGTCCAGCGCATCGAGGTCATCCCGTTCGCCAGGGCGACCTCGCGCTGCGCACGCTTGAGGAGTCTGCCGAGGCCGAGGCCCTGCTGGTCGGCGGCGACCACTGCGGTCTGCGAGTAGTGGTAGAGGTTCAGGCCGTCCGTGCCGCAGAAGCCATAGGCGAGGGCGACCAGCCTGTCCGCGGTGTCCAGCACTCCTACAACGGAGCCGCCGTTGGCCACCAGCGCACCGAGCAGACGCGGGTTGAGCGCGTAATCGGGGTGCTGGTAGCCGAAGACAGCGCGGTAGAGCGCGGCCGCCTCCGCGAACTGCGCCGGGGTGGTGAGCGTGACGGTACAGAACCCGCCGGCCGTGCGCTGCGCTGTCATCGATCTCCTGCAACCAAAGATACGTAACGGATCTTGTTCCGTGGCTGAGTTAACCCGGTGAGAAATCTCAGGTCAATGCCCGTCCGACAGGCGAAATGTGTGAGCCAACACCGGAGAGTCGTTGATGATACGTTCACTATCATGGCGAACGGATGGCAGCAGGCGGCAGCCGGACAGGCCGCGCGGATGCTCGAGCGGTTGCACGAGTACGTCGCGCAGGAAACCCCGACGGGTGATGCGAACGCGCTGAACGCGTTCGCCGACCGCCTCGTCGCCCGGTACGCCGACCTCGGTGGCACCGCTCGAAGGGTGCCCGCGGCAACAGGTGACCATGTGGTCGCGAACCTGCCCGGGCGGGGTCCGCTGGCGGAACAGCCGCCACTGCTCTTCCTGGCCCACCACGACACGGTGTGGCCGGTGGGTCAGCTCGGCGGCTCGATGCCCTGGCGCGAGGAGGACGGCATCGTCCATGGGCCGGGAGTCTTCGACATGAAGGGCGGCCTGGTCGTCCTCGAGACCGCGCTGCAGCTGATCGCGGAGCAAGAGGCCAACCATCGACCGGTGCGGATCGTGGTCGCGGCTGACGAGGAAGTCGGTTCACCCTCCGCTCGTGGACTCGTCACCGCGGAGTCGGAAGGGGTCGTCGCCGCGTTCGGGCTCGAACCTCCGCACCCGAACGGCGATCTGAAGACCGCCCGTCGCGGCAGCAGCCGGGTCCGGATCGAGATCACCGGACGGGAGGCGCATGCCGCGCTGGATCCGGAGTCCGGCGTCTCCGCGATCGACGAACTGGTCGACCAGTTGATCGCCGTACGCTCGCTTGTCGGGTCCTTCGACGACGTGCTGTGCAACGTCGGCACCATCACCGGCGGCGGGCGGACGAACGTCGTACCGGGGACCGCTTCGGCCGAGATCGGCTTCCGCTTCATCGATCCCGATACCGAGCGCGCTGTGCTCGACTCGATCGGCAAGCTGGAGCCGGTGCGGGACGGCGCTCGAGTACAGGTGTCGGTGGTCTCGAATCGGCCTGCCTGGCGGCCATCTGCTGAGGGCGATGAGCTGTTGGCGAAGGTCGCGGCCGCCGGTCGTTCGGTCGGCCAGGAGGTCGGCGGCGCGGTCGCGGCTGGTGCTGCGGACACGAACCTCACGGGCTGGCTCGGGGTGCCCAGCCTTGATGGCTTCGGCCCAGTGGGAAAGGGTGCCCACGCGATCCACGAGCAGATCGTCGCAGCCACCCTGCCCGAGCGCGCTGCCCTGATCGCCGCAATCATCACCAGCCTCTGAACACGACAGCACCCCGCCGCCAGTGGCGACGGGGTGCTGTCGTGATGGTGAGTCAGCGCGGCCAGAGTTGGTGGACTGTGCCGGCGGCGCCGCCGCCGCGGCGCTTTGGTTCGGCTGCGGCCAGGTAGCCGCCTCCGGGTAGTACTTCGAGGGCTGCGACGGCGCCGATCTCGGCCGCTGAGGTGAGGGCGTCGCCCGACGGGACGAGAACGTGGCCGTACGGCTTCAACGCGGTGCCGTAGGCGTCGATGAACGGTGGTTCGGCGGTGACGTTGGCCGTGTTCCGCTGGGAGGCTCGCGGTGCCGCGACCGCCTCGGGCAGCGTCATACCGCGGTCCAGGCGGTTGGTGAGCGTCTGCAGGACCGTGGTGATGATGGTCGATCCACCCGGTGAGCCGAGCGCGAGGAACGGCTTGCCGTTGCGCAGCACGATCGTCGGCGACATCGACGAGCGCGGCCGCTTGCCTGGCTGGATGCGGTTCGGGTCGGCCTCGGCGTAGACCGCCGAGAAGTCCGTGAGCTCGTTGTTCAGCAGGAATCCGCGGCCCGGGACGGTGATGCCGCTGCCACCGGTCTGCTCGATCGTCAGCGTGTACGACACCACGTTGCCCCACTTGTCGGCGGCCACGAGATGGGTGGTCGACAGCCCCTCGGTGTCCGGCCGTTCCTGCGTCGCGACACCCGCGGCGCACGGCGCGTAGGCACCGTCCGGCGAACCGGCCTTGAGCGGCTTGATCGACGCCTTCGCCGGGTCGATCAGGCAGGACCGCTCAGCCCCGAACCCGGGCGACAGAAGCTCCTTTGTAGGCACGTTCACGTAGGCCGGGTCACCCACGTAGGCACCCCGATCCGCGAACGACAGCGCCGACGCCTCGAGGTACGTGTGCAGTGCCTGCGGGGTCGACAGCGTCGACAACTTCTTCGGCGCCAGGATGTTCAGCGCCTCCCCCACCGTCGTCCCGCCCGATGACGAGGGCGCCATCCCGTACACGTCCAGCCCGTCGTACCGGACCTTCGTCGGATCCCGCTTGATCACCTTGTACTTCGCGAGGTCGTCCGTCGTCAGGTATCCCGGCATCACCGGCAGGGTGGTCCCGGCGACCTTCGGCGGGGTCTGCACCACCGTGGCGATCTCCTGCGCGAGCGGTCCGCCGTAGAAGGCAGCCGGACCCTTCTTGCCGAGCAGCTCGTAGGTGTTCGCGAGCTCCTTGTTCTTGAACACCGAGCCGACCTGCGGGGCGTCGCCGCCGGGCAGGAACAGCTTGGCCGTCGGCACGATCGCGGAGAACCGGGCCTTGTTGTCCAGCGTCTGGCTGCGGAACGTCGCGTCGACGACGAAGCCGCGATCGGCCAGGTCCGCGGCGGGCTTCAACGCCTTGCCCAGCGACAGCGAACCCCACTGGTGCAGGGCGGAGTCCCAGGTGGCCAGCGTGCCGGGAATCCCGACGGAGACGCCGGAGGTGACGAGCTCGGGGAAGAAGTTGTACGGCTTGCCCGTCGCCGGGTCGATGAACGCGTTGCTCGGCATTGTCGCGGGCGCGGTCTCCCGGCCGTCGATCGTGTACACCTTGCGGCTCTTCGCGTTGTAGTAGACGAAGTACCCGCCACCGCCGATGCCGGCGGAGTACGGCTCGGTCACTCCGAGCGCGGCCGCGGTCGCGACTGCGGCGTCGACCGCGTTGCCGCCGCGACGCAGTACCGACAGGCCGATGTTCGTGGCGTCCGCGTCGACCGAGGCGACAGCGCCACCGAAGCCGATCGCGGTCGGGTTCTTCACAGCTGGCTGCGGCGCGTGCTGGCCGGCCTCCATCGTCAGGGCGGTGCCTGTTGCCGTGGCCGTGCTCGCGGTCAGGCCGGTCAGGACGAGCGCGCCGGCCGTCAGGGTCGCGGCGAAGCTTTTCGGTCTCACTGGGTCCTCGCAGGGATCGGCGTACAGGGACAGGCCCTGCCTACCGCGTCCGCACGGTATGCGCCACTTCTGGCGAGTCCAGTTCTGGTGGACGGGTCAGGAGACCGTGCAGGACCCCATGAAGCGGCGGAGGATCTCGTCGTTCCAGTCCTTGTCCCCCACCGGCAACTGGACCAGCAGCCACCGCTCGCCGAGCTTCACCTGCCCGGCCGCACGGCCGGCCTCGGTGCCGACGTGGAAGACCTTGCCGTCGGCTTCGGTCACCCGGACGGCCTGGAGGTTGCGCGCCTCCGGTGCTGCCTGCAACACCAACTTCGAGGCGGTGCCCGATGACGTCCGCACCAGCGGCGGCGTCAGCACGACCCGGTCGGTGGTCACGGGCGCCTCCGGCGTCCAGCCCTGCGGCGCGAGCGCACAGTCGATGTTGCTCCAGGCCTGACTGTTCGCCGTCAGTTCGATCATCGCGCCGGCGAAGATCGACGCCGACTCACCGGTCTGGTCCGCACCGGTCGCCGGCGTCGCCGTCCCGGCCGCCTCGGTCCCGGCACTGGCGCTGGCACCGGCCTCGTCCGAGCCGGTGGCGACCTCCGTCCCGCCACCGCCCCACCACTTCACCTGGTTGCCGATCGCGAGCACCGCGGCGGTCACGGCGGCGGCACACAGCACGCCGGTGACCCGGCGCCGGGTCCTGATCCGGCGCAGCGCGCGACGCCCGCGCGCCACGTCGGCCTCCACGTCGGCTGCCGGGAGGCCGTCGACCGCGCGGTCGGCGAACCCTTCCAGCAACCTCTTCACGTCGTCCACGTCAACTACTCCCGGTCGCGGGATCCGTGGCGGGATCGGGTTCCGCGGCCATCAGATCCTTCAGTCTTCTCAGCGCTTTCGCGGTCTGGCTCTTCACGGTGCCCTCGGTGCACCCCAGGATCCGCGCGCAGGTCGCCACGTCGAGATCCTCGAAGTACCGCAGCACCAGGACCGCTCGCTGCCGCGGCGCGAGGTCCAGCAGGGCGCGCCGGACGGCGAGGGTGTCGACCTGGTCCGGCTCCTCGCCCAGCCTCGGCTCGAACGTCTCCGCGGTCACCACCTCGGGGTGGCGGCCGGCCCGGCGACGCTCGTCCAGGAAGGCGTTCACCAGGATGCGGTGCGCATAGGGTCCGGCGCCCTCGTGCCGGATCCGATGCCAGTGCACGTACACCCGGGCGCAGGCGGTCTGGACCAGATCCTCGGCGGTGTGCACATCCCCCGCGGTGAGCAGCATCGCCGTTCGCATCAGTCTGGTGCGATCCGCGATCAGGTACTCACGGAACTCGGCCTCACGGTCACCCCCTCGCATCGACAGCCCCCAGGCCCTCTTCCACCCCGACTACGCCGGTGACCTCACTGCGGTTGCCTTGTACTACGGACAAAGCGTGTGCCACCAGGTCCGGGTCGTCGTAGCGAAGCCAGGTGATCCGGTGGTCCTTGCGGAACCAGGAGTCCTGCCGGCGAGCGAATCTCCTGGTCGCCTGGGCGGTCCGCTCGCGCGCCTCCTCCTCGGAGATCTCGCCGCGCAGCAAGGCGATCACCTGGGAGTAGCCGAGCGCGCGGTTCGCAGTACGGCCTTCGAGCAGACCGTTGCCCAGCAGGTCGCGGACCTCGTCGACGAAGCCCTGCTCGAACATCCGGTCCACCCGGCGGCCGATCCGCTCGTCGAGCACCGGCCGCGGTACGTCGAGGCCGATCTGGACGGCGCCTTCGTAGATGTACTTGTGCTCCGGCAGCGTCGCGACGTACGGGCCCGCGGTGATCTCGATGACCTCGAGCGCGCGGACGATCCGGCGGCCGTTGCTCGGCAGGATCTGCTGCGCGGCGGCGGCGTCGACCGCGGCGAGGCGGCGGTGCAACGCGCCGGACCCGTGCTGTTCGAGCTCGGCTTCCAACCGCTCCCGTACTTCGGGATCCGTGCCGGGGAAGACGAAGTCGTCGAGGATCGCGCGGACGTAGAGGGCCGAACCACCGGCCAGGACAGGGACCCGTTGACGGTTCAGGCAGTCGTCGATCGCGGTCCGGGCGAGTTGCTGGAACTCTGCCACCGTTGCCGTTTCGGTCACGTCGAGGATGTCGAGCAGGTGGTGCGGGACTCCCTGTTGTTCGGCGACGGTGATCTTCGCAGTACCGATGTCCATGCCGCGGTAGACCTGCATGGCGTCGGCGTTCACCACCTCGCCCGAGGGCTGGCCGGCGAGGTTTTCGCTGCCGTGAATTTCCTTGCACAGGGCAACCGCGAGGTCGGACTTGCCGGCCGCCGTGGGACCGACGACCGCGACGACGAGGGACTCGACCATCAGACCAGTGTGACAGTGCCGCCACCTGCCCGGCGGTCGGGCGTGAACAATCGGACAAGACCGGCGGAAAGGCTTGTGGTCTGCTGACGAGTTCGATAGGAACTAGCCAAAGAGTTCTGGTCCGGACCGCACAGTGCCGATTCGATTCGGGCGCGATCGGGGGGCCGAACACAATCGCAGCACCGACCGGGAGGAATTACCCAGTGACGAATCCGTTCGAAGAGGGATCAGACGAGGCCAAGGAGGCCCTGGACCTGGACGGCGCGTTCGACGCCGCGAAGCGCAGCGGCGGCGATGTGGAGTTGAAGAAGAGCGGCGGTGACGTCGAATTGAGCGGTGGTGACGTCGAGTTGAGCGGTGGTGACGTCGAGGCCGGTGGCGATGGCGAAGAAGGCGGCGACAGCGGTGGCGACGTCGAGACCGAACCCGGTACCGGCGGAAGCTGAGCGCGTCCCACAGCTCGGGGCCCGTTGGTGGAAGGATCACCGCTAGCTGTCTGTAAGTAGTTCACTACGCTAGGAATGGGAGCCCCGAGATGGGCATCTTCGACAAGTTCAAGGGCAGGGCCGAGGGTCTCAAGCAGAAGGCCGGCGAGGTGGTCGACGCGCATGGCGACAAGGTCGGCGAGGGCCTGGACAAGGCCGGCGAGTTCGTCGACGAGAAGACCGGCGGCAAGTACGGCGACAAGATCGACAAGGGTGTCGACCAGGCCAAGAACCGTCTCGACGGTCTGGACGGCCAGGACGACGACATCCCCAACAAGCCGGACAACCCTGCCTGAGCTTCGGCGCGAGGGCCGCAAGGGATCTTCCTTGCGGCCCTTCGTCGTTGTCGGGGCCGGGGCGGTTGTCGGTGGGGTTCTCTAGGGTGGCGGTATGGATTGGTTTCAGGTGATTCCCGCGGCCTACGTGGCCCTGCGCCGGGGCGACGAGGTGCTGTTGTTGCTCAGGGCCAACACCGGCTACATGGACGGCTATTGGGCGATGCCCGCCGGTCACGTCGAGCAGGGCGAATCGGTGCTGGCGGCGGCCCGGCGCGAGGTCTGCGAGGAGATCGGGGTGGAGATCGACCCGGCCGACCTGGTACCCGTCACCGCGATGCACCGCACCGACGCAACCGGCGAGCCGATCGACGAGCGGGTCGACTTCTTCTTCACCACCTCTCGCTGGACCGGTGAGCCCCGGCTGATGGAGCCCGGCAAGGCGGCCGGCCTGGGCTGGTACTCGCTGGACAAACTCCCCGACCCCGTCGTACCGCACGAGGCCCGGGTGCTGGCCGGCCTCCGCGCCGGCACCATCCCCGCGGTGATCGCTGAAGGCTTCGAGTAGCGCCGAGGGATCGCTCACACGCGGCACTACGTTTCTTCTCGCGTTCACCATCGTTGGTGGCGGCTCGTTCTACGGGCGAAGCTGCTGTTGCCGGCAAGGGCGGAGGTGGTTGCCACCGGCATCGGTTCGGGTGGTTGCGTCCCCGGGCTGCGTGACGGTGCTAGTCGGGCCGGTGTGCGTCAAGAGCGCTTCGCGTCCCTTCGGGATCGGAACAAGTTCCGACTCTTGACCCACCCCACCCCGACCAGGGAAGGAACGCAGCTATCCCGGAGCCGCTGGGGGGTGTGGCGACAAGGGCCGGGGACACGTCCGGTGCCCAAAGTGCGGGTCCTGGGGCGCCGGCAGGCCGTCGCTGGCGGGTTGTTCGGCCGCTGGCGCCCTACTGGCCGCCAGCCGGCGAGCATCCCGCCAGTGGACCCCGAAAGGAGCCACGAGCGGTCGAACAACCCGCCAGCCGGCTGACAACCTGCCAGTGGTCGAACAACCCGGCGGCGCCAGCCCCCGAATCGGCACGGCCACCACCCACCCGGGCGAAACCCACCCCCGGGCCCCGCCGGCGTACCGGAGGACAGGAAGTAGTCGCCGCCCACCCCACCCCGACGGGTCGCCCACGCCCGGAACCTCCGCGACCACCCCCAGCACTACCTGTCGGTCGGTACACCCCACCCCCGAAAACACCACCCCGGACCGGCTCACACCTCCGTCGCCCGGTACACCCCACCCCGAAAGCACCACCCCGGACCCGGCTCAGACCCCTCCGCGGGATCCGCGTAGCTGCGTCCTTCCCTGGTCGGGGTGGGGTGGGTCAAGAGTCGAAACTTGTTTCGATCCCGAAGGGACGCGAAGCGCTCTTGACGCACCCCAGCACGACTAGCACCATCACGCAGCGGAGACCGCGAACCACCCGCACCCATACCCGGGACTAGCACCCGCACTAGTGCCGGGACGGCCGCCCGCACTCATGCCCGGGGAACCACCCGCACTCATGCCCGGGGGAACCACCCGCACTCATGCCCCGGCGAACCCCGCGCTCATGTCGGGAAACGACCCGCTCGGCGCAGGGGCGTACCAGCTGATCGCTGGTTTGGACACACCCGGGGGTCGGCAGGCGTCGGACGGGAGTAGCGGGCGGTTCGGCATAGTCTGCCGTCTGAGCCGGCCTGCCTTCACCACGCTGACGTATGTGAGTAGGGACGATCTGGCGGAGGTTGCAGAGCTGTTGGCTGGGATGCTCGGGGTGGCTTTCCAGGCGCGCAGTAGCGACTCGCCTGGAGGCGACTTCCTTCTTGCCGGCGACTGGCGGGAGGCCTACGCCGAAGAGGTTTATGTCCAGCCCAACGATGACCTTGGCACAGCTGCGGAGCCGGAGTACGCCGCACTTCCAACGCTGGTGTCCATCGAATGCACACGCCGCGCCGACTAGCTCGAACGGGAGCTTGCCGGGACCGACCTAGTTCTCGTACGGCGTGAGGACTGGGACCATCCGCGCAACCCTGCGGCCGGTTGACGGCCTCCGTCGACCAGGGTGGATCAGGTTGGCAGGTGGGAGCGGATGAGGTCGGCTTGGGCTGGGAGGAGGGCCAGTTCCTCCGGGGTGAGGGTGATGTTGCGACCGCGGGAGGCTAGGGCGGCGTCGAGGCCTGGGGTGGGGTTGATGGAGTTGGCCAGGTACGTCGCGAGGGCCTCGCGGAGCATGGGGGTCAGGGATGCGAAGGCGGGGTCCAGGGCTACCTGCGCGAAGATGATCGCGGTCATGGCGACGTCGAACTCCGGTGGGCCTTCCTCGGCGTTGGCCCAGTCGATGACTACCGGGCCGTCGGCGGTGAGGATGACGTTGTACGGGTGGAGATCGCCGTGCACCACGACCTGCCCAGCGGTTCCGCTGGGAGCCGGGATTGCCTGAAGGCGGCGGTGGAGGTCGGCGTGGATCAGGCCGAGTTCTACTGGTGACACGTCGCCGGCGATCGCCGCGTCCGCGAGGGTTGGTCCGGTGAGGCGCTCCAGGACGATGTCCGGTCCCTCGACCTGCCGCACCGCCGGGACCGGGTAGTCGTACTTCCTGACCCAGCGCATGAAGTCGGCCTCATCACGCACCGGGCGCCCGTCGCGGTACCGGCGGACCACCCACGCCTCGTCGAGCGAGTACACATCCGCGTCCCGCCCGAACGCGAACGGCTCAGCCCCCAGCGGCAACAACCCATCCGCCTGGACGTCGTTCATCGGGCGAGGGCTCTCGGGGGTGGTGGCTGGCACGGGTCAGTTGACCTGGCAGCCGCCGGTGGCGGGCTCGAGGGGGGCGGGCTTGCCGATCACCGGCATGCCGAGCATGACGCCAGGTGCAGCAGCCGAGGCCGGAGCATCCTGGTCCCGCTCCCAAGCGTCGCCCGCGCGCGTACGGCGTACTGAACCGAAAACGTCGGCGACCAGGTGGTGCGGGGCGGCGTAGGTGACCTCGACCGTCGCCAAGTCGCCGGGGCGGGGCTTCTCGACGCCGTCGGGCAGGGCGAAGTGGACGAGGCGGTTGTCGCGGGCGCGGCCGGAGAGGCGGTGGGTGGCGGCGTCCTTGCGGCCCTCCCCCTCGGCGATCAGCACCTCGACGGACTGGCCGACGATCTTCTTGTTCTCGTCCCACGCCATGTCGTCCTGCAGCGCTACCAGCCGCTCGTAGCGCTCCTGGACGACCTCGCGCGGCACCTGGTCCTCCATCGACTCGGCCGGAGTGCCGGGGCGCTTGGAGTACTGGAAGGTGAATGCGCCGGCGAAGCGTGCCTGGCGGACCACGTCGAGCGTGCCCTGGAAGTCTTCCTCGGTCTCACCGGGGAAGCCGACGATGATGTCGGTGGTGATCGCGGCATCCGGCATCGCCGCGCGCACGTCATCGATGATGCGCAGGTAGCGATCGCGGCGGTAGGACCGGCGCATCATCTTCAGGATCTGGTCCGAGCCGGACTGCAGCGGCATGTGCAGCGACGGCATCACGTTCGGGGTCTCGGCCATCGCCTCGATCACGTCCGCGGTGAAGTCGCGCGGGTGCGGCGAGGTGAAGCGGACCCGCTCCAGCCCGTCGATCGTGCCGCAGGCGCGGAGCAGCTTCGAGAACGCGTACCGGTCGCCGAACTCGACGCCGTACGAGTTCACGTTCTGGCCGAGCAGCGTCACCTCGAGCACGCCCTCGGCGACCAGCGCCTCGACCTCGGCGAGCACGTCACCCGGGCGGCGGTCCTTCTCGCGGCCGCGCAGCGCCGGGACGATGCAGAACGTGCAGGTGTTGTTGCACCCGACGCTGACCGACACCCAGGCGGAGTACGGCGACTCGCGGCGGGTCGGCAGGGTCGACGGGAAGACGTCCAGGGATTCGAGGATCTCGACCTGCGACTCCTCCTGGATCCGCGCCCGCTCCAGCAGCACCGGCAGCGAGCCGATGTTGTGGGTGCCGAACACGACATCCACCCAGGGCGCCTTCTTGGTGATGCCGGCCTTGTCCTTCTGCGCCAGGCAGCCACCGACGGCGATCTGCATGCCTGGATTCTTGGCCTTCACCGGCGCCAGGTGACCGAGGTTGCCGTACAGCTTGTTGTCGGCGTTCTCGCGGACCGCGCAGGTGTTGAACACGACCACGTCGGCCTGGTCACCCTCTGGCGCGCGGACATAACCAGCGTCCTCCAGCAGCCCGCGCAGGCGCTCGGAGTCGTGGACATTCATCTGACACCCGTAGGTGCGGACCTCGTAAGTACGCATGACAGCCACCAAGAGTACGTGCCGGCGTAGACATTTCCCTACCTGGGATGGGTCCCTGCCACCCCTGCGCGAGGCGCTGGCCGACACCATTGTGGAAAGCATGAAACAGTTCTCGACGTCAGTTGCTCGCCCGTGCCGCCGTCGGCGCCGCGGTCGTGGCCGGTGGCTCGATCGCCGCCGGGCCGAGATCAGCGAGGGGACAGCGCAGCATCGAGCACATCCACGCCATCGCGCTGTCCGTCTCCAGCCGCGAGACCGAAATACGCCGGATGCTGCAGGCGACCACTCTGCAGACAGGCGACTACAGGCGCGCCGGACCCCGGCCACGCTGAAGTACCTGAGCGCGGACTCGCTCGGGACCTACGAGTACGCGATGGAGTTCCTCTACAAACCGAACCGCACGGCCGAGGAGATCTCGCACCAGTGGCAGACGTGGGACTACGGCAGCGCCCCGTCCGCGAGTTGTTCGCCCGCGACCTACCGATCCACGCCGGCACCGACACCGGTACGCCGTTCATGGTGCCGGGCTTCGCCCTTCACGACGAGCTCGAGCTCCTCGTCGGCGCGGGCGCAACCCCCCAGCAGGCGCTGAAGGCGGCCACCGTCGAGCCGCCCGGTTCCTCGGCCTGGCGGACGACCTCGGCTCGGTGGCTCCGCGGAAGATCGCCGACCTCGTCGTACTGGACGCGGACCGGCTTGCGGACATCCGCAATACCCGAACGATCCACATGGTGATCACCCGCGGCCGGGTGATCTCGCCGGCGGTGCGGGAGCGGATGCCGACCGACGTCGAGGCAAGCCTCGTCCGACCGCTGCGGCGATCCGCGCAGGCGGCTGCTGCGGAACTCGTCGTCCTGCCTGACTACGCGGCGAGACGGCCCGCCCATCAAGAGCGGGCCGCCTCGACCGATCTCAGGCCGGCGGGGTGATGCTCCAGATCCCCCGGCCGTGCGTGGCCGCGTACAGGTTGCCGTCCGGCCCGGACTCGAGGTCCATCACGGTCGTCGTCGGCAGGCCGTTGCCGAGCACCTGCCACGTCGTCGCCCCCGGCGCCCGGTAGAACGTGGCCAGGTCGGACCCGACCACCAGCGCGCCGTTGGCCAACTGCTTGACCGAGCTGGCCGGGACGTCCGGCAGGTTCGCCGAGATGTCCGTCCAGGTCGCTCCGCCGTCCGTCGTCTCGTACACGTGGCCGACCCCGGCGCCCGGCCCCTCAGTGAAGCGGCGGGAGAAGCCGTTGACCGCGACATACGCGTGCTGCCCCGAGGCCGGGTCGATGCCCAGCCCGCCCAGGTACCGGTTCGGGAACGTGCCCGGCAGGCTCACCTGGTGCCACGATCCACCGGCGTTGGTGGCCAGGCCGCGGGTGAAGCCGGTGTTGTTGCACGGCCCGCACCAGCTGACCCAGCCGACCCCGTCGCGCATCGCGACCGCGGTCGCGGAGTGGCCCGCGCCCAGGTCGAACGCCTTCGTCCACTCACTCGCGCTGCGCATACCCCAGCCCTTGGCGGAGGTGTAGACGTACCGACCGCCGGTGATGAAGCCGCCCGAGTTCGCCGAGTCGATCGCGATCGGGGCGATGAACCGCGGCGACGGGTCGCCCGGGTCGAGGCTCCACGAGGTCGCGTCCGCCGCACTGAGCGCGCCCGGGTTCACCGCGCAGTTGTTGGTGATCTTGATGGCGAGCGACACGTACTCCTGGAGCTGGTTGCAGCCGTTCTGCGGATCGGCCGCTCCGTCACCGCCGTCGCCACCGAAGTTGGAGCCCATCTCCGTATCGGTGTTGCCGCCGTCGGGCTTGACCGCGAACAGGTTCGACACCCCGTTGTCCTGCAGACCGCCGGAGACCACCATGCCGCCGTTCTTGGCGTCCTTGCCGACCGACACCGAGTAGTACTGCAGCGCGTCCATGGTTCCGTCGGCCGTCATCGAGACCCAGTCGGTGGCGTTGTTGTTCGCGTTGAGCTGGCCGCTCACCGGCCGGCGGTAGACGCCGCCGTCGTTGCCGACGAACACCACCGGCTTGCCGTCCGCCGTGCCCACCGTGACCGAGTGCTGGTCGGGGTGACCCGCCAGCGGGCAGGAGTTTTTCGCGTCGTCCAGGTTCCAGCAGGCGAAGCCGAAGTTCCAGTACGGCATGATCGCGGCCCAGTGCGAGCCTGCGTCGGTCGTCTCGAACACTTCCTCCAGACCCGCCCACACGTGGTCGGCATTGGCCGGGTCCACGGTGAGGATCTGGTTGTACCAGGCCTGCACGCCGACCGCGTAGCCCTTACGGTCGAGCGCCGACCCGCTGTTGTGCAGCTGCTGCGGATCCGCGATCTTGTTCCACGGCCCGGACGGACTCCCGGTCCTGGAGACGTAGATCCCCGCCAGGTTGGTGCTGCCGTTGATCTTGCTCGGCTGCTGCACCATCGCGTACAGGCGGTCGCCGGTCTTGCTGAACGCGAAGGTGGTGTAGCCGACGTCGGTGCTGTTCTTGATCCCGCCGAGCACCACGTCCAGCCGCTTCCAGCTCGACGGTCCGGCGGTGTAGTCGGACGTCTCGTAGAAGCCGTTGTACGTGTCACCCGAGCGCCAGCCGATTGCCGCGATCACATGCTTGGGATTCTTCGGGTCGATCGCGATGTCGTTGACGATGTTCTTGTACGCCGCTTCGGTGGCTCCCCCGGTCTGCGAACCGGCCGGGACCAGGACATTCCCGTTGTCGTCCTTGATCTCGGGCATGAAGTCCGGGTTCGGGTAGAACGCCACCTTCCACGGACCGGCCGCGGTCGACGCGTCGTGGTACCAGACGCCGCGGTTGGTCGCCGCGAACACCTGGCCACCACCCCAGCGCAGCCGCCCGACCGTCGTGGACTCGAGCTCCTTGCCGCCTACCCGGTCGGACGGGGAGAACACACCGCTGGTGGGATTCGCCAGCCGGTACACGCCCGATCCGACGTACGACGTACCGCCGGTGTTCGCCTCGCCGGTCGCGTACCAGAGGGAGCCGTCGCCGGCCAGCTGCAGGTCGCCGCCACTCAACGAAGGCAGAGCGTCGGCAAGCGGCGTCCAGTTGCCACCGCCGGTGCTGGATCGCCAGACGCCGCCGTTCGCGCCGGCGGCGTACACGTGGTTCGAGGTGTCGGCGGCCAGCCCGGTCACCCGGCCGCTGACGTGTCCCGCTCCCCCACTGGAGTTGGAGTACCAGTCGCGGTAGCGCGGGTCGTCCGCGTTGTACGGCACCTTCGTGACGTCCTGCCAGGTGCCAGCGGTGTGCTGCATCGCCGTGAGCTGCGCGAAGGCCGCGGAGTACGCACCGGGGGCGACGATGCCGCCCGGGGCGGTCCGCGCCTGCTGGAACTCGTCGGCGATCGTGTAAGCCTCTTTGGACTCGCTCTGCATCTCCGACGGGTTGCCGCCGGCGATCATCAGGGCCTTCTCCATCACCGCCGCGTTGTAGTGCTTGTCGGCCCACTGGTGCTTGAGCCACTCCTCCTTGAGCTCGTAGCGACCGGTGTACCCACCCACTCCGGCAGCGACAAGGCCGACGCCCAGGATCCCCGCGAGGATCTTGTGACGGCGTCTGGTGAGCGAGATTCGCATGACGTTCTCCGAACATCTGTCGGCGGGGTGCCGCTGGTCCTCGGCGCTCCCGTAGCACGAAGCCGGAGTGACCTTACGTCCGTGGTCAGTCACGCGGAAGTGATCATTTGCATCCCCCCAGCATCAAGGGAAATCATGCACGATTGGTGAGCGCCGGGGCCTTGGCTTGCCGCGGCGTCAGGCCGATCAGTAGATGTTGGACGGCCGGACCATGCCCTCGGCGAGATCGCCGATGCCCGGGGCCATGATCGCGCCGGGGTTGCCGAGGATCTCCTCGACGACGGCGGTCTCGTTCGTGATCAGCAGCGCCGCGATCGAGGCCGCACTCTCGAGCGCGGCCCGGGTGACCTTGAGCGGGTCGATCACAGCCTCGGCGAACATGTCCCCGTACTGGCCCGTGAGCGCGTTGAAGCCGTGTCCGAGCGGCAGTTCCGCCACCCGCGCGACGACCTCGTCACCGTCGTACCCGGCGTTGATCGCGATCCACCGCAGCGGCTCGGGCAGCGCTCGCCGGACCATCTCGCGACCAATCGCCTCGTCGCCGGCCTACCGGCAGCGATTCACCGCCGAGCTGTTCGCCCACGACGTACCGATCCTGGCTGGCACCGACACCGGTACGCCGTTCATGGTGCCGGGTTCGCGTTGCACCACGAGCTCGAGCTGCTCGTCGGCGCCGGAGCCACACCACGGCAGGCGCTGCATGCCGCGACCGTGGGGGCCGGCCAGGTTCCTGGGGATGAGCCGCGACCTGGGCTCCGGGAGCCACGCAAGATCGCCGATCTCGTGGTGCTGGACGCCGACCCGCTGAAAGACATCCGCAACACCCGGCGGATTCACACGGTGATCAGCCGTGGGCGGGTGATCACCCCGCAGGCGAGGCAGCGGATACTCGCCGACGTCGAGGCCGCCGTCAAGGAACCGGCGACCGCGACGGCGATCCCTGCGGGAGGATGCTGCGGAACGCGCCGTCCCGGACACTAACGGTCCGGACCGAGCAGGCTGTGACCGAATGGTCACGGCCCGCTCGGCGTTGTCGCAGATCGTTACCACCGTGGAACCGGGGATCCGTGCAGTCACCCCCTGCCTCCGCTAGGTTCTCGCCATGAGCGATTCCTCTGCCGTCGATACCGTGACGACAACCGGTCTTGTCGCCCTGCGGGATGTCAACAAGCATTTCGGTGATCTGCACGTTCTGAAGGACATCAACCTGTCCATCGGCAAGGGCGAGGTCGTCGTGGTGATCGGCCCGTCCGGGTCGGGCAAGTCGACGTTGTGCCGCGCGATCAACCGGCTGGAGCCGATCGACTCGGGCGTCATCACGCTGGACGGCCAGCCGCTGCCGCTGGAGGGCAAGCCGCTGGCCCGGCTCCGGGCCGATGTCGGCATGGTGTTCCAATCGTTCAACCTCTTCGCCCACAAGACGATCCTGCAGAACGTCACGCTGGGGCCGATGAGGGTCCGTGGCCAGTCCAAGGCCGAGGCGGAGAAGAACGCGCGGGCGCTGCTGGAGCGCGTCGGCGTCGAGGCACAGGCCGAGAAGTACCCGGCCCAACTGTCCGGCGGACAGCAACAGCGGGTCGCGATTGCGCGGGCGCTGGCGATGGACCCGAAGGTGATGCTCTTCGACGAGCCCACCTCGGCGCTGGACCCGGAGATGATCAACGAGGTGCTCGACGTGATGGTCGGGCTCGCCAAGCAGAGCATGACGATGGTCGTCGTCACCCATGAGATGGGCTTCGCCCGCAAGGCGGCCAACCGGGTCGTCTTCATGGCCGACGGCCAGATCGTCGAAGAGGCCGAGCCGGAGAAGTTCTTCACCGACCCGCAGAGCAAGCGGGCCCAGGACTTCCTCTCGAAGATCCTCACCCACTGACCGCCAGCCCGTCCCCTGCAATCCTGAGCAGTTCCGAATACTGGAGGAAAACACCATGCGACAGCGGATCATCGCTGCCCTCGGCATCTCGGTCATGGCCGCGGCCGGCCTGACGGCCTGTGGCGACGACGCGTCGGACGCCGGCGGCTCCGGCGGCGGCGGCGAGAAGATGACGATCGGCATCAAGTTCGACCAGCCCGGCCTCGGCCTGAAGGAGGGCTCGAACTACACCGGCCTGGACGTCGACGTGGCGAAGTACGTCGCCAAGGAGATGGGCATCGACGAGGGCAACATCGAGTGGAAGGAGTCGCCGTCCGCGCAGCGGGAGAGCCTGCTGGCCAACGACCAGGTCAAGATGATCTTCGCGACCTACTCGATCACCGACACCCGCAAGGAGAAGGTCTCCTTCGGCGGTCCGTACCTGACGGCCGGTCAGGACTTGCTGGTCAAGTCCGACAACACCGACATCACCGGGCCTGAGACGCTGAACGGCAAGAAGCTGTGCTCGGTGACCGGTTCGACCTCGGCCCAGAAGGTCGCGGACAAGTTCGCCAAGACCGTCCAGCTGCAGAAGTACGACACCTACTCCAAGTGTGTCGAGGCGCTGAGCTCGGGCGCGATCGACGCCGTCACCACCGACAACACGATCCTGGCCGGCTTCGCCGCACAGGAGGCGAACAAGGGCAAGTTCAAGGTGGTCGGCAAGACCTTCTCCGAGGAGCGCTACGGCGTCGGCCTGAAGAAGGGCGACACCGAGACCTGCACCAAGGTCAACGACGCGCTGAAGAAGATGGTCGACTCCGGCGAGTGGCAGAAGGCCTTCGACAAGAACCTCGGCACCGCCGGTCTGACGCTCGACCCGGCGACCAACCCGCCGAAGACTTTCGACGCCTGCGCCTGACCTGAAGTCCTCGTGGGGAGGGGCCGCCAGCGGTCCCTCCCCACGCTTGGGTCTCGACCTCGATCCCCCGCGGGAGCACCATGGACGTGATTTCTGAGTTCTTCACCGAGTACGACGGTCTCAAGGCCTTCCAGCAGACCATCTACCTGACCCTGCTGTCCGCGCTGTTCGCGCTGGTGATCGGCACCGTGGTCGCGGTGATGCGTGTCTCGCCGGTCAAGGTGCTCCAGATGATCGGCAGCGCCTACGTCAACGTCGTCCGGAACACGCCGCTGACGCTGGTGATCGTGTTCTGCAACCTCGGCCTGTTCCTCCAGCTGGGCATCCAGCTGTCGAACCCGGACTCACCGACCTCGATCGACGACAACAACTTCCGGCTCGCCGTGCTCGGCCTGTCCGTGTACCACGCGGCGTTCGTCGCGGAGGCGATCCGCAGCGGGGTCAACACGGTCCCGCTCGGCCAGGCGGAGGCGGCCCGGGCGATCGGCCTGCCGTTCCTGAAGACGCTGCGGTACGTCGTACTCCCGCAGGCCTTCCGGGGTGCCATCGCCCCGCTCGGCAACGTGCTGATCGCGCTGACCAAGAACTCCACCGTCGCTTCGGTGATCGGCGTGACCGAGGCGTCCGCGGTGATGAAGGTGATGATGGAGAACCGGCCCGACGTGATCTTCGTCGTGTTCGGGATCTTCGCCATCGGCTTCGTCATCCTGACGCTGCCCGTCGGCATCCTGTTCACCTCGATGTCCAAGCGCCTGGCGGTGAAGCGATGAGCGCCACCAGCGTTCTCTTCGACGCCCCCGGCCCGAAGGCCAAGCGCCTGTACGCCGCGGTCGGCGTCGGCAGCATCGTCGTACTGCTGCTGATCCTGTGGTTCGTGATCGCCAAGCTGAACGAGAAGGAGCAGCTCACCGCGGCGAAGTGGAAGCCGTTCCTCACCGCGGAGATCTGGACCGAGTACCTCATCCCCGGCCTGATCGGCACCCTCACCGCGGCCGCCATCGCGGTGGTCCTCTCGCTCACCATCGGCATCCTGCTAGGCGTCGGGCGGCTGTCGGGCGCGGTCTGGATCCGCTGGCCCTGCGGCATCGTGGTGGAGTTCTTCCGCGCCGTGCCCGTGCTGATGATGATGCTGTTCGCCTACGCGCTCTTCGGCTACTACGACCTGTTCCCGTCCGAGCGGCTGCCGCTCGCGGCGGTGGTGTTCGGCCTGATGTTCTACAACGGCGCGGTCGTCGCCGAACTGGTCCGCTCGGGTGTGCACTCGCTGCCGAAGGGGCAGAACGAGGCCGCGCTGGCGATCGGTCTCACCACCCAGAAGACGATGCGGCTGGTGTTGTTGCCCCAGGCCATCACCGCGATGCTGCCGGCCATCGTCGGCCAGCTGGTGGTGATCCTGAAGGACACCGCGCTCGGATACATCATCACCTACGAGGAACTGCTCCGGAAGGCGGAGCAGATCGGCAACTTCAAGTCGAACCTGCTGCCGGCGCTGATCGTCGTCGGCGCGATCTTCGTGGTCGTGAACTACTTCCTCGGCCTGGGCGCCGTCAAGGTCGAGCAGCGGATGCGCCGCCGCGGCCGGTCCGCCGGCGGGCCCCTCGCCCCGGACCAGATCGACCAGACAGCGGTAGCCGCCGCAGCAGCCGCGCTGCCCCCGCAGGAACAGATCCGCTGATCCACTGGAAGAGCCCCGGTACGCCGAAGCCCGGCGTACCGGGGCTTCTTTCGTTCGGGGGCTCCCTACGGGGTGGCGCCCGCCGCGACACGGACGCCGCCCCCGGCGGAGAGACCGGGGGCGGGCGGGCCAACTGGGTCATCCGGTGATCAGTAGATGTTGGAGGGGCGGACCATGCCTTCCGCCAGGTCCCCGAAGCCGGGAGCCATGATGGCGCCCGGGTTGCCGAGGACCTCCTCCACGATCGCGGTCTCCGTGGTGATCAGCAGGGCGGCGATCGACGCGGCGCTCTCCAGCGCGGACCGGGTGATCTTCACCGGGTCCATCACGCCGAAGTCGAACATGTCGCCGTACTCGCCGGTCAGCGCGTTGAAGCCCTGCCCGACGGGCAGCTCCGACACCGTCTTGACCACCTCGTCGCCGTCGTACCCGGCGTTGATCGCGATCCAGCGCAGCGGCTCACCGAGCGACTGGCGGACGATCTCCCGCCCGACCAACGCGTCACCCGTCAGCTCCAGCTTGTCCAGCTCGTCGCGCGCCTGGGCGAGGGCCGAGCCGCCACCCGCGATCACGCCTTCCTCGAGCGCGGCCCGCGTCGCGGACAGGGAGTCCTCGACCCGGTGCTGCTTCTCCTTGAGCTCGACACCCGTCGCCGCACCGACGTGGATCACGGCCACGCGCCCGGCGAGCCGCGCGATCCGCAGCCGCAGGTTGTCCTGGTCGTGCTCGTTGTCGGTCCGCTCCAGCTCCTTCTCGAGCTGGTGCAACCGGGCCTCCACCGCCGTGGAGTCCCCCGCACCGCCGACCATCGTCGTACCGGCTTCGGTGATGGTGATGCGGTGGCAGGTGCCGAGGTCGGCCAGGGAGACCGAGTGCAGGTTGACGCCGGAGTCCTCGCTGACCACGCGACCGCCGAGCACCGCGGCTAGGTCCTCCAGCTCCGCGACCCGGCGGTGTCCGAAGCCGGGTGCCCGGACGACGACCGAGCGGAAGGTGTCGTGCACGTTGTTGCTGACCAGCATCTGCAGCGCCGGGCCGTCCACGTTCTCGGCCAGGATCACCAGGGGCCGGCCGGCCCGTGTCACCAGTTCCAGCGTCGGCATCAGGTCTTGCAGCTGGCTGATCTTCTTGTTCGTGAGCAGGATGAACGGGTCGTCGAAGACGGTCTCCATCCGGTCCTTGTCGGTCACCATGTACGGCGAGATGAAGCCGTGGTCGAACTCGATGCCATCGACAACGGTCAGGCTCAGCCCGTACGCCGGTGACTCCTCGACGGTGACCACCCCGGTCTTGCCGACCCGGCTCATCGCCTCGGAGATGACGGATCCGATCTCCGGGTCGTCGTTGGCCGACAAGGTGGCCACGAACAACAGGTCGCCCTGGCCGCCGATCTCGGACGTGCGGGCATGCAGCGTCCTCACGATCGCGGCGACGGCCTCCTCGATCCCCCGGCGCAGCTGCATCGGGTTCGCGCCTTCGTCGACGGCCCGCAGTCCCTCGCGGACGAGGGCCTGGGCGAGCACGGTGGCGGTGGTGGTGCCGTCACCGGCGACACCGTTGGTCTTCATCGCTACTTCCTTGACCAGCTGGGCGCCCATGTTGGCGAACGGGTCGCGCAGCTGGATCTCGCGGGCGATGGTGACGCCGTCGTTGGTGATGGTGGGCGGCCCGGTCAGCTTCTCCAGTACCGCGTTGCGCCCCTTGGGCCCGAGTGTCACTTTGACCGCGTCGGCGAGGGCGTTCACGCCTTGTTCGAGCAGTTGCCGCGCGTCGTTGCTGAAGCGGAGGTCCTTGGCCATGGTGGTGTTCCCTTCGGGTCAGGCGACCTGGACCGGCGAGGCGCCGACCGGCTTGTCGGAGTCTTCGGTGTCTTCGGCGATCCGCAGTTCGGCCGGTACGTCGAGGCCGTACAGCCTGGCGGCGTTCAGCCCGAGGATCTTGCGCTTCACGTCGGGCGTCAGGACGCCGTACTCCGACTGCATATCCTCGGGGATCTGGAAGTCCACGAACTTCTCGATCAGCCACTTCGGCTGCCAGATCGCGTAGTCGCTGGCGAAGGTGATCCGGTCCTCCCCGATCCAGTAGAGGAGCTCGCCGATGATCTGGGCGAAGTACCTGGGCCGGCTGTGGATGAACGGCATCGCGACTGCCAGGCCGCCGTACACATTGGGCTCCTGGGTGGCGATCCAGCAGAAGTCCTCGAGCCTGGGCAGCCCGACGTGCTCCACGATGAAGTTGAGCTCGGGAAAGATCGAGGCCGCGTAGTCGATGTCCTGGACGTCGAACGCGTCCCGGTTCAGCGGGTAGATCGTCGGGCCCTTGTGCACGTGGATGTTCTTGATGCCGAGCTCGATGCACTTGCGCAGGTACGGCTCGGCCGACGGGTCGGACAGCTTCCAGCCCTTGGAGTCGCCCTTCCACTCGGCGGTGTAGAGCTTCACGCCCTGCAGGTTCCAGCGGGCGTGGAGCTCCTCGAGCTTCTCCAGCCCCTCCTCGCCGTCGCGCGGGTCCCAGGCACCGTTCGTGATGAACTTGCCCGGGTTGTTCTCGGCCACCGCGCCGTCGCGCTCGGTGGTGTTGAACCCGTCGACGTAGAAGTCGGTCAGGTAGGTCGGCTGGAAGATCGCCTTGTCCACGTAGCCGATCTCGAACAGGTCGTGGACCAGGTCGGCCTCGGAGTAGGCGCCGAACTTCTCCGGCGTCCAGACGTACTCCTCGGGTGACAGGTTGCGGTGGTAGTCGTAGAAGCAGGCCGTGAAGCCCTCGCCGTACCGGTTCCGGTTGTTCTCCGGCCGGCCGTTCCAGAAGTGCACGTGGCTGTCGACGACGTAGTACTTCTCGCCGTTCTTCTCATACATGGTTTTGCCTCCCTGGCAGGCAACAGCCTGGGCCCCGGCAGGCCGGGGCCCAGGGGAATCAGCTGGGGACCTCGACCAGGTCGAAGTCGATGTACTCCGCGGCCTCCTCCGGGCTGGAGAAGAGCATCGTCTTGTCGTCGAAGTGGACCATCCGCCCGTAGTGGGTGGACATGATCTCCTCGAAGTCGGACTGGTCGAAGTCCGCGCCGAGCGCGTCGGTGATCTCGGCGTAGTCGAAGGTGAGCTTGCCGACGCCGTCGACCCGGATCATCGAGGGGTACTCGGTGATCGTCACGTTGTCCTTGCGGCCCATGATCTCGGCGACCACGTAGCCGTTCTGGTTGTTCATCAGGGTCACGCCGCACATGTTCGAGAAGGTGCGGTCGGCCGCGCCGAACTCCTTGGTCGTCGTCACTGGTCCAGCTCCTTCGGGGCTTCGAGGTCGAGGTCGGCGAGCACACTGCGGAAGGTCGCCTTGGCCGCGTCCAGCGAGTCGGCGAAGGTGACGACCTTCTCGTTCGGCTGCGACCAGATCGGCTGCAGCTCGTGGGCCGCGCGCAGGCTCTGCGGCACCCAGGTGGACAGCCACTCACCGAGCACGGTCTTGTTCTCGTCGCCGTGCTTCTCGTCCCGGGTCAGCATCGAGAACAGCGCCCGGGTGTAGCCGAGGTCGCGGCTGTAGTCGTTCTCGCCGGCGCCGACGATCGTGGGCGTGATGTAGTCACCGTTGCGGGCCGAGATCTGCATCAGCAGGTCGCTGCGGAACAGCACCCCGACGAGCGACTCGAAGACGATGTTCGTCGCGAACAGCGCCTCACCCCAGTCGCCGATCGCGGTCAGCCGCTCGGCGTTCTCGCGGACGCCCTGCCAGACCGGATCGTTCTGCCAGACGTCGCGGTGCACCTGACCGTCGAAGTCGATCTCGGACTCGGCCAGGTCGAGGTTGAACAGCGCGAGGTCCTGCGCGAACCGCAGCTTGTGCGCCGCGTTGACCGCCATCGCGTTGTTGATCATGTTCGTCGGCGCCGACCGCTGGGCCGCCGTGAACACGTGCATGCCCAGCCCGTTCTCGGCGTGCATCCAGGCACCGAGGTTGCGCTCGATGAACCGGACCCAGGCCGGGTTCCAGTGGCTGTAGGCCTTGGCCCGCTTGGCGTTCTCCAGGCTCAGGCTGATCTGCCGGACGACCGCCGCGTTGTTGCGGTAGATCGTCTTCTCCCACTCCTCGTTCGGGTCGCGGAACTGGTGCCAGTCCGAGGACTTCAGCCGGGTCCAGTCCTGCGGGTAGCCGCCGGGAGTGTTCGCGAAGCCGTAGATCCAGCCCTGCGACAGGTGCCGCTCCGGGTCCGGCTGGACGTCGAAGGTGACGTCCTCGTACGTCGTCGCGCGGGCCTTGGCCGGCTTGTAGTAGTTGTAGCTGCGACTGGTGGAGCTCGGGAACGTGAGCGCGCCGGCCTCGGAGTCGGTGAACTCCGGGTGCGGGAAGCTCCGTTCCTTGTTGACAGCTGCTTGTGCCATCGCTATCTCCTATTCCGCCACCGAGGTGGTGAACTTGTCGTAGTGGATGTGGTCGGGCGGAACGCCCGTCATCTCCAGCAGGGCGATCGCCGCGTCGACCATCGGCGGTGGTCCGCACAGGTAGGCGTCGCACTCGGCCAGCCCTGGCTCCAGCCGCTGCACCACCTCGGTCACGAACCCGGTGTTGGCCCAGCCGTCCGGCCAGCTGTCCGACAGGCAGCCGACGAACTCGAAGTCGGTCAGCTTCTCGCCGATCTCCTCGATCTGCTCCAGGTAGAGCAGGTCCGCATGGTTGCGCGCGCCGTAGAAGAACCGCACCGGCCGGTCGATGCCGTCGGCAACGAGATGGCGGAGCAGGCTGAGGATCGGGGCCAGGCCCGCTCCCCCGCCGATGCAGACGATCCGCCGGTCCGACGACTTCTTCAGCGTGAATGTCCCGTACGGACCGTCCAGCTCGAGCTCGTCACCGGGCTGCAGGGTGTCGTCGAGCAGCCCGGAGAAGTGCCCGCCGGGGTACTTCTTGATCAGGAACTCCAGCGGCTCTCCCGGCAGGTTCGCCATCGAGAACGACCGGTGGCCGTCCTGTCCCGGGATCCGGATGTCGGCATACTGGCCGGGTTTGAAGGTGAAGGCGGCAGGCTCGACCAGGTCGAGTCGCAGCGACACGATGTCGTGCGTGACCGGCTCGATCGCGGCGATCCTGGTCCGCAGGTGCTGCAGCGGTACGGCGTTGCGCAGTTCCTCCTCGTCATAGTTGATCAGCTCCACGGTGAGGTCGGAGTACGCGTGCGACTTGCACAGCAGGATGTAGCCCTCGTCGCTCTCGTACTCCGCCAGCGCGAACGTCGAGTACCGGTCCATCTGCACGTCACCGTCCAGCAGGAACGACTTGCACGCGGCGCACTGGCCCTCCTTGCACCCGTGCATCAGCGCGATGCCCTGCCGGAAGGCGGCGTTCAGCACCGTCTCCTCCTCGTCGACCTCCATCTCGAGATCGACGGGCTCGAACCTCACGACGTGCTTGTCACCCATCAACGTCTCCTGTCGAGTCAGGCGATCGGTGGCGGCGAGAGATGCCAGGGTTCACCGCCACCGACCTGCCCGTGGGGGAAGGATCAGACCTTGGCCGGAGCCGGCCGGCCGGCCGGACCGCCGGCCTTGTACGTCGCGACGTGGGCCTCGCGGTCCGCGTCGGACATCTCGTTCAGCAGGATGTTCGGACTGGCGAAGTTGATGCCGCGGACGTCGTCGAGGGTCCACAGCTTCTTCTGGTCGTCCAGGTCCAGGTGCGGCTGCGGGATCAGCGTCTTGCCGTCGTCGCGCACGTAGCCGAGGTCCTTGATGATGTCCGCCAGGTCCCGGTTGTGGTGCAGCGTCTCCCACTCGCGGTGCCCGGTCAGCCGGCCCATGTTCGGCGTCGGCCGGCCCTCGTACTCCGGACGGAACGCCTTGATGTCGGTCCAGGCGCAGGTCTCGGAGCAGTAGGTGCGCCACTGGCCGTCGACCTTCTCGGTGACCAGGTCCTCGCGGATCAGCGCCGGCACCATGCAGGTCCAGCAGCGGTGCGGGTACTGGTAGTCGACGTCCTCGAACGCGATCGGCTTGTTCTTGCCGGGGTAGCGCAGGCGGTTGTAGTTCTCCCACCACTTGCCGTACTTGTTGTACCAGCCTGGGTACTTCTCCTCGAACCACTCGAAGTCGGTGTCCGTCATCGGGTCGATCCGCCAGTAGTTGACCGGCCAGCCGGTGGCGAAGAACTGCGCCACCTCGTGCACGTAGCCCTTGTTGTAGATCCGGTTCCACGCCTCTTCGACCAGGTCGTGCGGGATCTTCAGGCCGTACTTCTCCAGCGGGATCAGGTAGCTGCGGTAGTAGTCGTCGTAGATCCACCGGCGCCACATCTCGGCGTACGAGTCGCGGTCCTTGCGGCGGTCCTTCGTGCCGTACTCGATGAAGGTGCCGATCGCGGCGTCGACGACGCAGTGGTTGTTCCACCAGGCGTAGCGCAGGTCCCGCTCGAGCAACTGCCGGTTGTCCTCGTCGGCCAGCGCCATCAGCAGGATCGAGTACCCGTTGCTGATGTGGCGCGACTCGTCGGACTGGACCGAGTGGAAGACGGTCGGCAGCAGGTAGTCGCCGTTCGCCGCGGCCTCGTCGGGCATCGCGACGAACAGCGTGTTCGTGAAGGCGGTCTCGGCCACCACGGTCAGGTAGATGTTCGCCGCGGTGATCGCGTCACCGGTGATGAACCCCTCGCCGAACTGCCGGCCGATGGTGCCCGCGTAGTTGTTCGCGAAGGCCTTCTCGGTGATGTCGAACCCGGCCGGGTCGATGTAGTGGTTCATGTAGAGCTTCTTGAGGTTCATCTGGATCGTCGAGTGCCGGACCTCGTCGATCATCTGCACGGCCAGGCCGTTGTGGATCTCCGGGTTCGGCACCGCGTCGATCGCCATCGGCATCGCCCGGGCGGCGGAGATCTCGGGGAACGGGATGATGGACAGGAAGAGCTTCTGCCACTCCATCCAGCGCTGCTGCACCTGGCGGAACATGTTGCCGCGGATGGCGCCGTCCATCGCGCCGAAGACGCGGTTGTCCTTCTCCTCCTCCATCGGGAAGTAGGACCGCATGATCTGCTTCAGCGGGTCCTTCTTCGGGGCCTTGTCGAACGTGTAGTCGGTTCCGAAGCGTGTCGCGGGAGTGGCGAAAGTCGGCTCCCAGGACAGTTCGGTGATCTTGGCATGTGCCTTGCTCAGACTCTGCCTGCTCACGGTCTGCCTCCTCGGGCTACAGATCAGGTCAGCGGCTCTGCAGGTGCTCTGGGCCGCCGTGGAGAAGATCACACCCCGGACGGGGCCTTGCACTTGTCTCAATCTGAGACACAGTGGGGGGACCGACGGACCTAGTCTTTGGGACAGGCCCCGACGAGGAGAGGCGTGTCTATGGATCAAAACCACTGGACCAGTACGCCGAAGCCGGGCCGGCTGCTGCAGCAGGCCCGGGACTCATTCCTGACGTCCGGTGACCTGAACTCCAAGGTGGTGCGCGAGCCGATCCAGGCGTCGTGGCTGCGGTCCTCCCGGCTCCGGGTCGACACGGACAACCTCGACCCCGCCTACCACGAACTGGATGGCCCCACTCCGCTTGCGCTCAGCGCAGCCCCGGTGTTGAGCGCTCTCGCGAACGAACTGGCGAACGAGTCGGTCAGCATCATCCTCACCGACCAGCACGGCCTCGTCCTGCAGCGCGCCTGCCCCGATCCGGCCCTGGTCCGGCAACTCGACAAGGCCCACCTCGCCCCCGGATTCAGCTACGCCGAGGAAGAGGTCGGCACCAACGGCATCGGGACCGCCCTGGAGGCCGGAGTACCGACGATGGTGACGGGCAGCGAGCACTTCACCGGCAGCCTCGGCGGCTTCGCCTGTGCGGGTGCTCCGATCCACCACCCGGTCACGGGGTCTCTGCTCGGCGTACTGGACCTCACCTCGTCTGTCACGCATTCCAATGCCCTGCTGATGTTCTGCGCACGGTCCACAGCGCAGAAGATCGAACACCAACTGCTGACGCGGTCCGGAGCTCGGGAGCTCGCCCTGTTCCGCGACTACCTGGCGGCGTGTCAGCACCCGGGCAGTGGCGTGATGGCGCTCAGCGCCGACCTGGTGATGATGAACAACCAAGCGCAGCAGCGCTTCGATCCCGCGGACCAGGCCGCCCTGCTGGCCAGGTCCGCGGATGCCGCGGGGTCCCCGAACCCGGTGACCCTGGTCGCGGACCTTCCGAGCGGTCTGGTGGCCCGGATGGACTACCGACCGTCTTTCGCGGGGTCGGAACTGGCCGGTGGCGTACTGCGGATCCAGGTGCAGTCGGGGCTCGACTCATCGACCGGAGCGCCGGCCAGCGTCGTACCGGTGATGCCTGGACTGGCTGGGACGAGCGCGACGTGGCAGCGGGTCTGCCAGGCGGTGGACACCAGCCGGCGCAACGGGTCGTGGATGGTGCTGGAGGGCGAGGCCGGAGTCGGCAAAATCGCCCTGCTGCGGTCCGTTAACCAGCTCCGCAACAGCTCCGGCCACTTCCGCGTAATGGACTCGGCCGAGGCAAGTCCTGCCTGGCTGGACACGATCGCCGAGGAACTGTCGGTCGGCGCGGGCTCCTTGGTCGTACGGCGAGCCCACCTGCTTGACAGCGACACGATCAGCGCCCTGTCCGAACTACTCCTCGAGTACGCCGACCAGCGGCGCGGAGTCTGGGTGGCTCTCACGATGCGGAGCGAGCCGCGCAACCCTGAGGTGGATGCGCAACTGCTGCCCCACTTCTCGCACACTGTCGAGGTGCCACCGCTGCGGCACCACCTGGAAGACATGCACAAGCTGGTCCCCCATCTGCTGGGCCGCTTGAACCGTGGCAACAGCCTGACCATCTCCCCCGCGGCGCTGGCCCAACTGATGCGGCTGCCGTGGCTCGGCAACGTCGAGCAACTCCGGCGTGTCCTGCTGCGGATCGCGCAGCACCGTCGCTCAGGCACGATCGAGCTCGACGACCTCCCCGGCGAATGCCGCGCGACCACCCGCCGCCGGCTGACCCAACTGGAGTCCCTGGAACGCGACGCCGTCGTCAAGGCCCTAGTGATCCACCGCGGCAACAAAGACAAGGCCGCCAGCGATCTCGGCATGTCCCGAGCCACCATCTACCGCAAAATCCGCGACTACGGCATCGTGCTGACGATCTGAAAAGCTGTTGCACCGCGGTGCGACCGGCCGTGAGACTTTGGCCGATGATCGAGAACGCGAATCCCGACGGCCGTGCTGGTATCGATGTCGGGCTGGTGAAGCGGCTGATCAAGGCGCAGTTTCCGCAGTGGAGCGACCTCGCGGTGACGCCGGTCAAGATGGATGGCTGGGACAACCGGACCTACCGGCTTGGTGACGCCATGACGGTGCGGCTGCCCACGGCGGCGGCGTACGCGCCGGCTGTGGATAAGGAGGACGAGTGGCTGCCCCGGCTGGCGCCACACCTGCCGGTCGCAGTACCGGAGCCCGTGGGCAAGGGCGTTCCGGGCGAGGGGTATGCCTTCAACTGGTCGGTTCGCCGGTGGTTGGACGGTGAGACGGCAAGCCTCGAGACGATCGACGATCTGCCGGGCTTCGCGACCTCGGTGGCTGAGTTCATTCTCGCGTTGCAGGGCTGCGACGCGACGGGTGGGCCGCTGGCTGCCGCGCACAGCTTCTACCGGGGTGCGCCGCCGGTGCATTACGACGAGGAGACGCGTCGGGCACTCGTCGCTCTCGAAGGTCGGGTCGACACCGTGAAGGCTGCCGCTGTTTGGGACGCGGCGCTCGAGTCGGTGTGGGACGGCCCGCCGACGTGGTTCCACGGGGATGTCGCCAGTGGCAATCTGCTGGTTGAGAACGGACGGCTGTCCGCCGTGATCGACTTCGGCACGTCAGGCGTGGGTGATCCCGCCTGTGATCTGGTGATCGCCTGGACGATGTTCTCCGGGGACAGCCGGGAGGCGTTCCGCAGTACGGTCGGTCAGGATGCCGCCACGTGGGCGCGGGCGCGTGGCTGGGCGCTGTGGAAGGCGCTGATCGTGCTCGCCGATGTCATCGACACCGACGAGCAGAGCGCCGCGGTCAACCGGCTCGTGATCGACCGGGTGCTGGCCGATCACGAGCAGGCTCGGTAGGTCCGGTTCAGCTGTCCGGGTTCAGCGCAGGGTGTTGAAGGAGTCCCGGAGGATCTCCAGCGCCTCGCTGGTCTCCTCCTCGGTCAGGGTCATCGGCGGAGCCATCCGGAGGACGTTGCCGTAGAGGCCGCCCTTGCCGATCAGCAGACCGCGGTTCTTCGTCTCCTGCTGGAGCTTGGCCGTGGTCGCCGCGTCCGGCTTGTCGTCCTCGGGGTTGACGATCTCCGCGGCGAGCATCAGGCCCTTGCCGCGCACGTCGCCGAGCTCGGGGAACTCCTCCGAGATCCCGCGCAGACCGTCCATCAGCTGCGCGCCACGCTTGGCCGCGTTGGCCTGCAGGTCGTTGTCGACCAGGTACTCGATGGTGGCCTTCGCCGCGCTGGTCGAGATCGGGTTGCCGCCGAACGTCGAGAGGGAGTTCGCGCTCAGGCTGTCCATCAGGTCCGGCCGCGCGACCACCCCGCCGATCGCGAACCCGTTGCCGAGGCCCTTGGCGAACGTCATCGCGTCCGGCACCACGTCGTGCGCCTGGATCCCCCAGAAGTGCTCACCGGTCCGGCCCCACCCGGTCTGTACCTCGTCGGAGATCAGCAGGATGCCGAACTCGTCGAGCACCTCCTTGAACGCGGCGTACATCCCATCGGGCGGTGACGAGAATCCGCCGACGCCCTGGATCGGCTCGACGATCAGGCAGGCCACGTCGCCCGCCGTACCGGTGTCGATGACGTTGCGGAGGTCGTCCACGCAGACCTTGATGTACTCCGCGTCCGGGAGGTCCTTGAACGGGCTGCGGTAGCGGTACGCGCCCTGCACGTACTGCACGTTCACCGGCGACAGGCTGCTCGCGGACCAGCCACGGTTGCCGGTGATGGCGACGGTGCCGAACCCGCGTCCGTGGTACGAGTTGCGCATCGCCAGCACCTGGTTCGAGCGGCGCTTCTGGGTGGCGAACAGCATCGCCGCCTCGTTCGCCTCGGTGCCGGAGTTGGTGAAGAAGACCTTGGCGTCCTTGATCCCGGACAGCCCGGCGATCTTCTCGGCCAGCTCGATCTGACGGCGGATCAGGTACACCGTCGAGGTGTGCGCGACCCCGCTCGCCAGCTGTTCGCGGACGGCGTCGGAGATCTCCGCGATGTCATACCCGAGCGCGTTGGTCAGGATGCCGGCGAAGAAGTCGATGTACTCCTTGCCCTCACCGTCGGTGACCCGGCGCCCGGATCCCTTGACGATCTCGATCGGCTCCTCGTAGTACAACGCGAGCCAGTCCGGCATGACGGCCTTGTGACGCTCCCACAGCTCCGCATGTGTCATGTCTTAGCAATACCTCATCTCGGTCGTGACTGATAGAGCCGCTCTATCCGTCCGCTTGGCGTCGCGTGGTGGCTCTGCCGGTGACTTAGGGTGCTGATCGTGACGACCCCGAGCATCCCGCACCTGGACATCGAGTCCCTGGCGCACTTCGACAAGGTAACCGCCGCCGGAGCCACCTCGATGAACGGCTGGCGGGTGCAGTCGGTGGATCTGACCAGCCGTACGCCGGTGCTGCTGAAGCTGTCGCCGGCGGGGTCGGTGTTCCTCGGCTGCGACCTGGAGGAGACCGCGGCCGCCTGGATCCGGGACGGCGGCGGGCTGATCTTCCCGGCGATCCCCGAACTGCCCTTCGACCCGTACCGCGGCTGCTTGTACACGGCGGACGACCTGTACGCGGGGTTGTCCTCGGGGTATGAGGCGACTCCGGATGCGCAGATCTACGCCTGGTCTCGGCAGCACGACGAGAAGGGCGACACCAGCCGTACCCTCGCGGCCGCGCTGCACGACCACTCGATCGCCGATGCTCTGCACGAACTCCCCGGCGGCAGGCCGTGGATCGGCGTGATGGGCGGCCATGGGATCGCCCGCACCAGCCCGACGTACCGGTCGGCTGTCCTGCTCGGTCGCGCCCTCGCCCGCGCCGGTCTCACCGTCGCCACCGGCGGCGGCCCGGGCGCGATGGAGGCCGCCAACCTCGGCTCCAGCCTCTCCTCGTACGACGATGCCGCGGTCGACTCTGCCCTCGAGGCCCTCGCGCAGGTGCCGTCCTTCAAACCTTCTGTGGCCGCCTGGGCCTCCGACGGCCTCGCCGTACGCCGAGACTTCCCGGGCGACGGTGGCGTCTCCATCCCCACCTGGTTCTACGGCCACGAGCCGCCGAACGTCTTCGCCTCCGCGATCGCGAAGTACTTCTCCAACGCCCTGAGGGAAGACGTCCTGCTCAGCCGGGCCCGAGGCGGCATCATCTACCTCCCCGGCGCCGCCGGCACAGTCCAGGAGATCTTCCAGGCCGTCACCCCCGACTACTACGGCGACCCGGCCACCCAGATCCCGATGATCCTCGTCGGCATCGACCACTGGACGGTGAAACTACCGGTCTGGCCCCTCCTCACCGCCCTTGCCGGCGACCGCCCGATGGCCTCGTCCCTCCACCTCGTCGACACCATCGAGGAAGCCGCCAAGCTCGTCAGTCCGTGAACGGTCTGCCCAGTGGAGAAGGCCGTACGGATTGTCGGCGGGACTGTCTAGCCTGGCCCGCATGGCGAATTATGTATTGGTTCCTGGTGCGTGGCTTGGTGCGTGGGCTTGGGACGAGGTGGCGGAGGAACTGCGACAGGCGGGGCATCGGGTCTATCCGGTGACGTTGTCCGGGCTGGCCGAGCGGCGGGATGAGGCGGCGGCCGAGGTGGGACAGGCTCAGCATGTCGCCGATATCGTGGCCGTGGTCGAGGGCGACGATCTGCGCGACGTCGTGCTGGCGGGGCACAGCTACTCGGGGATTCCGGCGGGGCAGGCGGCTGGGCTGATCGGCGATCGGCTGCGCCGGGTCGTGTATGTCGACTCGAACGTGCCCACCGACGGGAAGTCGTTCGTCGACGGGTGGTCCGACGAGGGGCGTGCGTGGGTCGAGGGACAGCTGGCCGAGAGCGGTGGGTTCTGGCCGCCGTTGGCAGCCGAGGACTACGCCGGTCAGGACCTGACCGATGAGGCTGTCGCGACGATCGTCGAGCGGTCGACTCCCCATCCGGGCCGGGCGATCACCGAGCCGGCCAAGCTCGTCCGGCCGATCTCCGAGCTCCCGACCACGTACCTCAAGTGCCTGATGGACGGCGCCGTTCCGTCCTCCGATGTGCTGGAGCTGCTGAAATCCGATTCATGGGAGCTGGCGGAGCTGCCGACCGGCCACTGGCCGATGTTCTCCCAGCCGGCAGCCCTCGCGAAGGTCCTCCTCCAGGCCGGCTGACGAGGCAGCAAAACGGCGAGCCTCTCCCGGCCTGTGCTACACAGGAATCTCCACTCACAGGATTCTTGCTCGGCGCGTCCCGGAGGGAGGCTCGGCGGTGACTGTCCGCGACGGGGCTGTCCGGTCGGGTTCGACGCTGGCCGCTCGCGTCGAGGCGTTGAACGCGGTCGCCGAGGATCTCGCCGGCGAGCTGATGCTGCAACCGTTGCTGGAGCGGATCCTGCGCCGGTGCACCGAGCTGATGGGCTGTTCCGCCGGCTCGATCTCGAGCGTCGACGAGGCCGCGGGCACCTACCGCAAACAGGCCGACATCGGCATCCGGTGTCAGATGGGCCACGTGTTCCCGCTCGGCGAGGGGATGACCGGCGAGGTCGTCCGCCGGCGCGGTCCGGTCTGGTTCGACCGGTACGACGATGTCGCGGGCGGCCACATCAGCGACGAGGACCGGGCGACGCTCAAGGGTGTGATCGGGGTGCCGCTGGAGTGGCGTGGCCGGATCATCGGTGCCTGCGTCGTGTTCTCCCGGGAGGAGTCCCGGAAGTTCGACCGGGCCGACGCCGATCTGCTGCGGATGTTCGCCAAGCACGCGACCGTGGCCCTGGTGAACGCCAACTCCTACGAGGCCGCGGAGGAGCGGGCCCGGCTGCACGCGGCCTCGGCCGAGCGGGAGCGGCTCCTCGACGAGGTGCACGACCTCCTCGCCCAGGGGCTCGACGAGCTGCTGTCCGGGCTCGAGACCGCGGAGCGGCTGGCTCCCGCCGACGGCGAGCTCGCCGATCATCTCCGCCAGGCCCAGGCGTCGGCCCGGGACACGGTCGCCTCGATCCGTAGGGCGCTCCTCGGCGCAGGTGTCTCGCCCCTCGAAGGGCACAGCCTCGAAGACGTGTTGCGGTCCGAGCTGGCCTGGGCGACGCGGGCCAGGGGGCTCGACGCTCGTCTGGTGGTCGCAGGCACGCCGGTGCCGCTCGATCCGACGCTCGCGCAGCATGTCCTGCGCATCGCGCAGGAGGCGATCACGAACATCGTCCAGCACTCGCGCGCGAACACCGTGAGGGTCGGACTCGTCCATGAATCAGCCTCGCTCTCGCTGCTGGTCCAGGACGACGGGCAGGGCTTCGCGGCCGGGCAAGGTCTGCACGAACCGGACGAGAACCGGACCGGCCTCGGGCTGCGCCGCATGAGCGAACTGGCCCACGCGGTCGGCGGCTCGCTCTCCTTGGACTCAATGCCAGGTTGGGGCACCAGCATCCGCGCCTGGTTCCCGTACCAACGCACGGAGGCGGCGGACGACGTACGAGCAGAAGTGCTCGTGGTCGCCGCGCAGCCGATGCTGCGCGCCGGGCTGTCGCGCCTGCTCGCCTGGTCCGAGCCGGCGTTCTCGGTGGTCGGCGAGGCGGCCACGATCACCGAGGCGATGGACTCGGCCGCGGCGCTGCGGCCTGCGGTGGCGATCGTCGCGACCGACCTCACCGGCGGCGCGATGGACTTGGTCCACGCGTTGGCGGAGAGCGAGCCGGCGCCCGCGGTGATCGCGATCTGTCCACCCGGCGACCACCAGGCCGTGGTCGATCTGCTCCTGGCCGGCGCCCACGGCTGCGTCGAAACCTCGGCGGACGGTGCCGCGCTCGCCCGTGCGGTGGCCGCGGCTGCGCGTGGTGAGTCGATCGTGCCGCGCGGTGAGGTCTGGGAGGGCAGACTCGCGAGCGACCCCAACACGGAGGGGCTGACCGCACGCGAGCGGGAAGTTCGCGCGCTCGTCCAGCAGGGTCTCCCGGACCGGGCGATCGCCGAGCGCCTGGTGATCGCCGTGAAGACCGTCGAGAAACACGTCGGCGCCGTGCTGCGCAAGACCGGAGCACGGAGCCGCTCGGAGTTGATCGCTGCTTCCCACGGCCATCTGAGCTGACTCGGTGCGGTAGGGACATCCCCCACAACAGACGGGTGGTTTCCCGAATGTCACCCAGCGGTCGTCTCTCCTAGCGTTACCCATGCAGCTGACTCAGCAGCTGACTTTGGCGCGCTGGAGGTGTCCGGCATGGGTGTCGTACCGCTGAAGGAGATCGTCGATCGGGCGCTGGCCGACCGCTACGGGGTGCCGGCGATCAACATTGTCAACGACCTCACGCTCGAGGCCGTGCTCGCGGCGGCGGTCGGGCAGCGCTCTCCGATGATCATCCAGACCTCGGTCAAGACCGTCCGGTCGGTCGGCGCGGACGTGCTGATGGCGATGTGGCGCAGCATGACCGCGGGCATCGAAGTACCGGTGGCGCTGCATCTGGACCATTGCCCGGACCGTTCGGTGATCACCGACTGCCTCGCCAAGGGCTGGAACTCGGTACTGTTCGACGCCTCCGCCATGCCGGTCGAGGAGAACCAGCGGCAGACCGTCGAGGTGGTCCGCGAGGCACACGCCGTCGGCGCCCACGTCGAGGGCGAGATCGAGTCGATCACCGGCGTCGAGGACGACCACGGTTCCGACGAGGAGTCGAAACGGCAGACCCTCGAGGTGTCGCTGACCTTCATCGAGGCGACCGGCGTCGACGTCTTCGCACCCTCGATCGGCAACGCCCACGGCATCTACTCGAGCGCGCCGGAATTGGACGGCCAGCGGGTCACCGACATCGTCGAGGCGACCGGCATCCCGATCGCGCTGCACGGCGGCAGCGGGATGTCCGACGCGCAGTTCCAGGACCTGATCGCGCGCGGCTGCGCGAAGGTGAACATCTCGACCGCCTTGAAGATCGCTTACATGAAGTCGAATCTCGCCTATCTGCGCGACGCGGAGACCCGCGGCTCGTGGGATCCGCCGTCGCTCTTCGCCCACGTCCGCACCGACGTGATCGACCTCGTCACCGGTCTCACCGACCGCTTCGGCAGCACCGGAAAGGCCTGGTGACCCTGGTGTCCGACGACCGGTTCGCCGTCGTGTTCGACGTCGACGGCACGCTCGCGGACACCGAACGCTACGGCCACCTGCCGTCGTTCAACCAGACCTTCGCCGAGTTCGGACTGCCGGTGCGGTGGACCGAGGACGAGTACGGCGAGAAGCTCCGCATCGGCGGCGGCAAGGAGCGGATGGCCAGCCTGCTCACGCCGTCGTTCGTCGCCGAGGCCGGACTGCCGACCGATTCCGAGGGCCAGGCGCAGGCCGTCGCCCAGTGGCACAAGCGGAAGACCGAGATCTACACCGCAATGGTGGCCGCCGGTGCGCTGCCGGCCCGGCCCGGGATCGCCCGGATCGTCGAGGAGGCGTACGCCGCCGGCTGGGTTCTGGCGATCGCGTCGACATCGGCCGAGGCGTCCGTCCGCGCGGTACTGGATCACGTCGTCGGCACCGCACGGGCCCGTGATTTCACCGTCCTGGCCGGAGACGTGGTGCCGCGCAAGAAGCCGGCGCCGGACATCTATCTGCTGGCACTGGAACGGCTGGGGATGACCGCCGACCGAGTGGTCGCCGTCGAGGACTCGCGGCCCGGACTCGCCGCCGCGGTCGACGCGGGAATCACCTGCGTCGTGACCGTCAACGGCTACACCGAGCACGAGGACTTCTCCGGTGCCGCGTTCGTCGTCGACTCGCTGGGCGACCCGGGCGCCGAGCCGGTCGCAGTACTGGCCAATCACAGCTCAGCTTCACCCGGTGCGTACATCACCCTGGCCGACCTGGCGGCGACGCTGCCGGCGATCACTGAACGGAGGCAGCAACCGTGACCGACCCGGTGACGAACTCACCGGTCGAGCGGGTGGTCAACACGATCGCCCGCACGGCCGTGGCGAACGAGAAGTACTTCGGCGATCTCGACGCGGTCGTCGGCGACGGCGACTTCGGCTACTCGCTGGCGCGTGGCTTCGAGATCGTGCTGAACGACTGGGACAGCTACGACCGCACCGACATCTCCACGTTCCTCAAGAAGATCGCCGTCGTCGTCACGAGTCGCATCGGTGGCACGTCCGGACCGATCTGGGGTACGGCGTTCCTGCGCGCCGCCGCGGTCACGGCCGGGAAGTCCGAGGTGGACGGACCGACCGCGGTGGCCATGCTCCGCTCCGCGGCTGACGGGATCATGGCCCGTGGCGGCGCGAGCCTCGGCGAGAAGACGTTGCTGGACTCGCTCGTTCCGGCGACCGACGAGATCGAGCGCCAGGTGAAACAAGGCCACGACGCGCTCACGACCCTGCAGGCCGCGGCGGCCGTCGCACGGTCCACCGCGGACGACACCGCGAAGCTCCAGGCACGCCGCGGGCGTGCCGCCTACACCGGCGAACGCAGCATCGGCAGCGTCGATGCCGGCGCGACCGCGGTCGCCGTCATGTTCGAAGCATTGGTGCAAGAGTGGCAAGGAGACCCAGCATGAAGAAGTTCGTGAACGCTCCCAAGGATTTCGTACCGGAGATGCTGAAGGGCCTCGCCCTCGCGAATCCCGACACGCTCAGGTACGTCCCGGAGTACAACCTGATCATGCGGACGGACGCGCCGAACCCGGACAAGGTCTCCGTCATGCAGGGCTCGGGCTCCGGCCACGAGCCCGCGCACGTGATGATCGTCGGCAAGGGCATGCTGGACGCCGCCTGCCCCGGTGATGTGTTCTCGGCGCCGCCGATGGACTACGTGCTGGAGACGAGCAAGCTGCTCGCGTCGCCGAAAGGCGTGCTGCACATCGTCAACAACTACACCGGCGACCGGATGGGCTTCGACATGGGCCGCGAGATGGCCGAGGCCGACGGGGTGACGATCAAGACCATCGTGGTCGACGACGACGTGGCGGTGTCCGACTCGACGTACACCGTCGGGCGTCGCGGCGTGGCCGGCAACTTCTTCGTCATCAAGGCGGTCGGCGCGGCCTCGGAGGCAGGCGCCGATCTGGACGACCTGGTCCGCATCGGCGAGAAGGTGAACTCGGTGACGCGCACCATGGGCATGGCGCTAACGTCCTGTACGCCGCCCGCGAAGGGGAGCCCGCTGTTCGACCTGGGTGACGACGAGATGGAGATCGGCGTCGGCATCCACGGCGAGCCGGGCCGCCGCCGGGAGAAGCTCGCCGACGCGAACACGATCATCGACGAACTGACCGAGGCCGTCGTGACCGATCTGCCGTACGAGCGGGGTGACAACGTTGCGCTGATGATCAACGGCCTGGGTGGTACGCCGATCAGCGAGCTCTATCTCGCCTACGGCCGCGCCCACGAGCAACTGGCCGATCGGGGCATCACCGTCGGTCGTAGCTATGTCGGCGAGTACTGCACGTCACTCGACATGGCCGGCGCATCGGTCACGCTGGTGCGGCTGGACGACGAGATCACCTCGCTGCTCGCCGCGCCCGCCGAGGTCGCCGTACGGATCTTCTGAGGCTCAGTCTGGGGTCAGTCGCGGTTGGCTGCCGCGAGCTGACCGCAGGCGCCGTCGATCTCCTGGCCGCGCGTGTCCCGGACAGTCGTCGGGATACCGCCGGCCTGGAGCCGGCGGACGAACTCGCGCTCGTCGGCCGGGTCGGAGGCGGTCCACTTGGAGCCCGGGGTCGGGTTCAGCGGGATCAGGTTGACGTGCACCCAGCCCCAGTCGCCACGGGCGGCGAGCTTCTCCGCCAGCAGCGAGGCACGCCAGGCGTGGTCGTTGATGTCGCGGATCATCGCGTACTCGATCGAGACGCGGCGCTTGGTCTTCTCGGCGTACCCCCAGGCGGCGTCGAGGACCTCGTCGACCTTCCACCGGTTGTTGATCGGGACCAGCTCGTCGCGCAGTTCGTCGTCCGGCGCGTGCAGCGACAGCGCCAGCGTGACCGGGATGCCCTCGGTCGCGAGCTGGTTGATCCGCGGCACCAGGCCGACGGTCGACACCGTCACGCCGCGGGCCGAGATGCCCAGCCCGTCCGGCGCGGGTTCGGTGAACCGGCGGACCGCGCCGATCACGGCCTTGTAGTTGGCCATCGGCTCGCCCATGCCCATGAAGACGATGTTGTTCACCCGTCCGGGACCGCCGGCGATCTCGCCACGAGCCAGCGCGCGAGCGCCGTCGACGACCTGCTCGACGATCTCCGCGGTGCTCATGTTCCGGGTCAGACCGGCCTGACCGGTGGCGCAGAACGGGCAGGCCATGCCGCAGCCGGCCTGCGAGGACACGCACATGGTGGTCCGGTCGGTGTAGCGCATCAGCACGGACTCGACCAGCGAGCCGTCGAGCAGCTTCCACAGCGACTTCCGGGTGGTGCCGTTGTCGCACTCCATATCGCGGACCTTGGTGAGCAGCGGCGGCATCAGCTCGGCGACCAGCTTGTCCCGCGTCGCGGCGGGCAGATCGGTCATCTCGGCCGCGTCGGAGACGAGCCGGGAGAAGTAGTGGTTCGACAACTGCTTGGCACGGAACGCAGGCTCCCCGAGCGCGGCCACCGCCGTACGACGCTCCTCCCCGCTGAGGTCTGCCAGGTGCCGCGGCGGCTTCTTGGCACGGCGCGGTTCATCGAAAACAAGCGGGAGAGAGGTAGTCATCGCCCTCGATTGTCCCCCGGGCCCACCTCGTTCACAAATTCACGCAGCGGATCGTTCAACTGACGCCGGCGGCGACCCGTAGGCGAACAAGAGCGCCACCGAGCTGACCTGTCTCGAGTTCGAGATCACCTCCGTGTTCGGCTACGCAGTTGTGCGCGACGCCGAGACCGAGTGACGCGAGGCCGGGTCCCACCTGGCCCCACCCAGGGCCGTCATCCTCGATCTCGACGACGGCATTGTCGCCATCGCGCAGAACACGGGCCAGTACCAGGCCGTCCGGACCGGCAGCGCGCACGGCATTGTCGAGCAGGTTGACGACCGCGCGACGCAGCAGGATCGGATTGGCCACCACCCGGACCGGGCTGGCAACCACCCGACAGGTCGCCTGGGTCCGAAGGCGGATATCGGCCACCATACGGCTGACCAACTCCGAAAGGTCGAACTCGGCGCTGTCCGTGATGCCCTCGACAGAGTCGCTCATCATCCGGGCGACGTATGCCGCATGCTCGCCGATCGTCTCGAGTTGCCGGCGAACCTGCTCGGGCAGACCTGCTTCGAGCGCCGCGAGGCGGGCGAGGGCCTGAACCACCGCCAGTTCCTGGCCGACGTCGTGACACACGCCGCGGAGCGATCTGAGTCCGTCCCACGATTCTGGAGCCCGAGGAACCTCCCCGCCACGCTGCGTGCTGGCAACGCCCATGTCCCACCCCTTGCCGTGCCTGCAGTCAGGACGGCCATCTGCTAAATATCAGGAGACCAACAGGGAAACGATCTGTCCATAGGTGTGCAGAACATTGACTCTCCGTCGACATCGTGCATACCGATCGCATCATCAAGGCATCCAGTCATCGCATCAAGCGAACATGCGCGTAACCTTCGACATGGGGCCGAATGCCGTAGATCCATCAGGTTTGCACTGCTGACCGGTGAGGCAGTCGGTGGGTGGGGGTGACTGCACGTGCGCGTCATCATCTGTGATGACCACAAAGTCTTCGCGCATGCGCTGGCCGGTGTGCTCGCGAGCCTCGGTCACGAGATCGTCCTCGTCGCCACCCGGCCGGACGAGGCCGTTGCCGCGGCGCTCCAGGAGCGTGTCGACCTCGTCGTGATGGACCTCGGCTTCCCCACCGGCGACGGACTCGGCGCGACGGCAGAGCTGAGCCGGTACCCCTCGCACCCTCCGGTGTTCGTTCTCACCGCGCGCACGGATCCCGAGGTCTTGTCGGCCGCCATCCGGGCCGGCGCGGCCGGTGTCCTCACCAAGCAGTCGGAACTGGGACAGGTGATCGGCGCACTCGAGCGGGTAGCAACCGGCGAGACCTACTTCGATGTCCAACTACTTCGGCGCGCGTTCGTGCCGGAACCACGTCAGGTCAGTGAAGCCCATCGCATCGCGCAGTACCTCACCGATCGTGAACGCGAGGTTCTCGAGCGCATCGTGCGCGGCGAGAGCACGCGTTCGATGTCCGCCGCGATGGACATCTCGGTGACAACTCTTCGCTCACACATCCATGCGGTCCTGTCGAAACTCAGCGTCCACTCTCGTCTGGAGGCAGCGGCCTGGGCGGTGTCGCACGGGATTGTCGACCCTCCATCGGCGCCCGACCGGCACGCATGACCACTCGCTCTGTTCTGATCACCGCCGCCATCGCTTCCGCGGTACTGCAATTCACCGCATGTACCCCGGCCGAGCAGCCGCAGACCAGCAGAACAGAGCCCACCAGCTCGGTGCCGAGCTGGACCGCTTCAACCTCGGCCACCGGTCAGGTCGTCCACATCTCGGTCGCAGCGGCAGCCGGAGGCGACGGCTCGGCCGCACGCCCGTTCCGGACCATCCAGCAAGGCGTGGACCAGGCGCCCACCGGGAGCACCGTTCTGGTCTCCGCAGGCGCGTACGCCGGCTTCGCAGTGACCCGCGACGGCGTGACCATCTCCGCCGCGCCCGGCGCATTGGTGTCTGTCCGGGGCGGCGGCCGCGAAGTGATCGAGTTCGACGGCGTGTCCGGCGGAGCAATCGACGGACTGGACGTCACCGGTAGCCAGGTGAGGTACGGCTCGGGGGTGAAGATCGACTCCAGCTCCGGGGTCGTGGTGCGCAACTCCCAGGTGCACGACGCGCGCACCTTCGGGATCGTCGTCGTACAGTCCTCGAACGTCGTCCTCCAGCACAACGAGATCTACGGCAACGCCGATGGCATCGAGGAGCGCCAGGCGAGCAACCTGGTGATCCGGGCCAACCGGATCCACTCCAACCTGAAGGAGGTCGACTCCGGCCGCGGCCAGGAAGGCATCAACTTCTACCAGTCGACCGGCCGGGTGATCGTCGAGTGGAACAGCCTGTGGAACAACGGCACGCACTTCGAGGTTTACGGCGCCAGCAACCTGGTGTTCCGCTACAACCATCTCCACAGCGGCCAGGTGATGGAGACGGGGACGACCTCCGGGCTGCCCTGCGCCCACAACGTCTTCGTCCGGAACGTCGCCTACCGTGGTGCCCGGAAGTCCGGCGGGCTGATCCTGCGGTGCGCGCAGGACATGCTGGTGGCGCACAACGTGCTCGACGGATTCGACCAGTTCGCCTTCGACGTCATCGACGGCCTGAAGGGCGTGGCGTACGGCGGCTCGGTCGAGCGGCTGCGCATCGTCGACAACGTCGTCGTGCGGGGCCGGGCCCACAGCATCGACAGCGCGCTGCCGAAGTCGGTGGTGATCGACTACAACCTCGTCTCCAACGCCGGGTCGACCGCCCAGTACGGCGACTTCCTCTGTTACGTCGGCGGAAAGGGCAACGCCCGCACGCTGGCCCAGTTCCGGAGCTGGACCGGCTACGAACACCACGGCATCTCTACCGATCCACGATTCGTCGACGGAATCCACCACGACTACCACCTGACGACAGGCTCCCCGGCGATCAACCACGGCATCGTCGTTCTGGGTGAGTCATTCAAGGGCACCGCGCCCGACCTCGGCCGATATGAGCAGCGCTGACATCTCTGATTTCCGATGTCCACTCCCCGGCAATTCTCTGAAATGTGCAAGATGGCGAATTCTCGACATATCATCTGCGAAAGTCGCCGGCGCACCAGAGATCGAGCGCAGTCGTGGCGGTAGTGGCGCGCCGTTGTTACGGGGCATACCCCAACGAGCACCGATCGCCTATGAGGCAAGGTCTCTGACGGCACGTGACGAAGTCGGACCATCTCATCCAATTGATGGAGCGACGCCTCATAAATTCGCGGTAGCCAGGCATTATGCCGAATCTCCAAGGCACCCATTTCCGGTCCAGCCAGATTAGCTGCGAAAACGTAACACGCCCGTCTCTTGACACCAAACCACTGGCATTGTCATGGTGAAATTGTTGGGTTTTGGGCAGGGGTCCGTTCTGGGGCGCGGGAAGAAACTGTGCCGGACGAGCGGGAGAGACCCGGGTGGGGATCGGCAGTGCGCTGGATCGTGGGCTCGAGCGTCAGGCTGCGCCATCTCGTCATCGTGATGGCGGTAGTCGTGACTGCCTTGGGCATCACGCAGGTGCGCAGCATGCCGGTCGACCTGCTTCCCGACTTCGCGCCTGCCTACGTCGAAGTGCAGACGGAGGCACTCGGGCTGTCGGCGCCGGAGATCGAGCAACTGGTCACCGTTCCGCTCGAGGCGGACCTGCTCAACGGCGTGGGCGGGGTCGACGTGATCCGTTCGAACTCGGTTCCCGGGCTGTCGTCCATCGTCCTCGTCTTCGAGCCCGGCACCGAGATCCTCGAGGCGCGCCAACTGGTACAGGAGCGCCTCACCCAGGCACACGCGCTGCCGAACGTCTCGAAGCCGCCGGAGATGATCCAGCCGCTGTCGTCGACGAGCCGCATCGCGATGATCAGCTTGTCGTCGGAGCAACTGTCCCTGGTCGACCAATCGGTGCTCGCGCGCTGGGTGATCCGACCGCGGCTGATGGGCGTTCCGGGCGTCGCCAACATCGCGATCTGGGGACAACGCGAGCGGCAGCTCCAGGTCCAGGTGGATCCGGCCCGGCTGCAGAGCAAAGGCGTCTCGCTGTCGCAGGTAGTCCAGACCGCGGGCAACGCCCAGCTGGTCTCGCCGCTGACCTTCCTGGAGGCGTCGACACCCGGCACCGGCGGCTTCATCGACACCCCGAACCAGCGGCTCGGCATCCGCCACGTCCTGCCGCTCGGCACTCCGGCGGAGCTCGCCAAGGTGCCGGTCGAGGATGCCGCCGGCGGGCTGCGGCTCGGCGACGTCGCCACCGTGGTGGAGAACCACCAGCCGCTGATCGGCGACGCCGTCGTGAAGGGGAAGCCCGGTCTGCTCCTGGTCGTCGAGCAGTTCCCCGAGGCCGACGTCGATGCGGTGACCCGGGGAGTCGAGAGCGCACTCGACTCGATGCAGCCCGGTCTGACCGGTCTCGAGCTCGACTCGACGGCCTTCCGGCCGGCGTCGTACATCGAGTCGGCCATCGACAATCTCAGCGTCACGCTGTTGATCGCCGCACTGCTCGTCGCTTTGGTGCTGGCGCTGCTGTTCTTCGACTGGCGAGCTGCGGTGATCTCCGCCGTCTCGATCGTACTGTCGCTCGGCGCGACGAGCCTCGTGCTCGCGCTCAGGGGCGGGACACTCAACATGATGGTCGTGGCCGGGTTCATCCTGGCCATCGGCGCCATCGTGGCCGACGCCATCGCCGACGTCGACGGCATCGTGCGACAGCTGCGGGATCGGCCGGCGGGCGATACCACGACCGCGATCGTCGAGGCGTCACTCGACGTACGCCGGCCGTTGATCTACGCCACCGTCATCGGCGTGCTGGTCGTCTTCCCGGTGTTCTTCCTGGACGGATCGGGGATGGCGTTCCTCGAAGAGCTGTTGCTGGCCTACACGCTCGCGGTCGTCGCGGCGATGCTGGTCGCCCTGACCGTCACGCCGGCGCTGTGCGCGCTGCTGCTGTCGCGGACAGGTGCCACCCACCGCCAGACGCCGGCCCGGCGACTGGCCGACGGTGCCGCCTCGCTGCTCCCCGGGATCATTCGCCGGCCGCGCCGGGTCTACATCGCGGCCGCACTGACTGCCGTTGCCGGGCTGGCGATGCTCCCGCTACTGAACGGCGCCTCGCTGGTTCCAGGTCTTCAGGAGCGCACCCTGGTGGTCCGCTGGGATGGTGCGCCGGGCACGTCGCATCCGGAGATGAGCCGGATCACCATGCAGGCCGCTGGTGAGCTGGGCGCGATTCGCGGCGTGAAGACTGTCAACGCCCATGTCGGACGCGCCATCAGCGCCGACCAGGTCGTCGGAATCAACTCCGGTGAGGTGTGGATCGTCATCGATCCCGGCGCCGACTACGACGCGACCAGGGCCGAGGTGCAGCGTGTGGTCGACGGCTATCCCGGGCTGTCGACCGACGTCGAGACCTACCACGCTGCCCAGGTCGAGGACGCGAAGGCGTTCGAACCGGCCCGCCTGTACGGCGACGACGGCAGCAGCGGTTCGCTCGCCAAGCCCGACAGCGCCGCACTCGCGGGAGCCGACGACGTGGTGGTCCGCGTCTTCGGGCAGGAGTTGGCGGAGCTCCGGCGTCAGGCCGAACGCGTACGGCAGATCCTCGCGGGGATCGACGGTGTCACACCTCGGATCGAGTCCCTGGTCGAGGAACCCAACGTCGAGGTCAAGGTCGACATCGCCGCCGCCCAGGCCCATCAGATCAAGCCCGGCGACGTACGCCGCGCAGCCGCGAAGCTCCTGCAGGGAATCCAGGTCGGCAGCCTCTTCGAGGAACAGAAAGTGTTCGAGGTGGTGGTGCTCGGCACGCCGGAGACGCGCAACAGCTTGACCAGCATCCGTGGGCTGCTCATCGACACCCCGGCTGGTGGACAGGTTCGGCTGGGAGACATCGCCGACGTCCAGATCGTGCCGACGCCCGCCGCGATCAAGCGCGAGGCGGTGTCGCGTCGCATCGACGTGGGAGCAACGGTCGGCAGTCGTAGTGTCGACTCGGTCCTGCGGGAGATCGACCAGCGCCTCGCGGACACCCCGTTCCCGCTCGAGTATCACGCGGAACTCGTGGCACCGCCGAACGATGTCATCGGTGGCCTCTCGCCCCGCGAGCTGTCGTACCTGGTTGCCGCCGCGATCGGGATCCTGCTGCTCCTCCAGTCGGCCTTCGGCAGCTGGCGGCTGGCGGCGGTGCTCCTCGTGACCCTCCCGCTGGCGCTCGTCGGCGGGCTACTGGTTGCCGTCGGCATCGATCGCGAGCTGTCACTGGGCGCACTCGCCGGGCTGTTCGCCGTTTTCGGCCTCGCCGTCAGGAACAGCGTGCTGCTGGTCGGCCGGTACCAGCTGTCCGAACCCGATGGCGGCCGCCTCGGCCCCGAGCTCGCCGTGCGTGGTGTGTCGGACCGGCTGGCGCCGATTCTGGTCGGAGCCGCCGCCACTGTACTGGCGCTTGTGCCACTGGCGGTCGTCGGTGAGATCGCCGGCCAGGAGATCGCACGACCGATGGCATTGGTGATCGCCGGCGGCTTGGTCACCTCCACGGCCTTCAGCCTCGTCCTCGTACCCCTGCTCTGTCTGCGGTTCTGGCCTGCTCGGACCGGCTCAGTCGATGCGCAGCCGGAGATCGGCTGACCGGGCACGTGGACAACACGGGAGGAACTCCGATGCACGGGAAGATCCGCTGGTTCGTCGCCGGTACCGTCATGGTCCTGGCCGTCATCGTCGGTGCGCTGCTGCTCGCCGGCGGCGGAACCGCGGGGGACGCGATCTCCGACACGCCCCCCGCCACGATCGAGAAGATCGACGACGGGGGCGCCCACAGCCGGCTGACGCTCGCCGCCAGGGCAGCCGAACGCCTCGGCATCGTGACCACTGCGATCCGGGCCGCCGACCCCGCGGTCGTCAAGCGCCTACCGGCCGCGACGGTGGTCCCGTACAGCGCGTTGCTGTACGACGCGGCTGGAAAGACGTACGTGTACACGAACCCGGAGTCGACGGTCTACGTCCGCGAGCAGGTCACGGTCGACTCCATCGACAGGGACGCCGTCATCCTGTCCGCGAGCCCCAGGTCGGGAACCGCCGTTGTGTCGGTCGGCGCCATCGAGCTGTACGGCCTCGAGTTCGGCATCGGCAAGTGAGCCGGACGGCGGGACTCGTCTCATGATGCGCTGGATCGTCGGGTCGAGCCTGAGGCTCCGGTTCCTCGTCATCGCCGCCGCGGTGACGATGCTGGGCTTCGGCGTCGTGGACCTGCGCAATTCTCCGGTCGACGTCTTTCCCGAGTTCGCGCCGCCCCGGGTCGAGGTCCAGACGCCCTCGCTCGGCCTGTCCGCAGCGGAGGTCGAGGAGCTCGTCACCGTTCCCCTCGAACAGTCGCTGACCGGCATCCCCGACCTGGACATCATCCGCTCCAAGTCGGTCCGGGAGCTCTCGTCGATCCAGCTCATCTTCAAGAACGGGACCGATCAGCTCCGGGCGCGGCAACTGGTGCAGGAGCGGATCGCCACGGTCACGCCCTCGTTGCCGACCTGGGCGAGCCCGCCGTTCATGATCCAGCCGCTGTCCGCGACCAGCCGGGCGATGAAGATCGCCATGTCCTCGGAGCAGGTCTCGATGATCGAGATGTCGTCGATCGCGTACTGGACGATCCGGCAGCGACTCCTCAAGGTGCCCGGCGTGGCCAACGTGGCCATCTGGGGGGAACGGCTGCAGCAGACGCACGTGCTGGTCGACCCGAACCGGCTGCGGAGCGAAGGCGTCACGGTGCAACGCATCATGGACGTCACCGCCGGCGCTCTCGACGCGGGGCTGCTCCGGTTCTCCGAGGGCTCGGTGATCGGTACCGGCGGATGGCTCGAGACTCCCAACCAGCGCTTCCCGATCCGGCTCACCCAGGCGATCACGACGCCGGAGGACCTGGCGGCCGTTCCGGTGCTGAAGCGCGGGGACCGGACCTTGCGACTCGGCGACATCGCGCAGGTAGTGGAGGGCCACCAGCCGCTGCCCGGCGACGCCGTCATCAACGACGGCGAGGGGCTGATGCTGATCGTCGAGAAGTTCCCGTGGGGGAACACGCTGGACGTGACGCGCGGCGTCGAGCAGGCGATCGACGAGTTGCGTCCCGGCCTGCCGGGCATCGAGATCGACACCACGTTGTTCCGGCCGGCGACATTCATCGAGACCGCGCTCGAGAACCTGACGATCGCGCTGCTGATCGGTTGTCTGCTCGTCATCCTGGTCCTGATCAGCTTCCTGTTCGAGTGGCGCACAGCGTTCATCAGCCTGGTCGCCATCCCGTTGTCGCTGGTCGCGGCGGGCCTCGTGCTGTCGGTGCGCGGCGAGACGATCAACACGATGATCCTGGCCGGGTTGGTGATCGCCGTCGGCGTCGTGGTGGATGACGCGATCATCGACATCGAGAACATCTGGCGACGCCTGCGCCAGCGGGCCCAGGAGGGCGGGAGGCTGTCGACCGCGCGCGTCGTCTTGGAGGCATCGCTGGAGGTCCGCAGGCCGATCGTCTACGCCACGTTGATCACCGTGCTCGCCGTCGCGCCGGTGTTCTTCCTCCAAGGGCTGTCCGGTTCCTTCTTCCAGCCACTGGCGTTCTCGTACGTCCTCGCCGTCCTCGCGTCGATGGTGGTCGCGCTGACCGTCACACCGGCGATGGCCCTGATCCTGCTGTCCAGGGCACCGCTCGAGCGCCCCGATCCGGCCCTCGCCCGGTGGCTGAAGGCGCATTACTCGACGGTCCTCGCCCGGGTGATCAAGTCGCCCCGTCCGGTGTACGCCGCGGTCGTGCTCATCGTGGCCGGCGGTATCGCCGTGCTGCCGATGCTCGGCCAGTCCCTGCTCCCCGACTTCAAGGAACGCGACTTCCTGATGCACTGGGTGACCAAGCCCGGCACGTCCGTCGGTGAGGAGACGCGGATCTCGGTCCGGGCCTGTCAGGAGCTCCGGCAGGTTCCCGGCGTCCGCAACTGCGGGTCGCACATCGGGCAGGGCCTGTTGATGGACGAGGTGGTCGGCGCCAACTTCGGCGAGAACTGGATCAGCGTCTCCCCCGACGTCGACTACGACATGACACATGCACAGGTGGTGGAGGTCGTCAACGGTTACCCGGGGCTCCGGCGCGACGTACAGACCTATCTGCGCGAGCGGATCAAGGAGGTCGTCGCCGGATCCAGCGGCGCCATCGTCGTTCGCATCTTCGGCCAGGACCTCGACGTCTTGCGGGAGCAGGCGGACGAGGTGGAGCAGGAAATCTCGGGCATCTCCGGCATCTCCGAGCTCGACGTCGAGCTCCACGAGCCCATCCCGCAGGTGGACGTCCAGGTCGACCTCGCGGCCGCGCAGCGGTACGGCGTCAAGCCGGGCGACGTCCGCCGGGCGACTTCGGTCCTCGTGTCGAGCGAGGAGGTCGGAGACCTCTTCCACAGCGGCAAGGCGTACGACGTCCACGTCTGGAGCGCCCCGCAGTTCCGGCAGAGCCTGACCGACATCCGAAACCTGCTCATCGACATCCCCGGCGGCGGCCACGTCCGCCTCGACGACGTGGCGGACGTCAGCATCAAACCCACGCCGAACATCATCGAGCGCGAGGCCGTGTCCCGCAAGATCGACGTGTTCGCCAACGTGTCCGGCCGCGATCTCGGCTCCGTGGCGGCCGAGGTCGACAACCGGATCGACGAGATCGACTTCCCGGTCGGCTACCACGCAGAGATGCTCGGCGAGGCGGAGGAGCAGGAGTCCGCCCGAGACAGCCTGTTCGGCTACGGCGCGCTCGCCTTCGGCGGCATCCTGCTGCTCCTGATCGCGGCCTTCGGCAGCTGGCGCCTTGCCAGCCTGTTCTTCCTCAGTCTGCCGATCGCACTCGTGGGCGGGGTCCTCGCGGCACAGCTGTCCGGCGGCATCATCTCGATCGGGTCGCTGGTCGGCTTCCTGACCGTCTTCGGCATCGCCGCACGCAACGGCATCCTGCTGATCAACCATTACCAGCACCTCGAGCGCGAGGAGGGCGAGCCGTTCGGTCCGGGCCTCGTGATCCGCGGTGCCCGGGAGCGGCTGTCGCCGATCTTGATGACAGCGCTGGCAACCGGGCTGGCGATCCTGCCGCTGGTCGTCGCCGGCGACCTTCCCGGCCACGAGATCGAGCACCCGATGGCGGTCGTCATCGTCGGCGGGCTGCTGACCTCGACACTCTTCAGCCTGCTGGTGATCCCGTCGCTGTACCTCCGCTTCGGGCGACGCGGCGGCGCGCCGGCGGAGGAGCCCCCGGCCGAGCCGGTCAGCGAAGCCGGCGGCGTCTGACTGCCGCAAGAACCAGCAGCAGGACCACCGCCGCCGGCATCCCGAGGACCAGCGGAGCGGCCGCGGTCGCATTGAGTTTGCGCGCCTGGGCGACCGACACCCGGAGCGCCTTGCTCGAAGTCACGTCGTCCGCGCCCTGTCGCGTGGTCACCGTGACATAGAGGGCGAGGGCGCCGGGGCTCACCGCCTGGACCTCCCAGTCGAGCTGTTCGGACTCGTGGGCGCCGAGCTCGTCGACGAACTGCGTCCGCTCCGAGGACCAGTCCTCCGGGTCCACGTAGATGCTCGGGGCGAGGCCCAGAACGTTGAGGTGGGCAACGACTCCTTCCAACGGCTCGTCGCTGTCGTTGCGGATCGTCGACGTGAAGTCGAACCGTTGACCGATCTTGGTGGACAGTCCCGTCCGGTCCAGCTCCACCGTCACCTGAGGGGCGTCGGAAGCGGCGACGGCGGCGGCATCGGCGGCGGCAGGCGCTCCGACGACCGCCGCGGTACAGAGCAGGAACGCTGCGAGGACTCTCATGGCCGGTCTCCCGAGTACAGCCTGATGCGGTGGGACAGCAGGACCGCAGCAAGGGGTGCGGCGATGGCGAGCACCACCGGGCCGATCAGCCACTCCGCGTCCCGACCGGGCGGGTGCCCACGCAGTACGACGTCGCTGAGGTACCTGAGCCCGGCGGTGAACGGATCCGCCCGCCAGAGGAGGCTGCCCACCCAGCTCTTCTGCAGGCCGGTCGGCAGCTGCGTCGGCGCGTACAACGCGAACAGGGTGAACAGGCCCACAGAGAGGCTCGTCCGGTTCGACTGGACGAGGCCACTGACCACGAGGCCGTACCCCGCCAGGAACAGCGCGAGCAGGCTGCCGACCAGCAGCCCCGTCAGCACCGCCTCCGTGACCGTTTTCGAACCACGGCCGAGGTACCAGAGGTACGGAATCGACACGGTCCACGCGGCGGCCCAGAGCGAGAAGGCCGCGATCCCCTTGCCGATCGTCAGCGAACTGCGCGGTGCCGGCGTCAGCAGCAGGCTCTCCAGGGTGCCGCGTTCGCGCTCGCCACTGATCCCGTCGGCAGCCGCGATCAACACCAGCAGGCTTCCGACCGCGACCGCTATCTGGAGCGTCAGCGTGACCGACTCGCGTTGCTCGAGGAAGTTGAGTTCCTGGTTGGAGGCGACGAGGTACGTCGTCACGCTGAGCAGGGCAGTGAAGGCGAGGATCAACGGCAGCCCCCGACCCGCCAACCACAGGTCCTTCAGCTCACGCTGCGCGACGACCAGCCAGGCCGGGCCGCCACGCCGCGACCGGGTGCGGACTGTCGAGAGACTACTGGCGGCAGGCATCAGGCATCCTCCGTCACGGCGAGGAACGCGTCGCTGAGCCGCCCGCCCTCGAGGGTGAAACCGAGCACCGGAACACCTGCGTCGAGCAGGCGGCGCAGTACTTCGGCTGCCGCGGTCTCTGGCTCGGTGTCGACAGGGATCAGCACTGCCACCTGGCCACCGTGGTCATTGCCGACTGCCGACGCCTGCAGTCCGCTGCCGGCGAGGAGCTCGACAGCCCGCTCGCGCTGCTCTGCACGCACGCTCACCAGCCCACGCCGTGGGGCCGCCGCACGCCGCGCGACCTCGGCGACAGTTCCCTCCGCGACGACCCGGCCATGGTTGAGGATCAGCACCTGGTCGCAGACCTGCTCCACCTCGACAAGCAAGTGGGTCGTCAGGATCACGGTGACGCCATACTCCTTGGCGATCCGGGCGACGAGGTCGAGCACCTGCCGCTGTCCGGCCGGGTCCAGGCCCAGCGTCGGCTCGTCCAGGAAGACGACCTGGGGATCGTTGACCAGAGCCCGCGCGATCCCGAGACGTTGCCTCATGCCCCGGCTGTACGCCGAGATCAGCGATCCTCCACGGTCAGCGAGACCGACCTCCGCGAGCAACCGATGGGCGGTCTCCCGGGCCTCGACGAGCGGGCGGCCGAACAGCTGCGCGTGGAACGTGAGCCACTCCTGCCCTGTCTGGCCGAGGGGATACCCGGCGCTCTCCGGCAGTACGCCGATCCGGCGACGGATCTCCACCGGGTCGGTGTGTGGGATGCCGGACACCGCGAACGTGCCGGCATCAGCTCGCAGGATGGTGGACAGGATCCGGATGACGGTAGTCTTGCCGGCACCGTTCGGTCCGAGGAAGCCCAGCACAACACCGGCCTCCACCGCGAGTTCCACCGAGTTGACGGCCACTACCCCGCCATACGACTTCCGCAGTCCGGTCGCCTCCAACGCCAATGTGCCGGCCATGGTCAGCGCGGCTTCTCGATCGGCGTCGTGAGGGCGTACACGTTCTTGCTCATCCGCAAGGCGTTCCGCTCGAGCTTCAGAGCGTTCTCCCGGACAACGGCCATCTCCGTCGGACTGCACCGGGCCACCTTCACCAGCTCCAGCGTCTCCCTGGTCGGATCGTTGCCGGCCCAGCCGACTCGCACGGGGCCGACGCCCGGGGCGTAGTACTTCAGCTGGTGGGCACCTGGCTCGTCCGCGCTGAACTCGTCCATCACCAGTACGCCGGTGAAGCAGCCGGCCCGGACACACGTCCTCTGGTTCGTCCGGTACACCCGCGCCCGGTCGCTCCAGCCCACCGCCGGTCCCCATCCCTGGGAGTAACTGGGCTGGCCGGGCTGCGAGTTCGGCTTGATGGTGATGCCCGCCTGCGCTCCCTGCAGGCCGTGGATCCAGGCCGGCGCCTCCACGAGCTTGCCTTCCTCGTACACCTCGGGGTACTGCCCGAAATGCCAGACGGTGCCGTCGTCGGCCTGCGCGAAGAACGCGAGCTCGGTCTCTTCCAACTGTCCCGCGGAATAGTCCCGGTCCCAGACGACGACATTCCGTACACCGCCGACCACTTTGGTTAGATCGGTGACCGTGAAGACCACGCGATGGGCAATAGCTTCGCCATCTTCTATGGTCTGCCCTTCGTAAATCAATTGCGTTCCGGGCCGCATCGGGAGCCACTGGTTGTTGATCGTGGTCGAGCGACCGAACAATGCGCTCCCGAGCCCTTTCTCCGGACCGGCCTCGGCGGCCGTACTGGTCGGGCGCGGCGTGCCCGGGGCGCTTGGTGAGCGAGGCGTGCCGCTGGACGACGGCGCACTGACCGCGCCCGTCGGGCTCACCGTGCCGGGGGCGCCAGTCGTGCTCGATGCGCCCTCCGACTTGGACGTTCGGTCCGGGCCGCACCCTCCGAGCGCGGCCGCCGCCACCAGCACTGCTGCCGTCAAACGCCCCCTGCTGCGTTGCATCGCACTGCCCCCTCACCGAAGCAGGCCAGCCGGTCCTTGACCCCCACAGACCGCAATACCGACCTCTTTCTAGAATCACATCGTGTGGCCAATTGGTCAACGCCTCGAGATGCTCCCGGGAAATACAACAAATTGATGATGCGGTCATCTCCACGAACGGTCACGCTCTCTGTATGGTGGACCGTTCGCTGCGTCATCCGAGGGCTGGTCTGGCGATGGTCGCGGTAATACTCGCCGCGGGTTCCGTACTGGCCTCGTCCTGTTCGGCAGAGGAGCCATCCGGCCGCGCGAGCGGCGGCGACCGGACCAGCAGCAGCCCCAGCGCCCAGGCGACAACGACTTCGGGGCCTTCGCGCGGCAAGGGGTTTGTCGTCGCTGCCGTCGGCGACATCGCGTCCCCGTCGGAGAACGGCCGGCAGGTGGCAACGGCGCGCGCCGTCGACGACATCGATCCCGATCTCGTCCTCGGCCTCGGCGACTTCCAGTACCAGCGGGGGAATCTGCGCGCCCTCAACAATTCCTACGACCGGTCGTGGGGCCGCTTCATCAGCCGCACCTACCCGATCAACGGAACGAGCCATGACTTGTACGGCACGGGCGGCTATGTCGACTACTGGAACGGTGGAAGTGCCGGCGGCCACGGCACCACGCCGATCCGACAGGAGCAACAATGGTCCTACTCGTTCGACATTGGTGACTGGCACTTCATCGCGCTCAACACGTCCTGTTGGCAGCGCGACGACTGCGACCCCGACCGGTGGACACAATGGCTCCGCGACGACCTCGGCCGGAGTCATGCCCGGTGCACGATCGCCTACATGCACGAGCCGTACTGGACCTCGCCGACGGACGAGCACGACCGCGACACGTCCACCCGGCCTTGGATCGACCTTCTGTTTGAGCACGGCGTCGATGTACTGCTGCAGGCGCACAACCACAACTACGAGCGGTTCGCACCGCAGACGCCCGGCGACGAGCGCGATGACGATGCGGGGGTCCAGGCATTCGTCGTCGGTACCGGAGGCATCGGACTGTACGAGTTCAAGGGCACGGCTGCGAACAGCGAGGCCCGCCAGGACGAGAGCTACGGAGTGTTACGTCTCGACCTGTCGCCGACGTCCTACCGCTGGCGCTTCGTCGTAAGCGACGGAAAGGAGTTCTCCGACGAGGGCGAGCGCCCCTGCCACTGACGGTGCGGTGACCAACGCCAGTACCGGACCCAGCCGCGCACCTGCGGCCCACGGATTCCGATCGTCGCAACGGGGAACAGCGCTGGATCCGCGAGGTCAGGCCCCCGGCCGCGGACGTCCGCCGACCACGTGCCGGTGTTGAGGTAGCAGCTGTCCGAGGCTTCGACTGCCCTCAGCAGCGCACGGTGCGTGTGGCCGAACAGGTACCGCGGCACAGCACATCCGTGCTCGCTCAGCGTGCGGTGCACCTCGGCCGCGGCGGATTCGAGATAGGCCCCCTGGCGGTCACGCCCCACCGAGCGAGCCAGCACCCTGCCCGCGACTGCCGCCGCCGCTGGTACGAGCCTGAATCGGGAGACCTGCGCGAGCGCCCGCAGGGCATCGGGTGGCAGACCGATCCGGGCCGCCTCGTCGTCGATCCTTCGCGCGTACGGCTCTCTCAGCGCGACCTTCTCGGCTTTGCGCACCGCGCCGGCTGCCCGGAGAACCGCGCCGGTGCGGGCCAACGGATGTTGCCCGGAACCGCCCCGGTGCTCAATCCAGGCGGCCAGCGGAGTGGGAATCGCGCCGGTCACCAGAATGGTCGGTTGCCGATGTACGGCATGGTGCTGGTGGCCGTGTTCGGCATAGAACAGACCCGGCGCGTACAGGATCCACGGATGCACGCGGACCCGATCGTCACCCTCTCCGCGGCCGGCCAGACGCGCTAGCGAGGCGCGGGCCTGCTCCCGGGACAGATCCGCATCGTGATTCCCGCAGACGAAGTGCAGCGTCACCTCCTCGGCGACACAGGTCCGGAACGCCCCGAAGAGTTCGGGGCGCCGATCGGCAACCGCCTCGATCTCCGCCGCGCAGGCGTCCTGCCCGCTCAGGTCGAACGTGTCACCGAGCAGGACTACGTGTCTCGTCGGCGAGTGGTCGGCAAGCACCACTGCAGCGAGGAAATCGGTGATCGCGGCGGCCGTGCCCCGTGGCTCCCGCCCGTCCGGGCCGAGATGCAGGTCGCTGACGAACCACCATCGCGTGTCGGTCTTCATGTCAACAGGTCCACGAGACGTGGCAGGACGAGCGCCGTGCACGCACCCCACAACACCAGCTCTGCAAGTATCGCCACGGACCAGCGCCGACGCTCGACGCTCGACGCGTACACCTGTCGGCACGCCCGAACGAGCAGCAAACCCAGCAGGGCCACCAGGACACCGAGGCTCACCAACGTCATGCAAACCTCCCCAGCCGAGCCGCCGACGCCACCAAGGTCACGGCGCCCAGCACGTACACGCACCGGAGCCAGGACCAGGCCGTCAGGTAGAGCAGCCCGGTCGACACCGCCGCCGTCAGCGCGAGGCTCAAGGCGACGGCCACGACGACCAGCGCGAGGCGGTCGCCGAAACCCATCAGGCGGGTGACCGCGAACCCGGGCACGAACCCGATCAGCGCGAAGGCGGCGACGGCCCGCAGCGGTTGCGGCAACCCGGTCGCGAGCAGCACCGGTAGCGCGAGACCCGAGATCCCGGTGGACACTGCGACCCACTCCAGACGCTTCATCCGTCCCACCTATCTGTACGGTTCGATCCGATAGATCCTGGCCTCCTGGTTCTCGAACACCAGGAAGACGCCGGGCCTGCGCGCCAGCACCGCCTCCATCCCGTCGATCTCCTCCATGGTCATGACGCCCTGCATGACCAGCGAGGACCTCGCGGCGCGGTTGAGTAGCAACATCGCCCCGCTGTGGTCGCGCCGGGCTGAGGCATACACGAGCTGCGCGCAGCCGGCCGCGTCTCGCACCGGCCCGCAAATGTCCCGGACCGTGCGGGAACGGTGCTGCTCGTACTCCCGGTAGCGCCACGGTGTCGGATGCCCCCCGGCGATCAGCATCGCGCCCGCCGGGCTGAGCTCGTACAAGCTCTCCGTGGCCTCTAACTCAGACGCGGTGAACATGTCGAACTGGGCGTTGCCGTATCTCGACGCAACCGACGCCACGGCGAAGATCGAACACAGTACGACGAGGGCCGTGGTCCGCAGGTTGTCGAGCACCGGTTGCAACGCCAGCAGCGCGCCGGCGGCGAGGAACGCGGTGAATGGCAACGAGAACAGCGTCACCCGCATCAGCATCTCGCCGCCGTACGACTGCGCCGGCAACAGCGCGAAGGGGGCGGCCGCCAGCACGATCGGTCGAGTGTCGAACGTGCAGAGCCGGCGCGCGATGACGACACCGGCGGCAGCCAGGATCCAGATCGCGATGCTGAGCAGCATCCTGACCTGGACGATGTAGACGTGTCCGGCGGTGCCGGCCAGTCGCTCGCTCACGTTCGCAGCGGCCGATGCCTCCACACCGCTGACGAACAGCGGCGGGTGGCCGGCCAGATAGGTGCTGGCCGGGAAGGCCAGCCAGAGCACGATCATGACCCCGATCAGCAGCGGCAGCGCCGACGTCCAGGAGCGACCGGTGGCGACCAGCGCGGTCACCGCGACCAGCAGCATGAAAGGCGTGAGCTGGTGGCTGATCACGATCGCCGCAGCCAGCACGGTCGCGACCAGCAACGCCATCACCCGCCGGCTCGCCACGGGCTCCGTCGGCAGCCTGTCCCGCCACCATGACCATCGCCCCGCCCATGACCACGAACGACCGAGCGGCGGAGCGGCTCCGAGGAAGTTCAGCAGCAGGGCGAGAACGACGAGATAGAAGAAGAACCCGAAGGCCTGCGGCGCGAGATAGTCCTGGTCGATCCAGTTCCCGAGACTGAACAACCACAAGGTGAGCCACACGAGGCGCCGGTCGGAGGTCAGCGTGCGGACCACGAGAGCGAGGGCCGCGAGCCATAGCAGCGCGTTCACCACCGGCGCCCAGAGCGCGAGCTCCGCCGGCTGCAGTCCGGTGGCAGTCGAGAGCACTGCAAGCAGGGCGAAGAAGCCGGGCCAGTTGAAGTAGGCGTCGAGCCTCGGATCGAGTTCGCCGGTGCGCAGCAACATGTCGGCAATACCGAGATGTCTCCAGGCCACCTCGGCGCGCGCGACGGGTGACGCCAGCGCCGCAGCCCCGTACAGGACGACGACCAGGCAGCAGATCAGCACCGCAAGTTGCAGCTGGTTCGGCCGGCTCCGGCGCAGCGACAGCACGAAGACCAGGTTGAGCGTGAAAATCCCGATCCAGTACGCCGATGGCAGCACGGCGACCAGTCCTAGATCACTGGTGACAGGGGTCTCCACGATGCTCGCGGCGTAACCCGCGACGACTGCGGCTAACACACCGATGAGCGCAGGCAGGACTCTCGCCGGTACCGACCACGCGATCCTCGGCAGCTCTACCCGTTCGACGCTAACCATCGATGGCTCCGCCGGGAAGAACACGTGCGAGCCGGAAGATCGCCCAACTGGCGCCCACAGCGAGACTTGCGATCCAGGCCAGCGCCATAGCCGTCGCGCCGCGGTCGGCGACGGCCACTGTGGCGGTGCAGAGCAGGACGCCGAGCACCACGCCCACTCCGATGCCCTCGGCAAACATCTCACGCGCCCGGCAGACGGCGTTGTACGCCTGCAGGACCGCGTAGGGCACGAATCCGATGGTGAGCAGCCGCAGGCTGGTCACCGAGGTATCGGCGTAGGCCGGGCCCATCAGTCGCAGCAGCGGATCCGACAGCACCAGCAGGCCAACAGCCATGGCGCCGCCGAGCGCCAGCGACCAGCCGACGGCGACCCGCGTCAGGTGCGCCAGCCGATCGGGGTGGCGCACACCTGCCGCGAACTGAACGAGCCCCACCTGGACCGGCGCGGTGTATACGATCCAGGCCATCATCCAGGCGGGATACCAGTAGGCGGTCGCCTCCGGCGACACAGTATGCGCAACCAGAACCGGCACCAGCAGAGCCGGCGCCCGCTCGGTCATGGTGAGCAGTTGGTTCGGTAACCCGATACCCAGCACCCGGCGACCGCGGCCGAGGTGCATCGACGGCCGGTACCGGTAGGCTGCGATCCGGCGTAGTTGCCCGACGCCAACGAGAACCGCAATCGCGCCTCCCAGCGACCAGCAGACCACGATTGTCACCACGCTCGCGGCATCCCGTAGCCACCAGACCCCGGCGATCGCCACGAACGCGGCAAGACCACCCGCGCCGTACCGGCTCGGGGCACTGCCACCTCGACCGAACGCGACGCCGACCTGGTCCAGGCAGATCAGCGCCGTACCGAACAGGGTCGCCGCCAGGAACGCGGCGACGAGGACCGGCGTGACGGCCTCCCCCGTCGAGACGGCGGCGATCACCAGATATCCGGACCCGACGAGCACACTGGTGACGGCGAGCAGCGTGAACGCCGTGTCGAGCACTGGCGCCGGATCGCCGTCCCGGCCGATCTCCACGATGGCGGCCGAACCCGTGCCGAGCTGACCGAGCTGGGTGCACAGCATCACCGCGGATATCGTCGCCGCGGCGATCCCGAGATCCGTGACCGTGGCGACCCGCGCGGCGACCACCCAGAAGAAGAATCCGGCTCCCATCTGCAGGACCTTGCCGGTGAGCAGCCCGAGCGAGCCGCCGGCCAGCGAGCGAAGCGCCGGTGAGGCAGGCCAACGCGCTCCGCTGAGCGTCACCGCACGAGCCCCCGCACGAGGCCGACGTAGTTGAACCAGCCGAACACCGCGTAGTACGGGATCCACCGTGGCTGCCCAGTGACCAGGCTGATTGTGATTCCGCGCACGGAAGCCGCGAGTGGGAGCGCGAGCAGCCGCAATCCTCGCCAGCCATGCTTGCGGACCATCCGGCCCAGGCCGCTGCCGTCCATCAGGAACTGGTCCTGCGCGAACGCGAAGTCGTCGCCGGCGAACCGATGCTCGACCAGCACCCGTTCGGAGACCCCGGCGCGCAGCCCGGCATCTCGGAGCCGCCAGCGCAGCTCGATGTCCTCCCCGGACGCGAAGCCGGCGTCGAAGCCGATCCGCGCCAACTCATCGCGGTCGAACAGAGTGGCAACCAGTCCGAACCAGTGCCGGCTGCGACCCGTCCGGTGGTGGTGGGCCAGCGCGAGGCCCCAGTAGCCTGGCCCACCGACGCTTTGCAGCCCTGCCTGCAGAGCCGTGAAGTCCTGGCCGGCGAACTCTTCGAGCAGTTCAGCGAGTGCACCGGGTGGGAAGACCACGTCGCAGTCCACCAGCAGCACCAAGCGGGTGGTCGCGGCGGCGGCACCGATCGTCCGGGCGTGTGGGAGGCCCTTGCCCTCGTCGCTGATCACCACGGCGCCGTGCTCCGCCCCGATCTCGCGCGAGCGATCCCCTGACAGCCCGTCGACCACGACGGTCCCGCCGACCCCGGCCTGCCGCAGCGCGGTGAGACATCCCGGCAGCAACTGCTCGCCGTTCCGTACCGGGACCACGGCCGTGACGTCGCGGACAGTTGGGGCAGGGTAGGTCACAGCTCCGGCCGTTCGTCGTCCGCCGGCAACAGCTCCCCGAGGAACGCCACGATGTCGTCCGACGCATCGTCTGGTGAGTACACGCTGGGTACCTGCAGCAGATGGCACGGCCGTCCGTCGACTGCCTTCTGAAGCACGTTGGCCTTCTCCTCGACGAACCGGCTCCAGGGCAGCACCGAGGCGGCGCCCAGCCCGGTCACCACCCGCTGCGAGAATCCGGCCAACTCGATCTGGAAGTTCCCCAGCATGCGGTCGACCATCCAGCCCTCGTCGCGCACCAGCAGGCGGGTCCGAGCGCCTTCGTACCGCTCGATGTAGACAACCTGTGCGAGCGGTGCCCGAGCCGTCACCTCCCGGCCGGGGAATGCCTGGGTCGCGCGAACCATCCGGTGCTCCGGTGACCACCGGCGGGAGAAGTCGGCCAGCCGCGGGTAGCGGATGACGACCGGGTGCACGAAAGTGGTGAACCGGCCGACTGCTCGCGACAGCGCCACCGGCACGAGCGGCTTGCGAGCCCCCTCGAAGAGGTGCGGATAGATCGACTTGTGGTGTGGCTTGATGAACATCGGCTTGTCGTAGCCGAGCAGCGTGGAGTCGTCGGTGAGGAAGGCCCAGTCGTCACCCATCAACGAGAACCCGTCGCGGCGCAGGAGCTTCGCGACCGTACTGGTCTTGCCGGTGCCGCCCGCAGCCGGCAGCGCGATCGCTTGGCCGCGGTAGGCGACGGTCGCTGCATGGATCATCGCGGCGCCGCGAGTGACCATCGCACGGTCCAGGATCGGCACCAGCGCAGTCAGCAACTCGCCCGCGCCGTGAATCCGGTACTGATTCTCCTCGCACACGATCTGCACCCGCTCGCGGACGAACCGGACGGTGTCGGCGGTATAGGCCAAGTCGTCCTCGAGCACCGCCGCCTCCAGCATCGGCTCGAGCGGTGCGGTCACCACGATGTCGGCTGATACCTCGTGTTCGGTGGTGAAGCACGCCAGCATCGTCCGGAGCTGTGCGGCGGCCGGCGCCCCAGCAGCCACCCGGATGCCGACCCGCCCGTGGACGTCGAAGAACAGCCAGCCCTGCTCATCGGTCGGCGAGATGATCATCATGACTTCCCAGTGGTCGTGGTCGGGGGCACCGCGCGGGTGCGAACCCGTCGGGTCAGGTAGCCGGTCGCGGTCAAGGTGAGGCCGGCGAGGCTGACCGCCGCGCGCGCCATCCGCCTGGGGGCGCGGACTCGCAGCGCGGCGGCCAGGTCGTTCGCTGCGCCTCTCGGGACGGTGCGCAGCGCGTACGTGCGCTCAGTGGCCAGCGCCAGCCGCGGACCGGCCAGCCGACTGACCTCCGCCTTGCTGATTCCCTCCGCCCAACAGCGACGCCGGAAGTACGTCCAGCGGGCGCGGTCCGCCGGAACGTGGTGATGGACGACGGCCGCCGGCTCGTGCAGAATTCGCATGCCGGGGAAACGTCGGGCGAGCCGGATCGAGAGCTCGGTCTCCTCGCAACCGAGCCCGTCGGCTCCGAGCCTTCCGACGGAGGTCGCGAACCCGCCGACCATGAGGACCGGCTCTCGTCGGAACGACATGTTGGCGCCGATCGGATTCCGCACCTGCGCCGTTGTCACCGGCAAGCCGGTGTACGAGCAGCCGACGACCCAGCCGAACTCCGCCGGGAACCACCATGGTCGTCCGGTCGCCCACTCCGGGACCACGAGTCCACCGACGCCGATGACGCTGCGATCGGCGTAATGCACGGTGAGCCGCTCGAGCCAGGCCGGCTCGGCGGCCGCGTCGTCGTCAAGGAACGCGACCACATCTCCCGAGGCCGCCGCGACGCCGATGTTGCGGGCACCGGACAAACCGCGGGTCGACTCGTTGGCGATCACCCGCACGTCCGGTCCGAGCTCGTTCTTCGCGCGGTCGAGCAACTCGCCGCTGTGGTCGACCACCACGATGCACTCGTCTGTCGGGCAGGTCTGCTGCCGTACCGACTCGACCGCTTCGACCAGCAGCTGCCACCGTGCCATCGTGTAGGCGCAGATGACAACGCTGACCCGGTCTCCGGTCATTCGGTCACCTCGACATTGTCGAAGCGGTAGTCGAGGTTCCGGCGCAAGCTGTCATCGCCCATCCTCAGGTTGGCGAACCCCACCGAGCCGAGATCGGCCGTCGACGAGCTGTAGATCACGGCGCCGTCGACACTGACGACAACTGTGTCGTCGCTCGCACCTAGCGCCAGCCGCACCGAGATGCGCGCGATCCGTCCGTCGACGAGGGTTCCGCTCGTCGTGACCGTCGTTTCCCTGAACTGCACCCGAAGCTCGCCCGTAGCGGCCACTCGCAGCACGCTCAGCTGCCGCGTGCCAGCCCCGTTGTAGATCTTGGCGAGGGCGAAGAAGGTGTCGGTGCTGCCACCGGCAGTCACCTTCGCGTCGAACGCGACGGTGAGGTCGGCGTACGACGTACCGAGCGCTTTCCGGATCGAGGCGGTCGCACCGGTCGCCGTGGTCGAGGTGAGACGGGCGCCGAGGTCGCCGGGGTTGACGGCACCAGAGATGACGGTGGCCGTTCCCCCGCCACCAGTGTGGACGGTCCAGCCGCCGGCGGCGAATCCGCCGGAACTGAAGTCGTCCGCGAAGATCGCTGGAGTCTCTGCCTGGATCAACCATGCGTGCGCGGCCGGGCTCGGATCGCCGTTGCCCGCAGCGTCGGTGGCTGTGACGGAGAATGTGTGGCTGCCGAAGCCCAAACCTGTGTAGGCCGTCGGCGACGTGCAGGGCGCGGCCGGCTGCCCGTCGAGGCTGCAGGCGAAGGTGGAGCCCGCCTCGCTCGACGAGAACGTGAAGGTCGCGTCAAGGGACGAGGTCACTGCCGGCGGCGCCGAGGTGATCGTGGTTTCGGGCGGATCCGTGTCTGGCGGTGGGGCGCCACCGAGCGTCAGCCGGTTGTACAGGTAGCGGCGCGTCTCGTCGTCGCCCGCGAGGACGAGCAGGCCGGTGGCCCCGGACAGGTTCTGCTTCGTCGAGGTTGGATTGTTGGCCTCCGGATGCGCGGCATTGTGGATGAAAGCGGTGCCGAGGCCAGGCTGGAAGACCGGGTTGTCGAGGCCGGCCTTCTTGTAGTAAATCGTGCCACCCGTACAGCACGGCGCCGCGGCGAAGACGTACACCTCCCGCGAGCTGGTGTCGATCTGCACGATCGCGCGGGTGGAGTCATCGGCCTTGGTGTAGACCGGCCGACTGGTCCACTGCCCGCTCGGTGTGAGGACCAGCAGGTTGATCAGCGGGTCGGACGGTGCGTCCATGGACGTCTTGGCCACCGCGAAGACCCGACCGCTCGGGTCGCCGACCAGGGACTTGAGGTTGATGTGGTCGTCGGCGCCCTCGCTCTGCTGATACGCGATCTGCAGTGTCCAACTCTGGTCGGAGGCTCCGTCGGCGTGCGCGGCCCAGTACATGATCTGGGTTCGCTGGTTGCTCCACAGCACCCCGATCTTGTCACCGTCGTACGCGATGATCGAACTGATATCGAGGGTCTGGACGTTCGCCTCGTTGCCCGGTGTCGGCAGCTGATACTTGGCCACCCACGAGAGGTCGTCACCGGCGGTCGAGTGGGTCAGCCACACCTTGGCGTTCTGGACGAAGGTGACCCACAGCAGCCCGGTGCTGTCCTTGGCCAGGACCACCGCCTGGACGCCGCCGCTGGCGAGCGTGACCGGATAGCCGACATCTCGCGACCACTGTTTCGTCGCCGTGTTGTAGCTGAACCGCGTCACACGAGGGCTCTGGCCGGCGTTGTTTGCCGTAGCGCCGGCACTGGCGATGTAGAGATGGGAGCCGTCCCACAAGGCGTCCAGGTAGCTGTTGGGACGGTCCTCGACCAGCACTCCTGTGTCGGTCCAGCTGTTCGCGGCCCAGTCGTACCAGAAAATGTGAAAGTCGCGGCTGGCCGTGTCCCAGAGGCTCCCCCACCAGATCCCGTCCGCGATCCACAACTTGCTCTGTGGCTTCTGGCCGGTCGGCGCGGTCGTCCCGGTGTACGCCGGTCCGACGAAGCCGACGTCTGCCGCAGTCGCCATCGATCCGGACGCAGCTTCTGTTGCGGCGTTGACGAAGGCCGGGCCGGGCAGGACCACCTGCACCAGGCCGATGGACAACGCGATCAGACCGACGGCGCGAAGCGTGCGCCGGATCATGGCGTACCGACCGGGTGGAGTCCGCGACGGTCGAGCGCGTCGACAAGTGGACGCCGTGCCAGCGGCAGGCGCTCGCGGGCCAGCAGCCGCAAGATCCTCCAGCCGTCCGTCCACGCGTTCAGGTGGGACAGGCCGTGCTGCCGGAGCAGTTCGACACTCGGTACCTCGGCGATCCGCAGACCGGCCTCCACGGCTCGGACGGCGATCTCGGTCTCGATCTCGAAACCGCCGGACGTCAGCCCCAGCAGCTCGAGCTTGTCGCGTCGGAGGCCGAAGTAGCCGTAGCAGAGGTCGCTGAAGGAACTCCCCCACATCAGGTTCACGGCACCGACGAGCGCGCCGTTGCCGAGCCGGCGTACGAGGGTCAGGTCGAGCGACCCGCCCGCGCGCAACTGGCGGGACCCCTTGACCAGGTCGTAACCCTGGTGGAGCGCGGCGACGTAGTACTCGATCTCGGCCGGTTCCATGCTGCCGTCCGCGTCGATCGCGACGATGAAGTCACCGGTCGCACGCTCGAACCCGGTGCGCAGCGCGGCGCCCTTACCCCGCCCGCGCTGTGGCACCGTGATGACATCGGGCCGAGTCGCGCGGGCAACCTCGACTGTGCGGTCGGAGGAGTAACCGTCGACGACGATGACCTCGCTCACGCACGACGGGATGCGCTCCAGAACCCACCGGATGTTGCGTTCCTCGTTCATGGCAGGCACGACGACGGAGACTGACGGCGTGACGGCACGGACGGTGACCGCCGGCAGCCGAAGGTCCGGCAATCGCCGGACGCTGTCGGGCGATTGCCCATGCCCATTCGATCCGCTCACCGGTGCGAACGGCGTGGCGCTGACCGTTGACGTCATGGTTCCCCCATCGCCCCGAACGTTGCTGGTGCCGACGTCGGCTCGGCCGGCGGCCGTCAGGCGGTTCGCCCGCACCTCCGTGCGGCGCGACCACGAGTCTCCTCCAACTTGGGTGAACGGACGCCACCAACCGCCGACTGTCCCCGGCGTTATCCTCCGGTATTACTCCACGGTCGATTGACGAGCCTCCGCCATTTGTGCAGATGCGTCTCATCAATTCTCGGTACGTCGATCCGCCGCCCGCGGATGTCCACCATTTTGATGAGAGGTATCACCACCATTCGAGGGTCCCGGCAATGCCATCGGAACCGCAAGGATACGTTCGGTGGTAGGAATCTCCATTGTCGTGTGTGATCCGCAGCGAACCGTTGGTGAGGCGGTGGCTGCCGGTCTCGAGCGCCTCGGCGGAGCAAGTGTCCACCCGGTTGAGACGCGACTCGTCGAGGCCCTGCACACAGTCGCAGCCGTGCGGCCCGACGCCACAGTCGTCAGTCCAGATCTGTTCGGACGACCGCTCGGCACGGTGGTGGCCGCCTTCGCGCACGCCTCGACCCGGTCCGGACTTGTGATCATCACCGCGGACACCTGCACGCTCCCTGCGAGACTCGACGGCATGATGCGGGTAGTGAGCGGCGACTACACGATGGCCGATCTCGTCGCCGCAGTACAGGCAACCGTCCAAGGGGTCCACACCGGCGTACGGCGGACGCTCGGCGCCTTCGATCACCTCGACGGCAGCATCGCGGCCCGGCTGACCGCACGCGAACGACAGGTCCTCGAATGCCTCGTCGAGGGACTCGATCCGGCCGGCATCGCCCGGCGCCTGTCGATCAGGACGAGCACGGCCCGGACGCATATCAAAAATCTCTGTCGCCGGCTTCGCGTCCACAGCGCGGCGGAAGCGGTCAATTTGGTCCGCAATGGTTAGCGGACCCGGCAACCAATCACCATTCTCTGGGGGTTCGCGAATCATCCGCGCAATGATTTCGAGACCGGCGGTAACACAATTGGGGCGGGTGAGCCGTGACAATGCCGAAACTCGATAGACGGGTGGTCGGGCGCGTGTTCCTGGGTGCTGCCCTGATCGTCTGCCTCGGTGTATTGGCCGTCGGGTTTCACAACGCTGACCCGGTTCGCCCGGCAGCTGAACCGCGGGCACCCCACGCCACCGCCGCCACGCCACGCCCTGCGGTCGAGCCGCCCGGCCCCGCACCGAGCCCGCGTTCCGTTCCGGGCATCCGAATGGGCGCAACGCCTCGGAGCGACGGAACCTTCGACGTCGTCGAGACGATCACGCTCCGGATTCCGACCGACCGGCTCATCCTCGCGGCACCGTCCACCGCGCTCGCGGGAGCGACCTTCGCGGCCTCCCGGCCGCGCGCGAACTCGGTTGTCCTGCGCGCCGGTGGACTACTGGTGCCGATGCGCCCTGCCGAGGTCGGAACTCTGCGGGTGGTTCTGCTCGACTCACCCGCCGACCGGATCGAGCTGCACTACCGGCTGTCCGGCGCCATCATCCGGAGCGTGCCGTCGAAGCCCAACCGTGCGCTCGGTCTGGTGGCCCCGCTCGCGGCCGGACTCGACGGGTCCCTCCCGACCACCTTGACCGTTACCCGAGCGCGCAATCTGTTCTGCCCGCTGCTCAGTTCGGCCCGGCAACGCTGCGCCGCCGAGGTCCCGCACGGCATGACCGCCCTGCCAGGCCTGACGGCTGACGACGCCACGGTCGTGGTACAGCTCGACCTTCCGCAACCCTGAGCTAGAGGGAATTCCTTGCGTCCGAAGGACCGTGGGCAGGCCCTCGGTCCCTTCGCACGCAGGAGGTCAGGCCGAGTAGCCCTTCGGCGGGATCAGGGTGACGAGCTGGTTGAAGGTCAGCCAGTACGTCGCGGGGGCGAAGCCGGCCGGGTCCTCGATCAGTACAGTCGAGTCGCTGGTGTCGTACCCGATCACGGTGATGTGTGCCAGATCGTGTAGTTCGGGTAGCCCGACGGGTGGTTGTTGGCCGGGGCAACGAAGTTCGCGACGATCGGGTAGGTCCGGTCGAAGACGACGTCGTTCCAGCGCAGGTCCCGCTGCGCCTGGGTCGGCGGATCGTTCGGCAAATCACCACGCCTTCGAGCTGGATCGAATGGCTGGGACTATCCGGCCGTCGTCACATCCGACTCCGCAGCCAACTCGGTCACGATCTCGAGCACCACCTGGAGTGCCGGCGAGGTGTTGCCGGGCAGCCAGACCATCTCCGTACTGACGGACTCGCCGGCGATCGGTACGAACACCACACCAGTACGCCGGAGACTGTTCGCGGACCAGGCGAGCCGCGTCACCCCTACCCCGGCCGCGACAAGTCCGAGCAGTACTTGCGGACTCGGGTCACGCTGCACGACCTTAGGGACGAACCCCGCCTCGTGGAACTCCTCGTCGTACACCTTGTGCCAGGGCTCCCACGAACTGCGCGGTGTCAGCACCCAGTTCTCGTCGGCCAGGTCTTCGAGGGCCACTTCCGCTCTGTCGGCCAGCGGATGACCCGCTGGGAGTACTGCGCAGACTCGCTCGGTGGCCAGCGTCCTGGTCGCCAGTCCGTCAACCAGCGGCGGGCGGGAGAAGGCAACGTCGTACCGGCCGGTGGTGACGCCTTCGACCAAGGCGCTGATCGTGGTCTCCTCCGTGGCGAGCTGCAGGTCCGGAAGGCGTTCCCGGACCGCCCGGACCACCAAGGGCAGAAGGTAGTTCGCAGTGGTGGCGAGGAAGGCGAGCCGGAGGTTGCCGATCTCCCCGCGGACCGCCCGGGTGACTACGGCGACCGCGTCGTCGGCACGTTGCAGCACAGCGCGTGCCTCGGGCAGGAAGAGCTTGCCGACCTCGGTCAGTTCCGTGCCCCGGCTGTCACGGTCGAACAGCTTCGCGCCGAGCGTGCGCTCCAGCAGGGTGATCTGCTGCGACAGGGACTGCTGGGCGATCAGCAGCCGGGCGGCGGCCCGGGTGAAGCTCGATTCCTCCGCGACGGCGACGAAGTACCTCAACTGCCGGAGATCGGGGGTCACAGGCTCAGGCTACTGCTGCGCCAGGAAGCCGGTGTTGGTCCGTGGCCGCGCCGCGACGAAGACTCGAAGAGAAGGAAACACCACTGGAATCGGAGCAAAGATGAGCAACGAAGGACAAGACCGGGTGTGGCTGATCACGGGGTGTTCGACCGGGTTCGGCCGCGAACTGGTGCTTGCCGCACTGGCCGCCGGCGACCGGGTGATGGCCACCGCGCGCCGGCCCGAGACGCTGGCCGACCTGGCCGAGCTCGGCAAGGGCCGGGTCAGCACGGCGGCGCTGGACGTCACCGATCCCGCCTCCGTCGAGGCCGCCGTACAGGCGACGCTCGCGGTGTTCGGCCGGATCGATGTCCTGGTCAACAATGCGGGCTCGCTGGTGATGGGTGCGCTGGAGGAGGTCGGCATGAAGAGGCTGCGTGAGCAGTACGACGTGGTCTTCTTCGGCGCCGCCGAGGTGACCAGCGCGGTCGTACCGGTGCTGCGCGAGCAAGGCCACGGGACGATCGTGCAGATGAGCTCGCTTGGCGGTCTCAAGACGTACCCGGGCTACGGCGCCTACAACTCGGCGAAGTGGGCACTCGAAGGCTACTCGGAGGTACTTGCCGCAGAGCTGGCGCCGCTGGGCATCCGGGTGCTGATCGTGGAGCCGGGAGCGTTCCGTACCGAGTTCAACCGCAACAAGGTGACCACCCCGGAGTTGTCGGCCTACAAGGAATCCGCTGGGTTGACTCGGCAGGCCACTGCGGCGCTGCTGGACTCGGAGGAGAACGACCCTGTGAAGGGCGTGGCGGCAATTATGAAGGCGCTCGACAGCGACAACCCACCGCTGCGCCTGCTGCTGGGCAACGACGCCGTCGACGGCTTGCGCGAGCACCACGACGCACTACTGGCCGAGGTCACCGAGTGGGAGGAACTAAGCCGCTCAACCGCCATCTCCTGAGGTAGGACAGGGAATGGGAGTCCGGACGGGGCCGTTGGACTTTGCATCATGGACTCTTCGGCCGGACTCCCCCAGTCGTCACTGAGCGGCGTGCCTCTGTCGATCCTCGACCGGTCCCGCACTCGTGCGGGTGAGACTGAGGCCGAGACCTTGCGCGGCACCGTCCGGCTGGCGCAGCAGGTCGAGGAGCTCGGGTACCACCGGTTCTGGGTCTCCGAGCACCACAGCGTCCCCGGTGTGGTCGGCTCAGCCCCGACGGTCCTTGCCGCAGCAGTCGCGGCCAGCACCACCCGCATCCGGGTCGGCACAGGCGGCGTGATGCTCCCCAACCACCAGCCACTCGTCGTAGCCGAGCAGTTCGGAGTACTGGAGTCCCTGTTCCCCGGACGCATCGACATGGGTCTCGGCCGGTCCGTCGGTTTCACCAACGGCATCCGCCGAGCCCTCGGCGTCGAGAAGGACGCTGCGGAGGACTTCACCTCCCAGGTCCAGGAGCTGCTCGGCTACTTCACCGGCACCCAGCAGAACCACCCGCAGGTGCACGCGCGCCCTGGCGAAGGTCTACGCGTACCGCCGTTCGTACTGGCCGTCGGCGACGGCGCCCTCCTCGCAGCCTCACTCGGCCTCCCACTGGTGATCGCCGGCGTCAAAGGCGAGCAGGAACTCCTCAGCCTCCTCGCCCGCTACCGCGCCGACTTCCACCCGTCCCCCTGGGCGACCAACCCGTACGTCGTACTGGCCGTCACGGCGGCGGTGGCTGCCACAACAGAATCGGCTAGGCGGCTGCTCCTGCCAGAGGCGTGGTCCAGCGCCTATTCGCGGACGCGCGGGGTGTTCCCGCCACTGCTGCCGGTCTCGGAAGTCCTGCAGCTCGAGATGACCGAGAAGGGGCGCGGCTTCTACGAGCAGTCCCTCCGCGGCCAGATCTACGGCACACCGGACGAGGTGAACGCGGCCTTGGGCGGCCTGGTGAGCCGCACCGGCGCAGACGAAGTACTGCTCACCACGAACACCTACAACCGGGCCGACCTGGTCGAGTCCTACCGCCTACTGGCCGAAGCCGCCCAGCTCGCTGGCCTCGTCAGCCGCTGACCCTGGCGCCACGCCAACGCGCCCGGTCCCGGCTCAGCCCGGTGATCCTTGCCAAGAGGCCCTTGCGGACGTCGGGCCATTCGTCGGCCAGGATCGAGAAGACCACGGTGTCGCGGAACGAGCCGTCCGCCAGTCTCTTGTGCCGCCGCAACACCCCTTCGCGGGTAGCGCCGAGCTTCGCGATCGCCGCCTGCGACCGGGTGTTTGTCAGCCCCGTCTGAATCTTCACCCGGCCGAATCCGCAGTCCTCGAAGGCGTGCTGGAGCAGCAGGAACTTGCAGGCCGGATTCACCGCCGTCCCCCAGACCGCCGGAGCGTATCCCGTCCAGCCAAGGTGCACGGACTCGTTGGGGAGATCCACGTCGCCCAGGCTCGTACTGCCGACGACCGTGCCCCCTGCGCCGAGCGAGCTGTCCCCGACCAGACGGACCACGTAGGCGGCGCGTTGGGCTGCGGACTCCACCCACTGCTCGCGCATGTGCTCCGCGTCCGTAGGCATGCCGGCGCTGCCTCCGCCGAAGCCGGCGGCGTACACCTGCTCGTTGCCGATCGCGGCGTACAGGGGTTCGATGTCAGCAGCCTGGAGCCTGTCGAGGCGAACGACGTCGCCGACCAGGGACCGGCCGTCAGGAGCAATGGTCATGCAGCCAGCCAACCCGGCGGACCGGGCGGCGTCAAACGAGTAGATACAGCAACAACCAGACCACGGGAGCCGTTGCCAGCAAGGAATCCAGCCGATCCATCACGCCACCGTGGCCCGGCAGGAGGTTGGACATGTCCTTGATACCGAGGTCGCGCTTGATCATCGACTCGGCCAGATCGCCGACCGTCGCGGTCAGCACGGCGACGGCGCCGACGATCGCGCCGACCCACCACTCACCGTCGAGCAGCCAGATCACCGACCCGATGCCGGCACCGATGCAGGCCAGCGTGGAGCCGGCGAAGCCCTCCCAGGACTTCTTCGGGCTGATCGTCGGCGCCATCGGGTGCTTGCCGAACAGGACGCCGGCCACATACCCCCCGACATCGCTGGCCACGACGACCAGGAAAAACGTCACCACCCGCTGCGGACCGTCGTCCTCCGGCTGGACCAGCAGGATGGCGAAGCCGGCCAGCAGCGGCACGTAGGCGATCAGGAAGACGCCGGTGGTTACGTCACGGACGAAGCCGATCGAACCACCGGGCATCCGCCAGAAAATGGTCGCCAGCACGGTGAACGCCAAGGCGACCAGCAGCGCGAGCGGACCACCGAAGTACGCGGAGACCAGCATCGCCGTCGTACCGGCGAACAGCGGGATCCGCGCCAGCGTCGCACCGGAGGTGCGGAACACGCGGACGAGTTCGTCGACAGCCGCCAGCACAGCGGCCAGCACGACGAAGATGAAAAGGACCTTCTGCCAGTAGAGCGAACCGAGAATGACCGCACCGAGGCCGACACCGACCGCGATCGCCGCGGGCAGGTTGCGCCCGGCGCGGCTCGACGCGGGCGTGCTCTGGTCTACGCCCATCACACCTCGAGCAGTTCGGCTTCCTTGTGCTTGAGCAGTTCGTCGATGGAGTCGACGTACTTCCTCGTCAACCCGTCGAGGCGCTTCTCAGCACTCTTGCCCTCGTCCTCGCCCGCCTCGCCGGCCTTGACGGTCTTGTCCACCTCGTCCTTGGCGTGCCGGCGGATGTTCCGCACGGACACCTTGGCCTCCTCGGCCTTGGTTTTGGCGACCTTGATGTACTCCTTGCGCCGCTCCTCGGTGAGCTGCGGCATGACGACGCGGATCACCGAGCCGTCGTTGCCCGGGTTCACCCCGAGGTCGGAGTCGCGGATCGCCTTCTCGATCGCCGCCATCGCGCCCTTGTCGTACGGCGAGATGAGCACCGTGCGCGGCTCCGGGACCTGGAACCCGGCCAGCTGCTGCAGCGGCGTCGGGCTGCCGTAGTAGTCGGCCACGATGCCGGCGAACATCTGCGGGTGCGCCCGGCCGGTGCGGATCGCGGCGAAGTCGTCCTTGGCGACCTCCACGGCCTTCGCCATCTTCTGCTCGGCTTCGCGGAGTGCTTGGTCGATCACGACATTCCTCGCTTCCTAGTGGCCGCATCGGTTGCGGCCGCTCCAACCCTACGAACGCAGGTTTACCAGATACCGGACATCCGGCCGTGTGTTGAGCGTGATCTTAGTGCAAATCGGGCTACTGGCCCGGCGAGCCTGGTGGAAACGAGGCTACTGGCCCGGCGAGACGACCGTGCCGATCTTCTCGCCCCGGACGACGCGGGCGATGTTGCCCTCCTCGAGTCCGAAGATGACGATCGGCAGCGCATTGTCGCGGGCCAGGCTGATCGCCGTCGCGTCCGCGACCCGCAGCCCGCGAGCCAGGAAGTCGTCGTACGAGAGCTGGTCGAACTTGACCGCGTCCGGGTTCTTCTTCGGGTCGGAGTCGTAGACGCCGTCGACCCCCTGCTTGCCCATCAGCAGCGCCTCGGCGCCGATCTCCAGGGCCCGCTGGGCGGCGACCGTGTCGGTGGAGAAGTACGGCATGCCGGATCCGGCGCCGAAGATCACCACGCGACCCTTCTCCAGATGCCGCTCGGCCTTGCGCGGGATGTAGGGCTCGGCGACCTGACCCATCGTGATCGCCGTCTGCACCCGGGTCTCGACTCCCAGCTTCTCCAGGAAGTCCTGCAGGGCCAGGCAGTTCATCACCGTGCCGAGCATGCCCATGTAGTCGGCGCGGTTGCGCTCCATCCCGCGCTGCTGGAGCTCAGCTCCGCGGAAGAAGTTGCCGCCGCCGACCACGACGGCGACCTGTACTCCGGCCCGTGCCACCTCGGCGATCTGTTTGGCGATCGAGTTCACCACGTCGGGGTCGACGCCGAGCTTGCCGCCGCCGAACACCTCACCCGACAACTTCAGCAGCACCCGGTGGTAGGCCGGATCGAACGGCGAAGAGGCCGGATTCGTCTCGGTACCCAGGGTTTCCGTCACGACTCCGGCCTCCTCGTCGACTGCGTTGACTAGTGCTGGTCGCTGAGCCCTCAGGCTCCGACCTCGAAGCGAGCGAACCGCTTGACGGTCACGCCGGCCTCGTCCAGAACTGCCTTCACGGTCTTCTTGCTCTCCTGGACCGACGACTGCTCGAGCAGCACGACCTCCTTGAAGAAGCCGTTCACCCGGCCCTCGACGATCTTCGGCAGCGCCTGCTCCGGCTTGCCCTCCTCGCGGGCGGTCGCCTCGGCGATCCGCTTCTCGTTCTCGACCGTCTCGGCCGGGACCTCGTCGCGGGTGGTGTACAGCGGCCGCATCGCGGCGGCCTGCATGGCCGCCCCACGGGCGGCGTCGAGGTTGTCGCCCTCGAACTCGACCAGCACGCCCACCTGGGCCGGCAGATCGGCCGCACGCTTGTGCATGTAGGCCGCGACCTTGCCGTCGAAGACGGCGACCTTGCCGAGCTCCAGCTTCTCGCCGATGACGGCGGCCAGGGCCTCGATGTTCTCGGCCACGCTCTTGCCGTCGGCCAGCTTCTCGCCGAGCAGACCCTCGACGTCACCCACCTTGCTGGCGGCGGCGTGCGCGACGATGTCGGCCGCGAGCTGCTGGAACTGCTCGTTCTTGGCGACGAAGTCGGTCTCGCAGTTCAGTTGGACCAGCGCGTTCTCCGCGGCGGCCACCAGGCCGTTGGTGGCGGAGCGCTCGGCGCCACGCTTGGCGGCCTTGGCGGCGCCGTGGATGCGCAGCTCCTCGATCGCCTTCTCGAAGTCACCGTCGGTGGTCTCGAGGGCCTTCTTCGCGTCCATCATGCCCGCGCCGGTGGCGTCGCGGAGCTTCTTCACGTCAGCGGCGGTGTAGTTCGCCATTCCTCGTTCTCTCGATCTTTGTCGATGCGTCAGCTGGATGGGAGCGGTCGCCCGGCCCACAGGCCGGGCGACCAGGAAGCCTGATCAGGCCTCGTCGGCCTTCGGGGCCTCGGTGCCCTCGACCGGGGTGTCATCGGCCTCGGCGATCGTCTCGGCGACAGCGGCGGTCTCGGCGACCGGCGGCTGCTCCGCGACCGCGTCGGCGGCGGCAGCGGCCTCGACGGCCGGGGCGTCGGCCACGGGAGCCTCGGCCGCAGGGGCGTCGGCCGCAGGGGCGTCGGCCGCGGGGGCGTCGGCCTTCTTGGCCTCGGTGGTGGCGCCGTTCTGGCTCTCCAGCAGCTCACGCTCCCAGGCAGCCAGCGGCTCCTCGGCGCCCAGCTCCTCGCCGGCCGCGGTGGCGCCCTGGCCACCGCGCGACATCAGACCGTCGGCGACGGCGTCGGCCACCACGCGGGTCAGCAGGCCGACCGAGCGGATCGCGTCGTCGTTGCCCGGGATCGGGAAATCGACCTCGTCCGGGTCGCAGTTGGTGTCGAGGATGCCGATGATCGGCAGCTTCAGCTTGCGCGCCTCGTCGACCGCGAGGTGCTCCTTCTTGGTGTCGACGATCCAGACCGCGGCCGGAACGCGCGCCATGTCACGGATACCGCCGAGGGTCTTGAGCAGCTTGTCGTGCTCGCGACGCTTCTGCAGCAGCTCCTTCTTCGTCACCCCGGAGGCCGCGACGTCGTCGAAGTCCAGCAGCTCGAGCTCCTTGAGGCGCTGGAGCCGCTTGTTGACGGTCTGGAAGTTGGTGAGCATGCCGCCCAGCCAGCGCTGGTTCACGTAGGGCATGCCGACCCGGGTCGCCTGCTCGGCGATGGCTTCCTGGGCCTGCTTCTTGGTGCCGACGAACAGGATCGCGCCGCCGGAGGCGACGGTGCTCCGGACGAACTCGTAGGCGCGGTCGATGTACGACAGCGACTGCTGCAGGTCGATGATGTAGATGCCGTTGCGCTCGGTGAAGATGAATCGCTTCATCTTCGGGTTCCAGCGACGGGTCTGGTGCCCGAAGTGGACGCCGCTCTCGAGCAGCTGCTTCATGGTCACGACGGCCATGAGGTGTTCCTCCTGTCGCGCCCCGGCTCAGCCGGAGACGCCTGTCTCGGTTGTCCCGCGCCGGACCGGGATGGTCCGCCGCGCCTGACGCCCGCGCGAACCCATCCCAGCGAGCCGGGACCGAGGGGTACGTGTTGGATGCGGGCGTGCGAAGTCGTCCCACTCGCGTGAGACGCCTCCAAAAGTCTACGGGACGACACCCGCGGGGAGCGAACCGGGCCCCACTTATCCACAGGCGGCAATTTCCCACCGCCTACCGCCGCATCCAACGGCACATTTCCAGGTATGAATCCCTCGTCCACAGCCGCCCGCCCCAACCTCACCCCCAGAGCCCTGGCAGCCCTCCTCCTAGCCGCCCTCCCCTGGCTTCTCCCCGCGCCGGCCACCGCAGCCCCTGTCCCCACGGCGCCTCCCGAGGCGGTCTGGCCCCTCGACCCGCGCCCAGCCGTCATCCGAGGCTTCGAGCGGCCGCCGAAGCCCTGGCTCCCAGGGCACCGAGGCCTCGACCTGGCCGGCTCTCCCGGCCAGCCCGTCCGGTCAGCCACCTCCGGCACGATCACGTACGCCGGTCCGCTGGCCGGCCGCGGCGTCATCGTCGTCTCCCGCGGCCCCATCCGCACGACCTACGAACCAGTGGTCCCCGCGATCAAGCCAGGCGCCGCGGTCGCACCGGGCTCGATCCTCGGCACCCTGTCAGCCGCTGGCTCCCACTGCGCCCCCAAAACCTGCCTCCACTGGGGCCTCCTCCAGTCCGACACCTACCTCAACCCCCTAACCCTCCTCAGAAGCAAGCCAGTCCGCCTACTCCCACTCACCCCAGCCACCAACCCCGCCACCCTCCGCCCCACCGCAGACCCACCCCCGAACAGCCACCCCACGCCCCAGCCCTCCAAAGGCCAGAACCCTGCCGCTGCCCCGAACCAACCATCCCCCGAAGCCAGCGACATGGCCGCTGCGCCACACCAACCGACCGGAGAGGCTGGCGGCATGGCCGCGGGCCCAGCGCAGCCGACCGGAGCTGCTGATGGTGTGACCGCTGGTCCAGATCAAACGCCCGGTGTAGCTGGCGGCACGGCTACGGCTCTGGATCGCCCGTCCGGTGAAGGTGGCGACTTGGCCGCCGGCCTTGTCGTCGCCGCGGCCGGTGTCCTCACGGTCGGCGGCGGGCTGATGATCAGGCGCCACTGATGCAAGGCCAGCGGCCCGATCTACTAACTACCGGCGACGCGGGCCTGCTAGCTACCGGGGACGCGGGCTTGCCAGGCGTCCTCGTCGCGGGAGCGGCGCTCGACCCCGGCGGGGAGCTTGCCCTTCGCCAGGTCCGTGAGGGTCGTGTGCTCCAGCACGTCTCGCAGGCTGGCCCGGGCCGCGATCCACACGCGCTGCAACACGACAGCGCGCTCGTTGTAGGCGACGCTCTCAGGCCGGACCCCGGAGATGCTTACGATCGGCCCGTCCACCGCGCGCATCACATCCGCGACGGAGACCTCGTTCGGATCGACGGCGAGCTTCCACCCGCCGGACTGTCCACGCTGGCTCGAGAGCACCCCGGCCCGGCGCAGATCGGCCAGGATGCCCTGCAGGAAGCCGTGCGGAATGCCCTGCGCACGACTGAGTTCCTCGGCGGAAACCACCGAGGGGTCGTTCGACACCCACCGCTGGGTGATCTCGATCAGCGCCCGCAGCGCATAGTCAGACTTCGCCGAAACCCGCATGATCCGCAGTCTGCCGTATCCAGGCCCCAGGTCAGGCCCGTGGATGGGCTTGTTCGTAGGCGCGTCGCAGCCTTTCCCCCGAGACGTGCGTGTAGATCTGGGTCGTCGCCAGCGACGCATGCCCCAGCAATTCCTGCACGCTCCGGAGATCCGCGCCGCCTTCGAGCAGATGTGTCGCGGCCGTGTGGCGCAACCCGTGCGGCGACAGATCCGGCGCGTTCACCGCGTCGATCCGGGCGTGGACCAGCCGCCGGACGGCCCGTTGATCGATCCGCCCGCCTCGAGAGCCGAGGAACAACGCCGGCCCGCTCGCCGGCCGCGCGAGCTTCGGCCGCGCCTCCGCCAGCCACCTGTCCAACGCAGCACCCGCCGGTACGCCGTACGGGACCGAGCGTTCCTTGCGGCCCTTGCCGAAGACGCGGACCACCCGCCGCGCGTCGTCGACCTCGTCGATGTCGAGCGCGCAGAGTTCGCCGACCCGGATACCCGTTGCATAGAGCAACTCCATGATCGCGAGATCGCGGAGTCCGACCGGGCTGCCATCGTCGGCCGCGACCGCCGCGGCGTCGAGCACAGCCCGCGTGTCGGCCTGCCCGAGCACGCCCGGGAGCGGCTTGTGCGGCTTGGGACTGGCGAGCAAAGCGCCTGGATCGGTCTCGATCCGGCCGGTCCGCTGCGCCCAGGCGGTGAAGACTCTCGCGGCCGTGGCACGGCGGGACATGGTGCTGCGGGCCTTGCCGAGGCTCTGCTGCTTCGCCAGCCAGGAACGCAGCCCGCGGATGTCGAGGCTGCGCAGATCATCGTGACCAAGACGAGTCAAATGATCGATTAAATCCATCACATCACCGATGTAGGCTCGCACCGAATGTTCGCTGAGGTCCCTTTCCGCCGTCAGATGCCGTTCGTAGTCAGCCAGTAACAAAGAGAAACCTTCTGGCCTGGAAGGGCTTTCGCTGACATCGTCCGGCACCATGTCCTGACCATGCGGGAGTGGCCCCGGCAGCGCAAGCAGCCGCGCGGAGTTCGACACAGGAGGTCTGGCCCGTAGCCCACTGGTCGACTACTGTTCGGCCCGATTGCCCTAGTAGCAACGGAGGCACCCCTGACCATGGCCCCCTCAGCGAACGGACAGACCGTAGGCCGGCGCCTGCCGGTCGAGTCGGCGTTCACTCGAGTCGAGGATGCGCGGCACCGTCTGCCGCGTCTGTTCGGTCGTCGCGACCTAGTCGTTCTCGGACTGGGTGTGATGATCGGGTCCGGCATTTTCAGCCTGAGCGGTAAGCAGGCTGCCAATGTGGCCGGCCCTGCCGTGATCCTGTCGTTCCTGATCGCCGCGGTGGTGTGCGTGCTGGCTGCGGCCTGCTACGCCGAACTCTCGTCGACGATCCCGGTCTCGGGTAGCGCTTACACCTTCAGCTACGTGACCTTCGGTGAGATGTGGGCCTGGCTGGTCGGCTGGGCGCTCGTGCTCGAACTCGTCACCGCGGCCGCGATCGTGGCCAGAGTGTGGTCCGCGTACTTCCTGGCGACCCTCGACGGATTCGGTGTCACCCTTCCCGAAGGGATCGCGCAGTTCTTCGGCCCGGACGCCAAGGTCAACCTGGTCGCCCCGCTGCTGCTGCTGGTCCTGACGGCGCTGATCGTGACCGGCACGAAGCTCTCGGCCCGGGTGCTCACGGTCGTGGTGCTGGCGAAGGTCGCGGTGATCGTGCTGGTCGTCGTCATCGGCGCGACCCACATCAACTTCGACAACTACCGGCCGTTCGTCCCGGACGCGCGCCCGGCACCCGCCACGGCCAGTCCGACCTTGCTCAGCTGGATCCTGGACTCGTCCTTCGGCTCCTTCGGGTTGATGGGCATCTTCACGGCCGCCAGCTCGATCGTCTTCGCCTACATCGGCTTCGACCTCATCGCGACCGCGTCCGAGGACGCCCGGAACCCGCGCAAGACGGTCCCGCAGGGCATGCTGCTCGGCGTCGGCGCCGTGACGATCCTGTACGTCGCGATGGCCGTGGTGCTGGTGGGCATGCGGCCCTACGGCCAGCTGGGTGGTGCCGCACCGGTGTCGGAGGCGATGTCCGCGGTCGGGGTCGGGTGGGCCGCCAAGGTGGTCAATCTCGGGGCACTGCTAGCCCTGATGACGGTGATCATGGTCGTCTTGATCGCGCAGAGCCGCGTGCTCTTCAACATGGGCCGTGACGGCCTGCTGCCGAAGAGTCTCGGCCGGGTCAGCCGCGTCTACTCCTCTCCCGCTCGCGCCGCCGCCGCGGCCGGCTTCGCCGCGATCGCGCTGACCCTGTACCCGGGGGTCCTCGAACTGGAGGAGCTGCTGGTCATCGGTGCGCTCTTCTGCTTCGCGTTCTGCGCGGTCGGCGTGCTGACACTGCGGCGGACCGAGCCGAACCTCGAGCGCGGTTTCCGCGTGCCGATGGTGCCGCTCATCCCACTCCTGTCGCTCGCCGCGACGCTGTGGCTGATGCTCAACCTGAAGACGAGCACGTGGACCAAGTTCGGCCTCTGGATGCTGCTGGGCCTCGCGATCTACGGCCTCTACGGCCGCTGGCACAGCCGCCTGGCGAACGAGGACAGCTGGGACTTCGACATCGGCGACACCGACCCGGGAACGGGCGGCCTGCAGGCGTACCGCTCGGAGCCGGACGACAACGAGCTTCGCGCTGTCCGAACGCCACCGAAGTCCACGCGCGGCAAGCACATGCGCAACTGAGGTTCTCGCGGCACCGCTGACGAGCCTGTTGTCCACAGGCTCTGAAGTCGGCCCCGAGATCGGTGACTTTCCCGGCATGTTCTTAGCCGGAGGTGGTCATCGATGCGGACCAAGGACGCAGTCGGGCAGTACGGCGAGGAGCTCGCCGCCAGGTATCTCGCGAAGAGCGGTTTCGCGATCCTCGAGCGCAACTGGCGCTGCGAGCTGGGCGAGATCGACATCGTCGCCCGCGACGGCGAGGCGCTGGTCGTCTGTGAGGTGAAGACCCGCCGCGGGCTGAACTACGGCAGCCCGCTGGAGTCCATCACCTACAAGAAGCTGGTGAAACTGCGCCGGCTGGTCGGCCGCTGGCTGCAGGAGCACGACCTGCGGCCGGGCGAGGTCCGGATCGATGTCATCGCCGTGCTCCTGCCACGCGGCGGCGACCCGAGCGTCGACCATGTCAGGGGCGTGGCCTGATGCCGCTGGCCCAGGCCTGGTCCGTCGCCCTGGTCGGCCTCGAAGGCCACCTGGTCGAGGTCGAGGCCGACATCGCCCAAGGCCTGCCGAAGACCACGCTGATCGGTCTGCCCGACGCATCGTTGTCAGAGGCAAGGGACCGGGTCCGCGCCGCCGTGGTCAACAGCGGCGAGAAGTTCCCCGACCGCAAGGTCACCATCGGCCTCTCCCCCGCCACCCTGCCCAAGACCGGCTCCCACTACGACGTAGCCATCGCGTGTGCACTCCTCGCCGCAGGTGGTGTCGTCGACAACCATCGACTGCGCCAGACGGCCATCATCGGCGAGCTCGGCCTCGACGGCAGGATCCGCGAGGTCCGCGGCGCGCTCGCGATGACGCTGGCCGCGTCACGCTCGGGCTTCGAGCGGATCGTCGTCCCAGAACTGAACGCCGCCGAAGCCAAGCTCGTGCCGTCCATCGAGGTGTACGGCGTTCGCTCGCTGCGGCAGGTGCTCGCCTTGCTCCGCGGCGTGGAGATCCCCGACGAAGCGCCGCCCCGGGCCGAGCCGCGTTTGATGTCCGAGTCGCTGACCCGGGTGCCCGAGGTGGATCTCGACGACGTGCTCGGACAGCAAGAGGGTCGCCGTGCCATCGAAGCCGCGGCCGCCGGCGCGCACCACATCTTCCTCCACGGCCCACCGGGCTCGGGCAAGACGATGCTCGCCGAGCGTCTGGCGGGGCTGATGCCGGACCTCAGCACGGACGACTCGTTGGAGGTGTCAGCCGTGCACTCGCTGGCCGGCCTGCTCACCAGCGACGCGGAACTGGTCGTTCGCCCACCCTTCATCGCCCCACACCACACCGCCTCCCTGTCGAGTCTGGTCGGTGGCGGGTCGGGCGTGCCGCGCCCGGGCGCGATCAGCTGTGCCCACCGGGGCATCCTCTTCATCGACGAAGCACCCGAAATGCACCCGCTGACTCTCGACACGCTCCGCCAACCACTGGAGTCCGGCTTCATCGAGGTGCACCGCTCGGCGGCCGTGGCGAAGTTCCCGGCCCGATTCCTGCTGGTGCTTGCTGCCAACCCCTGCCCTTGCGGTCAATCGGGCACGCCCAACGGAATCTGCAACTGCACGCCACAAGTCCTCACCCGCTACCGCCAGCGGATCAGCGGCCCGATCAAGGACCGCATCGACATCCAGCGCCAGATCCTCCCTGCTGCCCGCGGAGTGGCCGATGGCGATCGCCCCGAGTCCACCGCAGAAGTCGCCGCGCGGGTGAAAGCCGCTCGTGACCGGCAAGCCTCCCGATACCGGAACACCGGGTGGATCCTCAACAGCGAGATCCCTGGCCCGATCATGCGCCGCGAGTATCCACTCGACGAGGCCAGCCAGAAGACCCTCGAATCCCTCTACGCCGACGGCCGCCTGACAGCCCGCGGCTTCGATCGAGTGGTCCGCCTCGCCTGGACCTTGGCCGATCTGGAGGGCCTGGACCGCCCCACACCAGACCTCACGCACCAGGCCTTCCAACTCCGCAGCGGCGTCCCACTGACTCCCCTCACCAACATCCGTCGAATCAGGGAAACCACGCCATGAACACCAACCTGGAACACCTGAACAGCCACCTGAAGCTGTCCAAGCCCCAACTGACCCCCGCCACTGTCCCTCGGTTCATCGCTCCCCCTGACTTCCCTGAACCGAGCAGTGCCGAGGCGGGCGACCGTGAGTGCTCGACTACCGATGAGGGTGGGCAACGATCGGTTGCTGGTGGGAGTGGGCGTGGAGTTGAGCCACCGAAACTGCAGACTCGGCGCGCGGAGTGGGACGAGGAGAGAATCGCGCGAGCGGGGTTGTCGCGCGTCATCGAGCCCGGGGACCCCGTCGCGCTGGAGACGTTCGCCGAACTGTCCGCCGTGGAGGCCTGGCGACTCCTGAAGACCAACGCTCCAAGGTTCGAGCGATGGGCCCCGCGAGTGGCGGAAGTCCGGCCCGAGCGGGATCTGGAGCGCGCCGAGGCGGCAGGCGCACGGTTCGTGATCCCTGGCGACGACGAGTGGCCCGAGCAGGTCGAAGTACTGGCTGACGCCGGCCAGCAGAGCCGGCGTGGCGGCGTCCCCTTCGGCCTCTGGGTCCGTGGCAAACCCGACCTCCGCCAGAGCTTGGCGAGCTCAGTCGCCATGGTCGGCGCCCGCGCGTGTTCGTCGTACGGCGAGCACGCGGCTTCGGAGCTTGCCACTGGACTCGCAGAGAACGGCACCACGGTGGTCTCGGGCGGCGCCTACGGGATCGACGCTGCCGCTCACCGAGGAGCGCTGGCCGGCTCCGGCATCACCATCGCGATCCTCGCCTGCGGCGTGGATGTCAGCTACCCGAAGAGCAACACGAACCTGTTCGACCGAATCGCCGAAGATGGCTTGCTCGTCAGCGAACTACCTCCGGGCTGTTCGCCGACCAAGCTCCGCTTCCTCGCTCGCAACAGGTTGATAGCGGCAACCACCCTCGGCACGGTTGTTGTCGAGGCAGCAGTTCGTAGCGGTGCCCTCAACAGCGCAGGCTGGGCCGAACAATGCGGCCGCCCGGTCCTCGCCGTCCCTGGGCCCATCACCTCCCGCATGTCCGAAGGCGTCCACCTCCTGGTCCGCGAGCGCAACGCAGTACTGGCCACGAGCGTCGCCGACGTACTGGAAGCCATCTCCCCACTGGGCACCCGACTGACCACCTACCCCCACGCCCCCGCAACCCCCACAGACAACCTGGACCCCGACGTCCAACGCACCCTCGACGCCGTCCCGGTCGTCACCCCAGCTCCACCCACCCGCATAGCCACCACCGCAGGCCTAGACCTCGACACCGTCCAGGAATGCCTCGAAACCCTCGCCGAGCTCGACCTAGTCGAATACCACTCACCCGGCTGGCGCCTCTCCCCCAACCACCGCCACGCCCTAACCACCCTCCCCTAGCCGTGAGGATGTAGGTGGGGTTAGCGGCCGAAGTCGGAGTCTTTGGGGACTTCCAGGTCGGTCTTGGCCAGTTCCTCGATGTTGACGTCGCGGAAGGTGACGACCTTGGCGTTCTTGACGAAGCGGGCTGAGCGGTAGACGTCCCAGACCCAGGCGTCCGCCATGGTCACCTCGAAGTAGACGTCGCCGCCCTCGGTGCGAACCTTCAGGTCGACCGCGTTGCACAGGTAGAACCGCCGTTCGGTCTCCACCACGTACTTGAAGATCCCGACGACGTCCTTGTACTCCCGATAGAGCTGTAGCTCCATATCGGTCTCGTACTTCTCGAGGTCGTCAGCGCTCACGCCTCCACCTCGCTAGCGCTCGGCTCCGGCGTGAGCGCTAAGGCGGCTCTGTTGTTTATTCGCTCGCTGCGCTCGCTCATCGGCTCTCCACTCCGGTGGGACTGGTCACATTCTGTCCCATGTCGGTCCGCATACTGCGGCGGACATTCTCGAACCGCCGTCGATGTTGTGGACACGGGCCGTATTCGTCCAGTGCCGCCTGGTGCTCGGGGGTGCAGTATCCCTTGTGAACCGCGAAATCGTACTGCGGGTACACCTCGTGCCAGTGCTGCATGATCCGGTCCCGGGTCACCTTGGCGATCACCGAGGCGGCCGCGATGCACGCTGCCACCCGGTCACCCTTCCAGATCGCGAGCCCCGGCACGCCGAGCCCGTCGACCCCGAACCCGTCGGTCAGCACGTACTGCGGGCGCAGGTCGAGCCGGAAGAGCGCCCGGCGGAGCGCCTCGACGTTGGCGACGTGCATGCCGAGCCGGTCGCACTCGGCGGCCTCGATGGAGACCACCGACCACGCCACGGCGCGTTCGCGGATCTCGTCGTAGCAGCGATCACGTGCCTTCGCCGTCAGCAACTTCGAGTCCGCGAGCTCGGGGATCTGGCCGCGCTTGCCGTCCGGCAGGATCACCGCGGCGGCCACCAGCGGTCCGGCACACGGTCCGCGGCCGGCCTCGTCCACACCGGCGATCGGGTCCAGCCCGACACGCCGGAGCGCCCGCTCGTAGCCGTACAGACCGGCGTCGCGCCGGATGGTGATGCCGCGCGGAAGTGCACTCATCCGCGACTCCGTATTGCCTCGTTCCGCACCGGGACCTCGCTCACTTGGGTGGTGGCGTCAGGGAGATCGAGGGTTTGTCCGGGGCAGGTCCTGGCGCCGGGATCGATTTGAAGGTGTCGGGGATACCGAGCTTGGCGAAGTTGCTGGCCGGCCAGACAACCAGTACCGCGCGCCCGGTGACCTTGTCCAGCGGCACGAAGGCGGCGTCGCCCGGGTTGCCGCCGTCGGCGTTGGTGTCGCTCAGGTGCACCCGGGAGTCGCCCGACTCGGACCGGTGGTCGCCCATCACGAAAATACGGCCCGCGGGGACCGTGACCTGGAACTCCATCGCCGACGGGGCATCACCCGGATACAGGTAGCTTCCCTCGTCCAGCGGCTGGCCGTTCACCATCAGCCGGCCCTTGGCGTCACAGCAGGCGACCTTGTCACCGGGCATGCCGATCAGGCGCTTGATCAGGTGACCGTGGCTGGAGTCCGGCAGCAGACCGACGACCTCGAAGAACCGGCCCACCGAACCGCGCTTCTGGCCGCTCTCCTCCTCGCCGAGCCAGCCGCCCGGGTCCTCGAAGACGACCACGTCGCCCCGCTCCACGTCGGTCAGCTTCTCGACCACCACCCGGTCGCCGACCAGCAGGGTGTTCTCCATCGACTCGCTCGGGATGATGAACATCTGGCCGACGAAGGCCCGCAGGATCGACGAGACGATGAGAGCACCGACCACGATCAGCACGAACTCGCGAGCGGCGGCCGCGAGCCCCGAGCGGTGGGGTGGATTCTCTGTCGTCGCTGTCGGTGTCTCAGTCACTTCTTCAGCCCCGGCTTCTTGAAGGTTTCCGGAGGACGCAGCATCGTCATCCGGTCAGACGGCCAGATTACGCAACAGGCGCGGCCAACCACGTTCTCGACCGGCACGAACCCTCCACCGGGGCCACCCATGTGCGCACGGGAGTCGGCGGATTCGGCCCGGTTGTCGCCCATCACCCACAGGTGACCGGGCGGTACGACGACGCTGAACGGCTGGTTCGAGGGCTTGGCGTCCTTCAGCAGATACTCCTGCTCGTCGAGCGGGATCTTGTTCACGGTGATCCGCCCGGACCGGTCGCAGCAGACCACCTTGTCGCCGCCGATGCCGATCACCCGCTTGACCAGGTGACCCTCACCACTGCGCGGCAGGATGCCGACGAACTCGCCGACCCGCCGGAACGAGCCGGGGGCCTGCTGTTCCTCGTTCAGCCAGTTGCCGGGGTCCTTGAAGACGATGATGTCGCCACGGTCGACGTCACGGTGCAGATAGCTGACCTTCTCGGCCAGGATCCGGTCGTTCGTCGTGAGCGTGTCGTACATCGACTCCGAGGGAACGTAAAAGGCCTCGGCGACGAAAAGGCGGAGCACGACCGTGATGACCAGCGCGAGCACCGTCACGGTGGTCATCTCGGTCAGCAGGCTCAGCAGCGGGTTCCGCTGCTTGAGCCTGCGGTGACGTCCTTTACTGCGACGTGCGCTCGTGGCGACCGGGCGAGCTCGAGTCGCAGTGCTCGGCGCCATACTTGACCGTCGTCGCTAGACGATCAGGAGGCCGGAATGTCCCGCTTCTCCTTGATCTTGGCTGCCTTGCCGCGCAGCTCGCGCAGGTAGTACAGCTTCGCGCGGCGCACGTCGCCGCGGGTGACGACCTCGACCTTGTCGACGATCGGGGTGTGCATCGGGAAGGTCCGCTCGACGCCGACGCCGAAGCTGACCTTGCGGACCGTGAAGGTCTCCTGCAGGCCACCACCCTGGCGCCGGATCACGACACCCTGGAACACCTGGACGCGGGACCGGTTGCCTTCGACGACCTTGACGTGCACCTTGACGGTGTCACCGGCCCGGAAGGCGGGGATGTCGTCGCGCTTGCTCGCGTTGTCGAGCTCATTCAGGATGTTGCTCATCAGGTGTCTCTTCCTCGCGCGTGCCACAGGTCACCCACGAATGCTCGAATGGTGAGGAGTCACAGATGTCGCCGATCGGTGGTCACCCCCTGTGGCAGGAGCACCGAACGGCAACAGCGACCAAGTTTGCCACACCGGCATGGTCGCAACGAAATCAGCGTCGCCGTCGCCGCTTCATCAGAAGGACCAGCTCCACTTTCGCAGTCTGTTGCTCCCTGCTTACCTCTCGGTAACCGGTATTCCGGTACAGCTGCAGGTTGCGCTCACTCTCCGCACCCGTGGACAGCTCGTACCGCGTGACCTCGGCGGGCGCGGCCTGTTCCGCGACCCGGAGCAGCTTCTTCCCGATGCCACGGCCCTGCCAGTCGGGTGCCACCATCAGCCGGCCGATCCGGGCCACCTCGCCCTCGACGACCACCTGCACGGACCCGACGACCCGGGCGCCGACCATCGCCTTCCACACCCCGCCCTGGGCGATCCGCTCGATCGTGCCCGCGAGTTCCTCCTGCAGCGGCGGGATGGTCAGGTCCGCGTACGCCTGGCCCTCGGTCAGGTACGCCGCACGCTGCAGGGTGTTGATCTCCCCCGCGTCGGCCTCGCTGGCGGGCAAAACCTTCGCCAGCAGCGCGGCGTCCTCCTTGCGCTCCACGACGTCGGCCTTGTGACCCACGGTGGCGCCCCAGGCCGCCAGGAGATCCGGCCGGCGCTCGGCGGTACGGCGTACGGACTGGTCGTGGTGCCACTTGGCGATCAGGGCGTGGTTGCCCGACAGCAGGACCTCCGGTACTTCGTGGCCGCGCCAGGAGGTGGGCTTCGTGTAGACCGGGTACTCCAGCAGGCCGTCGCCCGAGTGAGACTCCTCGGCCAGGGACTCCGGGTTGCCGATCACACCGGGCAGCAGCCGGGCAATGGCCTCCACCATGACCAGTACTGCGACCTCGCCACCGTTGAGCACGTAGTCCCCGATGGAGACCTCGTCCATCCGCATCCGCTCGGCAGCATGCTCGGCCACCCGGGCGTCGATGCCCTCGTACCGTCCACAGGCGAATGCCAGCCAAGGCTCAGCGGCAAGCTCATACGCCAGGGCCTGGGTGAACGGCCTTCCAGCAGGCGTCGGCACGATCAGCCGCGGCTGCGAGGGACCATCGGCCGGGGCCACGTCGTCCAGCGCTTCGCCCCACGGCTCGGGCTTCATCACCATGCCCGCGCCGCCGCCGTACGGGGTGTCGTCGACGGTCCGGTGGCGGTCATGGGTCCACTCGCGCAGGTCGTGCACCCGAACGTCCAGCAGACCGCTCTTCGCCGCCTTGCCGACCAGGCTCACATCCAGCGCGGCCAGGTACTCCGGGAAGATCGAGACGACGTCCAGCCTCATCAGTCGCCAGCTCCCTGGGCGGGCTCCGTCGCGACCACCTCTGCGCCCTCCGGGTCGAGCAGACCGGGCCGGTCGGCCACTACGACGTACTGCGTGGCAAGGTCGATCTCCGGGACCAGTTCCTCAACCAGTGGGACCAGTACTGCGTTGCCGGCCGGGCGGCGGATCTCCAGCAGGTCCTGCGACGGGAGGTGCACCACGTCGATCACCTCGCCCGCTTCCACGCCCTCGGTGGTCCGGACCTTCAGGCCGATCAGCTCGCGGTCGTAGTACTCCTCCGGGTCCTCCGGGCGCTCGTCCTCGTCGATCTCGGCCTGGAGCTCCAGGTTGCGCAGCAGTTCCGCGGCGGTCCGGTCCGGCGCCTCGGCGAACTTCACCAGCAGGCGGCCGCTGTGCCAGCGGCTGGCGTCGACCGTGAGGGTGCGCGGGGTCTTCTCGGTCGTGACGAGCTTCGCGCCGTCGGCGAACCGGCGGTCCGGCTCGTCCGTCCGCACATCCAGGCCGACCTCGCCTTTGATCCCGTGGGCCCGGCCGATCCGGCCGACGATCACCAGCACCGCAAGTTCCTACCTTCTGACCGTGAGCCCGCAACGGGCTCTACTTGAACCGAGCCCGGAGTGGGCCCAGCTGTGCACAGTGTCGGTATAGCAGTGAAGGGCCGCACCCAGGGTGTGGGTACGGCCCTTCAAGGGACTGTTCGGGCTCAGCGGCGCGGGCGCCGGTTGAACTCGTCGACGAAGTCGATCCGGACCGACGCCTCGGAGCTGAGCGCTCCGACGACGGTACGGATCGCGGTCGCCGTCCGGCCGTTGCGGCCGATCACCTTGCCGATGTCGTCGGGGTGCACGTGCACCTCGAGGGTGCGTCCGCGCCGCAGGTTGCGGGACCGGACGCTGACGTCGTCAGGGTTGTCCACGATGCCTCGGACCAGGTGCTCGAGCGCCTCGGTCTCCATCATGGTCAGGCCTTGGCGTCGTCGGCCGGCGCCTCGGCGGCGGGAGCCTCGTCAGCCTTCGCCTCGACCTTGGCCGCCTCGTCCTTGGGAGCCTCGTCCTTGGGAGCCTCGTCCTTGGGGGCGTCGTCCTTGGCGGCGTCGGCCTTCTTCTCGGCCTTCGGCTCGGCCTTCTTGGCGGCGGCCTTCTTGGTCGTGACGGCGTCGGTCTTCACGGTGCCGTGCGCCTCGGCGAGGGCCTCGTTGAAGATCTCCTGCTTGTCGCGCTTCGGCTCCTTGACCCGCAGCGGCGCCGGGGCCTCCAGGCCCTTGAACTTCTGCCAGTCACCGCTGGCCTTGAAGATCGCCTCGACGGCCTCGGTCGGCTGCGCGCCGACGCCCAGCCAGTACTGCGCCCGGTCCGACTCGACGTGGATGAACGACGGCTCGGTCTTCGGGTTGTACTTGCCGATCTCCTCGATGGCGCGGCCGTCACGCTTGGTGCGGGCGTCCATCACGACGATGCGGTAGTGCGGCGCACGCTTCTTGCCGATGCGCTTCAAACGGATCTTGACTGCCACGTTTGTGGGGTCTCCCTCGGGATTTCATGTCTGGTTGAGCGGCAACCGGCGTCGTGGGGACAACGAGCAGCCACTCGGATGGGCCGCCGTGGGACGTGGAGTTAGAGGGCTGCACGCGATCCAGACGGACTCAGCCCGCCATTCTGCCAGATCCCCCCACCCCGAACCAATTCCACCCACCCAGGGAGGAGCGAGTGGCGCCCAGTCGTGGATCGAGGGGGCCGGCAAACGATTACCGGCAACGCGGATCCACGACTGAGTGACGACTCACCACTTCGCGGCCTCAGGAGCGGAAGGGCGCGAGGTCGGGGAGGTGGTCGACGTAGCCGTCGAGGAGTTGATGGGCGGCCGTGACCGAGTCGATCAGCGGGTGCCAGGCGAAAGCTCGGATGGCGGCGGCTCGGGAGCCGGTCGCGGCGGCTTCGATGGTGGAGCGTTCGACGGCCTTGACGGCGCAGACGAGGCCGGCCTGGTGGTCGGTGAGCGGGGACACGTCCACCGGCCGGGCGCCGTTCGCGTCGACCGTGCACGGAATCTCGACCACGGCGTCGTCATCCAGGTGCCGCAGGGTGCCGCGGTTCCGCACGTTGAGGATGAGCGAGGCGCGTTCGTTGTGCGCGATAGCCCGCATCAACGACAGCGCGACCTGCTCATAGCCACCCGCGGACATATCCCGCTCGTCCCGCTCCCCCGCGTCGGCGACCGCGCGACTCTCGACCATGTACGTCGACTCGCGCTCGGCCCGGGTCTTCTGCCACACCTCCAGGGCGGCTGACGGGTGCCGGGCAGTCTCCGCGTAGAAGGCGGACTGCTGCTCCAGCAGGAACGTGCCGCGCGTCTGCTCGACCGTCTGCACGGCCGCCAAGGTCTCCCGCGCGAAGTAGTAGTAATGCAGGTACTCGTTCGGGATCGACCCGAGCGACCGCAGCCACTCCACCCCGAAGAGCCGGCCCTCCTCGAAGTCCGCCAGCGCCGCCGAGTCCGCGAGCAACGCGGGGAGGTGATCAACACCACCCGACTGCAGCCCTCGCAACCACCCCAGGTGATTCAGCCCCGCGTAGTCGTAGAACACCTGCGACGCGTCCAGCCCGAGGGCCAGCGCGGCCCGTCGCCCGAGCCCGGAGGGAGAGTCGCAGATCCCGATCACCCGGTCACCCAGGTACGGGATCATCGCCTCGGTCACCATGCCGGCCGGGTTGGTGAAGTTGATGACCCAGGCCTCGGGAGCCAGCGCGGCCACCCGCTGGGCGATGGCCGTTGCCACCGGCAACGTGCGCAACCCGTACGCGATCCCACCCGCGCCGACTGTCTCCTGACCGAGTACGCCGAGGTCGAGCGCGACACGTTCGTCGATTGTGCGCCCCTCGAGTCCACCAACCCGGATCGCGGAGAAGACGAAGTCCGCGCCCCGCAGGGCCTCGTCGAGATCGGTCGTCTCCGTCACCACCGGGGCAACGCCCGAAGCCAGTGCGGCCTGCTGCCGGAGTACGGAACCGATCGACGCGAGCCGGGAGCGGTCGGTGTCGTAGAGCACGACCGAGGTGATCCGGCCTTCGCCGCGATCCCCCAGCAGGGCTTGGTAGACGAGCGGCACCCGGAATCCCCCGCCGCCGAGGATGGTCAGTCTCACGTGAGCACCACCTGCACCCCTGCCTCCTCCAGCTGCGTCCGGGTCGCCTCGTCGGCGCCGGGCTCGGTCACCACCATCGAAAGCTCGGACGGCTCGCACACCTTGGCGACACCGTGGCCGGGGAACTTGGTCGCGTCGGCGAGCAGCACCACCCGGTCGGCAGCCTTGATCATCGCCCGCTTCACCGGTACCTCGATCATCGTGCTGTCCATCACCCGCCCGTCGGGGCGGACCCCACTGGTCCCGAGGAACAGCCAGTCGACGTGGATCTGCCGCAGGCTCTCCTCGGTCAGGTATCCGACGAGGGACCGGTAGCTGCGCCGGACGAAGCCGCCCAGGATGATCAGTTCGATCTGCTCGTCGTTCTGCAACTCCTCCAGCACGGCGAGGTTGCTCGTCACCACGGTCAACGACCGCCCGTGCAGATGCTGCGCGAGCCGGAGCGCGGTGGTCCCGATGTCGAGCAGCACGGACTGACCGTCGCTGACCAGGGCAGCAGCCCGCCGCGCGATCTTGTCCTTCTCATCGGCCCGTACTGCGCTCACCTCGGCGAAGGGTTGGTCGCCACCATCGACAGCCAGCGCACCGCCGTACACGCGAGTCAGCCGGCCCTGCTCGTGCAACTGCTCGAGGTCGCGCCGGATCGTCGCCTCGCTGACCCCCAGTTGGGCAGCCAGCACCTTCACACCCCCGGCCCCGTCGGCCCGAAGCGCGCGGACGATCTGATCCTGCCGCTGCTTTGGCAACACGCAGCAACCGTATCACGCAAACTACGTCACACTCGATCATAATTTTGCAGGGGTATTGCGCACTTTGCTCATACGTTCCACACTGTCTGCACGAGTTTGAGCGACCCTGCAGGAGTGTGCTGACGATGAGCGATCGAGACACGCCACTGGACGTGGTCGTGTCCGGCCTGGTGTTCCACGACCTCGTCCTCGGCCTGCCCACCGCACCGCAGCCCGGTACCGAGGTCTGGGCGTCGGACTCGGCCGAAAGCCCGGGCGGGATCGCCAACTTCGCGGTCGCGCTGGCCCGGCTGGGCCTGCGCACCGGACTCGTCGCGGCCTTCGGCGCGGACGACCTCGGCCACCGTCTCTGGGACAAGCTGACCCAGGACGAGGGCATCGATCTGACCCTCTCCCGCAAGCTCGACGGCTGGCAGACCCCCCTCACGGTGGCCCTTGCCTATGACAACGACCGGGCACTGGTCACCCGGGGTACCCCTCCCCCGCTGTCAGCCGACGAGCTTCTCACCACGCCGCCGGCCGCTCGCGCCGTCGCCGCTCACATCGGTCCCTGGCCGAACGAGTGGCTCGCGAAGGCGAAGGCGGCCGGCAGCGTGGTGTTCGCCGACGTCGGCTGGGATCCCTCGGAACAGTGGGACCCGGCCGTGCTCGACCAGCTGGAGCACTGCGACGTGTTCCTGCCGAACGCCGGCGAAGCGATGAGCTACACCCGTACTACGTCCCCGGGCGACGCGCTCGAGCGACTGGCGGCCAAGGTCCCGGTGGTCGTCGTGTCGGACGGGGCGAACGGAGCCCTGGCGACGGACGCCCGCACCGGCGAGCGCGTCGCAGTACCGGCTTTCCCAGTCCAGGCGGCGGACACCACCGGGGCGGGTGATGTGTTCGCCGCCGGGTTCATCGCGGCCACGTTGTGGGAGCTATCGCTGGCGGAGCGCGTGCGGTTCGCCGCGCTCACGGCGGCGCTCTCCGTGACTCGCCTCGGTGGCGCCGACGCGGCGCCCCGCTGGGCCGATCTGGCCGCATGGCAGCAGCACCATCCAGAAGATCAATCCCTTGCCGCGCTGATCAGCGCGCACACCGGAAGCGCACCCCAGCGCGACCAGTCAGGAAGGTAGAACCATGGAGCTCTCACGTCGGACGCTGCTCGCCGGGGGCTTCGCAGCCATGCTCGGCAGCACTGTTGTCGGCTGTTCGTCCAGCATGGACACGGGATCGACCAAGAAGAACGCCACCGGCAACATCGCGCTGTGGTGCTGGCCGGGCGGCCTGGGCAAGACGGTCCTGGACGACACCATCGCGCACTTCCCCGACCAGCACATCAAGTACTCCGAGATCGGCGGCGACTTCAAGCAGAAGCTGGTCACCACTCTCAACGGCGGCACCAGCATCCCCGACATCACCGGCGTGAAGGGCGAGGACATCGCCTCGCTGCTGCCGCAGGCCGACCGCTTCGTCGACCTGAAGACCATCGGCGCCGACTCCTTCCTGGGCGACTACCTGGAGTGGAAGGTCAAGCAGGCCACCACGCTGGACGGCAAGGTGATCGGAATCCCGATCGACATCGGCCCGACCGCGCTGTTCTACCGCGAGGACGTCTTCACCGCCGGCGGGCTGCCTGGTGATCCCGCCAAGGTGGCCGAGCAGCTGAAGACCTGGGACGACTTCCTGGCCGCCGGGCTGGAGCTGAAGAAGTCCAACCCGAAGGCGCTGATCGTTGCCGACGCCACCGACATGTACGGCACGATCGTCAACCAGGGCACCGAGCGCTACATCGGCAAGGACAACAAGTTCATCGGCGACCAGGACCACATCCGCAAGGCCTGGGACACCGCGGTCAAGGCGATCACCACCGGCGTCGACGGCAAGACGCTCGGCGGTACGCCGGACTGGAACGCCGGCCTCGACCAGGGCACGGTGCCGACCGTGACCGGCGCGGCCTGGGTCGCCCTGGACATCAAGGCCGCCTGCAAGACCAGCGTCGGGAAGTGGCGGGTCGCCCCGACCCCGAGCGGCCCGGCGAACTTCGGCGGCTCGTTCCTGACCATCACCAAGAACGCCGCCGATCCGGCCGCCGCGCTCGAGGTGATCAAGTACATGCTCAGCGCGGACAACCAGGCCAAGGCCTTCGCCGACGCGCAGATCTTCCCGTCCGCCCCGGCGGCCTACGACAAGCCCCAGCTGAAGGCGGCGGACCCGTTCTTCGGCGGCCAGGTGCCGATCGAGGTCTTCGGGCCGGCCGCGAAGGACATCCCGATCGCCTACGAGGCACCGCTCGACACCGCGGTCGCCGCGCCGTTCACCGACGGCCTGAAGCTGGTCCAGGCGGGCAAGAAGACGTCGGACGCGGCCTGGGCGGAGGCCGTCTCGAAGGCGAAGCAGATCGGCAAGCGTCAGGGCGTGCAGTGACCCTGACCGCGACCGCGCCACCCAGGACGACCAGTACTGCGAAGCCCGGGCGCAGGCGGAGCATCTGGTCGTACTGGCGGTTCTATCTGGCGCTGTCGCCGTTCTACCTGATCTTCCTGGTGTTCGGGCTGTACCCGGTCGCGTCGACGATCCTGCTGGCCTTCCAGAAGTGGGACGGGCTTGGCGCGCGGCAACTGGTGGGACTGCAGAACTTCCGGTTCCTGCTGGAGGACAGCACGTTCTGGTTGTCGCTGTGGAACACGGTCGTGCTGTTCGCGATGTCGACCGTGCCGACGCTGGCGATCGCGATGGTGCTGGCCGTGATGCTGCACTCGGCGGTGCGGTTGAAGGGCGTCTACCGGATCGCCTACTTCATCCCGAACATCACCTCGCTGGTGGCGGCGGCGATCTTCTTCGCCGCCGTCTTCAGCACCAACTTCGGCCTGATCAACGCCGGGCTGCGTGCGCTCGGGCTGCCCACCGAGGACTGGCTCGGGCAGCCGTGGGGGATCAAGATCGCGATCTCCACGATGATCGTGTGGCAGTGGACCGGCTACAACACGATCATCTACCTGGCCGGACTGCAGGCGATCCCCACCGAGCAGTACGAGGCGGCCAAGGTCGACGGCGCCGGGCCGTTCCGGACCTTCTTCTCGATCACGCTGCCGCAGTTGCGACCGGTAGTGCTGTTCACGGTGATCATGTCGACCATCGGCGGACTGCAGACCTTCACCGAACCGCAGGTGATGGTCGGCAACAGCGGCGGCACCGGCCAGAGCGGGCTCACCGTGGTCATGTACTTCTACAACCAGGCCTTCGGCGCCAACGACTACGGCTACGCCGCGGCCATTGCCCTGAGCATCTTCATGCTCGTGCTGTTGTTCACGGCAATCAACTGGAAACTGCTCGGCGGAAGGGGCAGACAATGACCGCCGTCATCGAGACAGCGCCGGCCGGCAACGAACAGCCGGTGCAGCGGCGACCCGCGAAGCATCGGCCGGTGAAGTGGCGCGGGCTGCTGCTGCATGCGTTGCTGGCGATCGCCGGGCTGCTCTGCCTGTTCCCGTTCTTCTGGACGCTGGTGATGGCGACCAACACGACGGCCGACATCTACCGGTTCCCGCCGAAGTTCACCTTCGGCTCGCAGTTCGACGACAACGTCCGCGAGGTGCTCGCGAACGTGGCGTTCTTCCAGTCGATGGGCAACACCGCGATCGTGGCCGTCTCGACCACCCTGCTGGTGCTGTTCTTCGACTCGCTGGCCGCCTTCACCTTCGCCAAGTTCCGGTTCCCCGGCCGGAACGCGCTGTTCGTGATCCTGCTCGCGACGATGCTGCTGCCGGCCCAGCTCGGCGCGGTACCGCAGTTCCAGACCATGGCCGCGTTCGGCTGGGTCGGGTCGCTGAAGGCGCTGGTGATCCCGGCCGCGGCCAATGCCTTCGGCATCTTCTGGCTGCGGCAGTACTTCCAGAACTCGATCCACGACGAACTGGTCGAGGCCGCCACGCTGGACGGGTGCGGCTTCCTCGGGGTCTACCGGCACGTGGCGCTGCCGTCGGCCCGGCCGGCGCTGGCGTTCCTCGGGATCTTCACCTTCGTCGCCTCGTGGAACGACTACTTCTGGCCGTTGATCGTGCTGACCAACCCCGATCACCTGACCCTGCAGGTGGCGTTGTCGTCGCTGAACCGCAGTCACGGCGTCGACTACAGCATGGTGATGACCGGTGCGCTGATGGCGATGGTGCCGCTGATCGTGGTCTTCATCATCTTCGCGCGTCAGTTCATCAAGGGAGCCACCGAAGGCGCCATCCGCGGCTGATCCGTCAGTGCCGGTTGACGCGGGCGTAGAGCTGGTCGGCACCGGGGCCGATCAGCTCGTCGGCATCGACCGGCCGCCCGTTCAGCACCCGCAGTACGGTCTCTGCGGAACCGTGCACCTCCCGACCTTCGCCGGCGGACCAGTCGTAGCCGTCGGCAACCAGTCGCAGACCGTCGAGCCTCTTCCGGGCGCTGCCGCCGACCGAGATGGTCATCGGCCACTTGGCCGTCATGGAGAAGTCCGCCACGATCCGGAAAGCTTCGGCAGGTACCGGTCGGGGTCTTCCCAGCGGGAGCCGGATGTCGAGGGCGTGGACGACGGCGTCGACCAGCACCGCATCCATCGGCACACCAACCGGCTTCGCCCCGTTCGCGGCGTTCGCGCGCAACTGGTCCAGGATCGCGGCCGGCCCGCGGTGCGCCCAGCGCACCGCCATCTCGGCGCTTGCCTTGTTCAACCGGAACCCCGACCTGGCCAGCGACGCCAACGTCTCGGTCACCGGCATGGCCGACGCCCAGGCGAGGTGCGCCGCGACGGCCTGCACCGTCCAGGCGCCGCACAGGGATCGGGTCTCCCACTCGGCGGGCTCGAGAGTCTCGAGGAACTCGATCAGCGCCAGCCGCTCCGCACGGATCAGTGACTGCAGTTCAGCCATGGCCGGAGTGTGACACGAATTCCCTCTACCCAGGTAGAGCCCGGAAGCTGGCCGAGGTAGCCGGTAGGGTGCGGAACCGGTAGCGGCAGGGCAACGTCGGAGGGGGCGTCATGGTTGGCAAACGAGGGCGCGTGATCGGCCGGATCGCACCGGGAATCGTCGGCGAGGTGATGTTGCCGGTCCGCGGTGCCACCGAGGCCTTCTACGCTTACCCCGCGGCCGACGAGGTGATCGAGGTGGGCACACCGATCGTGGTGGTCGAGTTCGATCCACCCCGCACGGTCTACGTCGCCCGCGCCATCTGATCTCCGCCCTTCACCCCACTGTTCCACGTTCCCTGGAGGGGAAATGCTCTGGACGTACCTGATCATCGGCGCCGTCGCTCTGGTGGTCCTCCTGCTCCTGTTCCGGATGGTCTGGCGGGTGGCGGAGCCGAACGAGGCCCTGATCATCTCCGGGCTCGGCGCGCACTCCAGCCAGGAGCAGATCAACGAGACCCTCGGCTTCAAGATCGTGGTCGGCCGCGGTACCGCGGTACTGCCCGGCTTCCAGACCGTACGGCGGCTGCCGCTCGACATCCGGGCGACTCCGTTGACGGTCACCTGTGTCTCGAGCCAGGGAATTCCCCTGCACATCAAGGGCGTCACGGCGTACAAGGTCGGTGACGACTACGGCTCGATCGCGAACGCGGCCCGGCGGTTCCTGGAGCAGAGCGACGAGCAGGTGATGGGCACCATCCACGAGTTGTTCGCGGGTCACCTGCGCGCGATCGTCGGCTCCACCACGGTCGAGGAGATGCTGCACGACCGGGAGACGCTGACCACGAACATCCGCGGCTCGCTGGCCGGCGACATGGAGAAGCTCGGCCTGGTGGTCGACTCGCTGCAGATCCAGGAGATCGACGACGAGTCCGGCTACATCAAGAATCTCGGCCGCCCCCAGGCCGCCGCCGTCGAGGCGGCCGCCCGGATCGCGCAGGCCGAGCGCGACCGCGAGGCCACCGAACGCGAGCAGGTTGCCGCCGCGGCCAAGGCCGCCGCAGTACGGCAGAGCTCGATCGCGCAGGCCGGCTACCAGGCCGAGGTCGACCAGGCGAACTCGAAGGCGTCGCAGTCCGGCCCGCTGGCCGAGGCGCTGGCCCGCCAGGAGGTTGTGGTGGCCGAGACGGAGACCGCGAAGCTGAATGCCTCGCTGGCCGAGAAGCAGCTGGAGTCTTCGGTGCTGAAGCCGGCCGACGCCGAGGCGTACAAGCAGCGCACGCTGGCCCAGGCCGCGCGCGACGCGCAGATCGCGGCCGCCGAGGCACAGGCCCGCGAGGTCACCCTGCGCGGTGAGGCGCAGGCGAAGGCGACCGAGCTGAACGGTAAGGCCGAGGCGCTCGCGGTCCAGGCGAAGGCGATGGCGGAGGCGGCCGGTATCAAGGCGCGCGCCGAGGCGCTGGCCACGAACACCGACGCGGTGGTCGCGCAGCAGCTGGCCGAGGCCTACCCGGAGATCGTCCGCGCGGCGGCGAGCTCGTTCGAGAAGGTCGGCAACATGGTGGTGCTGAACGGTGCCCAGGGCATCGAGGACACTCTGGTCAAGACGATCACGATGGGCGGCTCCGGCTTCGCGCTGGCCAAGCAGCTGATCGACTCGCTCGGCAGCAACGGCAAGACCCCCACCCTGGAGGCCGTGCCGGACAAGGACGCGCGGGCCTGACGCCTGTTCCGGCAAGCCTTTCGACCACAGGTTAATCACTAACGATTCACCCGGATGATCAGTCCCTGAGTCACGGAAGCTGCGCTAGCTTGAGTGCCATCACTCCAAGCGTCACGGGCTTCACCATCCGTGACCGGTCGCCCCGAAGTCCGGATCCGCCTTGGCCACAAGGCGGATCCGGACTCTTGTTCAGGTCCGGGCGATCAGGCTGCGTGCAGGGTGAGGCCCGTACGCGCCGAGGATCTATCAGAGTCCGAGGTGGGCCAGGACGGCGAGGACCCGGCGATGACCGGAGTCCGTCGGGGGCAGGTCGAGCTTGAGGAAGACGTTGCCGACGTGCTTGTGCACGGCACCTTCGCTGATCACCAGTTTCTCGGCGATCGCGGCGTTGCCGAGGCCCTCTGCCATCAGGGCGAGCACCTCGTGCTCGCGGGGCGTCAGCCGTTCCAGCGGATTGCTCCGCTTCACCATCAACTGGCTGACCACCTCGGGGTCCAGGACGGTCCCCCCGGCCGCAACCCGGCGTACGGCCTCCAGGAACTCGTCGACGCGGGATACCCGGTCCTTGAGCAGATAGCCGACGCCGTCGCTCCCGGCGGCCAGGAGTTCGGCGGCGTACACCTCCTCGACGTACTGCGAGAAGACGAGGACGGGGAGTCCCGGGCGGACCCGGCGGGCCTCGATGGCGGCGCGGAGGCCCTCGTCCGTAAAGGTGGGCGGCAGGCGTACGTCGACCACCGTGATGTCCGGGTCGTGCTCCGCGACGGCCTTGGCGAACTCATCCGCGTCGCCGGCTACGGCGACCACCTCGAAGCCGGAGTTGTTCAGCAGCAGGCCGAGGCCCTCGGCGAGGATCGGGTTGTCCTCGAGGATCACTACTCGCACGGCAGGATCACCTCGACCGTCGTAGGTCCACCGATGGGGCTGCGCAGTTCCAGGTGTCCGTCGATCGCCTCCACGCGGTGCACCATGCCATGTAGGCCGCTCCCCCGGCCCAGCAGGTCCGACTGCTCGCCGACGCGGGCTCCCCCGATGCCGTCATCCGTGACCGCCAGGTAGAGCTCCGTACCCCGCCGCTCCAGCAGTACGTCGACATGCCCGGCTGCTGAGTGTTTGGAGATGTTGGTGAGGGACTCGGCCACTACGAAGTACGCAGCGGCCTCTACTGCGGCAGGGACGGCGCCTAGCTCGCCGACGCGGAGTTCGACGGGGATCGGGCAGCGGGCGCACAGTGCGGACACCGCGCCGGTCAAACCGCGGTCAGCGAGAATCGGCGGGTACATGGTTCGCAGTACGCCGCGTAGCTCGGTCATGGCCTGCTCGGCGCCGTCCCGGGCATCGTCGAGCAGCTTGGCCGCCTTCTCCGGGTCCTCGGCCATCGTCTGCTTGGCAATGCCGATCCGCATGGCCAGCGAGACCAGTTGGGCCTGGGTTCCGTCGTGGAGGTCGCGCTCGATCCGGCGCAGTTCGGCGCCGTGGGAGTCCACCGCACCGGCCCGGCTACGGGTGAGCTCCTCGACTCGCTGGGACAGCCTCGCTGTCTCCAACTCACCTGCACTGGGTGCCAGCAGGCTACGGAAGCCGCGAGCGTGCGCTGAAGCCAGGGCTGGAGCAACCCAGCCCATTACGGCCACGCCGACAAGCACCTGGAGCGGGCCGAGGATGAGGGCGTCGCGCCAGCTGTCGACGTCGACGCCCATCAGCGAGAACTGCCCCGGCGCCAGGTTCCACAGCACCATCCCGACGAGTGCCGCGGGCACCGCGAAGATGGCGGTGATCGCGATGATCAGCTCCGGGATGGCCACCAATGGCATCAGCAACAGCCGCAGGCTGCGGCGGAAGGACCTGTCGCGGACCAGCGTCACCACGTCGCCCGGCCTGCGCTTGGCGGCCTTCGGCAGCGGCGGCTCCGCCGGCAGGCCGAGGTACTTCGTGGCCTTGGCCCGCTCGCTGTTCGCCAGCCGCACCAGCCCCGCGGTGATGGCGGGGATCGCCCAGCTCAGAAGCAGGCTGATCGGGATCGCCGCGAGCAGGGTGATGCCGATCAGGTACCTGACCAGCAGGTACAGACAGGCCGGCCATCCCCGGTCGAGGATCTTCGTGAGCATCGCTGGAGCCTCTCCGTCGTCGTCACCATGATCCTCCGACAACGGACCCTCCACCGTCGGTACAGCAGGCTCTACTCTTCACCGGGCGCCTACTGGATCGTACGACTTCAGACAGCAGGTGCGGGCTCCATGACGGCCCGGACCTGCCTGGCCCGACCGCTAACAGATGGGCACGCCTGGGAGCTGGGCGGCCGGGTGGTCGATGTAGATGTTGGTTATGTATCCGCCCTGGTCGCGCAGCTTCGACCACCAGTTGTTGGTGGTTCCTTCAGCGGTCACCGGGTCGCCCTGCTTCTGGCAGCTGACGAAGACCTGGGTCGGGCCGGGCAGCGTGGTGACGATCGAGGCGGTCAGCTTCGCGTCCGACCGGACCCGTACGCCGCTGCCGTAGGTGGTGAAGTTGTGCGTCGGCGGGTTCGGGTTGCCGCCGTTGACCAACTGCAGGTAGTAGGTCCAGTTCCAGTTCGGGCCTGGATCGGTGTGGTCGTTGCCGGGCATCTCGGAGTGACCCTTGTGGTGCGCGGTCCTTCGGGATGCCGCGGCGCTCGGCGATGTTCTTGGTCAGCGCGGCGGACGCGCGGTACATCGCGTCGGTGAACCACGACGGCTGATCGACGAAGCCCTCGGGCTGGCCGTCGTGGCCGTCGAGGTGCGACTCGGCGTACCCGATGCCGATCAGCACCTCACGGGGTACGTCGTAGGAGTCGGCGGTGGACTGAAACGCCTTGGCAAGCTCGCCAGGCACAGCCGAACCGGTCGAGCCGGTCGGTTCGGGTGGTGGGGCGGCGTTGCTGGGGAGCGCTCCGCTTATTGTTCGGTCACTCTGATGTGATGATGCGACCCGGCTGGGGTCAGGGCGTGTGGACGCGGCCGCGGAGCACGATGTGCGTCGGGTGAGAGAGGACAGCCGGGTTCTTGCGGGGGTCTTCGGGGTAGACGACGAGGTCGGCGGAGGTGCCGGGGAGGAGTTCGCCGGGGACGCCGAGCCATTCGCGGGCTGACCAGGAGCCGGCTGCGAGAGCCTGCTCGCCGTTCAGCCCGATGGTGGTGAGGGCCTGGATCTCCTCGGCGATCAGGCCGTGCCCGAGGACGCCGCCCGCGTCCGTTCCCGCGAAGACCGGTACGCCGGCCTCCACCGCCGAGCGCAGAGTGTCCTGGCGGCGGTTGTACAGGTCGCGCATGTGGTCGGCGTACACGGGGAACTTGGCCGCGGCCTGGTCTGCGTACGCCGGGAAGTTCTCGAGCTGGATGATCGTCGGGACCACGGCGACGCCGTTCGCCGCCATCTGGTCGAGCATGTCCGGCAGCAACCCGGTGCCGTGCTCGATGCAGTCGATGCCGGCGGCAAGGAGGTCCGGCAGGGCGTGCTCGCCGAAGACGTGCGCGGTGACCCTGGCGCCGAGCTCGTGGGCCCGGGCGATCGCGGCGTCCAACGCGTCGGCCGGCCAGCACGGGGTCAGGTCGCCCGCGTCCCGGTCGATCCAGTCGCCGACCAGCTTGACCCACCCGTCACCGCGGCGAGCCTCCTGCTCGACGTACGCGACCAGTTCCTCCGGCTCGATCTCCCAGCCGTAGTTGCGGATGTAGCGCTTCGAGCGAGCGATGTGCCGGCCGGCGCGGATGATCTTCGGGAGGTCCTCGCGGTCGTCGATCCAGCGCGTGTCGGCGGCGGACCCGGCGTCGCGGACCAGCAGCGCACCCGCGCTCCGGTCGGCGATCGCCTGCTCCTCCTGGACGTCGCGGTCAACGGCGCCGCGCTGGTCGAGGCCGATGTGGCAGTGGGCGTCCACCAGGCCGGGCACGATCCAGCCGCCGGTACTGACGGTGGTGACGTCAGCAGCGGCGGGCCGGTCGACGACCAGCCCGCCGCTGAGGTGGATCTCCTGCTGCTCCCCGGCCGGCAGAACCGTGCCGGCGAGCCGTAGTACACCGGTTTCGGTCATACCGCCGACCGTATCCGCAAGGGCCTCAGCCGTGCGAGCCGCTGCCCTGGGTGCAGGGAGTGGGGTTCGTCTCGGCCGCGCACGGCGAGCCGGACGGGGTGTCCGACGGCGTGGGGGTCGGAGTCGGGGTAGGTGTGGGTTTCGGCGTCGGGGTGTCCGACGGCGTCGGCGTCGGCTTGTCCGTCGGCGGACGCGTCGGCCGGGTCGTCGGGCGCGCCGGTGTGTCGATCGGGTCCGGCAGCGTCGGCTTCGTCGCGGGCACGCTCGGCTTCGCCGTCGGCGACGCCTTGTCGTCCGGCACCTCCGGCACCGCCCGCGGGTCGGTCTTGCGGTCGGCGTTCCCGATCATCTTCGGCGCGGCCAGGTTGCCCTTCGCGTTCGGCAGCAGCACGGCGCTCTTGCTGTAGACGCGCATCCAGCGCAGCACGGTGGCGACGAAGTCCTTGGAGTGCTGGTACCGCAGCAGGGAGGCGATCAGGTCGCGCGGGCGCTTCAGGTCGTCGCCCTCGGAGCACAGGTAGACTGCGACGGTGGTGACGGCGTCGTACACGTTGTTCGGGTTGCGGAATCCGTCACCGTTGCCGTCGGCCCCGAACTCTTCCCAGACGCCCGGGATGATCTGCATCGGGCCGACCGCACGGTCCCAGGTCAGCTCGCCGTCGAAGCGGCCCTTGTCGGTGTCCTTGACCCGGCCGGTCTCGCCGCGGCCGTTGAGCACCGGGCCGAGGATCTTCCCGCGGGTGGTGCCCGCCACGTCGACCTTGCCGCCGCTGGCGTGCGCGGACTCGACCTTGCCGATCCCGGCCAGCAGCGGCCAGGTGAGCCCGCAGTCGGGGCGAACCACGGCGAGATTCGCGGTGGCACGACGGTAGGCGGGGAAGACCCCGCGGGGGATGCCGTTGACGGCTCCGGGCCGGCCCGGCCGGACGACGGACCTGCCGTCGGTCGCTCCCTGGACGGGCACGTCCGCTCGGGCAGGCTTGTCAGATCCGATCCGGCCGTCCACTCCGGGACGCTGCGGGACGATCATGGTCAGTTCGTCGAATTCACCGCTGTTCAGACCGGCTCCAGGCGATGGGGCGACCGGGCTGTCCGCCGCGAGCCGGCCGGAGGCACCGGCTCCGCCCGAGGCGACTGTCACGATGGCCCCCACCAGGAGGGGGGCCGTGCACAGTGAAGCGATGATGATTTTGACCCGACGGTTTCCACTACGGGTTAGGCGCATAGTTCCCCCAACGACCTACGCGCCACAAAGTTACCGAGGGGCGACGCAAAGTTACCCGAGCCGATAGCCCGCTGGGTGGCGAACCGTCACAGAAGCCGCGGTACCGCGCTCAACCGCCCGCCGCGGGCACCCTGTCCAACATCCGCACACCGCGGATTTCTTAACACTCGGAGGCCCTTCCGGGCTGGTTTTCGCACCGGATCAGGGAGCGACCGGCGTCAGTCAGGAGCCAGGCGCCGTCGTCGTCTCCGGGGCGGCCGTCGTCTCCGGCGCCGGGGCGCACGTCGGGTCCGGCGTCGGAGGCTCCGTCGGCGCGGGGGTCGCCGTCGGGTCGCACTCCGGCGTGTTCGTGGGCGGAGTGGTCGGGGGCGTGGTCGGAGGCGTGGTCGGCGGCGTCGTCGGAGGCGTGGTCGGCGGGGTGGTCGGCGGCGTCGTGGGCGGTGTCGTCGGAGGCGTCGTCGGAGGCGTGGTGGGCGGCGTCGTCGGAGGAGTGGTGGGCGGCGTCGTCGGAGGTGTCGTGGGCGGGGTGGTCGGCGGCGTCGTGGGCGGCGTCGTCGGCGTGTTCTGCGCCGGCGTGGTCGGGCTGGGCGTCGTCGGCCTCGGAGTCGTCGGCCTCGGGGTGGTCGGCTGCGGCGACGTCGGGGTCGTCGCGCCCGGCTGGACCGGGGTGGCGGGCATCGTGGGGGTGTTCGGGATCTGGGTGGGGTCGTCGTCGTGCTCGACGTTGCCCTGGTTGTCGACCGGCGGTGGGATCGGGGTGGTGTCGTCCGGCAGCGTCACCGTGGACTTGCTGTACGACTGCATCCAGCGCAGCACGGTGGACACGTAGTCCATCGAGTGGTTGTACCGGAGGACCGCCTGCACCAGACCCTGCGGGTCGCGGAGGTTCGCGCCGTTGGAGCAGAGGTAGTCCCCCGCCGCCCGGGCCGCGTCGAACACGTTGTGCGGGTCCTTGACCCCATCGCCGTTCCCGTCGGCCCCGTAGACCTTCCAGGTGCCCGGGATGAACTGCATCGGGCCGACCGCCCGGTCCCAGCGGCTGTCTCCGTCGTACTGGCCTTGGTCCGTGTCGCTGATCGCGGCCATCCCCGGGCCGCCGTCGAGCACCGGGCCGAGGATCTTGCCGCGGGTCAGGCCGGCGGCGTCCACCCGGCCGCCGCTGGCGTGGGCGGACTCGACCTTGCCGATACCGGCGAGCAGCGGCCAGGTGATGCCGCAGCCGGGCTGGGCGAGGGCCAGATCTTTGGCAGCCTTCTGGTACGCCGCGAGCACGGTGCCCGGAATCCCGGAGGCATCCCCGACGACTCCGACAGCCGGCGGCTTCTTGCTGTCGATCGCGCCCGTGACCGGGACCTCGATCTGGGACTTCTTCTCGGTGGCGACACTTCCGTCGACACCGGGCCGGCTCGGCATATCATCGACCAGATCGTCAAAGACCGAGTCCTGCCGCGGCTGGCTCAGAGCGTGCGCGTCCACGATGAACGTGCTCGACGTGACCCCGCCCGTCACGAACACGGCGATCAGCGCGGCCGGGGGCGCAAGACAGACCCCGGCAGCGTTGAGCTTGCCCCGCCAGGTGTCCAGGTTGCTGAACTGCTGCCTCATCGAACCGTCCCTCGACGTATTCCGCAGTACTTCGAACTTCGAACTTCGGGCGTAGGCACGATCCTAGTCGTCACGTGGCTCGGGACAACCGGTCGCGGTGAGTTCAGCCACCGCTGAGCGGGGAAACCAGTCAGTCGGTCACTTACCGTCCTTACCGTCGAGCATGTTCTTGAGCGCGTCGGGCAGTTCGAAGTCGCCGCCCGCGGCGCCGCCGCCGAACGCGGCCGGCAGCTGACCCGGCTGGGGTTGCGCGGGCTGGCCGGAGCCACCAGCCCGCTTGGCCGGGTTGCCGGAGCCACGCTTGGCCTTGCCCTTCTTGGCCTGCTGCTTGGCCTTCTTGCCGCCACCCATGCCCGGCATACCGGGCATCCCCGGCATTCCAGGCATGCCCTTGCCGGACGCCATCGCGGACATCATCTTGCGGGCCTCGAAGAACCGCTCGACCAGGCCGCTCACGGTGGCCACCTCGGTGCCCGAGCCGTTCGCGATCCGGAGCCGGCGGGAGCCGTTGATGATGTTCGGATCGGCCCGCTCGGCCGGCGTCATCGAGTGGATGACCGCCTCGATCCGGTCGATCTCGCGCTCGTCGAAGTTCTCCAGCTGGTCCTTGAACTGGGCCGCGCCGGGCAGCATGCCGAAGATCTTGGTCAGCGGGCCCATCTTGCGGACCGACTGCATCTGGGCGAGGAAGTCGTCCAGGGTGAAGTCCTTGCCGCCCTTCTTCTGCAGCTTGGCGGCGGTCTTGGCCGCCTCCTCCGCGTCGAAAGACTGCTCGGCCTTCTCGATCAGGCTCATCACGTCGCCCATGCCGAGGATGCGCGACGCCATCCGGTCGGGGTGGAAGACGTCGAAGTCCTCGAGCTTCTCGCCGTTCGAGGCGAACATCACCTGGCGGCCGGTGACCTGCGCGATCGACAGCGCGGCACCACCGCGGGCGTCACCGTCGAGCTTGGACAGCACCACACCGTCGAAGCCGACGCCGTCGAGGAAGGCCTGCGCGGTGTTCACCGCGTCCTGGCCGATCATCGCGTCGACGACGAACAGGATCTCGTCCGGGGTGACCGCGTCCCGGATGTCCGCGGCCTGCTTCATCAGCACCTCGTCGACACCCAGCCGGCCGGCCGTGTCGACGATCACCACGCTGTGCTGCTTGGTCCGCGCCTCGTCCATCGCCTGCCGCGCGACCTCGACCGGGTCGCCGACACCGTTGCCCGGCTCGGGCGCGAACACCGGTACGCCGGCCCGCTCGCCCACCACCTGCAACTGGGTGACCGCGTTGGGCCGCTGCAGGTCGGCGGCCACCAGCATCGGCGTCTGGTGCCTGGTCTCCTTGAGCCACTTGGCCAGCTTCCCGGCCAGGGTCGTCTTACCAGCACCCTGCAGACCGGCCAGCATGATCACCGTCGGCGGCCGCTTGGCCATCCGCAGCTCGCGGGTCTCGCCACCGAGGATCTTAACCAGTTCCTCGTTGACGATCTTGATCACCTGCTGCGCCGGGTTCAGCCCGCCGCGCACCTCGGCCCCGCTGGCCCGCTCCTTGACCGCGGCGATGAACTCCCTCACCACCGGCAGCGCGACATCGGCCTCCAGCAGCGCGATCCGGATCTCCCGGGCGGTCGCGTCGATGTCGGCATCGGTCAGCTTGCCCTTGCCGCGCAGATTCTTGAACGTGGCGGCAAGGCGATCGGAAAGGGTGTCGAACACGAAACAGTCCGTTTCATTCGGTGGAGCAGGCCGGTACGCACCCACAGGCACGCAACTCAGCGAGTCTACCGGCCGCAGTACCACCCCACCCGCCCCGGCGTGCTGTGGACAACCCGCCGCGAGATCGAACAAGCGGCTGTAAGTCCGGAAACGATGACTACGACCAAGGCTGACGTCCGCGATCCGGGGCGACGTCGATAGGTTCGAGGCGAAAGGAATGTTCGGTGCGGCTGATCGAGTTCAACAATGCGTACAACGCGGCCAAGCGGCGAATTCGCCGGGAGGGCGTCGCGGCGGTTGCGCCGGCTGAAGGGACCTTGCGAGATCTGCTTCCGCAGCTCGAATCGGACAAGGACCGCCGCATCGCCACCAATCTCTTCCTGCGCCTACCCAGGTACGCCGTACCGCCGGGGCCGCCCAGCGACCTCATGCGCGAAGCCGTGGCGATCGAGCGCGCGGCATACGAGACCCCCGGAACGGCCGAGGAACGCAGCGCGATCATGGCCGAAGCACGCCGAAAGATCTTCGAGATCGCCAAACGCGCCCCCGCAGGGCGAAGCCCCAGCCATCCGAGGCCTGACCCGAGTCCTCGAACACCTCGAAGACAACCTCCGCGATCCGCTCTGGCCACAGACAACAACCACGGAGGCGTAATGGACGGCAAGTTCGGGCTCGCCGAGTTCAACCGGGAGTACAAGCTCGTACGCGCCAGCCTACGTTCGGGCGACACCTCGAACAGCGAAGCCGGGCAACAGCAGCTGCGCTTCCTCGTCCCAGGCCTGTCGACCGACCACGACCGCAAGGTCGCCGAAGACCTGATCGCGGATCTTCCAGCCCTCCTCGTCGATCCACCACCGCGCTCGCCCGAGATGACCGAAGCCCTCCACGTCCTCAACACAGCCGACCTCGAGAGCGGCACGGTCGAGCAACAGCTGGTCGCGATCGACCGCACCCGCAAGCAGATCTGGGCGATCGCCGACCGCGCCGGCGGCCAAGACAGCGCGAACATCAGCGGCCTCACCCGCATGCTCGAACGCCGCGAAGACTCCTTGACCGAGCCCTGGCCGTGGCCCGAAGCAACGGCGGACCCCACCTAGTCAGCCACCCCGACCTAGCCCCTCGGTGCCGAACGGCTGTGACATGGGTCCTGTGCTTGAAGCCGGGGTGTTGGGCCGTTTGGTCGATATCGTTGACCGGGCACCCCGCCGACCAGCAAGGCAGGCCTGGAGCGAAAGGCAACGATGGAGTTCCACGAGTTCAACGATGACTACACCGTTACCCGCGAACGACTGCGTGCAGGCAAGCTCATCGACGTAGCCGCCGAACAGCAGCGCCTCCTAGCGCTCGTCCCGCAACTCGTCGACCCCAACCACCAACAAGTAGCCCGCAACCTCATCGCAGCGCTCCCCGGCTCCGCCGCACCTGCCGCGCCTCCCAGCCCGGAGATGGCTGAGGCTCTCCAGATCCAGGACACGGCGTTCTACGCGGGTGGCACGAAGGAGGAGAAGCTCGCGGCTCTGGCGGCAGCACGCAAGAAGATTTGGGAGATCGCCGACGGAGCAGGGGAGGACAGCGCGCAGATCCGCGGCCTCACCCGGATGCTCGAGCACCGCGAGAACGACCTTGCCGAGGACCTCCCCTGGTCCGATCCGCCGCCGGCCGACACGGCGGGCAGCTGACCTTGGCCGGCAACGAGGGCATGGTCCTGATCGACCGCTCGTCGCCTGTGTACCTGGAGGTGGCGCGGCTCCATCAGATCGCCCTCAGCCTTCGTCCAGGGGGCATCGATCGGTGGAACGGTGACCTCTACGCGCGCTCCGACGACAAATGGGGTGGCCTGGGGCGCGACGGCACCATGCGCCTCAACCAAGATCTCGTACTGCGGCATCTCACCGGTGGCGAGCTGAGTGACGATCCGGCGATCCAGGGTCAGGCTTTATCGACCGTGCTGCACGAGTCGACGCACGCGCGGTCCGAGTTCGACGCGAAGTACGAACCGAACGCGCTCCGCCTGCAGCAATCAGTCGGCCTCGACGAGGGTCTGACCGAGACCGCGACGACGGACGACTTCGAGACCTTCGCCCAGCTCGCCGGCTACCCGGACGTACCGAAGCCCCCTGTCCCTGAGTACGCCGGTGCCGTGCACGCCACCAACGAGCTGCTGGATCGCGCGTCGACCGGCGAGGCCGACAGGCGTGAGCTGATCACCACCGCGCTCAACTCACCGGTGATGATGCGGTGGGATGTGCTGGCCGACCGCATCGTGCAGAACGAGCTGGGCGATGTCGTACCGCAGGATCCTTCGCACCAGCAAGCCGCCCGCGCTCACCTCATCAACAACATGGCAGTGCCCGAGTGGCATGGCGTCCAAGATCGTCCCAAGGCAGGCGAGATGGTCACGCGCCTCACTACCGAGTCGCTGGACCGAGCGGTGGCCGAGGTCCGCGAGCACTACCAGAACACCCCGGGAGGAGCCGTTCCCCGCCAAGGTCCCGAACCCGGCGGCGGCTGTGGCAGCGGAGACCGACCAGCAGGGTGAACAGCAGCGCGCCATCACGCAGCCCGACCGTGGTACTGACGCCGATCTGTCGAACCTGCCAGCACCAGACGCAAGCACTCGGGTCTCCCGCGACCCGCAGCCGGCTGGCCAACAACAGCCCGCTCCTGAACAACCGGCCGCCACCGGCATCGAGGGCGTCCGACCCGCTGCTCAAGCCGCCCACCCTGCCGCCCAAGCCTCATCTCCTTCCCGTGTCGAGGCCGCCAGGGCTACGCAAAGCACGCAGCAGGCCGGACAGGGAGCCACGGCAACGACACCTCAGCCAGCCGGCGAGATGCGGTTCCTCAGTGGGCAGGCGCCTGCTGCCCAGGCCACACATCAGCGGCCGTCGCTCGGGGACGGATCCCGCGGTGCTTCGAGCTCGCGCGGTGCCTCGCAGACACACACCCGCCAGACGCCTCAGACCACCGGCCGCGAATAGCACCCTGTGGATAACCGACCGCCCGTCGCGGCCGATCCCGATAGCGTTCGGGCAGTGAGAGACATCGACCGAGGAGAGCCCATGCCATTGGACGTTGCCAAGTTCAACTCGGCGTTCGCCGGAGCTCGGCGCCGGGTGCGCAAGGAACAGGGCGACGTCGCGGAAGAGCAAGCGCGGCTGCGAGAGCTCGTCCCGGATGACGCGTCGGCCGAGGATCGCGACTGGGCCGTCGGCCTGATCGAGTCACTCGCGAAACCGCCGCCTCCACCGCGACAGTGGAGCGAGCTGTACCACGAGGCCGGCCGGGTGCATGCCTCGGCATACCGGGCCGGCGGCACCGTCGAGGAACAGATCGCCGCTCTCGAGGAAGCCCGCCGCAAGATCTGGGAGATCGCCGACCGCGCATCCGAAGACGAGGAGGCGGACATCCGGGCAATGACCCGGGTTCTGGAGCACCTCGAGGACGAGTTGCGCGATCCAACCTGGCCACACCAGGAGCCTCCGGCCCAGACGAGCTGACCGGTGGACGGGGACCGACACGTACCGCGAGATTCGGCGACCTACCGAGAGTTCACGCGTCTGTACCACTTGGCGCAGGGACTACGACCGAGCGCTGTCGATCGCTGGAACCGAGATCTCTACTCGACGGACACCGGCCGATGGGGCGGCTTCGATCCAAAGACCGGAAGCATCAGGCTGTCCGAGGAACGTGCCCTTCAATGGCTGACCGGCGAGACCGCGGACAAATCTCCGCGCCGTCAGGCGCAAGCATTGGCCTCCGTGCTTCATGAGTCGACTCATGCGGGGATGGAGACCGACGCGCCGGCCGAGCCGAACGCTGTCCGCAGCTCGCACTCGCTGGGGCTCATGGAGGGCTTCGCCGAGGTACGAACCTTCGAGGACTTCGACGCATTTGCCAGCCGGGCCGGTTATCCGGGTTTGTCGCTGGGAGATCCGCAGTACCCGGGGGCGTACGCGGCAGTCGACAACCTGCTCGATCAGGCGGCGGGTCCACGCGTAACCCGCGACATGTTGATCGACCAAGGCACTCGGGGCCCCGCGACGATGCATTTCGACCAGTTGGCTGACGCAGTTGTGCGGAATCGGCTGGCAGAGGTCGTTCCGGACCGCATGAAGGACCGGACTGCGGTGCGGGCCGCGCTGATCCAGACGATGAAGCACGATCAATGGCCGACGATGCACAAGAGATCGGCCGTGGCGGGCAACCTCGCGGCCGAAGACATCCGGCGAAGCTTGAACGCCAAGGTCGATGAGATCCGCCACCACTACCGAGCCAATCCGGCGCAGCCCTTCCCCGCGGAGTCACCCAACGCCGAGGCCGCACGGGCTGAGCTCGGCGACCTTCCTCCCCCGGCTGCTGAAACTCGTGTAGCCGGGCCGATGGCAGACCTGTCCGCGAACAGTCAGATGCGGTTCCTCAACGGCCAGGCCCCAGCCGCGCAAGCGACCCGTCACGCGCCCTCACTCGGCGACGGCGCTCGCGGACGAACCGGCGGCCAGGTAGCCACACCCAGCCGAGCCACCGGGCCGACCCGTCCTGCCCGCGACTAGCGCACCGGGGCGAAGCGGCGTTGGTGGACACTCGCCAGCGAATGGCGGCCGGCGGGCCTGTGGATAGTTGCGAACGGCTGGGTCCGTTCATCGATATCGTTGCGGATCTGCACACGCTGACCAGGGAGGTGTGATGAACGACGGCAAGGTCGACCTAGCTGTGTTCAACCGTGCCTTCGCGCGCGCCTGCGATCGGGTGCGAGGTGACGATGTTGCCGATATCGAGGCCGAGCAGGCAGCTCTGCAAGCGCTCGTCCCGGCGAACGCATCGGAGCACGATCGCGGCTGGACCGGTCGACTGATCGCGTCACTCGCCGAGCCACCTGCACCTCCCCGTCAGTGGAGCGAGTACTACCACCAGGCAGGCGCGGTCCACGCCGCGGCGTCCCGGGCCGAGGGAACCGTCGAAGAGAAGATCGCCGCCCTCGAACAGGCCCGACGCAAGATCTGGGAAATCTCCGAACAGGCCCCCGCTGACGAGGAGATCCACATCAAAGCGATGACCAGAGTGCTGGAGCACGTCGAGAGGGAGCTGCGAGATCCCACGTTCCTGATGGAAGAGCACCCCGGGCAGAGAAGCTGACTGCGGGCAGTTGGCGAGCTTTGGATGTCGCGAACGATGTGTCCGTGGGTCGATAGCGTTGCCGGACTGCACGGACGGTGACCGAGGAGGTGTGGTGGACGACGGCAAGGTTGAGGTCGCTGTGTTCAATGAGGCCTTCTATGAGGCTCGGGAGCGCGTGTGGAGTTCCGAGGGTGCCGATGTGGCGGCGGAGCAGGCGGGGTTGCGGGCGCTTGTTCCGGAGGACGCCTCTGAGTCTGAGCGCGGATGGACCGGCCAGTTGATCGCTTCGCTCGGCGAGTCACCGGCGCCACCTCGTCAGTGGAGTGAGTACTACCACCAGGCGGGTGCCGTTCACGCCGCGGCGTACCAGGTGGACGGGACGGTCGAGGAGAAGATCGCTGCGCTCGAAGAAGCCCGGCGCAGGATCTGGGAGGTCTCCGGGGAGGCTCCTTCCGACGAGGAGATCCATATCAAGGCGATGACGAGGGTGCTGAAGCACCTCGAGAGGGAGTTGCGAGATCCGACCTTCCCGACCGGAGAGTCGGGTTAGTCAGCGGTCGACGGTACGGGCGGGCGAGTTTCTGTTGACAACTCGGTATCGGCGCCGGGAGCATCTAACCACTGCACTTCTGATTAGCGGTTAGTTCATGGGAGGCGGGATCTTGGCCAGCATGCCCGGTCGGCAGGTTGTGGTTTTGGATGGGCCTTCGAATCTTGGGCTCAGGCCGCCGGTGGTGGGGGCGGTGCCGGGGTGTTACAAGTTGGCGGGGGCGCTGCGGGATCAGGGGTTTGTCGGGCGCATCGGGGCCGGGGATGCCGGGTGTGTGACGCCGCCTAGGTACGACCGGGGGGACTGGAAGCCTGGGGATGGGGTGTTCAACGCCGGGGCCATGGCGGATTACACCGTCAAGCTCGCGGATCGGTTGGGGAAGCTCTTCGATGACGACAAGTTCGTGGTGCTGCTGGGTGGTGAGTGCAGCAACCTGCTCGGGCCGGCGTTGGCGTTGAAGCGCAGGGGGCGGTACGGCGTGGCGTACCTCGACGGCCACTCCGACTTCCGCACTGTCGACAACGACGCGTACGTCGGAGCCGCCGGCGGCGAGGCGCTCGCACTGGTGACGGGGCGCGGCCAGGAGGATCTGACCGACCTCGAGGACCTGGGGCCGTATGTGCGCGACCAGGACGCGGTGATGCTCGGCTACCGCGAGGACGAGGCGTACCTCGACAGCCTGCGTGAGGCGGGTATCCCGGACTGGTCGGCGCTCGCCGTCATCAACGATCCGGCAGCGGCGGCAAGCGGAGTACTGGCTCACCTGGAGCGGGACGACCTCGACGGCTTCTGGGTGCACCTGGACGTGGACATCCTCGACGCGAAGGTGATGCCGGCAGTCGACAGCCCGGACCCCGGCGGCCTCGAGCACGAGCACCTCCGCGATCTGCTGAAGCCATTGCTCGCATCGCCGAAGTGCGTCGGGATCGACATCGGCATCTTCGACCCCGACCTCGACCCGGACGGCCACTACGCCAAAGAACTCACGGACACCCTGGTCGCCGCGCTGACCAACTAGCTCACTCCCACCGAGCCGGAAGCCCGTGCGGCTCGGCCGTACCGAGCACCCGCGGTACTCCGGTCGGCCAGACCTGCAACACCACCAGGAACTCCGGCTCCGCGTCCGGGGTGCGGCGCATCGGCTCCAGGCTGAGGTGAGCCAGCGGCGCCGAGGAAGTCGCCTGGGCTCCGAGCGCGGCGATCAACCCGTCCGCGGCAGCCCTGTCCTCAGGTGTGAGGTACTGCCACATCACCGAATGCCAGACGACCGTGACGTGGCCTTCGGAGAGTTCGAGGTTGCGCAGGAACGACACGGCGTCCTCACGCCGTACGTCGGCCGGCACCTTCCGCGCGACCTCCAACGCGCCGCGCAGGCGCTCCAGCCGGTCGGGCATGTCGGGCCACACGTACGACGTCAGCGTGAGCGCGCCGTCATCGGTGAACGGGTTCACCGGCGCGATGTCGCTCCCCACCCGCTCCACGATCCGCAACTTCACAGCAGGGTCGAGCGGCCGCCCGGACCAGGCATCGTCGAACACCACCGGGCTGTCCGAAGACCCGAAGGTCGACCCGTCGGCCAGGTTGTAGCAGAACTGGTCGGCGCGCAGGTTGAGCCCACCACTCGCCCCGATCTCGAACAGCCGCACAGGCAACGGGACAGCTTCGGCCAACCGGGACAGGCCACCATAGAGAGCGATAGACCGGCCCACCTCGTTCGTCTGGGGCGGCTGGGTCAGCAGTTCACGCAACTCTGGGCCACGCGCCTGCAGCACCTGATCGAACGCCTCCCAGCCCAGCCGGGGGTCCCACTCGCCACCGACGCTCGGGTAGAACGCCGCCAGCTCCGGAGCCTCCCCCGCCAGCACTAGCCGGTGCACGGACCCCAGCAATCGCAACGCGATCGCCGCACCAGCCGGCTGATCCTCATAGCCGGCAAGCACCGCTACTGGCGAACCACCGATCTCATAGTCATCCACCACAAACCGCAGCAGGTCGGCGTACATAGGTGAGCCGAGTTCCTCGCAGGCCGCGGCCTGGAGCTGGAACGCCTGTACTAGATCCACACGCCCGACCCTAGAAGGTCAGGCGATCCAGAACCGACTTTGCCGTCGTACGCGCGTCCTCTTCCTCCAGGGGCGAGCCGTCGCTGTCGGTCAGGTAGAACACGTCCACGCACTCCGCACCGAGAGTGCTCACGTGCGCAGACCTGATGTCGGCTCCTGTCGACGCGATCGCCGCAGTGACGTCGTAGAGCAGGCCGGGCCGGTCGTGAGCCCGCACCTGCAACACCGTGGCCGTCTCGGACGCGTCAGGCAGCAGGTCGACCCGACTGGCGGCCGCCTTGCCCCGAGCGGACGAGTCGCGCGCGGCCAACCGGCGTACGAGGTCGCTGTCGTCGCGCAGCGCCACAGCCAGCCGATCCCGCAGCCGCACCGGATCCGGCGCCGACCCGGCGACGGACCACTGCGAGATCCCCAGCCCGTCGACCGACGTGATGACCGCAGACCGTACTGCGAGCCGCTCCACCGCCAGTACTCCGGCCACGGTGGACAGCGTGCCCACCTGATCCGGTACGGCGACGTTGACCCGCAGGTCGCCTCGGTGATCCGACACGGTCACCCCCAGCCGTCCCACCCCGACCACCTGATGCAACTGCGGCAGCGGGATGGGCGGAGCGTCGGTCCAGAGCCCAGCACCTCCCCCGGACAACTCACCACGCACACGGCGAGCAAGTTCACCGACCAGGCGCAGACGCCACGGCGACGCGGCAGCAGGCCCAGCAGCACGAGCATCGGCGTAGGTGAGAGCTTCCAGCAGGTCAAGTGTGTCCGTGTTGCCGACAATGCCCGCGACCAGGTCCACCGTCATCGGGTCGTCCAAGTCCCGCCTGGTGGCGACCTGCGCCAGCATCAGGTGCTGCCGGACGAGCAGGGTGACCGTGTCGACGTCGGCCTCGGCGAAACCCAGCCGACGGGCGACAGTGGTCGCGATGACAGCACCGGTGACGCTGTGGTCGCCGTCGACCGCCTTGCCCAGGTCATGGAGCAGCGCGGCTACCAGCAGCAGGTCCGGTCGGCGTACATCCCGGACTAGCTTCGAGGCCTCGACACAGGTCTCCAGCAGATGCCGGTCGACGGTATAGCGGTGAATCGCCGACTGCGGCGGCCGGAAGCGCACGGTGGCCCACTCCGGCATGATCCGGGAGATGTAGCCGGCCTGGTCCAGGGCCTCCCAGACCTCCAGCAGCCCCTCCCCCGCGCCCAGCAGTGCGCAAAAGAGGCGCCGAGCCTCCGCACCCCAGGGCTCTGGGAGCAGGGCGGCCGTCCTGGCCAGTCGATCGCACACAGCAGGCGACAGCACCAGATCCCGGTCGGCAGCAACAGCCGCGGCTCGCAGGCCAAGGGCAGAGTCCCGCTCGGGGCGGGCTTCCGGCATCAGGACAACCTCGCCCTCATGCTGGCCGACGCCCTCGTCGAGCGCGAGCAGTAGCGGCCCACCGCCGCGGTGACGACGTCGGGAGCGAGGCGGACGGGCCATCAGGCTCTCGATCCGCCGCCACGACACGTCGCATACGTGAGCCAAGGTCCGGCCGGTGGCGTAGATGTGCCGCAGCAAGGCATCGCGATCCGCCAGGCCGAGCCCGGCCGCGACCTCGCCGGCCACGTCAGCGACCAGCCGGTCGGTCGCACGCCCGGCGACCTCGTGCAGCTCGTCCCGCACGTTCAGCAGGTCCAGCCGCGCCCGCTCGACCACGGGATGCGGTACGTCGATCAACCACGACGCCACCAGGGCTCGCAGTACCACGGCGTCTCGCAGCCCGCCGTACGCCTCCTTGAGGTCCGGTTCGGCCAAGTGCGCCAGCTCGCCGACCGTGGTGGCCCGATCCCGGCACGCCTCCGCGAGTGCCGGCAGCCGCGTCTTCGCAGTACGGCGCCAGTCGGCCATCAGGACCGACCGCAACTGCAGGGTGAGGTGAGAATCCCCGGCCACGTGCCGGGCGTCCAGCAGCCCGAGGGCGACCCGTACGTCGTCGGCCGCCGCCTGCTGGGCCTGCGCGACGGTTCGGACGCTGTGGTCCAGCCGAGTCCGCGAGTCCCACAACGGGTACCAGATCTGGGCGGCCAGCTCGTCGACCTGGGGATACCCCTCGGCATGCAGAAGCATCACATCGAGATCGCTGTAGGGCGACAGCTCCTCCCGGCCGTAGCCGCCGACGGCGACCAGGGCGACGCCCTCGGTGGGAACACCGAGGGCGTCGCAGGCCTTGGAGAGGAGCAGGAACAGCAGGGCGTCGGCCTCCTCGGCACGAGCGCGCCGCTGTGCTGCTCGGTCCACCATCTAGAGGGCGTCTCCGTCGGTCTCGCCGGTACGGACCCGGACGATCGACTCGACCGGTACCACCCAGACCTTGCCGTCACCGATCTTGCCGGTCTGCGCGGCCTTCACGATCACGTCGGTCACGTCGGCGGCGTCACCGTCCTCGACGACCACCTCGAGCCGGACCTTCGGGACCAGATCCACCTCGTACTCCGCACCGCGGTACACCTCGGTGTGGCCCTTCTGCCGGCCGTAGCCGCTCGCCTCGGTGACCGTCATGCCGGTCACCCCGAACGTCTCCAGCGCGGCCCGGACATCTTCCAGCTTGTGCGGCTTGATCACCGCGGTGATCAGCTTCATGCGTGCGCACCTTCCTTCTCAGACGTCTCGGTCTCGGCGGCCGGGGTACGGGCGACGCTGCTGTGACCTCGCAGCCCCGAGCCCGCGGCCAGGAAGTCGTACGCCGTCTCCGCGTGCTCGACCTGGTCGACACCGGTGACCTCCTCGTCCTCGCTGACGCGGAAGCCGATCGTCTTGTCGATCACCTTGCCGAGGATGAAGGCCACCGTGAAGGAGTAGACAGCGACCACCACGTTCGCCAGCGCCTGCTTGCCGAGCTGGCTGACACCGCCACCGTAGAACAGGCCGTTCACCGCGGACGGGGCGGCCGCGGTGCCCAGGAAGCCGATCGCCAGCGAGCCGAACAGACCGCCGACCAGGTGCACGCCGACCACGTCGAGGGAGTCGTCGTAGCCGAACTTGTACTTCAGCGAGACCGCGAAGCAGCAGATGGCACCGGCGAGAACGCCGAGGATGATCGCGCCGACCGGGGTGACCGCGCCACAGGACGGCGTGATCGCGACCAGACCGGCGACGGCCCCCGAGGCCATACCCAGCGTGGTGGCCTTGCCGTGCCGGATCCGCTCCACGATCAGCCAGCCGATCACGGCGGCGGCCGTGGCGACCTGGGTGTTCACGAAGGTGACCGCGGCGGTGGTGCCGGCGCTCAGCGCGGAGCCCGCGTTGAAGCCGAACCAGCCGAACCACAGCAGACCGGCGCCGAGGATGACCAGCGGCAGGCTGTGCGGCCGCATCGGGTCCTTGCGCCAGCCGACCCGGCGGCCGAGCACCAGGGCCAGCGCGAGCGCGGCGGCACCGGCGTTGACGTGCACGGCGGTACCACCGGCGAAGTCGATCGCCTTCAGGTTGTCGCCGATCCAGCCGCCGGCGCCGTCGTCCAGGAACCACACGGAGTGGGCGACCGGGAAGTACACCAGGCACGTCCAGCCCACGACGAACGCGATCCAGCCGCGGAAGGTGGCCCGGTCGGCGATGGCACCCGAGATCAGCGCTGGGGTGATGATCGCGAACATCAGCTGGAAGGCGACGAAGGCGAGCGTCGGGATGGTGCCACTGACCGCATCGGGTGAGATCAGGCCCTTCAGGCCGACCTCCGAGAAGTTTCCGATCACATGCCCGGTGTCACCGGCGAAGGTCAGCGAGTAGCCGACCAGCACCCAAATTATGGTGACGACGGCGATGGTGATCGCACTCATCATCATCATGTTCAGCACGCTCTTCACGCGCACCATGCCGCCATAGAAGAAAGCCAGGCCTGGTGTCATCAAGAACACCAGGGCGGCACTGACCAAGACCCAGGCGGTATCGCCGGCGTTGATCTCCATCAACGACATCCCTTCCATCGATCTGGGGGTGGCCCGCGTCCTCAGTCGGGGAGCTCCACAACGCCGGGAAGCCCGCGCACGGCCACACCGCAAACGGTGTCGGCGCGCCGTTTCAGCCGATCGGTCCTGATGTTTCAGGCATGTGACAAAGCGCTCCGTTAAGTGACATCGACGTGACATCGGCCCGGTTGTGGCAGTCTGGCCTGACCACACGGCCCGCAGCCGCGCCACTGCGACCGTCCGAGCTGGGGAAAGCGAAATGGAGCTGAACAGCGGGGAGCGACCGCGCAGAGGCAGGCCGAGAGACCCGGAGGCAGAGCCACGGATCCGCCGGTACGCCGTCCAGCTGCTGCTGGAACGCGGGTTCGACGGAATGACGGTCGACGACGTCGCGGAGGCGGCTGGCGTCGGGAAGGCCACGATCTACCGGCGGTGGGCGAGCAAGGAGCTCCTCGCCAACGACGCGATGGCCCAGATGTTCGACATCGAGATCCCGGATGCCGACACCGGGTCCATCGCCGGTGACCTGCGCCAGGTCTACCGGGACGCCCTGATCTTCGTGAACAGCAAGGAAGGCATCGCGCTGATCCGCCTCGCAGTCAGCGAGATGAACCGCGACGAGCAGTTCACGGTCTTCTACCGGTCCTTCCTGCAGCGCAGGATCGCCCTGACGGCGGCCGCGCTGGAGCGAGCCCGGCGGCGGGGTGAACCGATCCGCGCGTCGGCGGACCCGGTACTGATGGTGCAGTGGCTGGCCGGAGTACTGATCGTCCGCGCGCTGACGGGCGAGAAGATGCCGTCGGTGGACGATGCCGACCACCTGGTCGCGATGACGATGAGGTGCATCGCCGAGTAGGAATCAGCCGCGTACGCCGGGGCCGAGTGCGACGCCGGTCACGTCGAGTTCGGTGACCCGGCGTACTCGGCCTGTCTGCAGGTCCCAGGCGAGCACCCAGCCTGCCACCTGCAGCAGCGCCGTCTGCTCGTCGTACCAGCCGAGCAGGAAGCAGCAGCCCGGCTCGCGGATCCGGTCGGGAGTGTTCCGGCCGGGAGTCGGTGTGGCCGCTGGGGTCTCTCCGAGGACCAGCAGGCGGCTGGGGAGGGTCAGTTGCCGGGAGATCGCCGCGACTACCTGCGGCTTCGACACGACGGTCGGCACCTGCGGCAGCTGGTCGGCGATGAACATCCTGGCCGCGATGGCCCCTTGCGTGAACGTCAGTCCGGCCCAGGTGCCCACCGGCAGCCGGGGATTGCTGTCGACGGTCCAGGTGCGGTTCGCCTCGTACCGCATCAGCGCCACCTGGTTGCCCGTGCCATCCAGCCGGTACGGCGCTGCCACGTCGAACGGGTCGTTGCTGGCAGCCACAGTGGCGACTGGCTCCTCGCCGACGGCGAAGGCGCCGATCAGGACGCGATAGGCGACGCCCGGACCGCTGACGAGCAGGCCGTCGCTGTTCTCCAGCCAAGCCACGCTGCGGATGTCCTCGGCCGGGAGCGCGATGCGACGCGTTGACGCGTCGGTGGTATCGGTGGCGTCGATGATCGCGACACCGCCGGGCTGCGGGAACGCAACCAGCCGCCCGTCCGGCGAGATCGCCCCGGGGCTGAGCGGTTCACCGGACCTGATGGCGCTTAACCGGAGGTCCACCCGGGCCCAGCGGGAGGTCGGGTCCAGCAGCAGAGGTGTGAAGCTCCCGTTCCGATGCGAGAGCACCACTGCGGCCACTCGGTCGAACGGATCCTCCCTGAGGTCGCCGGCGCTGACGGGCAACTGCAGCGCGTCCCCCAGCGGGGTCTCGAGGCGATCCAGGAACCGCTCGCTGCCGGCCGGCGGCGCCATCCAGTAGTCGACACCGAAGATCTGCCCGGCCGGCGGGATGAAGCCGGACGGAGTGCTGGGTGGAGTGGTCGGCGGGACGATGCCGGTGTTGTTGCCGCCGAGTCCGGCGACCACGGCGGCGATCACCGCGACCAGCAGCACCACGGCGAGCCCGACGATCGTGCTGCGACGGCGTCTGCGCCGGATGGCGAGACCACCGGCCCAGGCGGTGTCGGTCAGGTCCGGCTCCGGCAGCAGGTCGGAAGCTCGGTCCAGCAGCGGCCGGACCTCCTCGCGCCTCACTGCTGGTCCCTGCGGTAGGCGTCGCGCCAGTCCCCCGAGCCCAGCGCCGCACCCAACCGGCCGACGGCGGTCTGGCCGTGCCCGTGCACGGACGGCTGCGACATGCTCAGCACGTCGGACACCTCGTACTCGGTGAGCTCCTCGAAGTACAGCAGGACCAGTACTGCGCGCTGGGCCGGGGTGAGAGACGCCAAGGCGAGCTTGACCGGCTCGTCCTCACCCTCGAACGGCCGCACCTTCGCCCAGCGCGACAAGGCCGGCTGGTAGAGCAGGCGCTGCACGAACGCGTCCGGGTCGTCCACCTTGCCCCAGCGCAGTGACAACCTGGTGAAGGCGTGCAGGAGTTGCTCCTCAGCACGCTCGAGCTCGCCGTACACGAGGTACGCCGTCCGGAGCCACCTGCCCTGTCGCGCATCGACGTACGAGGCGAATTCTGGGTCGACCGTGTCGCGCATCCACCCTCCCGCCTCTATTCAACTCCTCAACTACTGCGTGCGGCCACCACGAGGCGGGTGTCTTCGGCGATCAGGTCGGCGTTGATCGTGGCGCCCGCGGTCAAGCCGGCCGCTGCCGAGGTGATCACCTGGCTGCGTAGGTCGGCCACGTTGCCCGCGACCCAGACGCCCGGTACTTCGGTCGCACCGCTCGGATCCGCCTGGACCGCGGTACCGAGGTACGCGTCGCCGAACTCCTGGTCGACCGCTTTCAGCCCGAGCTCGGCCAGGAAGTCGACCCGTGCCCGCACCACCGACTGCACCGCCAGGGCCTGGCGCGGGATGACCTTGCCGCCTTCCAGCCGTACGCCGGTGAGCTTGTCGTTCGTCACCTCCACGGCATCGACCCGTCCTTCGACAACCGAGATCCCGCGGGCTGCGAGTTCCTCCCACTGCTCGTCAGACGGCGTCGGCCCGGTGTGCAGGAACAGCGTCACGTCGTCGCTCAACTGCCGGAACAGCATCGCCTGGTGGATCGCCATCCCACCGGTGGCCAGTACGCCGATCGCCTGATCGCGCACCTCCCATCCGTGGCAGTACGGGCAGTGCAGTACGTCGCGCCCGAACCGCTCGGCCAGCCCCGGTACGTCGGGCAGCACGTCCGTGCCGCCGGTGGCCACCAGCAGCCTGCGTGCTCCGAACGACCGCCCGTCGCCCAGTTCCACCACGAACCCGTCCTCGGGGGTCGACGTCGGCCGGGTGACAGTGGTGACGGTACCGGTGGTCACCTCACCGCCGTACCCGGTGACCTCGGCGCGGCCGATCGCGTACAGCTCGCTCGGCGGTACCCCGTCGCGGCTCAGGTAGTTGTGCACGTGCTCGGCCGGCGCGTTGCGCGGCGTGCCGTTGTCGATCACGAGCACGGACCGGCGCGACCGGACCAGCGCCAGCGCCCCGTTCAACCCAGCGGCCGACCCGCCCACCACGATCACGTCGTACTTCTTCATCCGTCGCTCCTTCATCGATCCGCAGTCTGTGGCCCCACAGTTCGCCGGTTTCTCGAAAACGACAAGAAAGTTTGCCAAGATGGCAACCGTGGATCCTTTCGACGACGTCCTGGAAGCGGTCGGCCCGAGACTGCGGTCGCTGCGGCAGGAGCGCGGTACGACGCTCGCCCAGTTGTCGGCGTCCACCGGCATCTCGGTGAGCACGCTGTCCCGGTTGGAGGCGGGTCAGCGCCGCCCGACGCTGGAACTGCTGCTGCCGCTGGCCCGGGCGCACCAGGTCCAGCTTGACGAACTGGTGGACGCGCCCCCGACCGGTGACCCCCGCATCCACGCGAAGCCGATCCGGCACCACGGCGCGACGATGATCCCGCTGAGTCGAAGGCCGGGCGGGCTCCAGGCGTACAAGCAGATCGTGCCGGAGGGCTGGCCGGGCGGCGAACCGGACCAGCGGACCCACGAGGGCTACGACTGGATCTACGTGCTGTCCGGCCGGATCCGGCTGGTGCTGGGCGATCGCGACATCGTCCTGTTGGAGGGCGAGGTGGCGGAGTTCGACACGAGGGTCCCGCACTGGTTCGGCAACCCCGGGCCTGGATCGGCCGAGATGCTCTGCCTGTTCGGCCCGCAGGGCGAGCGGCTGCACGTCCGTGCTCGCTCCAAGTAGTGATAGCTTTCCGGGCGGTCAACCATTAGAGAGGACCCTGCACGTGAGCGTCGCGTTGTTCACCCTCGGCGGCACCATCGCGATGGCCGGGCATACGTCCGACGGCGTCCGGCGGCTGACCGGCGCCGACCTGACCGCGGCTGTGCCCGGACTGGCGGACCTCGGCCGGCCGATCGACGTACAGGACGTGGAGGCGGTGTCGAGCGCCAACCTGACGCTCGCCAAGATGCTCGATGTCGTCGATGCCGCGTCGAAGGCGATCAGCAACGGCGCCACCGGCATCGTCGTCACCCAGGGCACGGACACCCTGGAGGAGACGGCGTTCGTGGTCGACCAGGTCTGGCCGCACTCCCACCCGTTCGTCCTCACCGGCGCGATGCGCAACCCGACGCTGGCCGGCCACGACGGCCCGGCGAACCTGCTCGCCGCCGCCCGGGTCGCCTGCTCCCCCGCGGCCCGCGACCTCGGCGCCCTGGTCGTCCTCAACGACGAGATCCACGCCGCCCGCTGGGTCCGGAAGACCCACAGTACGAGTACTGCGACGTTCACCTCGCCCAACGCCGGACCGATCGGCCAGGTGGTCGAGGGCCAGGTCCGCATCCTCACCCGCCCCGCCCGGCAGGACGGCGTACCGGGCCGGGCCGAGCCGGCGGATCTCGACGCGACGCGAGTGGCGCTCTACACGGTCACCCTTGATGACGACGGCCTGCTGCTCGACGGTCTGGCCGACACGCACCAAGGCCTGGTGGTCGCCGGGTATGGCGTCGGGCACGTGCCGTCCGCGCTCGCGCCGGTCCTCGGCGCGCTCGCCGAACGTATCCCGGTCGTGCTCACCTCGCGGACCGGCGGCGGTTCGGTACTGCGCAACACCTACAAGTCGGTCGGGTCGGAGTCGGACCTGCTCGGCCGCGGGCTGATCGACGGCGGCTTCCTCGACCCCTACAAGGCGCGCGTCCTCCTACGGTTGCTCTTGGCAACAGGTGAGGGTCACGACGAGATCATCGCGGCCTTCGCGCAGCACCACTGACCTCGGCCGCCTTGGTGATCAGATAGTCCCGCTCCGGCAGGCTCGTCGTACGCCGGGCCGCCGCGCGGAAGTGGTTCGCGGCGGCCTCGTCGTCACCGAGCATCTCCCAGAAATGCCCCCGTACCGCGTCCAGCCGGTAGTGCCCCGGGAGCTTCTCGTCCAAAGGTTCGAGGAGTTCCAGTCCGGCCTCGGGTCCTTCCACCATGGCCAGGGCGATCGCACGATTCACCGTCACCATGGGGTTGCCGGACAACTCCTCCAGCAGGCCGTACAGCGCGAGGATCTGCGGCCAGTCGGTGTCCTCCGGCTTGTCCACCTCGTCATGCAGCGCGGCGATCGCCGCCTGCAACTGATACTCCCCCAGCGGCTGCCGTCCGAACGCGTCGACGGCCAGCGCGAGTCCTTCGGTGATCAGCTCCTGGTCCCACAGGCTGCGGTCCTGGTCCGCCAGCGGGATCAGCTCACCCGCGGGGCCGGTCCGGGCGAGCCTGCGCGCGTCGTTGAGCAGCATCAACGCCAGCAGTCCCATCACCTGGCCGTTCTCCGGCAGTGACCGGTGCACCATCCAGGTCAGCCGGATCGCTTCTGCGGAGAGGTCGCTGCGCTGGAGATCTGCGCCGCTGCTGCTCGCGTACCCCTCGTTGAACACCAAGTAGAGGACGTGCAGCACCTGGCGCAACCGCTCGTCGCTCTCCTGCAGCTCGAACTCCTGGCCCTTGAGCCGCGCCTTCGCCCGGGTGATCCGCTGCGCCATGGTCGCCTCGGGCACCAGGTACGCCTTCGCGATCTCGGCCGTCGTCAGGCCGCCCACCGCGCGGAGCGTCAACGCGATCGCGGACGCGGGTGACAAGGCGGGGTGGCAGCACAGGAACAACAACCGCAGCGTGTCGTCCTGCTCCTCGACCTCCTCGGCCGGCACCTCACGCCGCGCCGCCAACTCCTCCCGGCGCCGCCGCGCCTGGTCCTGCCGGATCTCGTCGATCAACCGCCGCGAAGCCGCCTGGATCAACCACCCGCGCGGATTGTCAGGCACCCCATCCCGCGGCCAGGTCCGCGCCGCAGCAATCAACGCCTCCTGCACAGCATCCTCAGCCGCCGCAAAGTCCCCAAACCGCCGCACCACCACCCCAACCACCTGCGGCGTCAACTCCCGCAACAACCCATCAATCCCCTCCACGCCCCCATCATCACCCACTCCACCCCACCCCGCCGGGCCCACCCGCCCACCCGCTCGCCGCCCCACCCATTCACCGACGCCCGGTTGCCGACGCCAGGTTGCCGACGCCAGGTTGCCGACGCCAGGTTGCCGACGCCAGGTTGCCGACGCCAGGTTGCCGACGTCTGGTTCCAGCCCGCAGGCCGGCCCGGTCGGCGGCCCGCTGGGCCGCCGCCGCCCCGCGTCCGCGTCTCCCTGCCTCCTCTGCGTCCCCGCGTTGGCCAGTACGCGGTCCGCCGATACGCCGCTCGACCGGTACGCCGGTGTGCCGGCGCGTCGTTCCCCGACCGAGCGTGGGGTTCCCCGGGCATGGGTGCGGGTGGTTTGCGGTCTCCGCTGCGTGATGGTGCTAGTCGTGCTGGGGTGCGTCAAGAGCGCTTCGCGTCCCTTCGGGATCGAAACAAGTTTCGACTCTTGACCCACCCCACCCCGACCAGGGAAGGACGCAGCTACGCGGATCCCGCGGAGGGGTCTGAGCCGGGTCGAGGTGGTGCTTTCGCGGTGGGGTGTACCGGGCGACGGAGGTGTGAGCCGGTCCGGGGTGGTGTTTTCGGGGGTGGGGTGTACCGACCGGCAGGTAGTACTGGGGTGGTCGCGGAGGTTCCAGGCGTGGGCGGCCCGTCGGGGTGGCGTGTGCGGCGACTACTTCCTGTCCGTCGGTACGCCAACGGGTTCCCGGGGGTGGGTTCTCGCCCGGGTGGTGGTGGTTGTGCCGATTCGGGGGCTGGCGCCGACGGGTTGTTCGACCACTGGCAGGTTGTCAGCCGGCTGGCCGGTTGTTCGGCGACTTGTGGCTCGTTTCGGGGTCCACTGGCGGGATGCTCGCCGGCTGGCGGCCAGTAGGGCGCCAGCGGCCGAACAACCCGCCAGCGACAGCCTGCCGGCGCCCCAGGACCCGCACTTTGGGCACCGGACGTGTCCCCGGCCCTTGTCGCCACACCCCCCAGCGGCTCCGGGATAGCTGCGTTCCTTCCCTGGTCGGGGTGGGGTGGGTCAAGAGTCGGAACTTGTTCCGATCCCGAAGGGACGCGAAGCGCTCTTGACGCACACCGGCCCGACTAGGACCATCACGCAGCCCGGGGACGCAACCACCCGAACCGATGCCGGCGGAACCACACCAACTCGGGGAGACAATCACTCTGGCCCATGCCGGTGGAACCAGACCAGCGCATTGTTCGCGACTACCCAGCCACGGGAACGCAACGCGGGTCAGATTCGGGACGCAACTGCCTCAGCCGACCACCTCAGGGGTAGCCTCGCCGAGGAGGCGTAGGATTCCCGGGTCGGGGTGCTGGTAAACATCGATCCGGGCGTGGCGTCAGACACATTTCCGATAGTTGCCTGAGGCAATTACGTGTTCTGAGCGTGCTGGTCGAAAAGTCAATCGTTTCTGATGGATTCTTGCTATAGGCAACCTTCCGGCAAATGGGCGACAAACAAGACTTCCCAGTTACAGCAAAGTTGTCAACGTCAGAACGAAGTACGGTCGGATCCTTCCGAAAACCGCCGTTCGACTTGACCATCACCTGCTTGAAGTGTTCGGATCGGCCTGCTCGGGGATAATTACGAGACTCTTTGGGAGATGGTTGCTCCGTGGTTGAGCACTCGCAGACCAGCAACGAGATCACCAGCGACTACGCCGCCGTCGGCGGGGGCGCCGCGATCTCGTCGGTGGTGGATTTGTTCTACCAGAGCGTTCTGGCGGACCCGCAGCTCGTCGGGTACTTCGAGGGCACGGACCTGGCCCGGCTCAAGCGGCACCAGGTACAGCTCGTCTCCCAGGTGATGGGCGGCCCGGTCTCGTACGAGGGTGCCGACCTGGCCGAGGCGCACCGCGGCCGCGGCATCACCGACGCCGACTTCGGCCGGGTGGTCGAGCACCTGATCGCGGCGCTCGCGGCGCACAGCGTGCCGGAGGACATCGTCGGGCGGGTCGTCCAGGCGCTCGGTGCCACCCAGGGCGACATCGTCACCGCGCGCTGACCCCGGATGGATCCGGCCGCGCTGAAGAACAGTTGGGCCCTGGTCGCCAAGTCGGGCGACGAGGTCCCGCTGTTCTTCTATTCACACTTGTTCCTGTCCCACCCAGAGGTCCGGGAGATGTTCCCGGTCTCGATGGCAGCCCAGCGGGACAAGCTCGTCGGAGCACTCGGCGCCGTGGTGAGCAACGCCGCGCAGCTCGACGAGGTGGTGCCGTTCCTGCAGCAGCTCGGCCGGGACCACCGTCGGTTCTCGGTGATCGCCGAGCACTACTCAGCCGTCGGGGCCTCGCTGCTCGCGACGCTGCAGCACTTCCTCGGCGCCGCGTGGACGTCTGAGCTGGCGGCCGACTGGGCCGAGGCTTACGGTCTGGTCGCGACCGTGATGGTCCAGGCGGCCGAGGAGTCGGCGGAGGAGACACCGGCCTGGTGGCCGGGCGAGGTGCTGGGCGTCGACCGCCGCACCATGGACGTCACGATCGTGCAGATCCGCCCACAGCAGCCGCTCGCGTACCAGCCGGGCCAGTCGGTCGCCCTCGAGATCCCGTACCGGCCGCGGCGCTGGCGCTACTTCAGCCCGGCGAACGCGCCGCGCGACGACGGGTCGATCGAGCTGCACATCGGGCTGGTCCCGGGCGGTCAGGTCAGCGGTCCCGCCGTGAGGTCGCTCAAGCCGGGCGACCCGGTCCGGCTCGGTGCCGCGGTCGGCGACACGCTCAAGCTCCCGGACCACGGCCGCAAGGACATCCTGATGGTGGCCGGCGGGACCGGACTGGCTCCGCTGCGGGCGATGCTCGAGCAACTCGACCGCCGCACGCAGCCGGACGACATCCCCCGGGTGCACCTGTTCCACGGCGCCCGGATGCCCTGGAACCTCTACGAGCACAAACAGCTCACCAGACTCACCCAGCGGCCCTGGTTCAGCTACACGCCAGTCGTGTCCGACGACAGGTCGTACCCGGGCCAGCGGGGTCTGGTCGGCTCGGTGGCCGCGGAGTACGGGCCGTGGACGGGGCACACCGCGCTGGTGTGCGGTTCGCCGTCCATGGTCGCGCACACCGTCGACGAACTCACCGGAGCCGGCACCCCGGCGGCCGACATCCGCTTCGAGTCCTTCGGGACCACTACTTCGGCAGGGGGCCAGCAGTGACGCCCGAAGACCCGTTCGCCCGGAGACCCGCCCAGTCGCCGCACGCAATCCGGCACCAGACGTTCAGCACCCGGCGCAAAGGCCTGGACCCGGACGAAGTGGCGCAGTACCTGGCGGCGCTGGCGGAGCAGATCGAGTACGCCGACGCCGACCGGGCCGAGCTCCGCGCCGAGCTGGAGCGGGTCCGCAACACCAACCCGGACTCGGAGCAGCGCGCGCACATCACGGCCCACGCGGTCGGCCTGCTGAGCCAGGCGCAGCAGATCGCGGACAACCTGGTCGCCGAGGCCGAGCAGTACGCCAAGGACCTGGTGGAGTCGGCCCGGCACCAGCAGCGCGACGTACTGCAGCAGGCGCACGACTCGGTGGAGACAGCGGTCAAGCGGTTGCCGGCCACCGAAGTACAGGCGGCTGAGCTCGAGTACGTGCGGACCTTCACCCAGGTCGCCCACGTGCAGCTCCGCTCGGTACTGGATGCCCTGGCGGAGCAGGTGGAGCGGCTCGGCCACCTGCCGCAGACTCCAGAGGCACAGGCACAGGCACAAGCCCAGGCGTCAGCTCAGGGCGAGGTCGAATGGTGGACAGACCTGTCGTCCAATGGCGGTGCCCCGAACGCTCCGGGCTCTAGTGGCGGTGGCCAGGACGCTCTGGGCTTGCCGTCTCCAGCGGGACATCGGCGGCCGGGATGACGCCGAGGTGAGTTGTCTGCCGGGTCAGCGTCGCGTCCAGGAGCCATTCGGTCGCGGTGCGGATCCGGTTCCCCGGCATCGACAGCAGGTGGTAGCCGCGCGTCACCACCTTGGCCAGGAGGCCTGACAGCGGGATCTGCAGCGGGTCGGCCGCAGCCTGGGTTCCGCCGAGGTCCACGACGAAACCCAGGTCCTTGTGCGAGTACGCCTTGCGCTCGCCCGTCCCGAAGCTCGCCGCGACGTTGTGGGCCGCCCGCCTGCCCTGCCGTTCGGCGTGCTGCGCCGTCATCGGCGTCACCTCACCCGGCCTGGTCAGATCCGGTACCGCGGCCGCGTCGCCGCACGCGTACACGTCAGGGTGCCCCGGTACGTTCAGGAACTCGTCGACCGACAGACGGCCCCTCTCCGTCTTCAGCCCGAGTGCCTCGACCACCGGGTCCGGGCGGACGCCCACACACCAGATCAGCGACTGGGTGGGCACGAACTCCTTGTCCGTGAGCCGCACGCCCTCCCGGGTGGCCTCCTCGACCGACATCTTCATCCGTACGTCGACACCGCGATCGCGGAGCACCTTGTCGGCTGTGCGGGACAACCGGATGTCCAGCTCGGGCATGACCCGGTCGGCGATGTCCAGCAGCATCCACTGGATCCGCTGGTTCCGCAGGCGAGGCCGCCGCTTCTTGAGGAGATCGGTGTAGAGCACGCCGTGCGCGGCCACCTCCGTGCCGGTGTAGCCGGCTCCGACCACCACGAACGTGCAGAACGAGTCCCGCTCGGCCTGGTCGTCCGTGGCGTCGGCCCGTTCGATCTGCTGGGTCAGGTGGTCCCGCAGGAACACGGCCTCGGGAATCCCCCGGAACCCGTGCGCGTGCTCGGCGACCCCCGGGATCGGCAGCAGCTTGTTCACACTGCCGGCCGCGATGATCAGCCGGTCGTACCCGATCTCCCCGGGCCGGTCGCCCGGATCGGCGTACCGGACTATGCGCTTCTCGAGGTCGAGCCCGTCGACCTCGCCGAGCACCAGCCGGACGTCGGGGAGGGTGTCCGCGAGCGACACCGTCACCCGGCGCGGTTCGAGGATGCCGGTCGCCACCTCGGGCAGGAGCGGGAGGTAGAGAAAGTAGTCGGTCGGATTGACGACCACGATCTCGGCTCGGCCCTTGGCCAGCTTGCAGAGCGTCTTGGCGGCGTGATACCCGGCGAAGCCCGCCCCAATGATCACAATCCTCGGCGTCATACCCCCTTCGTTACCAGATCGGCTCCCCTCAAGCCACGGCTAAGCTCCTCGGCATGACTGGGGAGAGCGACGAAGACATCACCACGGACCGGGTGCAGGCACTGGTGTTCGGCGAGGTGGCGACGGAGTACGAGCGGGTCCGCCCCGGCTACCCGGAAGCGCTCGTCGACGAGGTGCTCGCCTACGCGCCCTCCCAGCAGGCGGCTCTCGACATCGGTGCCGGCACCGGCAAGGCCACGGTCGCCTTCGCGGGCCGCGGCCTCCGCATCACCGCGCTGGAGCCCGACCCGGCCATGGCCGTCGTACTGCGTCAGCGCGTGGCCGGCCTCGCCGTGAACATCGCGATGGCGTCACTGGAGACGTACCAGCCGGAGGAGACCTACGACCTGGTCTACAGCGCGCAGGCGTTCCACTGGACCGCCCCAGGTACCCGCTGGGCCCGTACGGCGGCTGCCCTGCGTCCCAGTGGAGCCTTGGCCCTGTTCTGGAACCACGACCGAGTGGCGGACCCCGTAGTACGGGCCAAGGTGTTCGGCGTGCTCCGCGAGCAGGTGCCGATGCTCGCTCCGGCCGGTGAGCCGCCTGAGCCGGAGAGCCTGCTGAAGCTCTGGCCGTACGACGAACTGTCGGTGCGGCCCGAGTTCGGGGAGCTCAGGCAGGAGGTCTACCGCTGGGAGCGCGAGCTGTCCGCCGAGGACTACCTGGCCTACCTGACCACCCAGTCGTCGTACCGGATGCTCGAGGCGGACGAGCGCCAAGACCTGGTCGACGCGCTGGCAGCCGTACTGCCGAGCCACGTGGTGCTGGACGTCGCGACCCTCCTCCACCTGGCCAAGCGGCGCTAAGGACCAGCCGTCTGGCTGGGCGGCGGACTGGACCGCTCAGTCGAGCAGGGCGTCGACGAACTGCTCGGCGTCGAAGGGGGCCATGTCGTCCGCGCCCTCACCGAGGCCGACGAGCTTGACCGGGACGCCCAGCTCGCGCTGCACGGCGATCACGATGCCGCCCTTGGCCGTGCCGTCCAGCTTGGTCAGCACCAGGCCGGTCACGTTGATCACCTCGGCGAAGACCCGGGCCTGGGTGAGGCCGTTCTGGCCGGTGGTGGCGTCGATGACGAGCAGTACCTCGTCCACCTCGGCGGTCTTCTCGATCACCCGCTTGACCTTGCCGAGCTCGTCCATCAGACCGGTCTTGGTGTGCAGCCGGCCGGCCGTGTCGACCAGCACCACGTCGGCCTGCTCCTCGATGCCCTGCTTGACCGCGTCGAAGGCGATGCTGGCCGGGTCGCCGCCCTCGGGGCCGCGGACGGTCCGGACACCGACCCGCTCGCCCCAGGTCTGCAGCTGGTCGGCCGCCGCCGCGCGGAAGGTGTCGGCCGCGCCGAGCACCACATGCTTGTCCTCGGCAACCAGCACGCGGGCCAGCTTGCCGACCGTGGTGGTCTTGCCGGTGCCGTTCACGCCGACGACCAGCACGACAGCGGGCTGGTTCTCCTTGCGCTCCACCTTCAGCGACCGGTCCAGCGATGGGTCGACCAGCGCGATCAGCTCCTCGCGCAGGATGGTGCGGGCCTGCTCCGCGGTGACGCCCTCGACCCGGACCCGGGTGCGCAGGCGCTCGACCAGTTCCTGGGTCGGCGCGACGCCGACGTCGGCCGTGATCAGCGTGGTCTCGATGTCCTCCCACGCCTCGTCGTCGAGCTTGTCCCGCGACAGCAGCGCGAGCAGCCCCTTACCGAGCGAACCCTGCGAGCGGGCCAGCCGCGCCCGCAGCCGGACCAGCCGGCCCTGGGCGGACTCGGGCTTCTCGATCGTGGTGGTCGCGCCGGCCTCGGGCAGCTCGGTGTCCTCGAGCGTCCGGGTCGGCGTGTCCCGGGGTTCCTCGGCGTCGTCACCGACCTGGGGCTCGGCGATCTCCGGGGTCGGCTGGGGCGCCGGCAGTTCGGCCGCGCGACGCCGGGAGATGACCAGTCCGGTGGTACCGCCGACCAGCAGGACGGCGATCACCGCGATGATGGCGATCAGGGCCTGGTCGGTGAGCAGGGTGACAAGCTGAGAGATCAACACGATTCCCCATCTTGGCAGACACCCGGACCGTGGCCCGCATCGCTCACCGGAGGTCCACCACCGGTTGCGTTAGGTGAGGAGCCAGGTCGGGCCGGTGAGTGAGCAGTACTACGGTCCGCGAGCCTGCCGCCGCGAACAGATCCGACAGCAGCGCCCGGGCGGTCTCCTCGTCCAGATGCTCGGTGGGCTCGTCCAGGACCAGCACGTCGTGGTCCGCCAGCAGCAGCCGCGCGAAGGCGAGACGCTGGCGTTCACCGCCGGACAACCGGGCGCCGTGCTCGCCCACCATGGTGTCGAGTCCCTGTGGCAGGCCGTCGACGAACCGTCCGAGCCTGGCCCGGTAGAGCGCCTTCCATAGCTTCAGGTCGCTCGCGCCGGGCCTTGCGAGCAGCAGGTTCTCCCGGATGCTCGTGTCGAACACGTGGCTCTCCTGGGTCAGCAACCCGACGACCGACCTCACCTGGTCTCCGTGCAACCTGGTCAGGTCGACGCCGCCCAGGGTGAGCTGCCCGGCCCGTGGCTCGAGGAACCTCAGCAGCACCGCGGCCAGGGTGCTCTTGCCGGAGCCGCTGGGCCCGGTCACAACTACCCGGCTCCCGGCCGGTACGACCAGGTCCACTCCTCGCAGCACGTCCGCTTCGTCGTAGCCGACGTACAGGTTCTTGATCGCGAGGTCCCGGCCTGTCGGGAGCGGTAGTGCCGCCGTGGGCTCGGTGACAGGCGTCGGCGTGCTCAGGAGGTCCTGTACGCGGGCCAGTGACGCCCGTACGCGTGTCGCCAGCTGGGCGGCGGCGGGGATGCCGCCGAGCACGTCAGCGAGGGCCAGCGGGGTCAGCACGAGTACTGCGAAGACAGGGCCGGTGATGGCCGCTTGGTGGCCGAGCACCAGGCCTGCGAGGCTCGCTCCACCGACACAGAGGACGAGCAGCGCGTTGCCCAGCCCTGCACTCCAGGCCGAGCGGCGCTCTGCGGCAGCCAGACGAGCATCTGCTGCGCTGAAGGATGCCAGCACGTCGTCGACCGCGTTGAAGGCGACGACGTCGGCGGCAGTCAGCAGGGTCTCCGTCGCAGCGGCCGCTACGTCGCCCCTGGCTCCTGCTATCGATCGCTCGGCTCTCCGGGCACTGCTCGCCGTCAGCCACGGGACCACCGTGCAAGCGAGCGCCACAGCGATAGCCACAGCGACACCCGCCGAGGGCAGCAGCACCACGAGCAGCGCAACCGTCGCTGTAGCGGTCACGGCGGCAACGAGTACGGGCAGGACCACCCGTAGCCAGAGGTCCAGTACCGCGTCGACATCCAGGAGAAGACGAGCCAGCAGGTCCCCGCTCCGCAGCGAAGACAGCCCAGCCGGGGCCAGTTCCTCCATCCGCCCGGTGATCCGCGAACGGGTCTCGCCGAGCACCCGGTACGCCGCGTCGTGGGCCGCCAGCCGTTCGACGTACCGGAAGAAGCCCCGACCGACTCCGAACGCCCGCACGGCAACGATCGCCACCATCAAGATCAGCACGGGCGGCTGCGCGGCCGCTGTCGTGATCAGCCAGGCAGACGTAGCCAGCAGCGCCACAGCCGACCCCGACGCCAGTACCCCGGCCAACACCGCCAGAGCCAGCCGCGGCCGCGCCCGCCGATCCGGCTTCACCAACGCCCACCAGCCGACCGTCACCCGCTCCGCAGTCCTCAGACCGCCGCCAGCGTGTGCCACAGCCCGAGTCCCAGCCACACCAGCTCTGGTCGCGATGCTCATGCGGTCACCAGGCTTTCCACTCGGCCCACCTCGACCACTCGGTCCGCGGCAGCGAGCAGTGCCGGCCGGTGCGCCACCAGCAGCACGGTCCGTCCCGTTGCCCGCAGGTTGGCGACTACCGCAGCCTCCGACGACGCGTCCAGCCCGGCAGTCGGCTCGTCCAGCAGCAGGACCGGTGCATCGGTGATCAGCGCCCGTGCCAGCGCCACCCTGCGCCGTTGACCACCCGACAGCAGTTGACCGCCCTCCCCCACCGCCTTGGCCGGGTCGAGCTCGGGAGCACCTGCAGCAGCCAGTGCCCTCAGTACGTCGTAGTCGCTGGCGTCGGGCCGTCCGAGCCGCACGTTGTCCGCGATGCTCCCCAACCGCAGTCCCGGCCGCTGCGGCACCCAGGCGAACTGCTCACGCCACCGCTCCGGCGCGAACTCGTCCGCCGCACTCCCCCCGGCCACGACCACGCCGCCCTCGGGCACAACGAACCCGAGGATCGTCGCGATCACCGTGGACTTCCCAGCACCACTGGGCCCAGCCAACGCGACCACCTCGCCCGGCCAGAGGTCCAGGTCGAAGCCCCGCAGTACAGGCTCGTCCCGCTCCGGGTAGCGAACCGTCACGTCGTGCAGGTGCAGCGAGATCACCCGCAGATCCGGTACGTCGGTCCGCTCGCCGCGCTCGGGCAGTGGGGTCTCCAGTACGCGGAACACTTCCTCGCTGGCCGCGACGCCGTCCGCGCTCGCATGGAAGTTCGCACCGACTTGCCGCAAGGGTAGGTAGGCCTCGGGCGCGAGGATCAACACCAGCAGCGCCGTCTCCAGCCCGAGCTTCCCCTCCACCAGCCGCAACCCGACCCCGACCGCGACCAGCGCCACCGAGATGCTCGCCAGGAGTTCCAGCACGAACGACGACAGGAACGCCAGCCGCAGGCTGGCCATCGACGCCACCCGGTGCTGGTCGGTCACCCGGCGTACGGCGGCCGCCTGGGCCTTCGCCCGGCCGAACAGCTTCAGCGTGGGCAGCCCGGCCACCACGTCGGCGAAGTGATGCGCCAGTACTGCGAGGGCGTGCTGCCTGCGCCGGCTGTGGGCCTGCGTCGCCCACCCCACCAACGCCATGAAGACCGGGATGAGCGGCAGCGTCACCAGCACGGTCGTGGCAGCGATCAGGTCACCCGTGGCCATCCAGGCAACCACTCCGGCCGGCACTGTCGCCGCAAGGACCAACTGCGGAAGGTAGCGGGCGAAGTACGGGTCCAGATCGTCCAGGCCCTTGGTCAGCAGGGTGGTGAGCGCACTGCTCCGCTCACCACTGAGCCAGGCGGGCCCGAGCTTCAGCGAGTGCTCCAGCACCTGCCGCCGCAGCGTCGACTTCACTGCGGCCGCCGACCGCTGTGCGACGACCTCCTGGAGCCACTGCAGCGCGGCCCGCGCGACCAGGACCGCAGCCAACTGCCAGGCCACGCGGCTGATGTCGGCACCGTGCAGCACGACCCCGGCGATCCCCTTCGCCAGCAGGACGGCCTGGAGGATGATCAGTAGCCCGGTGGCGATCCCGATCAGCACTGAGCCGACCAGGAACACCCGAGCCGCCCGCGCCCTCCGCAGCAACCTCGGATCCACCGGCTTCATGACACGGGACCGGCTTGGGGTGGGGTCACCGTTGACACCGTGACGGGCTCGACGGTGATCCGCTTGCGGAACACCCAGTACGTCCAGCCCTGGTACAGCAGCACCAGCGGCGTGAAGATGCCCGCGATGATCGTGAGCGCCTTCAAGGTGTACGGCGTCGACGCGGCGTTGGTGGTGGTCAGGCTCCACGCCGGATCGAGACTCGACGGCATCACGTCCGGGAACATCGCCACGAACAGCGAGACCACCGCCAGCGCGACCGCGACCGCCGTACCCAAGAAGGCCCAGCCCTCGCGACCGAACCTGTTGGCCACCAGACCGGCCAGCAACGCCACGGCGGCAACCCCTGCGACCACTGCGGAGGCGAGGTCGCCACGTATTCCATGAGCCCAGGCAAGGAAGCCAACGGCCAGGACGGCGGCTGCGAGACCTGTCAGTGACGCGAACCGGTTCGCCCGCTGCCGCAACTCCCCCGTCGTCTTCAGCGCCAGGAAGATCGCGCCGTGCGCCACGAAGACCGCAGTGAAGGCGACCCCGCCCAGTAGCGCGAACGGGCTGAGCAGGGATCCCAGACTCCCGACGAACTCGTGCGACGAGTCGATCGGCACCCCGCGGACCAGGTTGGCGAAGGTGATCCCCCACAGCAGCGCGGGCGCCACCGACCCGATGGTGATCATCGTGTCCATCCGCGAGCGCCACACCAGGTCGTCCCGCTTGCCGCGGTACTCCAGCGCCACCCCGCGCAGGATCAGCGCGACCAGGATCGCGAACAGCGGCAGGTAGAACCCGCTGAACAGCGTCGCGTACCACTCGGGGAAGGCCGCGAAGGTGGCGCCGCCGGCCACGATCAGCCAGACCTCGTTGCCGTCCCAGACCGGGCCGATGGTGGTGATCACCGCGCGCCGCTCGGGCTCGTCGCGGCCGAGCACCCGCAGCAGGATGCCGACGCCGAAGTCGAACCCCTCGAGCACGAAGTACCCGACCCACAGGCCCGCGATGACGATGAACCAGATCGTCGTGAGTTCCATGGTCAGCACCTCAGTACGCGAAGGAGAGCGGTTTGTCGGGCTGGTCCGGCGCATCGTCGGACTCGACCGGATCGAGGCCCGCACGAATCGCCCGGAACATCAGCTTCACCTCGACCACGGCCAGTGCGCCGTACAGCAGGGTGAAACCGATCATCGAGGTCAGTACCTCGGACGTCGTGGTGCCGGGTGACACCCCGGCCGCGGTCGGCAGCAGGCCGAACACCAGCCAGGGTTGTCGTCCGGTCTCGGTGAAGATCCAGCCGAAGGAGTTCGCGGCCAGCGGCAGCAGCGGCAATGGCAACGCCACCCAGGCCAGCCAGCCGGCCGGCGCCCGGCCTCGGCGAGTCGTCCAGAGCAACCAGACCGCGATCACCGCCGACGCCATCCCGACCCCGATCATCAACCGGAAGGTCCAATAGGTGAGCGGGATGTTCGGGTGGTACGAGCCTGGTCCGTAGAGCTGCTCGTAGGCCTCCTGCAGCGAGTTGATGCCCTTCACCTCGTCCTCGAAGTGCCCGGTGGCCAGGAAGGAGAGCAGGTACGGCACCTTCAGCGAGTAGATCTCCCGGGAGCCGTCCAGCGTGCCGATGGTGAAGATCGAGAACGAGGCCGGCTTCTCCGTCTGGTACAACGCCTCGGCCGCGGCCATCTTCATCGGCTGCACCTCGGTCATCACCTTGCCCTGCTGGTCGCCGCTCAACGCGACCCCGGCACCCGCGACGAGGACGACGACGGCGCCCAGCCGCATCGCGGTCCGGAACGCGTCGGTGTCGACACCCTTGTGCCGGACCAGGTGCCAGATCGCGACCCCGGCGACGAACGCGCCGCCGACCATGAACGCGGCGAAGATCGTGTGCGGGTAGGTGACCAGGACGACCTTGTTGGTCAGCACCGCGCCGATGTCGGTCAGCTCGGCGCGGCCGCGCTCGGCGTTGTAGCGGAAGCCGACCGGGTTCTGCATCCAGGAGTTCGCCGCCAGGATGAAGTACGCCGACAACTGGCTGCCGAGCACCACCATCCAGATGCAGGCCAGGTGGATCTTCTTCGGCAGCCTGTCCCAGCCGAAGATCCACAGCCCGATGAAGGTGGACTCGAGGAAGAACGCGAGCAATCCCTCCAGCGCCAGGGGCGCGCCGAACACGTCGCCGACGAAGCGCGAGTAGTCGCTCCAGTTCATCCCGAACTGGAACTCCTGGACGAGTCCGGTGACCACACCCATCGCGATGTTGATCAGGAACAGCTTCCCGTAGAACTTGGTCAGCCGCAGGTACTTGTCCTTGCCGGTCCGCACCCACGCGGTCTGCAGACCGGCGGTGATCGCGACCAGGGAGAGTGTCACCGGGACGAAGAAGAAGTGGTACACCGTGGTGATCGCGAACTGCCACCTGGCCAGATCCAAGGTGTCCATGCCGGCCTCCAAGCCGTCTACGACGTTACGTAGTAGATGCTAGCGTCGATCTACTACATTGCGTAGTTATACTGGTCACGTGGCCACCGGTGCGAGAACTCCACGCCCCCTCGGCGACCTCGAGCGGCTCGTGATGGAGCAGCTCTGGGCCGCCGACGGCGCACTCACCGTGCGCGAGGTGCACGAGCGGCTCGCGGGCACCCGCGATCTCGCCTACACCACCGTGATGACGGTGCTCGACCGGCTTGCCAAGAAGAAACTTACCGAGCGCGAGCGGGACGGCAAGGCCTGGCGCTACAAAGCCGCCGCGCCCCGCGAGGAGATGGCCGCGGATCTGATGCGCGACGCGCTCGACCGGGCCGGCGACCGCCGGGAGGCCCTGGTGCGGTTCGTCGGACAGGTCAGCGACGAGGAGGCAGCCCTGCTCCGCGACGCGCTCGCGCGGCTGGAGGCTCGGGAGGGGTGATCACCCCGCTACTGCTCGCCGCACTCGCGCTGGTGCTGACCGGGCCGGCACCGGCTCTCCTGGCTCGCTCCAGCTGGCCGTACCGGATCCCCCGGGCTGCCGTTGCCCTGTGGCAGGCGATCGCGCTGGCCGCAGTACTGGCTGCTCTCGGGGCTGGGCTCGCGCTGTCGTACTCGACGGCGGGTGAGCCTGGTGAGCCTCGGTTCGATCCTTCGTCTGCGCGGGATCTCGCGGCTGCGGCTGTGCTTGCGTTGACGGCGCTTGTCGCTGTCAGGCTGGTCTGGGCTGTCGGGCGGGTTGCTGTCGGGACGAGGGCGCGGCGGAAGCGTCACCGCGATCTAGTGGACGTGCTTGCGACCCCGGACGGGCTGATCCCGGGTCTGCGCGTGCTCGCCGAGGAGACGCCGCTCGCGTACTGCCTGCCCGCAATGCGTGGCTCGAGGGTGGTCGTGTCCGTTGGTGCGCTCGACTGCCTGGACGACGGTGAACTGCGGGCGGTACTGGCCCATGAGCAGGCTCATCTGCGCGCGAGGCATGACCTGGTCCTGGAAGCCTTCACAGCCCTGCACCACGCCTTCCCCCGCTGGGTCCGCAGCGACGTAGCCCTCGACCAAGCCCGAACCCTGGTAGAACTCCTCGCCGACGACGACGCCCGCCGCCGCAACGGCCCGCTCCCCTTGGCCCGAGCCCTGGTAGCCCTCGCCGGCTCCTCCGCCCCCGAAGCCGCCCTGGCCGCAGCCAAGTCCTCCACGGTTCTCCGTGTCCAACGCCTAGCCGACCCCGAACCCAACCACCCGGTCATGGCATCGGCCACCTACACCACAGCCGTCCTCCTCCTCGTGGTCCCCACCTTCACCGTCGCCACCCCCATCCTCAAAGCCGTGGCCAACGCCCTCACCTAGTACTCCGCCCCACGCGGCTCATGCGTCGCCCGCTCCCACCCACCCGGGTCGCCCGCTGCTGCGTCGCAGGCTCAGTGAAAGCGGGGGCTCCGGCAGCCGTGGTCGATCGACCACGTACCCGGGCGGCTCCAGCGGATGCGCCCGAGCTGGTTCGGCCAGACACCCAGGCGCCTCCTCCGTCAACCGCTCCTGCGTCGCCGGCTCAGCGAACGCCAAGGCGGTCGCGGTGGAGTGGCTGTTTACCCCGACGGGCTCGGCTGGCTACGGGGCCGCCGCGAGGTGGTGACGCCGCGCGAGGTGGTGGGCAGGCGGGCGACCTGGCTCACAAGACGCCCGCCCGAGCTGCTGCTCTGGCCGGTCTGTACCGACCGACAGGAAGAGGTCGCTCACGACGCCAACCTCCACACCTACGGAGACGGCTGAGGCGCAGACAGAACGCAGTACTTCCTGTCCTTCCGTACGCCGCTTACCCGACCTCAGCAATTGACAGGCCCACCGCACACCGAGGCCTGTCCAGCGGATGCACCTCGGAACTTCACCAAATACCGCCTGGCTAGCGACCAGCGCACGCAATGAGCCCGCACCAACCAGGCACTCGCACCCCCGCAGTGACCACCCTGGTCCCACTGAGCCCGCGACGGAGGAGCAGGCGACGCAGGAGCCGCGCGGGCGGGACGTAGTACTAGCTGGGTTTGTAGCGGAGGAGGGTGCCGTTGGTGGCCCAGGGGGTTGCTTCCAGGAGGGTCAAGGGCTGCGGGGTGTCCTGGGTGGGGAAGACGGGTTTGCCTCCGCCCAACAGAACAGGGCAGACGCGGAGTTGGATTTCGTCTACCAGGTCTGCGGTCAGGAGGGTGTGGAAGAGGGAGATGCTGCCCCAGAGGATGATGTTCTTGCCCTCCTCGGACTTCAGGGCGGTGACTGCCTCGACCGGGTCGGTGACGATCTCGCCCGGCTCCCAGTCGCCCCACGGCGCGCTGTCGAGGGTCGACGAGACGACCACCTTGCGGAGGCGGTTCAGGTGCGGCGCGATCACCTCGTCGGTTGCCGTCGGCCAGAAGTCGACGAACAGGCGGTAGGTGTTCGCTCCGAGCAGCATCGTGTCGACGGTCTCGAGCAGGTCGAGGTTGTCGCTGTCGGCCTGGTCCGCGACGCTGTCGAAGAACGTGAGGTCGTCACCGGGCCCGGCGGCGTAACCGTCGAGTGACACGTATTCCTGGAAGATGAGCTCTCTCATCTCCCACAATCTAATGGCTTTGGTAGCTCAGTGGCCGATTCCCTTGCCCTCACCGCGGGCGACCGCGAGCAGGACGAGTCCTGACAGAACCAGCAGAATGACCATGGTGATGACGAACGTCAGCACTAGCGACTTCTCTCCCCGATTGTTGCCGTGCACCAGCCTCACCAGTGCTACGACCTCAGTCTTCCAGAAGTTCCCCCAAAGCCTTCGCCGCCTCGTCGATCTCCCAGCGCAACGTGTCCGGTGTCACCACCAGTTCCACAAACGACCAGCCCGGTACGTCGGCCGGTTGCCACGCGCCGGAGGTCGACTCGCGGGTCGCCTCCATCCGGCGTACGGCGGTCACCTCGATCTGCTCGGCCGGCCGCGGCGCGTAGACGCGGAACGAGTTGGTGTGCGGCGGCTCCGGGAAGACGCGGAATCCCGTGCTCTGCAAGGCGGCAGCCAGCTCGATCGCCCGCTGGTGGAGGTCGCCCATCAGCGGCAGCACGTTGCGGAGCCCGTTGCGCGCGGACACGGCGTACGGGAAGAGCGTGTAGACGTTGCCGCCGAGCCTGCGCTGCCAGCGGCGTACCTCTGCGATCAGATCCTCGGGCCCCGCGACAGCAGCACCGCTCAGACCACCCAGCCCCTTGTAGAACGACACGTACACGGTCGAGGCCAGCGCAGCCACCTCAGCAAGACTGTGCTCCAGGTACGGCGTGCTCTCCCACAGCCGGGCGCCATCCAGATGCAGCGGTACGCCGCGCTCCGCACAAGCCTCGGCGAACACCACCAGCTCATCCCAGCTCGGCAGCACGAACCCGGCGTCGCGCAGGGGTAGTTCCAGCGCCACAGCGGCCAGGCGACCCGGTATGGCGGCCAGCTCGTCCGGCCGGGGCTGCCGCGGCTCGGAGGTCAGCCGCTCGATGCGTAGGTGGTGCACTTCCTCCAGGGCGTTCAGCTCGTGCTGCAGGAAGTGCGAGAGCCCGTGCAGCGCCACCCGCTGAGTGCCGGCCCGATCTGCGTACACCCGGAGCGCACTCTGCTGAGCCATGATCCCGCTCGGCACGAACACGGCCGCGGGCTTCCCCAGCAGCTCCGCGACCTCCTGCTCCAGCAGCTCGACCTCGCCGCCGCTGCCGTAGCCGTCGCGCTCCTCCTCGGTCGCCGCCTCGGCCAGCGCACGCAGGCTGTCGGACACCGGGGCCTTCCGGCCGGACAACCAGCGGGTGCACTCGGCGGCAGCAGCCTTACGGCGGGAGCGGAGATCTTCGGAAGCGGTCGTCGTCGAGTAAGTCACCCATCCATCCTCCCCGACGGAGGCAACCAGATTTAGACCGGCGTGGTCACCACGTGCTCACCTTGGAGGGTCCTGATCTCCACCGAGCGAACCTGGTCGATCGGGACCAGTACGCCGCCGCCGAAGCGGCTGCCCTCGCGCGCGGCCTTCGGCGAGACGACCCAGCTGCCCGCGACGAAGGTCTTGCCGGCCTTGTCGGTGACGACCATCTCGCACTCGGCCCCTTGCTTCAGGCCCGAGATGTTGACCATGATCCAGCTCCAGCCGGCCCGCGGCTCCACCGTGGTCGCCATGGTCGCCTGGGTCACCGAGTCCGTCGCGGTCACCAGCTTCGACCCGGCCACGGGCGCAGTCGGATCGGGCGCCGTCTGACGGCCGATGAGTACGCCGCTGCCGAGCGCGCCGGCGATCACGACGACAGCCGCGGCCACCAGGTACCACGGCGAGCGCTTCTTGCGCGGCGCCACCGTCACAGGAGGCGCGGCAGCCGCAGCGGCGGCAGCCTCGGCCGCGGCAGTCTCGGCCGCGGCGTTCGAGCGAACCTCCCGCAGGGTCCGCTGCAGCAGCAGGTCACCGTCAGCCGGCGGCCCGTCCAGGAAGGCCTCCGGCGGTACTTCGGCGAGGAACTCCTTCATCTCGTCGAGCTCGGCCAGCTCCTGGCGGCACTCGGCACAGCCGGCCAGGTGCTCGTCGATCTCGCGGACCTCGTCCGGCTCCAGCGCGCCGAGGGAGTAGGCGCCGAGCCGCGAGGGATCGTGCTCACTCATCGGGCCACCTCCGCTTCCGGTCCACTCATCACCGCGCGGAGTGCGCGGAGGGCGTAATACGATCTCGATTTCACGGTACCGGGCGGAACGCCCAATTCCTTCGCGGCCTCAGTCACGGACCGGCCGCGGTAGTACAGCTGCACCAGCACCTCACGATGTTCCGGCGACACCTGGTCGAGCGCGTCCAGCACCACCATCGTGTTCACCACCGCCTCGGAGTGGTCGCCCTCCACCGGCGGGCGATCCTCCACCTCCGCCACCTCGGCGGGCCGCACGGCGCGAGCCCGGGCCCGGTCCGTGACGATGTTGCGCGCGACCGTCAGCAGCCAGCCGCGCACCGACCCCTTGCCCTCGAGCAGGTCGTCGGCGTGCTTCCAGGCCCGGACCAAGGTCTCCTGGACCACGTCCTCAGCCGCCGCCCGATCACCCGTCAGCCGGGTCGCGTACGCGAGCACGCTGCGGCCGTGCTCGGCGTACAGCGAGCGGATCAACGCCTCGGCAGCCTCCGGCCGGCGGTCCGTGTCACCCACCGCTATCCTCCCGGCCTCGACTGTCGCGGTCGTTCGTACGATAGGCGATCCAGCGACCATAGGCAGCACAGGGGACACCGCAGGGCCCCAGCTGGAGCCCTGCAGCAGGCAGGTGATCGCTTCCATCGGGCTCAGTACCCGTCGTTGCCGGACCCAGAGGCCTCGGTGGTGATCTTCTTGCCGTCCACCCCGACGACCCACCAGACCCCGCCGACCGCCTGGCCCTTGGCCTCCCCCGGCTTGCTGTCGCTGGCGAACCGGTAGAGCGGCAGGCCTGCCAGTGTGACCTGCTTGCTGCCGTCGGTCCGGGTCACCGTGCCGACCAGCGAGGCGTCGACCCCGTCCAGCTGCGGCGTACCGTCGCCGGCCACCACCGGCGGCCACGTGGCGGCACAGTCACCGTCGCAGGTCGACTTCGAGGGGTCCGCGGTGTCCTTGTCGAACACGTACAGCGTCCGGCTGGAGCCGTCCACGACGATCTTGCCGAAGTTGCCCACATCCGCGGCCGCGAGCTTCGCCCCCGACGACGCGGGCGCCGCCTGGCTGCTGGTGTTGCTCGGCGCGGCGGCCGGACTCTCCTCGCTCCCACCGCAGGCGGTGAAGGTGGACAGGCCAAGGACGGCCGAGCCGATGAAGATGGCTGAGCGCTTCATGGTTTCTCCTTGACTGGCTGGCCCTTCGACACCACCCACACGGACGAACGGGCCGACCGGTTCACGGAGAGCTCCGCGGTTATCGTTACGTTATGAGTACCGACGCCACCTTGCCCCCGGCGGTGCAGCGCGTGCTGACCGCGATCGACGAGCAGGACAACGACGCCTTCGTGGCCTCCTTCGCCACCGACGGGTACGTCGACGACTGGGGCCGGCAGTTCCGCGGCCCGGAGCGGATCCGGTCCTGGAGCGACAACGAGCTGATCGGCAAGCGCGCGACCTTCTCGGACGTCCGGGTGTCCACTCCGGGCAACCCTGTCACCATCACCACCCAGGTCGGCGGCGACGGCTACAACGGTCCCTCCCACTTCACCTTCGACGTCCAGGGTGACCTGGTCGCCTCGATGACGATCACGGCCTGAACAGGATCTTCCCCGAGCGGCCGCCCTGGCGGGCGTGGTCCAGCGCCTTGCGGAACTCCGCCAGCGGGTAGGTCGCCTCGACCTCGGCCCGCAGTACGCCGTCGGCGACCAGCGCGGCGAGCTCGGTGTAGGTCTGCTCGAGCTCCTCGCGCGACGCGTTGTTCAGCCAGTTGACGATCCACAGACCGCGCAGCGACAACTGCCGGTAGATGGAGTCACCCAAGCCGATCGCCGTCGGAGCACCGGTCACGCTGGAGTAGCTGACCACAGTCCCCTCGAACTCCAGCGACTGCGCCAGCGCTCCCGCGGTGGCGTCACCCGTGCCGTCGAGCACCAGGGACAGCTTCTCCTCCCCCAGCGCCTCGGCGATCCGCCCCGCCAGGTCGTTGCCATCGACAACCACCAGGTCGGCGCCGGCAGCCCGGAGCCGCTCGGCCACCTCCTCACGCCGTACGACGCTGAGGGTCTTCAGGCCGGCCTTCTTCGCCAGGGCGATCACGTACTGCCCGACACCGGAGTTCCCCAGGTTCTGCCCGACCCACTGCCCGGGCCGGAGGTCGACGTACCTGTTCAGCGCCAGATACGCCGTCAGCGGGTTGATGCCGACCATGGCCAGCTGTGCCGGGTCACCCTCGTCGGGCAGCGGCACGATGTTGCGGGAGGCAACGACAACCTGGTCCGCCCAAGCGCCCTGCTGGTAGTTCGGCACGATCAGAACCCGCCGGCCGACCAGTGACTGGTCCACCGACGTACCGGCCTGGACGACCCGCCCGACACCCTCGGAGCCGAGCGCGAACGGCGCCTGCGCCTGGTAGCCATAGGTGCCGGAGGCAAGCATGAAGTCCACCGGGTTGATGGCGGCGGCCTCGATGCCGACCAGCACATCGTCCGGGCCGACGGTCAGGTCCGGATCGGTGACCAGGGCAACGGACTCGTCGATGTCGCCGATCGCATTCAGGATCAACTGGCTCATTGTTCTATCCCCTTGGGTTTCTGTCTCAGTTGTTCGTGGTGAGGACCATGCGGAAACGCGCGGCACCGGACAGCATCCGGGCGTACGCGTCCGCGGCCTGCTCGAGTGGAACCGTCTCGACCATCGGCCGGACGTCGTTGGCCAGGCTGAAAGCGAGGTTCTCCTCGTTCTCGCTGGGTGTGCCGGTCAGCGAGCCCGCGATGCTGCGGCCGCCGAAGATCAGCGCCGAGGTGGTCACCTCGATCGGGTCGCCGGCAGCGCCGACCACGATCAGCCGGCCGCGCAACGCGAGGCCCTCCACCAGCGGAGTCATCGAGGCGCCGGTGGTGGCGGTCGCGATGATGACGGTGGCACCGCCGAGCCCCTGCAGAGCCTTGCCCGGGTCCACCGCCGCGCTGTCGATGTACTCGGTCGCGCCCAGCTTCAGCGCCAGTTCGCGCTTCTCCTCGCCCCGCGCGATCGCGACCACCCGCAGGCCGAGCTTCACGGCGTACTGGATCGCCAGGTGGCCGAGGCCGCCGATGCCCTGGACGGCGACCAGGTCACCCGGCCGCGGCGCGCCCTTACGCAATCCGTTGAACACGGTGATCCCGGCGCACAACAACGGCGCCGCCTCCGCCGCCCCCAACTCCTCCGGTACTGCGACCAGCCCGCTCGCCCGGGCGATCACGGATTCCGCGTAGCCGCCGTCGATCGAGTCGCCGAGCACCGGCTGGTCCGTGCAGTAGACGAAGTCGCCGCGCCGGCAGTTCTCGCAGGCGCCGCAGTGGCCGCCGAGATACCCCAGGCCGACCTGCTGGCCGACTCTCCAGCCGGTGACGTCCGGGCCGAGCGCGTCGATCCGGCCGACCACCTCGTGGCCGGGGACGATCGGCGTACCGGCCGGGCGGTTGCCGATGACGTTGCGCACGCCGTAAATGTCGCTGTGGCAGACGCCGCAGGCCTCGACGGCGATCCGGACGTGTCCGGGGCCGGGTTCGCTCAGTTCGCGCTCGACCAGGGTGAAAGCGCCGTCGCCGGTCGCCTGCACCGCGCGGTACGTGGTCATATCCTGCTCCTAAGATGATCGGTCGTCTTGATGTGGACAGAGCTCTCCCCTGGAAAAGGGGAAGGTGATAATCCGACTGCTCTCGACGGAGCAGTCGTCAGGTCCGGCTAAGCGAGCAGGGTGTCGAAGGTGACGGTGAAGAAGTCATCGAAGGGTTCCGGCGACCGCTGGGCGCGAACCCGGATCAGAGTGCCTTCCCAGGCGCTCACGAGGTACCGCCCGATCATCGCGGTGTCGAGCCCCGCGGGAATACTGCCGGCCTCCTGCGCCTCCGCGAGCGCTCCGCCCAGCCGCTCCGCCCACAGGCCGAGACCCTGCTTCAGCAACTGCTGGATGGAGTCGTTGTGGTCGGCGACCTCGGTGGTGAAGTTGCCGAGCATGCAGCCCCGCAGATTGCCGTAGCCGAGCACCTCATCCCGCAGATACTCGAAGTGGGCCCGGATCCGCGCCAGCGGCTCCACGGACTGGTCGGCCAGATCCCCCAGCCGCCGGGACACCCCGTAGCGCTCCAGGGTCTCGATCGCGAGCGCTTCCTTGCTCTCGAAGTGGTTGTAGAACGACCCCTTCGGCACTCCGGCCCGATCCGTGATGTCCTTCACCGCCGCGGCATTGAACCCCCGCTCATGAAACTGAGCCAGCCCCGCCTCGACGATCTCTTCCCGCATACTCCGCCTAGCCATGCATCCAATATGACCGGTCGTCTCAATCAAGTCAAGCGGTCAGTTGCCCCGGCGCACACCTACCGTCAAGTGCATGAGACTGTCAGCCCGCCGCTACCTGCGACTGCCGAAGGTGCCGACGCCTCCGGACGTGCCAGTCGCGGAGGCCGCCCTGCTGGTCTTCGCCGAGCTCGGCCCGGCCGCGACCGGCGGCACGCTGCTCGAACTCGCTCAGCTCGGCGCCGTCCGGATCGACGCGGGCGCGACCGAGCGCTCACCCCAGACAGTCGTACTGGTCGACCCCGGCGCAGCTACCTGGGACCACCACCGAACCCTGCTGAAGGAACTCTTCCCGCTGCTCAAGCCCGGTGAAAGCCGGGGACTGCGCCGTGGCCGCAAGGACAACCTGCGGATGCTCGGCGCACAGGACAAGCTGGCCAGGGCCGTGGTATCGCAGGTCGCAGAGCGCGGCTGGTTCCACCGGATGCCGGTTCACGGCCGCCCGGGAACACTGCTGCGCCGTACTCGGGTGATCGGCTGGGGCAGTCTGACGCCGGCCGGGCACGCGATGGTCGGCGAGGTCCTCGGCTTCCGGGGGTACTTCGGCACGCTCGAGGTCGGCGAAGTACGGCAGGCCGACCTGAACCGGATGCTGCCCTGGGCTCTCACGCTCGGACTGCACCACCGGTGGGAACAGCTCGCGGCCGGGCTGGAGGTGGGCGACGACGAACCCGTGAGCTGGTGGAGCGCCACGGGCATGTTCCGGCTCGGCCCGTTCCGCCAGGGTCTGGCCGCCTTCGCCGGCGGCGCCACGCTCAAGGCCGCGCAGGACACGAAGTACGCCTACGGCCTGTTCGATCATCAACCCGGCGACCTCACCGGCTTCGACACGGCGCCCGCCGGCGACGGCGGCTGGGCAGGCCTCGACGCCGGCGGCGGTGACAGCAACTGGTGAGTCCAGGCAGGACAGGTCGCAGGTCACCTGGACCCGTTACGCGTCCCGATCAGGCGGGTTCGGGTTCGCGGATTCGCTGGGAGATGACGGCGGAGACGCCGTCGCCTCGCATGGTGACGCCGTAGAGGGCGTCGGCGACCTCCATGGTGCGCTTCTGGTGGGTGATGACGAGGAGCTGGCTGTTCTCGCGGAGCTCCTCGTAGATCTCCAGCAGGCGGCCGAGGTTGGTGTCGTCCAGCGCGGCCTCGACCTCGTCGAGGATGTAGAAGGGCGATGGGCGAGCCTTGAAGAGCGCGACCAGGAAGGCGACCGCGACCAACGAGCGCTCACCACCGGACAGCAGCGACAGCCGCTTGACCTTCTTGCCGGGCGGCCGGGCCTCCACGTCGATACCAGTACCGAGCATGTCGTCCGGGTCGGTCAGCACGAGCCGGCCCTCGCCGCCGGGGAACAGCCGGCTGAAGACGTGCTCGAAGGCGACCTCGACGTCGCGGTAGGCCTCGGTGAAGACCTGCTCGACGCGGTCGTCGACCTCCTTGACGATGTCCATCAGGTCACGCCGGGACTTCTTCAGGTCGTCGAGCTGCTCGGACAGGAAGCGGTGCCGCTCCTCCATCGCGTCGAACTCCTCCAGCGCGAGCGGGTTGATCCGCCCCAGCTGGTTCAGCGCGCGCTCGGCGGTCTTCAGCCGCTTCTGCACCTTCGTCCGGTCGAACGGCTCCCCCTCGAGCTCAACGGTGTTGTCGTCGCCGTCCTTGGGCAGCGGCGGCACCAGCTGGTCCGGACCGTACTCCGCGATCAGCGCGTCCACCTCGGTACCGAGGTCGCTCAGCGCCTTCTCGTACAGCGCTTCGAGCCGCATCTTCTGTTCTGCCCGGGCCAGGGCGTCACGGTGCACGGTGTTCGTCAGCTGCTCGAGCTCGCTGCTCAGGTTGCGAGTCGCGGAACGAGCCTGGGCCAGCGCCTGCTCGCGATCGGCACGCTCGGCCTGGATCGCCGAGCGCTCCGAGGCGGCCAGCTGCAGGGAGTTCTCCAGCCGCGCAAGGACGTGGCCAGCCGCCAGGTGCACAGCCTGCGCCGCCTCTGACTGGCGTGCCCGCCGGGACGCCCGCGCGATCGCCCGGGCACGAGCCTCGCGCTCCTGGCGGGCCGCGCGCTCGAGGGAGTCGGCGCGGCCGGACAGAGCCCGAGCACGCTCCTCGGTGGTCCGCAGAGCCAGCCGTGCTTCCATTTCAGCCGCCCGGCCGCCCTTGGCAGCCTCTGCGAGCCGGTTGCGCTCAGTCGGGTCGGGCTCGTCGCCCTCGTCGTCGCCGTACTGCTCCACGTCGTTCAGCCGGTTCTCGAGGTCCGCGAGGCCGGACAAGTTCCGGTCCCGCTCGGCCTCGGCCGCGCTGATCGCCTCGGCCATCCGCTGCGCCTCGCCGCGGGATGCCTTCGCCAGGGACCCGAACTGCGCCAACTGCTCGGCGACGGCCGCCATCGACGCGTCCGACTCGTGCAGCCGGGCCAGGGCGATCTCGACGGACTGCTTCTGCTGCTCCCGCTCTCGCTCCATCGCCGCGAGCTCGAACCGCAGCCGCTCGCTCCGCGCGGTGGCTTCGGTCAGCTTCTCGGCGGCCTCGTCGACCGCGGACTGCACCTCGATGAGGCTCGGCGCCGCGTCCGACCCGCCGTATGCGAAGTGCGCACCCAGTACGTCGCCGGCGCGGGTGGTCGCGGTGACGTCGGGCAGGTGCTGGACGAGGGACCGGGCCGCGGGGACGTCGTCGACCACGGCGACCTTGCGGAGCAGCCGCTTGAGCGCGGGCCGCAGGTTGTCCGGGCAGTCCACCACCTCGACCGCGTACTTCGCACCGAAGGGCAGCTGTGGCCACGACGCGAAGTCATCGGCCGGGGCATCGCCCAGCAGCAGCCCGGCGCGGCCGAGATCGTGCTCCTTCAGGTGTCCGACAGCGTCCAGCGCCGCCTGGGTGTGCGTCACGGCCACGGCGTCCGCAGCCTCGCCCAGCGCAGCGGCGATGGCGGTCTCGTACCCGGTCCGCACGCTCAGCAGCGCGGCGACCGAGCCCATCAGGCCGGTCACCTGCTCGGAAGCGGCCAGCAGAGCGCCGGCGCCGTCCTTGCGGTTCAGGCCCAGCTCCAGGGCTTCCTTGCGGGCGGCCAGGCCGGTCCGCTCCCGCTCGGCGTCGCGCTCCTCGGCGCGCAGCTTGGTGAGGCGCTCCTCCAGCTCGTCCAGGACGCTCTGGGCCGCCTCGTACTCCTCGTCGAGGCCCCGCTCGCCGGCGTCGAGGCCGGCCACCTGGGTCTCGAGTGCGGTGAAATCGTGCTGCGCCTTAGCGGCGCGGGCCTCCGCCTCGCGCTGGTTGGCCGCGAGCCGGCCGATCTCGGACTCGGCGGCGGCAGCGCGGCTCTTCAGCGCGTTCACCTGGCCGGTCAGCCGGGCGAGTCCCTCCCGACGGTCCGCGGCGGCCCGGATCAGCGCCGCGATCCGGCGCTCCTCCTCCGCGTGCTCGGCCTCCAGTTGCTGACGGCGCTCGATGGACTCGGCGAGCAGCTCGGAGTGGGCCTCGACCTCGGCCTCGATCTGCGCCTCGGTCTCGCGGACCCGGGCAGCCTCCAGCTCGAGCTCCTCGGGGTCGCGCCCGGTGCGCGGCTCCTCGGCCTCGTCGTTCAGCGAGCGGATCCGGTCGGCCGCGATCCGGGCCGTGCCCTTGATCTTCTCGCCGAAGCCGGACAGCTGGTACCACGTGTCCTGCGCGGCCTGGAGCGCCGGGGCGTCGGTGCGCAGTGCGTCCTCGAGGGTGGCCTCCAGGTCTCGGGCCTCCCGCAGCGCGGCCTCGATCTGGGACCGCTTCTCGGTCAGCGCGGCCTCGTCCTTGAGCTCGGCCTCGAGCGCGGACTGGGCCTGCACGATGTCGTCGGCGAGCAGCCGGGAGCGGCCGTCGCGAACCTCCGCCTGGATCGTCACCGCTCGCCGCGCCACCTCCGCCTGGCGCCCGAGCGGCTTCAACTGGCGGCGGATCTCGGTGATCAGGTCGCCGAGCCGGTGCAGGTTGCCCTCGGTGGCCTCCAGCTTCCGGATCGCCTTCTCTTTGCGTTTGCGGTGCTTCAGCACACCGGCGGCTTCCTCGACGAACCCGCGCCGGCCCTCCGGGGTGGCGCGCAGGATCGAGTCGAGCTGGCCCTGACCGACGATGACGTGCATCTCGCGGCCGATACCGGAGTCGCTGAGCAGTTCCTGGACGTCGAGCAGCCGGCAGTTCTGGCCGTTGATCTGGTAGTCGGAGCCGCCGTTGCGGAACATCGTCCGCGAGATGGTGACCTCGGCGTAGTCGATCGGCAGCGCGCCGTCGGAGTTGTCGATGGTCAGCACCACCTCGGCGCGGCCCAGCGGGGCCCGGCCGGAGGTGCCGGCGAAGATGACGTCCTCCATCTTGCCGCCGCGTAGGGACTTCACACCCTGCTCGCCCATCACCCAGGCGAGGCCGTCGACGACGTTGGACTTCCCGGAGCCGTTCGGGCCGACGATGCAGGTGATCCCCGGCTCGAAATTCATCGTCGTCGCCGACGCGAAGGACTTGAAACCTCGGAGCGTCATGCTCTTCAGGTACAAGGCGTAGCTCCCAACCCGTGAAAGGACAGACGGAACCGATGGGAACCGCCGTAACTGCCAGTGACGCTGCCGCTACCCGGGGGAAGGTGTTCCGCTGTTGAGTCTACCGACTGCGGACATGAAACCGGCGGAGGCCCGGACGGGGGCCGCCGCCGTGGGTGGTGCGGACGGTGATGTGTACTGCTGTGGCTTCGGTGATTCAGACCGAAGCGGGGGCGCGCAGAGCCTCGTCTACCGTGAGCAGACGGCCGTCGTGAACGGCTGCGACCAGATGGTCATTCTCTGCCTGCAGGCGCATCACGTGCGCCTCCAGATCGGCGACACGCCGGTTGAGCAGACGAACCTGCTCGAGCATGCGCGGGTCAGTGCCTCCAAGGTGCCCTAGAAGAGCCTTGGCCATTGTGCTGTCCTCCGGAAGGGTTCTGGCAGGTGGCGCCCCTGGTCCGCGGAGCGCATAGTGTGTGCCGTCTTTCAGGGTGACACCAGCATTAGCCTGGGTCAACCTGGGGTACGTCAATTTACGATACCCCGCTCACCACCGGGCGTGTCGCGGCGTCGGCTGGCACTTCGGGCAGCGATACGACGAACGGTTCATGAACGCCTCGCGACGGATCGGACGACCACACCGGGGGCACGGCGAACCCTCCTGCCCGTAGGCCGCCAGGCCGCGCTCGAAATAGCCGGATTCCCCGTTCACGTTGACATAAAGGGCATCGAAGCTGGTCCCGCCGACGTCCAGCGCGGAGGCCATCACCTCACGCGCATGCCGCAGGATCTCCCTTATCTGCAAGGGTTTCATCGTATCGGTCGCCCGGGCGTAGTGCAGCTTGGCGCGCCACAACGCTTCGTCAGCATAGATATTGCCGACTCCGCTGACCAGCGACTGGTCCAGCAGAGCGCGCTTCAGGCCGGTCTTGCGCTTACGGACGCCGGCCACGAAGAGGTCCTCGTCGAACAGTGGATCGAATGGGTCCCGGGCGATGTGGGCGATCTCGTCGGGCAGTTCCGCGCCGCCCCCGGAGTACGACAGACCACCGAACATCCGCTGGTCCAGAAAACGGACCTCTCCGCCATTGTCGGCGAAGCGGAACCGCACCCGCAGATGCTTCTCGTCCACGGCTCCGACTGGCTGGACCCGGAACTGGCCGCTCATGCCCAGGTGGGCCAGCACGGCGTCACCGGACTCCAGCGGCAGCCAGAGATACTTCCCACGCCGCGCGGGCGTCCCGAGGGTCTGCCCCTTGAGCTTGGCGACGAAGTCGTCCGGTCCGGCGAGGTGACGGCGTACCGGCCGGGGGTGCAGCACCTCGACGGCGTCGATCGTCCGGCCAGTGGTGAATTCCGCGAGTCCGCGGCGAACGACCTCTACTTCCGGTAGCTCAGGCACCTCAGGGCTGCTGTGATGGGTCTGTGCTGTCGGGGTGGGCTGCTCGGAGGGCCTTCCAGGCGGTCTCGGCCGCCTGCTGCTCGGCTTCCTTCTTGCTCCGGCCGATGCCGTGCCCGTAGGTGTCCGAGCCGATCCGGACCCGCGCCTCGAAGGTCTTGGCGTGGTCGGGACCCGACTCGGCGATCACGTACTCCGGGACGCCGACGCCGAGTTGTGCCACCAGTTCCTGCAGGCTGGTCTTCCAGTCCAGGCCGGCGCCCAGCCGTGCCGACGACTCCATCAGCTCGTCGAACAGCGTGTGCACCACCCGGCCGGCCACCTCGAACCCACGGTCCAGGTAGACCGCGCCGATCAGCGCCTCGACGCAGTCGGCCAGGATCGACGACTTGTCCCGGCCGCCGGTGGCCTCCTCGCCCCGGCCCAGCCGCAGGTACTTGCCGAGCTTGAGGTCACGGGCAACCCCCGCCAGCGCGCGCATGTTCACCACAGCGGCGCGCAGCTTGGCGAGCCGGCCCTCGGAGAGGTCCGGATGGTTGCGGAACAGCGACTCCGTGACGATGACGCCGAGCACGGAGTCCCCGAGGAACTCCAGCCGCTCGTTCGTCGGCAACCCACCGTTCTCGTACGCGAACGAACGGTGGGTGAAGGCGTGCTCCAACAACTCGTCAGCCAGCGATACGCCGAGCCGCTGGTTCAGCTCGGCGTAGAGGCCCCCGTGTGCTGCCGATGTCATAGAGCGCTGACCGAATTCACTGGGTGAGGTGTCGCTTAGCTCTCGACGACCTGGCGACGCTCACCCTTGGCGCCGTACTGGCCGCAGGTGGGGCACACGGTGTGCTGCAGGTGCTTCGCGCGGCAGGCGGGGTTCACGCAGGTGACGAGCGACGGCGCAGTGGTCTTCCACTGGGCGCGACGGCTCCGGGTGTTGCTGCGCGACATCTTCCGCTTCGGAACGGCCACGGTTATGACTCCTCGGTTCGGCCGGGGGCATGCGACCCGGCCGGCTGGCTGGCTTATGTCTTGGTCTAGCGGTCTTGCGGTCGTTCGTCCTGCTGGAGCAGGCCACTCAGAGCGGTCCACCGTGGGTCGATGCCGTCCTCGTGCTGATGGCCGGGCTCGTCCGCCAGGCGTGCCCCGCACTCGGGGCACAGACCCGGACAGTCGTCCGTACACAGCGGCTGGAACGGCAGCGCGAGCACCACCTGGTCCCTCAGCGCCGGCTCGAGGTCGATCAGATCGCCCTCCATCCGGCTGGCCTCGTCGGGCTCGGCGTCACTCTCCGGGTAGACGTACAGCTCCTGGACGTCGGCGAGGAACTCGTCCTCGACATCGACCAGGCACCGCGCGCACTCCCCGACCAGGCGGCCACGGGCCGTTCCGGTGACGAGCACCCCTTCGACAACCGCTTCCAGTCGCAGATCGAACTGGATGGGGTCGCCCTCGGGGACGCCGATCACATCGATTCCGAGATCGGCCGGTGCCGGAGCCGTGAAGGTGACCTCGCGCTGGGACCCGGCACGGCGCGACAGCTCGTGGGTATCGATCACGAGTGGGGACCGCGGGTCCAAGACGCTCAGGACATCCCTTTCAGGCGTGGGCAGGCAGAATCTCAGTCTCAACGAGACCGGTGGACAACATTACCAAGTCCCCGCCGTTCGGCCCAATCCAGGGGCCTCTACAGCCTGTCGCGCAAGCGGGCGTGAACACCGGGTGGCAGGAAGTCGCCAACCGCACCGCCGAGTCTGGCGATCTCCTTGACCAGGCTGGAGGAGATGTAAGCGTTCTCCGGCGCGGTCGGCAGGAAGACGGTGTCGACGCCGGACATGTGCCGGTTCATCTGCGCCATCTGCAACTCGTAGTCGTAGTCGCCGCCCGAGCGCAGACCCTTCACGATCACCCCGGCGCCCTCGGCCCGGCAGTAGTCGACCAGCAACCCGTCGAAGGTGCCGACCCGGACGTTGCCGAACGGTTCGGTGATCTCGGTCAGCATCGCGACCCGTTCCTCGTCGCTGAACAGCCGCTTCTTCGACTGGTTCACCCCGGCCGCGACGATCACCTCGTCGAAGGCGGCCGCCGCCCGTCCGATGATGTCCAGATGCCCGTTCGTCGGCGGGTCGAAGGTGCCCGGGAACACCGCTCGGCTCATCAGTTCACCCCAGTGCCCTGGTCATGGCGGTGACCGTACCAAAGCCGGGCCTCGCCGTACTTGCGATCCCGCAGCGCGGCGAACCCCTCCGGCCACTCCCACGGCTCGCGTTTGCCGCGCTCGACCACCGCCACCGCGTCTTCCGCGAGCCAGCCGTTGCCCGCCAGCGCGACCAGGATCTCCTGTAGTTCAAGGGTTTCCAGCTTGTACGGCGGATCGGCGAAGACCAGGTCGAAGGGCATGCCGGAATTGTCGCCTGAGGCAACCTTCTCGACCGGGCGGACGAGCACGGTCGCCCCGGGCAGACCGACCGCCTTCACGTTCGCGGTGATCACCTCCGCGGCCTTGCGGTCCGCCTCGACCAGCACGACCCGCTCCGCGCCTCGGGACAGCGCTTCCAGCCCGATCGCGCCGGACCCGGCATACAGGTCCAGGACGGCGAGGCCGTGGAAGCCGGCGAACTCGGCCTCCAGCGAGGAGAACAGCGCCTCGCGGACCCGGTCGGCGGTCGGCCTCGTCCCACTCCCGGCTGGTACGGCGATCCGCCGGCCGCCCGCCACTCCCCCGACGATCCGCGTCACGTCTTCTCCAGGTAGTCGGTCGCCTCGGACTCCAGCGCGCTGCGGACGAACGAACGCAGTACGGGGTATTCGGCCAGTTCGGCGTCGACCGAGATGAGCGAGTTCGCCACGTGCCGCGCGGTCAGGATGATCTCCTCGTCGCGGAGCACGCTGAGCAGCTTCAGGCTGGTCCGGCGGCCCGACTGGGCGACCCCGAGGACATCGCCCTCGCGGCGGGTCTCCAGGTCGATCCGGGACAGCTCGAAGCCGTCCGTCGTGGCGGCGACCGCCTCCAGCCGCGCGTACGACTTCGAACCGGCCCAGCCGTGCGTCACGAGCAGGCAGAGGCCGGGCACCTTGCCCCGGCCGACCCGGCCGCGCAGCTGGTGCAGCTGGGAGATGCCGAACCGGTCCGCGTCCATCACCACCATGGTCGAGGCGTTCGGCACGTCGACGCCGACCTCGATCACGGTGGTCGCGATCAGTACGTCGATCTCCCCGGCGGCGAACCGGGTCATCACCGAGTCCTTCTCGTCGGCCGGCAACCGCCCGTGCAGGATCTCCACCCGCAGGTCGCCGAGGATGCCGTCGAGGATCTCCGCGACCTGCAGCACCGAGATCGCCGGCCGCGGCTTGCCCTTGGACTCGGCCTCCTCCTCGGAACCGGCCGCGAACTCGCCTTCCTCGTCGGCGGCGTTCTTCACCTCGTCGCCGATCCGCGGGCAGACGACGTACGCCTGGTGGCCCTTCTCGACCTCCTCGCGGACTCGCTCCCAGGCCCGGGCCAGCCAGGCCGGCTTCTCCTTCGCGGGGACCACCGAGCTCTTGATCGGGGAACGCCCGGCCGGCAGCTCGGTCAGCGTCGACACCGCGAGATCCCCGAACACGGTCATCGCCACGGTCCGCGGGATCGGCGTCGCCGTCATCACCAGCACGTGCGGGGTCGCGTCCCCCGACTTCTGGCTGAGCGCGGCCCGTTGCTCGACGCCGAACCGGTGCTGCTCATCGACCACCACCAGACCGAGGTCCGCGAACTGCACCTTGTCCTCGAGCAGCGCATGCGTCCCGACCACGATCCCGGCCGAACCACTCGCCGCGTCCAGCATCGCCGTACGCCGGGAGGCCGCGTTCAGGGAGCCCGTCAGCAGGCCGACCCGGGTGGCCCGTTCGGCGCCGCCGAGCATGCCCTGCTCCGCGAGCTCGCCGAGCATCGTCGTCAGGGTCTTGTGGTGCTGGGTGGCGAGCACCTCGGTCGGAGCGAGCAGGACCGCCTGACCGCCCGCGTCGACCACCGAGAGCATCGCCCGCAGCGCGACCACCGTCTTGCCGGAGCCGACCTCGCCCTGCAGCAGGCGGTGCATCGGGTGCGGCCGGGCCAGGTCCGCGAAGATCTCCTCGCACACCTCGGCCTGTCCGTCGGTCAGCCTGAACGGCAGCCGCGCGTCGAAGTCGTCCAGCAGACCACCCTCGGACTGGACCCGCGGTACGGCCTTCAGGGCATCGGTGACCGCGCGGCGCTGGGCCAGGATCGTCTGCATCACCAGGGCTTCCTCGAACCGGAACCGCTTCTGCGCGACCTCCCAGTCCTTCTCGGTCTCCGGCAGATGCACCTTCTGCAGGGCCTCCCGCAGCCCGATCAGCCTCTCCTTGCGCAGGATCAGCTCCGGGATCGGGTCGTCCAGCTCGCCGAGGTTGTCGAGCACGATCTTGATGCTGCGCTCGATCGTCGCGGTCGGCAGCTTCGCGCTGGCCGGGTAGAGCGGCCGGAACGGCTTGGCCCGGCGCTCGATCTCCTCCTCGCTCAGGTCCTCCTCGTCCAGGATCTCGGTGCCGGGGCCCTTGAGCTGCATGATGTCGCGGAACATCGTCACCTCTCCCCAGAACAGCGCCGCCGTACCGGCGGTCAGCTTGTTCGCCAGCCAGGGCTGGTTGAAGAAGGCGAGCTCCAGGTCGTTGCGCCCGTCGGTGACGACCACCTTGGTGATCGTCTTGTGCCGGCGGTACTTGTTCACCTCGTCCGGCCGGATCTCCTGCTTGGAGTCCAGCGAGCGCACGGTGACCTTCTTGACCCGCCCGCTGACCGTGGCCTGGTCGCCGACCTCCAGCTCGTCGAACGGCGTCAGCTCGCCCTTCCTCAGATAGCGCCGCGGGTAGTGCCGCAGCAGCTCGCCGACGGTCTCGATGCCGAGCACGTCCGAGAAGGTCTTGGCCGTCTTCGCCCCGACGAAGTCGCGGAGCTTCCGGTCGATGTCAGTCTTCATTCCACCCCGATCAGCAACGGGTACCTTTCCTGACCACCGTCGTACACCACGACATCGACATCCCGGCGGCTCCGGCGGACGTGCCGTACCAGCGCGTCGACCAGCTCGGGGTCCGCATCGCGCCCGGTGACCACGGTCATCAGCTCGCCACCGCCGCCCAGCAGCCGATCGACCACCCCGGTCGCGGCCGTCGTCAGGTCGTCGGTGATGAGGGCGAAATCACCGTCCACGACGCCAAGCGCGTCACCGATCCGGCAGGTGCCGGCCATCGTCCAGGCGTCCTTGACCGCGATCGTCACCGCGCCGTGGCGGGTCTGCCCGGCCGCGGCCGACAGATGCACGACGTCGTCGTCGAAGCTGCGCTCCGGGTCGTGGACCGCGATCGCCGCCAGGCCCTGGACCTGCGCCCGGGTCGGGATCACAGCGACCCGGATGCCGTCCTGCCGCGCTGCGGTGGCAGCCGCCTCGGCGACAGCGATGGAATCCTTGTCGTTCGGCAGCAGCACGATCTCCGGGGCGCCGGACCGCTCGATCGCCTTCAGGAGTTCGCCGGTCGAGCAGCGTCGCCCGGGTCCACCCGCGATGACGACAGCGCCGGAATCGGTGAACAGCTTCGCCAGGCCGTCACCCGCGGCGACGGCGATCACCGCACGACTGTGGACCCGTTGGTGGTGGGTCAGGTCGGCGAAGTGCGTGACCCTGATCCGGTACGGGCGGCCGATCTCGATGCCTGGCTCGATCGCCCCGCCGACGTTGTCGGTGTGCACGTGCACGTTCCACAGGCCGTCGCCACCGACCACCACGACGGAGTCCCCCAGGCCGGCGAGGAGGGTGCGGAAGTCGCCGATCTTCTCGTCCGGCGCCTCCAGCAGATACATCACCTCGTACGCCGGTCCGTCGGGGTCGAGGTCGTTTCCGGTCCGCGCCTCGGTCGGGACCACGCGGGCCGGTACTCCGGTGGTCGCCGCCGGGCCGCGGCCAGAGAGCACCGACTCGATCGCCCCGAGAATCACCACCAGCCCGGCGCCTCCGGCGTCCACGACCCCGGCCCTTCGCAGCTGCTCCAATTGCTCAGTGGTCTTGGTCAGAGCCACCCGTGCGGCCGCAACCGCCGCCAGGCATACCTCGGCGACCGTCCTTCCCTCGTTGGCCGCCTTCAGAGCCGCGTTCGCAGCCTCCCGGGCCACGGTCAGCATCGTGCCCTCGACCGGCTGCGCCACGGCCCCATAAGCGGCATCGGCAGCGAACACCAACGCATCCGCGAACGCCACCGCCTCACTCATCCGCACATCCGCGAGCCCGCCGCCGGCCTGCTCCTGGGTGCGTGGGAGGTTCTCGGCCAGGCGGAGACCGCAGGCTCGGACCAGTTGCGAGGTGATGACGCCGGAGTTGCCGCGGGCGCCGAGCAGGGCGCCTCGACCGAAGGCCTGGACCGCCTCCGCGAAGGTCAACTCCCCCTCCGGCAGCGCGTCACACGCCGCCTCCCAGGTCAGGTAGAGGTTGGTGCCGGTGTCCCCGTCCGGGACCGGGTAGACGTTCAGCTCGTCGATCTCCACCCGAGCCCGCCCGAGCTCCGACAGCGCAGTACGGGCCCAGCTCCGCAGTACGGCCGTCGTCAGCACCTCTTCACGCGCATCCACGCCCGGAAGGCTAACCGGTTTCACGCAGGTCAGCCCGATGCAACGGCCTCAGGCCCGGGAACCAGATCGACGTTCCCGACCCCCTTCACGCTCAGCGCGCACCCGTCCCGCGGCCGCTTGTCGCAGAGCCAGCACTCGAGAACGCCCCGCCAACCAGCAACTCACCCGCCCTACCCGTGCCACCCACGCCCCCGACGCCACCGCACCCCCGGCACCACCCCAACCCGCTCAACACCACCGAAGCCCGCACCTTGTGCACCGTCCGAGCACCCGCCGCCGGGCCAGGCACTCACCCCAAGCACAAAGTGCTTCCGGCGCATCCGGCCGAGTGGCAGTGCCCTGCTCGGGGCGGCTGGAGGCTCAAAAGTACGGCGATGTTGGCGATCTGGTCCGCCTCGATCGCCGGCGACACCCCAGGCAACGGCACCGAGGCGCAGAAGGCGATGGCGCAGGACGCGCTGAACCGCTGGTGGTGGCGCCGGACCGCGCCCTGGCGGCGTCGCTGTACCGAGCTCGCTCGGGCGGCGCCGTTGTACCGCGCGCCCCGGGGGCGGCGCTGTACCTAGCCCGCCCCGGGTGGCGTCGTCGTACCGAGCGGCCTGGCTGGTCGCCGTCTGGGGGGGGGTTGGCCACGCGGAGAGGGGGTTGCCTGGCCAGAGTCTGGGTGGGCAACCCTGCGCAGCCGGGGTGAACCCCTCGGAGCGCGGGGCTGGTTGGGGGACCTGGTGCACGGCGTGCTCGCGGGGGATGGGCGAGGGCGAGGTCCGCGGTGGTGGATGGGCACCTACTATGTGTTGTGCTTCCTTTGCTCTTCTCGGTGGCGACCGACAGCTACGACCTGGCGGTCCGTGAGATCCGGGACGAGTTCGGGCCCAAGGTCAGGATCGAGCGGGTCAGCGGGGACCTGGGGCGGATCGTGGAGAACGGGCCGTCGATCGAGGAGCTGGCTGACGCCTGCATCGCCGGGCGGATCATGTTCATCCGGCATCTGACGGTCGAGATCGCGAGCTTCGGAGTCGACGAGGTCCCGCCCGCGCACGAACTGGCCGAGTTGGTTCTCGCCGAGCTGCCCCGGCACCCTCAACAACTCGCCGTACAGACCTGGACCGACGGAGCCGGGACCGGCGGCTCGTACTACCACCTGCTGGAAGAAGCCCTCGGCGCCCGCGGAATCGAGGTCACCCGGGCCGGGCAGGACTTCGTGGTCTCGTGCTTCGTAGGGCGAAAAACCGTTGTCCTGGGCGTGAACCGGCTCGAGGACAGCCTGTCCGACTGGCCGGGTGGGCGGATGCGGCTGGCGCGGTCCGACGAACGGGTCTCGCGGTCGGAGTTCAAGCTGGAAGAGGCGATCCAGACGTTCGGCCTGCGACTTCCCGAAGGCGGCAAGGCGCTGGACCTCGGGGCAAGCCCGGGCGGCTGGACCCGGATCCTGCGGCAGTACGGCCAGGAGGTGTGGTCGGTGGATCCCGGCGCGCTGGACCGGCGAGTGACCGCCGACCGTGGCGTCCACCACGTCGGTACTACGGCCGGCGAGTTCTTCCGGCGCAACCAGCTCCGGTTCGACGTGGTGGTGAACGACATGCGGATGGACCAGATCCTGAGCGCCCGGGTGATGCTCGACGCGGTACCACACCTGCGCCGGGGAGCACTCGCGATCGTCACCCTCAAGGGCGGCGGCCGGAACCAGTTGGATGCCGCCAGGCGCGGGATGGATGTCCTGCGCAAGGAGTACGACGTACTGCACGCCCGTCAGCTTCACCACAACCGCAACGAGCTGACGGTCATCGCCGAGGCCCGATGAACGTGGCCACCATGACCCTGCTCATCGGGTTGCCGGGAGCAGGCAAGACCACGCTGGCCAAACGGCTGGAGGCCGAGCGCCCGGCGCTTCGGTTGACTCCGGACGAGTGGATGGGTCGGTTGTTCGGCGTCAGCGAGCAGGAGGGAAAGCGGTGGGTGCTCGAATCGGAACTCCTGTGGGGCGTGGCGACTCGCGCGCTGACGCTGGGAGTGGACGTGGTCCTCGACTACGGCTGCTGGAGCGAGGAGGAGCGCGAGTTGTTCCGCACCCAAGCCCAGAGCCTGGGCGCACGGGCCGAACTAGTGGTGCTGCTGCCTCCGATGGAGGTCTTGTGGGAGCGCCTGAACGCCCGCAACGCGGCCGCGCCTAGCGGGGTCTTCACCATCACCCGCATCGAGCTCGCGTCGTACGACGAACTGTTCCAGCGGCCGGGGCCGGACGAGCTGGCACGCTACGACCATCACCTCGTCATGCCCCGGGAACACCAGTAGGCGCCCGGGATATCCCGGGCGCCTAGGGGCCCTACACGGAGGACGGCCTGCTGGAGGCCGGAAGTTCTAGCCGACGACGCGCTGAACCTTGCCCGCCTTGATGCAGGACGTGCAGACCTTCAGCTTGGTGGGCGTGCCCTTGATGATGGCCCGGATCGGCTGAATGTTGGGGTTGAAACGACGCGGCGTACGCGCCTTGACCCGACGGATCATCGCGCCCTTACCCAGCCGCGCAACACTGTTGCCGAACGTCGGCTGCTTGCCGCAAACATCGCACTTCTTAGACATGATTCTCCGTGTTTAGGGTCGAGACACCGACAAACCATGTTACACAGCGGTCAGCGGCGCGACCAATTCGGTCCCAACGCTCAGTCGAGCGCTGTTAGCCAGGCCACATCCTCGTCGGTCAGCTCGACCGACAGCCCCGGCAGCGAGGTCCTGGTCTCGCTGATCTGCCGTGGCCCGATCAGCGGGAACACCGGGTACGGCTGGTGCAGCAACCAGGCCAGCGCGATCGCCGTCGGCTCCACCCCGCGAGCCTCCGCGAGGACCCGCGCGCGGCGGAGTCGCTCGAAGTTCTCGTCGGAGTAGAAGCAGCGGACCAGTTCCTCGTCCGACCGGTCCTCCGGCTTCGCCCGCCCGGTGAAGAACCCGCGCGCCTGGCTCGACCAAGGGAACAGTGCGACCTGCCGTTCGCGCAACCACGCCTGCGACTGGTCGTCGCTGACATGCCTGCAGCCCGCCCAGGGTACGTCGTACGCGAGTGCCAGGCTGAGGTGGTTGCTCAGCAGGGTCAACGGCTGCTTGCCGTTCGCCGCCGCGTAGGCGTTGGCCTCGTCGAACCGCGCGGTCGACCAGTTCGACCCGCCGTACGCCTTGATCCGGCCGGCCCGGAAGTGCTCGTCCATCACGTCGACGAACTCGCCGACCGGAACCTCCTCGTTGTCCCGGTGCATCAGGTAGAGGTCGACGTGGTCGGTCTGCAACCGCTCGAGGCTCTCCCCCAGCTGCCGGGTGATCGACTCCGGGTCGCAGTGCGGCGTGTGCGCACCCTTGCCGATGACAACGACCTCGTCACGGTTGCCCCGCGACCTGATCCACTGGCCGAGCAGCTTCTCACCGCGGCCACGGCCGTAGATGTACGCCGTGTCGAAGGTGGTCCCGCCGCGCTCGACGAAGTCGTCGAACATGGTCGCGGCGTGCGTCAGGGTCTCCTGGTTGTCCACGCCCATCACCAGCCGCGACACCTGCTTGTCCAGGCCCGCCACCTGCCCGTACTTCATCGGCGCGTCCGCCCGCCGGGTCAGCGGCCGGCCCGTCAAGGTCGGGACGATCGCGTCGTCGCGCTCACTCGCGTACTGCTGGCCGATCAGCTTGCGCCATTCGTCCTGAACCGCGAGGTTCCCCAGCGTGTCGGCCCAGGACATCTCCGGGGCCTGACGCTGCTCGATCGCGGCCGCGACGGCGTCCGCCTCGGCCGCGTAGATGTAGGCCGGCTCCGCGGAGATGTCCCGCGACTGCTCCCCCACCTTGTGCACGGTGACGTGGGTCGGCTTGCCGTCGCCGCCGAACCACGGGTCCTCGATCACCAGGTAGCCCTCGCTGCCGAGGACGCGGACCCGGTTCTCGTCACCGAGCCGGACGCCGGTGCTGACCTGGGCGGTCAGCCCGCTGTCGAAGAAGAGCGTTGCCACCGACCACTCGTCGACGCCGGTCTCCCCGACCTGACCGACCGCGGTCACCGCCGCCGGATCGGCGTACGGCGCTCCGACGGCCGCGCCGGCGATCAGGCGCGCCATCGAGACCGGGTAGCCGCCGACGTCGAGGATGCCGCCGCCGGCCAGCTCGTCGGCGAAGATGCGGCTCTCCGGGCGGAACGAGGACTGGAAGGCGAAGGACGCCTGGATCTGGTGCACGGTGCCGATCGCGCCGTCGCGGACCAGCTGGGCGATCAGCTTGGTCTGCGGCAGGCAGCGGTACATGTACGCCTCCATCAGGAAGACGTCGTTGCGCACCGCGGCCTCGATCATCGCCGCGGCCAGCGAGCGGTTGATCGCGAGCGGCTTCTCGCACAGCACGTGCTTGCCGGCCTCGGCCGTCTTGATCGCCCACTCCACGTGCAACGGGTGCGGAGTGGCGATGTAGACGGCGTCCACCGTGGGGTCGTCCAGGAGTTCCTGGTACGACCCGTGGCGGTTCGGAATGGCGTAACGGCCGCCGAACTCGTTTGCCGAGTCCGTACTGCGGCTGCCGACTGCGGCGAGCTCGCCGGTCGTCGACGAAGGGAGCTGGCTGGCGAACCTGGAGGCGATGTTTCCGGTCCCCAGGATTCCCCAGCGAAGCTTGGTGTCAGGCACAGAGGTTCCCCTCGGAAGTTTGCGGTCAGGGTCAGAACTTCATCGCGCCGGCGGCGATGTCGGCGATGAAGTGGCGACCGCCGATGATGAAGACACCGATCAAGGGGATCACGCTCATCAGCGCTCCCGCCATCACCATGCTGTAGTCGGTGCCGTACACACCGTTCAGCTGCTGCAGGGCGACCTGCAGGGTGAGCCTGTTCGGATCCGTCATCACGATCAACGGCCACAGATAGTCGTTCCAGACATTGAGGAAGGTGAAGATGCCCAGGAACGCCAGCCCGGGTCGCAGTACGGGCAGTCCGACGGTGAGGTACTGCCGGAAGAAGCCCGCGCCGTCGACCTTGGCTGCGGAGATGAGTTCGTCGGGGATCGCGCCCTTGGCGTACTGGCGCATCCAGAAGATGCCGAACGCGTTGGCCGCGCCCGGGATGATGAGGGCCTTCAGCGAGCCGATCCAGCCGAACTCCGCCAGCGTCACGAACTGCGGCACCAGCGCCAGCTGGGACGGGATCATGAAGGTCGCCAGCAGCAGCCCGAAGAGCAGGTTGCGGCCCGGGAACTCGTACTTCGCGAACGCGAAGGCTGCCAGCGAGTCGAAGAACAGCACCAGCACAGTGACCCCGACCGAGGCGGCCAGGGTGATCAGCATCGCGCCGAAGAGGTCGATGTTGTCCAGCACCTTCGCGTCGCATCCGGGAGGGGCATTTTCCATGTTCATTTTCGCGAGAGATTGTCCACAAATGTTCAGACATCGCTAGGTAAGCGCATACCAACTGAACCGGTCAAGGGCTCAACCGGGGCCGCCGCGTCTGTTCCCGGTCACCACAGCGCGGGCGTGCCGGTCTACCGACTCCTGCCGGGTACGCCGCTTCCCCGGCTCTCCTCCCGAGCGGTCCCGGACGGTCCCGGACGGTCCGGGTGAGCGGCCGGCTGAAAGGATGGCGACATGACGATCGATGCCGTGCTCTTCGACGCCGACGGCGTCATCCAGCGCCCGACAGTGGACTGGCGCGCCGCCTTGTCCGGCTTCGTTTCCCCCGGGGACGCAGAGGAGTTCGTGCTCGATCTGATGACGTCGGAACGTCCGTCGCTCGTCGGCAAGGGCGACTTCCGGGACGCGGTCGCCGAGGTGCTGGGGCGCTGGCACTCCGAAGTACCGGTCGAGGCCGTGCTCGACCTGTGGCGCCGGTTCGAGGCGGAGCCGGTGGTTGTCGACCTGATCCAGCAGTTGCGGGCGAACGGGATCGGGTGCCACCTGGCCACCAACCAGCAGGCCTACCGACGGACGATCATGCACGACGAGCGGCACTACGGCGACTGGTTCGACCAGACCTTCTACTCCTGCGACCTGGGCCTGGCCAAGCCGGACCCGGCGTACTTCCGGACTATCCTGCAGGCCATCGATCGGCCGGCCACGTCGGTGCTGTTCATCGACGACAACGTAGCCAATGTGGACGGCGCACGGAGGGTCGGACTACACGCGGAGGTCTACGACCTGGCCGAGGGCACGGACGCGTTGCGCTCCCTGCTGATCCGCTACGGACTGCCGCTTTCCGCCTGATCCCCGCCTTTCGCGACGGCTGAATCTGGCCGATCTCGGCCTGCTCCGGGCTGAGGTCTTGTCGGCGGAACCTCCCTGTGGCATCGTCTCGGCCCCGTTGACAACGTGGGACAGCAACGGGTGGTCAGCCGTGGGAGGCACTGCATGTCCGGACTCCGTTTCACCCGTCGGCACGCCGTCGGCCTCGGTGCCCGCAGCCGTCGGTGCACTGGGCCTCAACTCCGCCAGCATGAACTCCACCGCCGCCGCTGCCTCCGCGAGCGCGGCCGCCGGTGGCTACCCGAAGGGCAGCCGGCCGCTAGTCCTGAACGTCCTGCAGGAGAGCTCACTGAGCCCGGCCGAACTGACGCTCGCGACCACCCTGCAGGGACAGCTCGCCCGGACCGGCAGCGAGGGCCTGTACCTCGACATCCCGTCGCTCGGGTATCGCCTGTGGCTCGACGACCTGGCCGACCGGTACGGCGTACGCGTCCGTCCGGGTGACCTGTGGAAAACCCTCGAGCGGTCGCGGGTGCCGGATACGTTCTCTTTCGACAGGGCACCTCGTCGGTCAATGTGGCCACGACCCTCGCGGGGCTGACGGGTCGCGCACGATGCTCTGGGACGGCCTGCCCGGCGCGGACGAGGCGAGCGTCATCGCGGAGTTGAACTCGGCGACCCGCGACCCGCACTCGACCGCCGGCTACTCGGTCGTCCTCTGGCACGCCTGGAGCAAGTCCCTCGACAACGTGATGACCGTCGTCGACGGCCGGGCCCCGCACGTGAAGGTGATTCCACCCGACACCCTCGTCAAGATGGTCAGCCTCCACGCGAAGCCTGAGGCCTGACGCACAAGCGGCTGGGGCGGATGGCGCCAGGCGTGACCACCTCTGCTGCGTCGCGTGGTGTCAGGGCTGACTCGCGACCGGCTGGGTTGGGCGGTGGATCAGTAGGAGGATCGCTAGGAGTGGGAGAGGGATCAGGAAGGCGGTTCTGAGATCGAGGATGCCGGCGAGGGCTGCCAGAGCGGCGGGGGCCAGGATCGCGGTGCCTGAGGCGAAGGCGCTGAGCGAGGCGAGATGGGCTGGGCTGACTCCAGGGATGGAGATCAGGTCGGCGAGCACGATCGGGTAGAGCGTCGCCACCCCGAGCCCGGCAAACGCGAGTCCGACTGTCACCATCACGGGCGAGTCGAATGCCGTGACGAGGACAGTGCCGGCGGCCGCGAGGACACCGCCGGGCAACAGCGCCGAACCCCGGCCGAGCTTCACGGGCCCGCTCATTCGGCGGAGGTTCACCGGGCCGATCGTCCGGCCGACTGCCATGCCGATGGGGAACGCGCTGGCGAGCAGGGCAGCCGTGCCAGCGGGTACGTCGGTCGCGAGTAGCCGCGCTACCGCCCAGATGACGAAGCAGAACTCGACCGACACCGCCAGCACCACGCGCGACCAGCCCCGGAAGACCGTGCCCCAAGGCGCTCCATCACCAGGCGACTCAGCAACCACCTGTACCGCGCGAGGCGCTACCCGCGATCGGGTCAACGGCAGCACGAGCAACAGCGGCAAGATCGCCAGAAGCATGGCGAGGCGACCCGTTGGGCCGAGCGAGTCGAGCGCCCCGATCACCAGCGGCGCGAAGATTCCCGTAGTACTGGAGACTGCGTTGGCTCGGGCGATCCGGACAGCGGCACGTGGTCCGCTCAGCAGCAACGGCACGACGAGCAGCATCAACGCGCCACCCAGGCCGACCAGCAACCCGCCAGCGAGCGCGACCGCGAGTCCTTGAGCTACCGCCAGCAGCAAGGCACCAACCGCACAGACGATCGCGCCGACGCGAAGTACGAGCATCCGCGCGTCGGTCCGCAACGCCATCGGCCCGATCAAGGCGACGATCAGCAGCCCCACCGCGAACGCGGACGACAACCACGCAAGCCGATCAGTCGCCTCCCCCAGATCCCTGGCCAACAAGGCCACACAGGCCCCGAGCCCAGCGATAGCGAACCCCAGCCCCGCCAACGCCAGCCCACCCAGGACGTCCCCCGCCCTCTCCCCCGCCGCCAGTTCCTGGTCAGGGGACTTGGATGGAGCGGTCATTCCGAGGGTTCGCGCGGATCGAGCAGTCCGGCCAACTGATGCAGATCAGCGAGCCGTACGTCACCGTCGAGGCCCTTCAACGCCGCCGTCTGAGCACCGGCAGCGCGGGCGGCTTGAAGGCCTACCTCTGCGTCTTCCACCACCAGGCAGTACTGCGGGTCGACCTCGAGGAGTTCCGCGGCCCGGAGGTAGCCCTCGGGGTCGGGTTTGCCTCGGCTGATGTCCTCGATCGTCACGAGCACCGGCGGGTCGATGCCCGCTGCGCACAGGCGTACCTTCGCCAGCCGGTGATCCGCGCTCGTCACCACGGCCCACGGCAGCCCCAGCCGCTCGATCGTCGCGAGCACCTCTGCAGCCCCGGGAGCCGCCGCGACGCCGGCGAGGTCGTCGTACTGGAGTTCCAACTGGCGCGCCGCCGCGACTGCCCGGGAGGTCTCGTCGAGGATCGGGACCATCTTGTCGACGGTGGACTCGGCCGGGGCGCCGTGAGCGATGGCGAGCACGTCCGCGGGGTTCACACCGTACTCGGCCGACCAGGTGGTCCAGGCGCGCTCGACCGACTCGTCCGAGGTGACGAGCGTGCCGTCCATGTCGAACAACACGGCGCGCATTTCCCGAAGCTCCATCGACTCCTCCATTAAACTCGTTCTCCGAGCATAAGGTAGAAGGGTGCTATGAACGCAAGAGGGAGCGCGTCGCCAGTTCGCCATGACCGCCCTGACCGCCGCGGTTCTCGCCGGGGCCAGTGGCAGACTGCCGCGGACGTACTCGGCCAGGTCGCCCGCCAGCCGGGCATCACCCGCGCTGCCGTGGCTCGTGAGCTGCGGCTGAGCACCAGTTCGGCGACGGAAGTCACTGCGCGACTCAGGGAACTGGAACTGCTCACCGAGAAGCCGGCCCCGAGTCAGGGGCGCGGACGACCGACGACCGTGCTGCAGCCGCACCCGCGCGGCCCGCTGGTCCTAGCCCTCGATCTACGGCAGGGCAACTGGCGCAGCGCAGTGGTGTCACTCGATGGCGTATTGCACGACCAGCAGTCCAAGCGCCATCGCAGCCGCCGCGCCCAGTCGGTGCTTGCCACCCTTCAGCAGACCGTGGTGAGCACCCAGGAGCAGTACGGCGACCGCTTGCTCGCCGTCACGTTGGCTGTGGCCGGCACTGTGCGGGAGGACCAGCTCATGCAAGCTCCCACGCTCGGCTGGGGACAGGTCGATCTGAGCCCGGTCACGGCCGGCACTGGCCTCCCGCTGCTCACGGGGAACGACGCAACGCTCAGTGGAGTAGCCGAGGCGCGTACGGGTGCCGCTGCGGGCGCACGGACCGCGCTGCATCTCATCGTCGAGGTAGGCCTCGGCGGGACGCTCATCCTCGACGGGATCCCGGCCAGCGGCGCTACCGGTGCTGGCGGCGAGTACGGGCACATCCCGTTCGGGGATCGCGCCCGGCGGTGTCCGTGTGGAGCCCGTGGCTGCTGGGACCTCGAGATCGACGGTCGGGCGCTCGCTGTGCATCTCGGCGAGCCTGAACCCGACCAGCCCTACGCCTATGCGGAGGCGGTGCTGCGGAGACTGCCGGACGAGGCAGCGACGCGCGCGGTGGGCAAGGTCGCCGACGCACTCGGCTTCGGGATCGCCGGGCTGGTGAATGCTCACGACCCCGACGTGGTCACGCTCGGCGGTCTGGCGATCCCGCTCCGGGCCGCGGCCTCAGACGTCTTCGACCGGGCATACTCCGACGGGCTGATGACGTTCCACCGCCGTGTGCCGCCGCCTGTGCTCGACTCGGCTCACTCCGACGACGGAGCCCTCCGCGGCGCCGCCGCCATCGGCCTGGACCACATCACCACCGAAGACGCCCTGGCCGCCTGGTCAGATGCCCGTAGCTGAACTCCCACCCGTACTGCGTCCCGCCAGCCCCTCGGCGTCATCCGAAACCCTGCCCGGCGGGACAAACCCCAGGTCGTCATCCGCAGCACCAGAAGCTCCGGCGAGCCCGGCACTGTCGTCCGCAGTACCGGCCGGCTCGGCGAGCGCCTCGGTGGCGTCCGCAGTACCGGCTTCTGCTTCTGCGGGCTGGGCCGGTTTGGGGGCCGGGATGATCGGGGGTTCGAGCTCGGCGAGGATGTTGATGATGTCCTGGCGGTGGTGCTGGATCTCGTGGGCGGTGTGCCGGATGATCCAGCCGAGCGACCGCGGTGCCCGGACCGGGTAGTTGTAGAGGCCGAGCTTGCCCAGTTGCGGCGGTGTCAGCACCCGCGCCGCCGCGCCGAACTCGCGGGCGAACCGCATCAGCGCGGCCGCCACCTCCATCGGGTCCTGATCCTCGTACTTCGCCTGCTTGACCCGGCCGGTCCGGTCCATCGGCGCGTACACCGGCCGGTCCTCGGCGAGGCACTGCGCGATCCGGAACCGCTGCACCTCGAGCACGTCGCGGACATGGCAGGCGTACTCGATCGCGGACCAGACCTCCGGCTCGGGCCGGATCCGGACCACGTCGGCGTCGGGCCCGGCGGCCGCCTTGGTCAGCGCCATGCTGCACTCCGCCGACTGCCGGACAAGCGTCGTCACCGTGCCCTGCAGGTCACCCGTGTCGTAGTTGAACCCGCACTCGTCACACAGTCCGTCCACCGGGGGGCGGCGCTTGTTCACCTGTCACTCCTGGTTCGAAACTGCCACGCGTGATCCACCGGACCGATGCCACCGCCGAGCGCGAACCCCGCGGCGACCGCCCCGCTGATGTACTCCTTGGCCGCGCCGACAGCCGCCGGTACGTCGTACCCGCGGGCCAGGTACGACGCGATCGCACTGGCCAGGGTGCATCCCGTGCCGTGCGTGTGCCGATTGTCCGCGCGCGGCGCCCTGAACTCTTCCCGTACTCCGGGGCCGTGCAGCACGTCCACCGCCTCCGCGCCCGAGTCGTGGCCACCCTTCACCAGTACCCAGGAGGCACCGGCGTCGAGCAGGATCTTCGCGGCGAGCTCGCGGTCCCCGACGCTGCGGAGTTCGACACCGGCGACTGGGCCCAGCTCGGTCAGGTTCGGCGTCAGCACGGTCGCCAAGGGCACGATCTCCGCGCGGATGGCCTCCATGGCGTCGGCTGCGAGCAGCGCGTCGCCGTGCTTCGACACCGAGACCGGGTCGACCACCACGGGCACGCCGTCGGGCAAGGTGCGCAGGAGCGAAGCCACCACTCGCACCATCGAGGCCGAGGCGAGCATGCCGGTCTTCACGGCGTCGACCCCGATGTCGTCGACCACGCTGCGGAACTGGGCCCGCACCTGCTCCTCGGGCAACTCCCAGGCGCCCTGCACTCCGAGACTGTTCTGCGCGGTGATGGCAGTCAGCACACTCATGCCGTGCACCCCGTTGGCCAGCATCGACTTCAGGTCGGCCTGGATCCCCGCTCCGCCGCCCGAGTCGGACCCGGCGACGGTGAGAACCCTGGGCGGTGCGCTGGTCATGACAACTCCTGGCAGCCTGCGATACGGACGATGCCCCCAGTCTGCCGCCTGCCCCCGGCGGCCGCCGACAGCACCCTGCGCGCGGGGTGCGTGGTGGGCATGGTCAGTTCCTGAAGTGGGCGTGGCCGGTGGTGCTGGTGTAGGGCTGGCCGTCCACCGTGACGGTGCCGGGCGGGCGTTCTTCGTTGCCTTCGGCAACTGAGCCGATGACGGTCCAGCCCTCCGGGACGTCGGCCGGCTCGAAGGTGCCGACCAGGGCGTGGTCGTCTCCCCCGCTCAGCACGAACGCCAGCGCGTCGGCACCCGTGGCCGCTGCGACCGCCTGGAGCGGCTCGGCGACCGCCAGCGCCGCCGAGCGGATGTCGATCACCACCTCGCTGGCGACCGCGATGTGCCCGAGGTCGGCAACCAGCCCGTCGCTCACGTCGCACATCGACGAGGCCCCGGCGATCGCGGCGCGCGGACCTTCGGCGTACGGCGGCTGCGGGCGGCGGTGCGCCTCCACGACGGAGCGAGGCGAGCGGAACCCCCGGTTGAGCACGGTGAACCCGGCTTCCGCCCAGCCCAGTCGCCCGACCACGGCCACTTCGTCGCCTGGGCGCGCCCCGGAGCGCAGTACGGGCCGGCGGCCGTCGAGGGAACCGAAGGCGGTCACCGAGACGACGATCTTGTCGGACTGGACGGTGTCACCGCCGACGATGCTGGCGCCGAGCAGTTCGGCCTCGTCGGCGAGTCCCTGGTTGAGCTCGAGCGCCCACGCGGTCGGCAGGTCCGCGGGCGCGCCGAAGCCGACCACCAGCGCGGTCGGTCGGGCACCCATCGCGACGATGTCCGCCAGGTTCTGTGCGACCGCCTTCCGGCCCACGTCGTACGCCGACGACCAGTCCTGGCGGAAGTGCCGGCCTTCCACCAGCAGGTCGGTCGTGATCACCATCCGGCCGTCCGGCACCGCCAGCACGGCCGCGTCGTCGCCCGGTCCGACCAGGACGTCCTCGCCTTGAGGAAGGCTCTTGGTGACGGCCGCGATCAGGCCGAACTCACCGGTGCTTCCCAACGTCTCTGTCACGTCAACAGACCTCCCATATCGCCACCGGGAGTCTAGGCGGTACGGTGACCGGGCAACGAAGAGTACGCCCGGCCGCGTCGCAGTACCGCGGCCGGAGCCAGCTGAGGACGACTGAGCGGAGAACGACGTGGTGGTCCAGGCCTACATCCTGATCCAGACCGAGGTCGGCAAGGCGGCCGACGTCGCAGCGCAGATCGCCGAGGTCCAGGGCGTCACTCTGGCCGAAGACGTCACTGGTCCGTACGACGTGATCGTGCGCGCCGAGGCCCGCAACGTCGACGAGCTCGGCAAGCTGGTCGTGGCGAAGGTGCAGAACGTGCCCGGTATCACCCGCACGCTGACGTGTCCCGTCGTCCACATCTGAGTCCGATCACCGCTCCACGGCGCCGGCGCGCCCCGCGACGAGCCGCGCCGGCTCTCACCCTGTCCGTCGTTGCCACGCTCATGCTGGCCGGTTGCAGCCCCGGCCCGGTCGACATCGCCGTACCGTCGCCGGCGTCGGAGGTGGCCGAGGCCTGCGCGCCGCTGGTGCAGGCGCTGCCGGAGAAGGTGCTGGACGGCGACCGCCGCAAGACCGAGCCGCCGAGTCCGCTGACCACGGCGTACGGCGATCCGCCGATCGAGGTCACCTGCGGGGTCGCGCCGCCGGCCGGGATGGCGGAGGCGCAGTCGCAGTGCTTCGAGGTGAACGGCGTCGGCTGGTTCGCCAAGGAGGTCAGCAACGGCTTCATCTTCACTACGATCGGCCGCAAGGTCTATCTGGAGATCGCCGTCCCGGACAAGTACCAGCCCGAGGCGAACGCCCTCACTGACGTCTCGGACGCCATCAAGGCCCACAACACCCTCATCACCCCCTGCACCTGACGCCGTGCTGACGCGGCGGGCAACCGGCACAAGCCTGCCTGGGAGCGCCCGTGGAACGTGTCGTGCTGTTCTTGTCCGGTTCCGTCTGGGAGCGTCGACGTAGCTGGTGAGAGGTGCCGAGCACGGTGCCGCGACCGACTGGGAGCTACTGATGAAGTACATGATCCTGACCTACGCCTCGCAGCAGGACTACGACGGGATGGGCGGTAAGGACACCGGTAAGCCCGCCTGGACCGCGGAGGACTTCGCCGCGATGGGTGCCTTCATGGAGAAGTTCAACAACGACCTGGTCGAGTCCGGCGAACTGGTCGAGACCCGCGCCCTCGCCGCGCCCGTCCTGACCCGGCGACTCGGCTCGAAGGACGGCTCATCGGTGGTCACGGACGGCCCGTACGCCGAGACGCAGGAAGTGCTGGCCGGCTACTGGATCGTCGAGTGCGACAGCTTCGACCGCGCCACCGAGATCGCCGCCCGGCTGGGCGACACGCCCGCACCGGAGTTCGTCCGGGCCACCGCGTACGCCGACATCCGGCCGATCGTGGAAGGCCAGGAGGACCTGGTCGGCTGATCCGAGTCGTCCGGAGGAGACATGACGCCCGCGTCCGAGGATCTGCTGCGTGAACTGGCGCCGCAGGTCCTCGGCGCGCTCGTCCGGCGGTACGGGCACTTCGACACCGCCGAGGACGCCGTACAGGAAGCCCTGCTCGCCGCGACCCAGCAGTGGCCGTCGGAGGGCCGGCCGGACGATCCGCGCGCCTGGCTGATCACCGTCGCGTCCCGGCGGCTGACCGATCTGCTTCGCCGGGAACAGGCTCGGCAGCGGCGCGAGGACACGGTGGCCCAGTGGGTGTTGCCCGAGGAGTGGCTGGCGCCGAGCGCGGACAAGGCCGACTCCCCGCAGGACGACACGCTGATCCTGTTGTTCCTGTGCTGCCACCCGTCGCTGACCGCCGCGTCCCAGATCGCGCTCACGCTGCGCGCGGTCGGCGGTCTGACCACCGCCGAGATCGCCCGCGCCTTCCTGGTGCCGGAGGCGACGATGACCCGGCGGATCACCCGGGCCAAGCAGAGCGTGAAGGATGCGGGTGCCCGGTTCTCGCTGCCGCCCGACCGCGCCGAGCGCCTGGATGCCGTACTCAAGGTCATCTACCTGATCTTCAACGAGGGTTACGCCAGTACTACGGGCCCGAGCCTGCAGCGAGTCGAGTTGGCGGCCGAGGGGATCCGGCTGGCGAGGATGGTGCACAGGTTGCTGCCCGACGACAGCGAGGTGGCCGGGCTGCTGGCGCTGATGTTGCTCACGGATGCGCGGCGACCGGCTCGAACCGGTCCGGCAGGTGAGCTGATCCCGATGGCCGAGCAGGACCGGTCGTTGTGGATCCGCTCGTCGATCGACGAAGGCGTCGAACTGATCACCGAGGCGCTGCCCCGCGGACCGGTCGGGCCTTACCAGTTGCAGGCGGCGATCGCCGCGGTCCACGACGAGGCGCCGACGGCCGAGGAGACGGACTGGCCGCAGATCGTCGCCCTGTACGAGGTGCTGCTGCAGCTGTCCGACAACCCGATGGTCTCGCTGAACCACGTGGTCGCGGTGGCGATGGCTCGCGGTGCGGACACCGGGCTGGAGTTGCTCGCGCGGATCGAGGACGACGAGCGGATCGCGAAGGACCACCGGCTGCACGCCGTACGGGCCCACCTGCTGGAGATGTCAGGGGACCCGGCCGGCGCGCGTACGGCGTACGAGCTGGCGGCGAGGCTGACCACGAGTGTTCCGCAACAGCGCTACCTCAACGCCAAGGCGGCAGCCCTGTAGGTGGCGGCACGGTAGACGCTGGCTGGTGGTCAGCCCCGGTTCGTCAGCGGAGGCCGGTGGCCCTCGTCATGGCGAGGGTCAGGAGGCGGTCGACCAGGGCCGGGTAGTCGACGCCGGTCGCGGCCCAGAGGCGCGGGAACATGCTGGTCGGGGTGAACCCGGGCATGGTGTTGATCTCGTTGATGACGAGGCGCTGGTCCTCGTCGAGGAAGAAGTCGACCCGGGCCAGGCCTTCGCCCTCGATCGCGTCGAACGCGGTCAGCGCCTTCGCGCGGACCTCCGCCGCGATGTGCTCCGGCAGGTCGGCCGGCACCGAGAGCGCGGTGTACTCCTCGCCCTCGGGCAGGTACTTGGCCTCGAAGTCGTAGAAGTCGTGGCCGCCGCCGGAGACCGAGATCTCGCCACAGACGCTGACCTCGGCCGGGCCGCCGTCCAGCCCGCCGAGCACGCCGACCTCGATCTCGCGCGGGTTCTTCGCGCTCGCCTCGACGATCACCTTCGGGTCGTGGGCCCGCGCCTCGGCGATGGCGTCGTCGAGCTCGACCAGGCTGTTCACCTTGCTGATGCCCAGGCTGGATCCGCCGCGGGCCGGCTTCACGAACACCGGGTAGCCGAGCCTGTCGACCGCCTCGCGACTGGCCTGCGGGTCGCGGGTCCAGTCGCGGTCGCGGATCACGACGTACGGAGTGACCTCGAGCCCGGCCGCCTCGAAGACGACCTTCATGTAGTGCTTGTCCATCCCGACCGCGCTCGCCAGCACGCCGGAGCCGACGTACCGGATGTCCGACATCTCGAGCAGGCCCTGCAGCGTGCCGTCCTCACCCCACGGGCCGTGCAGCAGCGGGAACACGACGTCCACCTCGCCCAGGGTGCCCGGCACCTCGCCCGGCTCGTTGACGACGAGCTCGCGGTCCCGGCCGAACAGCACCGGCAGCGCGGTCACATCCACCTCGGGCAGCTTGCCGTCGGTGATAGACAGTCGCTCCGGGTCGCCGCTCTCCAGCACCCAGTGGCCGCTGGTGGTGATGCCCACCGGTACGACGTCGTACTTGTCCCGGTCGATCACCTGGAGCACGTTGGCCGCGGTGGCGCAGGAGATGGCATGTTCGCTCGACCGGCCGCCGAAAACCACGGCGACGCGGGGCTTGCTTTTTTCTTCCCTCGAGAACTCACTCACCGGCTCGACGATAGCGTCACTTCAGTCCGGCTTTGACCAGGGTTCAGTTAAGACCTCTTCAGATCTCTGTCGGTAACACACCCGTTCCCGACGCTGAGCTCGGTGCTGACCTCGTTTGAAATCAACCTTCGGCGCGTCGGGTGCCGTGTACGCTGCCCGCACGCAGGACCAGTCGGCGCAGTGGCATTGGGGTAGGGGCATGGGGCTTCGCGAGCTCAAGCGGGAACGGACCCGGCGGCTGATCTCGGACAAGGCGTTCGAGTTGTTCACCGATCACGGGTTCGGCCGGACGACGGTCGAGCAGATCGCCGCGGCCGCCGAGGTCGGACCGAGCACGCTGTACCGGTACTTCCCGACCAAGGAGCGGTTGGTCCTGGAATTCGTCGAGGACAGCTTGTTCGGCGCGCTGGCCTGGTTCCGGGAGCAGCCGGCCGACACCAACCTGCCGGACGCGCTGCAGAGCGTGATCGAGCGGGTGCTCGACCAGATGGAGAGCAACCCGGACCGGGTCCGGACCGTGTACGACCTGGCCGGGCGGACGCCGTCGCTGAGCGCGCACCTGGCCGAGGTGATCTGGCGCTGGCGGAACGAGCTCACGGTCGAGCTGGCCGGGCGGCTCGTCGGGGACTCGGCTCAGTTCACCGCGGCACTCGCGGCCGGGACCACGATGAACATCATCGAGATCGTCGTGCAGATCTGGGTGGACAACCCCGACGGCACCCAGGTGAAGGACCTCGCCCACGAGGCGATGGGGCTGCTCCGCGGCGGCGGCATCCCCCTCCCGACCTCGCAGTAGCGGGCGCTTGGGAGAATCGCGGCATGGATCCCTCCACTGTCGTCGTGCATGCCGGCCGTCCGGCCCGCGTGCCGGACGCTCCGCTCGGTGAATCCCCCGTCTTCAGCTCGACCTACATCGCGGGCGGAGACCGCGGCTACGGACGTTTCGACAACGACGCCTGGGCAGCGCTCGAGACGACCCTCGGTGAGCTCGAAGGCGGCCGCGGCCTGACCTTCGCGTCCGGGATGGCTGCCGCTGCCGCCCTGTTCGATCTCGTACCGGTCGGCGGCCGCGTGGTCGCACCCCAGCACGCGTACAGCGGAGTACTGGGTCTGCTCGACCAGCAAGCGTCGACCGGGCGGCTGAAGGTGGAGCGGGTCGACGTCGCGGACACCGCGGCAGTCTCGGCGGCGGTCGTCGGCGCCGACATGTTGTGGATCGAGTCGCCCACCAACCCCGCCGTGGAGGTAGCCGACGTACCGACGCTTTCCGCAGCCGGTCGGGCCGCAGGCGCCCTGGTGATCGTCGACAACACCTTCGCAACGCCGTTGCTGCAGCAGCCCCTGAAACTCGGCGCGGACGTCGTGATGCACTCGGCGACCAAGTTCATCGCGGGACACTCGGACGTGGTGCTCGGAGCCATCGTCACGGCTGACGACAACCTGTGGACCACGCTCGAAGCCCGGCGCCGGAGCCTGGGCGCGATTCCGGGACCGATGGAGGCCTGGCTCGCGCTGCGCGGTCTGCGGACGCTGGCGCTACGGCTCGAGCGAGCGCAGTCCAACGCCGCCTTCTTGGCCGAACGACTGCTCGCACACCCGCGCGTGAGCCGCGTCCGCTACCCCGGCCTGCCGGACGACCCGGGCCACGAGCGGGCGGCGGCACAGATGTCCGGCTTCGGCGCGATCCTGGCCATCGAACTCGGCGGCGACGCTGAGGGCGCCCAGCGAGTCTGTGAGAGCACCGCGCTCTGGGTCCACGCGACCAGCCTCGGCGGCGTCGAGTCGATGCTGGAGCGCCGCCGCCGCTGGCCGGCCGAAGTACCGACCATCCCCGAGGACCTGATCCGCCTCTCCGTCGGCATCGAGCATCCGGACGACCTCTGGTCGGACCTCGAGCAAGCACTCAAAGCCTGATGGACCAGACCTGGTGCCGACCGTTCGAGCCGGCCTGGGAGAGGCGGGGATCCTCGGGTCGGCGTCTGGTGCGGATGCCTATCGGTTGGCGGGTTCGCTCGGCTGACGTGAACGCGACCTGAGCACTGGTGCTGCGATGACGGTCAGAACGCAGAGGATGACCGGCAGCGCGAAGGCGACGTTGAGCGGCACCCAATGGGTGAGGCCGCCGATCAAGGCCGGTCCCGCGAGCAGCCCGACGTACCCGAGGCCGACGACCTTGGCCATCAGCGCACCCGACGCCTTGGTGTCCAGGTTGCCTGCCGCGGTGAAGAGTTGCGGCACCCCGCCGGAGAGCCCGAGACCGAAGAGCGCCCAGCCGACGAGTGCGACCGGCACCCACGGGATCACGATGACCGTGGTCAGGCCGATCGCGGCCAGCGCGGCTCCGTAGCGAACGATCGCCGCCGGGCCAATCACCGCCGCCACCCGGTCCGTGGCGAACCGCCCGACGGTCATCGCCACCGCGAACGCGCCGTACGCGTAGGCCGCAGTACTGGTCGAGGTGCCGAGGACATCCCTGAATTGCAAGGCTGCCCAGTCGTTGGCGACTCCTTCGGCGAGCATCAGGCCGAAGGCCAGGCCGCCGAGTTGCCAGACCAGCTTCTTCGACGGAGGTGCGGTCGGCGCTGGTGCGTCCGCTGTCTCGTCCTCGACGGGAGGGTCCGCCTCGATCAGGTAGCGGCTCATGTAGAGCGAAACCGCGATGCACAGGGCGCCGCAGGCGCTCAGGGAGACGGCGGTCGGGACTCCAGCCTTCAAGGTCGCGGCGCCGATCAGTGCCGCGAACGCGCCGCCGATCGACCACATCGCGTGGAAGGCCGCCATGATCGGTCGTGGGTAGGCGCGTTCGACGACCACCGCGTGCGAGTTCATGCCGACGTCGAGGGAGCCGTTGCCGAAGCCGAACACGAACAACGCGAGGCCGAGCGTCCACCAGTTCTGGGCGAGTCCCGGACCGAACAGCGAGAGGCCGAGGAGTACGCCGGCCGCGGGGACGAGACGACGTTGGCCGACGCGGTCCGCGAGAGGTCCGGCGACCTGCATGCCGAGGAACGCCGCGCCGCCCAGGATCAGCAGCAGGAGCCCCAGCGTGCTGTGGGAGATCCCGGTCGCACGTTCGACGTTCGGGATGTGCACCACCCACATGCCGACGGCGAAGCCGTTGAGGCCGAAGTACGTCCAGGTCGCGACGCGCGCGGCCCGCGGCGGCGTGGCGATGTCGATGCTCAAGAGCTGCCTTCCAGTGCCGGTCGCGCCACAACCGGCTGATCGGTGCGGGGCTGGTCGGTGGCCGACTGGTCGATGGCTGGCTGGTCGATGGCTGGCTGGTCGGCGGCTGGCTGGTCGGCGGCTGGCTGGTCGGCGACCTGGATCAGTACTCCGCGCCGCGCGAGGACGGCGCGCGCGTCTTCGGGAGCGGTCGAGTCGGTGATGATCAGATCGGGCCGGTCGGCCGCGCAGATGTACGCGAGCGCGGCCCGGTCCCACTTGGCACCGTCTGCCAGCACGATCGCCCGGGTGGAGACGGCGAGCGCCTGCTGCTTCACCTCAGCATCGCCCAGGTCGAACGCGGTCATCCCAGCCTCGATGCTCAACGCACACGGGCTCAGTACGGCGACGTCGAACCGCAGCGCACGCAACGACGCCAACGTCAGCGGACCGACCATCGCCAATTCCCCCGGCCTCGGTTCACCGCCCGGCATCAGAAGCCGGACTCCGGGAGCGTCGACGAGTTCTTGCGCGACATGCAGCGACAGTGGCATCACCGTCACTGTGCGGTTGCGCAGTAGCCGGGCGACCTCCAGGGCGGTCGTGCCGCTGTCCAGCACGATCGTGTCGCCGTCCCGGATGCGCTCGGCGGCAGCCTTCGCGATCGCCTGCTTCGGCCCGAGCGCGGCCGTCGCGCGCGCTGCGAACGGCGGCTCGATCCCGGTCGGCATCGCCGGAACCGCGCCACCGTGGACGCGCTTCAGCACGCCCTGGGCGGCGAGGTAGTCGAGGTCGCGGCGAATGGTCATGTCCGAGGCGCCCGTCGCCGTCACCAGCTCGGCCACGCCGACCCGGGGTACGGCCTTTAATCGCTCGACGATGACCCGCTGCCGTTCCGTACTCTTCACTGTGGAAAGTTAACATCTCGATGATCGTTCAAACAAAGACGATGTTTGAATGGTGGACTGCCGTGGGCAACCGGACGTGTTGAGGGGTTGGATTCGTGGTCGACGAGGTGCGACGGTCGCGGTACGCCGTGGGTGCCGTGTTCTGTGTGCACGGGGCGGTGACGGGGTCGTTCGCGACCCGGGTGCCGTGGATCCAGGATCACGCCTCGGCGAGTCCGGGCCAGCTCGGTCTCGCGCTCGCGTTCCCCGCGATCGGGGCGTCGCTCGCGATGCCGCTGGCCGCACGGATCAGCCACCGCTTCGGCAGCCGGAACGCGCTGCGGGGGCTGATCTCGCTCTGGACGATGTCCCTGATCCTGCCGTCGTTCGCCCCGAACCTGCCGCTGTTGTGTGCCGCGTTGTTCGTCTATGGCGCCGCTGCCGGGATGGCCGATGTCGCGATGAACGCGCTCGGCGTCGAGATCGAGCGGCGGATGGAGAGGTCGATCATGTCCGGGCTGCACGGGCTGTGGAGCGTGGGCGCCCTGATTGGCTCGGGCCTCGGCACTATCGCCGCGCATCTCGACGTCAGTGCCCAGGCGCACCACGTGGTCGCGGCCGTCGTGCTCACCGTGGTCGGTGTCAGCGCCTGTCACTACGTGCTCGATCTGCACCCGGCCGACGACGTGGAGGCGCCGCCACGGTTCGCGCTGCCGCCGAAGTCGGCGTGGCTGATCGGCGCCGTCGGCTTCTGCGCGGTCTTCGCCGAGGGCGCGAGCCTGGACTGGTCAGCGGTATATCTCCAGGACGTGCTCACCACCTCGGCCGGCGTCGCCGCCGCCGCGACCACCGGCTTCGCGCTGACGATGGCCGTCGCCCGGATCGCCGGCGACGCCGTGGTGGATCGGTGGGGAGCCGTTCGCACTGTTCGGGTGAGCGGGGTCGTTGCCGCCCTCGGCGGATCGATGGTGGTGCTTGCCCAGCACCCGCTGGTCGCGATGATGGGCTTCGGCCTGCTCGGTCTCGGCGTCGCCGTCGTCGTACCCCTCGCCTTCGCCGCCGCAGGCCACGCCGGCCCCAACCCGAGCCAGGCGATCGCCGGCGTCGCCACCGTCACCTATACCTCGGGCCTGATCGCCCCCTCCGTCGTCGGCGGCATAGCCCAAGCCACCAGCCTCACCATCTCCTTCATGCTCGTCACCCTCCTCACCTGCGGCATAGCAGTCCTTGCCCCGGTACTGCGCCCGCGAACCCAGGTGGCCCCACCGAGCTGACCTGACCTTTGCGCCAGGGTTGGCCGGGCGGCAGGTGGTCGGCTACGGGTGGCCGGCGTGGGGAGTTTGGACCTGGGTGGTGAGGAGTTGGCCGGTGCGGTCGGTGAGGCGCATGTTCTCGAAGCCGTTCCACTGGGCGGCGAGCATGAACAGGGTGTCGCCGTCAGGTCCCCCGAGCATGCAGGAGAAGGCGCCACGATCCAGGTCGACCGTCTGGAGCACCTCACCTCCTTCGCTGACTCGCACACAACGCTGGTTCGGCACATCGGCGTACCAGACGGCTCCTCCGGCATCGAGGCAGATCCCGTCCGGATGCCCGTCCCCGAGGTCGGCCCAGACCCGCCGATTCGACAACCCGCCGTCGGGTCCGATGTCGAACGCGGTCAACCGGCACGCGAACGACTCCGCGACGATCAGCGTCGCCCCGTCCGCCGTCACCGCCATCCCGTTCCCGAACTCGATGCCATCAGCAACCTCCCGGGCGGATCCGTCCGGCGTGACCACAGCGATCACGCCGGGCTTGCCGAAGTCGAGGCCGCCGCCGTTCAGATAGGTGTTGCCGCGCGGGTCGACCACGATCTCGTTGAACAGGTCGGCGATCCCGCTCAGGTCGGCCGCCGTACCGAGTGCCCCGTCATCCTCCTGCCGCAGCAATCTCGAACCCGCGATCACCAGCAACGTCCCGTCAGGCGACCACTCGATCGAGAAGGGGATGGTGTCCGGCGGCACGGCCGCCATCACCTCACGCCCACCGTCGAGACCGACAGCGAGCACTTCGCCAGTCCCCCAGTTCGCCAGCCACAACCGCCCTTCGTGCCAGCGCGCCGACTCCCCGTACCCCAAACCGTCCACCAGAACCTGCGACATCGCCGTACTCCTCAGCTAGGGATCCCTTCACCCTTGGTACGAATCCGCCGTCCGCCTTTCGACATCACCCTCGGCCTGCGCGGAGGCCCGAGGGTTGCAGTTGACACTGTGTGAAGCCGGAGAGTGAAGGGGTCATGATGAACATCGGAGAATTCGCTCGCCTCGGTGGGATGCTGCGTCTCCGCCGGGCCGAGCTCGAGCGTCAGGTCCGCCACGACCGCCACATCCTGGACCGGGTGACCGCGAGACTCCGACTGATCGAGCAGGAGAACCACGTGAACGCCCAGATCACCACCAAGCAGACCGACACCCTCACCATCGTCGGCCTCACGGCCACCGCCCCGGACGCCAGCCGCCAAAGCACCGGCGCCGTCGTCCAGTCCCTGTTCGGCCAAATCATCGACCATATGGAAGCCGCCGGCGCCGACCGAACCACCCCGATCAGCCACTACGTCCCCGACCCCGACACCCCAGAGGTCCACATCACCGCTGGCTACGCCGTCCCGAACGGCTCCGTCCCCGGCCTGGAACCTCACACGCTCCCATCCACCCAAGTAGCCTCAACCATCCACCAGGGCCCCATGGCGACCATCTCCACCGCCTACCAAGCCTTGGCAACCTGGGCCACCGCCAACAACCACCAGCACCCTCTAACCTCGCCCACCTGGCGAGAGCACTACCTAGAAGCCACCGGCCCCGACAACTCCCCCTGGCTAGTAGAACTCCATCTAGAACTCCCCTAAGCGCTCGGCGGGATGGTCTGGGGCTGTAGGCAACCTGTCGGCTGGCTCCGTCACCGCGCACCCATCGGCACGCTCCCCCGCACCACAGCTCACAGGTTCTCGGCGAGCACCCGTCCACTGCAGCCACCTGCTCCAACCCGCGCGCCGGCACGCTTACCTCACCAGCTTCCAGACCAGCCCGGGATCGCTGGAAATGACGAACTCGTCCGTTCCGGCTGGAGGCCGTGGCGGACGAGTTCGTGGTGTGGGGGCTACTTGTCGGTGGCGAAGGCGGCGTCGAAGGAGGCTTCTGGTTTGTCGAAGGCTAGTTTGCGGATGACGTCTACTGCTTCGGCGGCGCCGACCTTGCGTTCCATGCCGGCGTCTTCCCACTCGACTGAGATCGGGCCCGTGTAGCCGATCGCGTTCAGGACGCGGAAGCAGTCCTCCCAGTTCACGTCACCGTGGCCGGTCGAGTAGAAGTCCCAGCCTCGGCGCGGGTCGCCCCACGGCAGGTGGGAGCCGAGCCGGCCGTTGCGGCCGCCGCCGACCCGCATCCGGGTGTCCTTGCAGTCGACGTGGTAGATCCGGTCCTTGAAGTCCCACAGGAACGCGACCGGGTCGATGTCCTGCCAGACCATGTGGCTCGGGTCCCAGTTCAGCCCGAACGCCTCGCGGTGACCGATCGCCTCGAGGGTGAGCGTCGTGGTCCAGTAGTCGTACGCGATCTCCGACGGGTGCACCTCGTGCGCGAACCGCACGCCGACCTCGTCGAACACGTCGAGGATCGGGTTCCACCGGTCGGCGAAGTCCTGGTACCCCGCCTCGATCCGCTCGGCCGGCACCGGCGGGAACATCGCGACGTACTGCCAGATCGAGGAGCCGGTGAAGCCGATCACCGTGTCGACCCCGAGCTTGGCCGCGGCGCGGGCGGTGTTCTTCAGGTCCTCGGCCGCGCGCTTCCGGACCCCCTCGGCGTCGCCGTCGCCCCAGACCCGGGACGGCACGATCGCCTGGTGCCGGAAGTCGATCGGGTTGTCGCAGACCGCCTGGCCGACCAGGTGGTTCGAGATCGCGAAGACCTGCAGGCCGTGCCGCTCGAGGATCTCCTTGCGGCCGGCGATGTAGGTGTCGTCGTCGATGGCCTGCTGGACGTCGAAGTGGTCGCCCGAGCAGGCGATCTCGACACCGTCGTAGCCCCAGGAGGACGCCAGGCTGCAGACCTCTTCGAACGGCAGGTCGGCCCACTGGCCGGTGAACAGGGTGATCGGGCGTGGCATGCGCAGACTCCTAGGGTTCAGTTCTCGACAGTGGTCCAGGCACCATCCGCTGCGGCGGACCGCAGGACGGCGTCTACGAGCTGGGCAGAGCGGGCACCTGCGGCGAAGTCCGGCAGTCCGTCCGGGTGGTCGCCGTCCAGCGCGGCCGCATAGGTATCGGCGACGAACGAGTCGAACGCGTCCTGGTATCCCTGGGCGTGCCCGGCGGGCAGCCGGTTCACCCGGGCGGCAGGTGGGCTCAACGTCTCGGGGTCGCGCGTCAGCAGCAGGCTCGCCGCGCGCCGGCCGACCCAGAGGCGGTCCGGGTCCTCCTGGTCGAAGCCGAAGCTCGACTCTGTCCCGGAGACCTCCAGATACAGGCGGTTCTTACGCCCGGCGGCGACCTGGCTCACGACCACCGTGCCGACGACGCCGGCCGCAGTACGGAACTGGGCGGTGGCCAGATCCTCGGTCCGTACCTCGACGCCGCCGCGGATCGAACGCACGATGCGGGTCTGCGCGCTGACGTCGGCGATCCGGTCACCGGTGACGAACTCGGTCAGGTCGCACCAGTGCGAGCCGATGTCCGCGAAGGTCCGGGACGGTCCCCCGGCCACGTCGTCGACGCGCCAGTTCTGGTCGTTCTCACCCGCGAGCCAATCCTGCAGGTAACTGCCGTGCAGGCTCGTGATCCGGCCGGCCTCGCCCTCCGCGATTCTGGTCCGCAACTCGCGGACCATCGGGTGGTACCGGTAGACGAACGGCACCGTCGCCACCCGCCCCGCTTCCTGAGCGGCCGCGTGCAACCCGATCGCGTCCTTGGCGGAGGTCGCCAGCGGCTTCTCGCAGATGACGTGCTTGCCCGCTTCGAGCGCCTGCAAGGTCACCGGCAGATGCGTGTTGTTCGGAGTACAGACGTGGACCAGGTCGACGTCCGCGGCGAGCAGCTCCTCCAGGGTGGCGAAACCGCGCTCGGCGCCGGTCGCGTCCGCGGCGGCTTCCGCACGGTCCGGACTCGAGCCGACGGCGCCGACGACCTGCGCGCCGGCGACCAGGGCAGACCGGCCGTGCACGCGGCCCATGAAGCCGCCACCGACGATCCCGACTCTGAGCTTGCGCGCTGTGGTGGACATGCCCGGGACGCTATGCCACACTTCCGATTCCTGTCAAACAAAAGTCCAGCACCGATCGGCGGAAGTTTCGTGGCAGAAAATCTCAGTACTACGGCCGCGGACGCGGGCCCTGTACTGCGTCTGCTCCTCGACGGCCGTCCGCGGACGCGGACCGAGTTGATGGACCTCACCGGGCTGGCCAGATCGACGGTCACCGGGCGGCTGGAAACTCTTGTCGCCATGGAGTTCGTCCAGCCGTACGGCGAGGCGGCGTCGACCGGCGGACGGCCACCGGCGCGGTTCAGGTTCAACCCGGCCGCGAGGTTGGTACTCGCCGCGGACGTCGGCGCGACCCACCTGTCGGTCGCGCTCGCCGACCTGACCGGGCAGATCCTCGACAGCATCACGGTCCGGCAGAACATCGCCGACGGGCCGGAGATCGTGCTCGGGGCGATCGCCGAGCACGGCCGCTCACTGCTCGCCGCGAGCGGCAGCACAACGGCGAAACTGGCCGGCACGGGAGTCGGACTCCCTGGCCCGGTCGAGCATCTGACCGGACGCCCCAACCACCCACCGATCATGCCGGGCTGGGACTCGTACGACGTCGTCGGTCATCTGTCGGCGGAGTTCCCCGGGCCGGTGCTGGTCGACAACGACGTGAACATGATGGCGCTCGGCGAGCACGCCACGCAGTACTCCGAGGTCGAGCATCTGCTCTTCGTCAAAGTTGCCACGGGCATCGGTGCCGGGGTGATCAGCGGCGGCCGGCTGCATCGTGGCGCACAAGGCGCGGCGGGCGACATCGGGCACATCCAGGCGCCTGGTCACACCGAACTGTGCCGCTGCGGAAACACGGGCTGCCTGGAGGCGGTCGCGTCGGCCGCGGCAATCGCAGCCAACCTACGAGCCGACGGACTGAAGGCGCGGACCAGCCAGGACGTGGTCGACCTGGTCCGCGCCGGCAACACCACCGCGACCCAGGCGGTCCGCCAGGCCGGCCGCGAGATCGGCTCGGTCCTCGCGGCCTGCGTGAGTCTGCTGAACCCCTCCGTCATCGTCATCGGAGGTTCCCTCTCCCAGGCCGGCGACAGCCTCCTGGCCGGCATCCGCGAAGCGATCTATGCCAGATCCTTGCCCCTGGCCACAACCGAGCTCCAGGTGGTCGCCTCCCGCACAGGTCAGCAGGCCGCGGTCCGGGGTGCCGCCACCATGGTCCTCCACCACACCCTGGGCCTCTGAGTTCACGGGGAGGTCCCGCGTGGGTCAGCCCCAGCGTTCGGACTTGGCCGATCTGGAGATGAGGCTGACGAGCATGTCCTTGGGGGTCATCTCGCCGGCCACGACCTTGGTGACGTGTTCGGCGATGGGCATCTCCACGTCGTGGTGGTGGGCCAGTTCGCTGATGGACGAGCAGGACTTGACACCTTCGGCGACCTGACGCGTCGCACCGGCGATCTCGGCGACGCTCATGCCCTGACCGAGCTTCTCGCCGAAGGTGCGGTTCCGGGACAGCGGAGACGAGCAAGTCGCGACTAGGTCACCCAAACCGGCGAGGCCGGAGAAGGTGTGCTCGTCCGCGCCCAGTACTGCGCCGAGCCGCGCCGTCTCCGCGAGACCGCGCGTGATCAACGAGGCCCGGGCGTTGTCGCCGAAGCCCAGGCCGACAGCCATTCCGACAGCGAGTGCGATCACGTTCTTGGTGGCACCACCGAGCTCGACGCCGATCACGTCGGTGTTCGTGTAGGGACGGAACGTCGGCGAATGGCACAGCTTCTGCAGCCGGTGGGCGGTGCCCTCGTCTACGCACGCGATCACCGCGGCGGCCGGCTGGCCCTCGGCGATCTCGCGGGCCAGGTTGGGACCGGAGACGGCGGCGATCCGCTCGGGGCCGGCGCCGGTGAGCTCGGCGATCACCTCGCTCATGCGTTTCGTCGTACCGAGCTCGACGCCCTTCATCAGGCTCACCAGTGGTGCGGCGGGTGGCATCAGCGCGGCCCAGTCGGAGAGGTTCTCGCGCAGCGACTGGCTGGTCACCGCCAGCACGATCGCCTCGGCGCCGTCGGCCGCGGCGGCCGGGTCGTGGGTTGCGGTGATCGCGTCCGGCAGCCGCAGGCCGGGCAGGTAGTCCGGGTTCTCGTGCCGCGTGTTGATCACTTCGCAGAGCGATTCACGGCGGCCCCAGACGGACACCTGGTTACCGGCCTGGGCGAGCACCGTGGCGAAGGCAGTCCCCCAGGACCCCGCGCCGAACACCGCAACTTTTGTCATCGAGTCTCCTCATCCTCACGGTTCCCGGCGCCGTCGGTTCCGGCCGCCCGCTCACGATCGCCGGCAGAGCCGGTGCCGGCCACACGATCCTTGTCCTCCGCCTCGGCCTTCTCCTCCGCCTCGGCCTTCTCCTCCGCCTCGGCCTGCTCCATCGCCTGGTGCTTGCGCAGGTCGAACAACTCCTTCGGCGGAGCCTCCGCACGCAGTAGGCCGAGCTCGCCGGCGACCCGGTGCATGATCACCTCGGTTGCCTCGTGCAACAGCTGGTTGGTGATCGGCTTGCCCTCGAAGGCGCTCAGGTCGACCGGCTCGCCGGCGATCACCCGCATCCTCTTGCGGGGCAGCAACCGGATCCTCAGACTGCCGTACGACGCGAAGACCTCCTGCGCACCCCAGTTCGCGATCGGGATCAACGGGCAACCGGTCATCAGGGCGATCCGGGCGGCGCCGGTCTTGCCAGTCATCGGCCAGCCGTCGGGGTCGCGGGTGATGGTGCCCTCGGGGTAGACGCCGACGCACTCGCCCTTCTCCACGGCGGCGACGGCGGCCCGGAAGGCGTCAGCGGCCTCGGCCGAGTCGCGGTACACGGGGATCTGGCCCGCGCTGGTGATGATCCGGCCGGCGATCGGCAGCTTGAACAACGACGCCTTGCCGAGCAGCCGCGGGATCCGGCGGCACTCCCAGATGTAGAAGCCGAGCACGAACGGGTCGAAGTGCGAGATGTGGTTCGTGACGAACACCATGCCGCCGGTCGGCGGCACGTTCTCACGGCCCCGGAAGTCCTGCTTGGTGAAGACCAGCATGAACGGTTTGACGATGGCGACCACCAGGCCGAACCAGAAACCCCGACGCGGCCGGGGCCCCTCGGCTGTGCGCGGGCCGTTCACTGCTGCCTCCTGGTGCTGGTCGTTGCCATCGGTCATGGGAGAATCCTGCCTGATGGCAGACCTACAGGTCGCTCCCTGGACCCTGGTGATCCCGGTGAAGCGTACGGCGATCGCGAAGAGCCGGCTTGCTGCCGCCTACCCGCAGCACCGTCCGGAGCTCGCCCGTGCCTTTGCAGTCGACACTACTGCGGCAGCACTGGAGTCTCCCCTCGTCCGGGCCGTCCTGGTGGTGACCGATGATCCAGTGGTCTCGGCGGACGTCACAGCGGTCGGCGCACGCGTCGTACCGGACCTCCCGGCCGCAGGGCTCAACGAAGCATTGGAGCACGGCGCTGCCGTCGCCGCGGCCGAGTTCCCCGGCTCCGGCGTTGTCGCGCTGTCGGCGGACATACCCGCACTCCGGCCCGCCGAGCTGACACTCGCCCTTGCTGCCTGTACTGCGGACCGATGCTTCGTGATCGACCTGCCAGGCACCGGTACTACGATGCTCGCCGCGGCGCCGGGGATCGCGTTGGACCCGCGCTTCGGGGTGGGTTCCGCCTTGGCCCACCAGGCGTCGGGCGCAGTACCGGTTGAGCTTGCGGGGATCGAGTCGGTACGCCGGGACGTCGACACGGCGGCGGATCTCGCCCACGCGGTACAGCTGGGAGTCGGTCCGAGCACGGCCGACGTGATGTCGCTTGTCCTGGGGGCCGCGACCGGCTCCGAGGGACTGGCCTGCTGATCATCGGTTAACGTGACGTCATGCAAGCGACAGTGAGCCGGTACGACAGCGAGACAGCCTCTGGCGTCGTGCTGACCGACCGCGGCGTCGAGCTTCCTTTCACAGCGGAGGCCGTCGCCCACACCCCGGTCCGGCTGCTCCGGCTCGGCCAGCGGGTCCGCATCACCACCACCGGCTCCGGCGCCTCGCTCGCGATCACCGAGATCCACTTCATCACCTTGCCCTGATGCCGGGCGATGCGGCATAGACCTGATGTTGCCGTAGACACCTACTCCCTGACATGACTTCCTGACACGGCGAAGGCCGGTCGCCCCTGGTGTGGGGTGACCGGCCTTCGCTGGTGTTGCTGGTGCTGCAGTGCTTCAGGTCAGCGAGCTGCTGCGCGCTTCACCGGAGCCTTCTTGGCGGGGGCCTTCTTGGCCGGCGCCTTCTTGGCGACGGTCTTGGCCGGAGCCTTCTTGGCCACGGTCTTCTTGGCGACCGCCTTGGCCGGAGCCTTCTTGGCGGGGGCCTTCTTCGCGACCGTCTTGGTGGCAGCGGCCTTGGCCGGCGCCTTCTTGGCGGCGGTCTTGGTCGCGGCGGCCTTGACCGGCGCGGCCTTCTTGGCCGGAGCGGCTGCCTTGGTGGCGGTGGCCGCCCTCGGCACCACCAGCTTCGGCAGCTTCTTGGCCCCGGAGACAACGGCCTTCAGCTCCGCACCCGCGCGGAACTTCGGAACCACGGTCTTCTTGGCACGCTTGGTCTCGCCGGTCCGCGGGTTGCGGACCATGCGGGCACCGCGCTCGATGGCCTCGAAGGCACCGAACCCGGTGATGGCGACCTTGCCGCCCTTCTTGGTCAGCTCGCGCTCGACGGTGTCGATCACCGCCTCCAGGGCGTGCTGGGCCGAACGGCGATTTCCGTCGAAGTGCACTGCGAGCGCTTCGACCAACTGGCTCTTGTTCACTGCTTCCCTCCGTGAACGTAGGCGTCGAGCACAGCGCTCGATCTTCCGTGAACGTTATGGACTCATCGGGGAGTACACAAACACCAACGCGGCAATTCGGCCTTGTTTTAGGCGATTTGGGCCATAAAACACCTCGATTCGGCCCCGAACGGGTTCCCGATTCCCTGCTGAGCAACGAACCGGCGACCAACGGTGACCCCGTTCACACCCCGCTCGGGGGTCACCGAACCACCATCATGACCCCGTTGCGGCCATCGAAGAAGCCCCCGAAGCCTTGGTATTCGGCCGATCGATGGGACCGAGCAGCGCCGTTGCCGTGTCAGTCGGCGAACCGGTCAGCGGCGGTTGCCACCGCGCAGCGTGCGAATTCCCGACCGGGCGGTGTCGAGGCTCCGGGTCAGAGTGCTCTCGCCCTTCTTCGCCCGGATCGCCTCACTCACCTTGCCGAGCAGCCACTCCACCAACGGCACGGCGATCACCAGCACCGCCCACATGATCAGTTTTCGTCGCAGGAACAACCACATCGTGTCCGCCTCCTAGTGTCCTGTGTCTCGAAGACTAGTGCCCCGAGTCGACTTCCGACTCGGGGCACCTGTGCCCTCGGGCAAACAGGATCAGAGCCAGCCGCGGCGTTTGAAGATCAGGTGCAGACCACCACACACCATCGCCATCAGGCCGATCGCGAAGGGATAGCCGAACTGCCAGTGCAGTTCCGGCATCGAGTCGAAGTTCATCCCGTAGACGGTGCCGATCAACGTCGGCGCGAACAGAATGGCGGCCCAGGCGGAGATCCGCTTCACCTCTTCGTTCTGGTCGTTGCTGGCGACCGTGAGGCTCTTCATCTCCTCGTTCTGCTGCTGGGCGACCAGCGTCGCGTTCACCGTCAGGATGTCGCGCAGCAGTTCGCGGAACGCGTCCACCCGCTCGACCACCTGGGTGACGTGGTCGGCCACGTCGCGCAGGGAGCGCTGCAGTTCCTCGTCCACGCCGTACTTGTCGAAGCCGGCCCGCAGCGAGTCGAGCATGCCGATCAGCGGCCGGGTCGCGCGCTGGAACTCGATCACCTCGCGGGACAGTTCGTAGATGCGCCGCGACACCTTCGGGTCGCCGCGGAACACCTCGGTCTCGATCTCGTCGATGTCGTTCTCGAGCCCGGCGACCACCGGCGCGTACCCGTCGACGACCTTGTCCATGATCGCGTAGAGCACCGCCTCGGTACCCCGGCGGAGCAGCTCGGGATCACGTTCCACCCGGCGTCGTACCGCGGCCAGGTTCGGCGCCTCGGCATGCCGGACCGTCACCACGAAGTCCGGGCCGACGAACAGGTGCACCTCGCCGAACTCGACCTCCTCGGTCGCGTCCCGGTACCGCGCGGCCTTCAGGACCACGAACAGGGTGTCGCCGTACCGCTCGAGCTTCGGCCGCTGGTGGGCCTGGATCGCGTCCTCGATGGCCAGCTCGTGCAGGTCGAACTCCTGCGCCAGCGAGTTGAGCTCACGCCGGTCCGGCCTGTACAGGCCGATCCAGGCAAGGCTCAGCGGTGACTCGTGCAGCACCTGGTAGGTGTCGGCCAGCGACTCCGGCGACGCGACCCGGCTGCCGTCGCAGTAGATCGCGCTGTCCACCACGCTGTGGCCCTTGGGTTTCGGACCCGCGGGCAGCGATGGCATCTGCTCGGCCGGCACGGGAACGGCCGGCCCACCGGCGTACCGGCGCGCGGCGGCGCGAAGCGAAGGGGTGCGGCTGAACGCACGAAGAGTGCGCAGGCGAAGGTCGGACATGACGAGTCCTCCAAGTGCGAGGTGCGGAAGAAGTGGGCGTCATCTGCCCGACCTCCGCGACTCGTACGTCGCGCACCGCGCCGCAGGTCGTCCTACGCGATCCGCGCGGGAAGACCTGACCCGAAAGAGGATTCAGCGCCTCAAGGTCGAGCGAGATCGGTATGTCTGGAGGGTTCGCCGGTCATCGCGCGCCTCACCTCCCAGGTCTCGCAAGCCTTGTTCTGACAACTTCAGAAGGATAACACTGGAGTTATCGCCAATGATGTGCGATTCGTTACGCCGAGGTTTCTCCCAGCCGTCCACCGGGTACTGCGCCACCCCCGGTCGCTGCCGCCACCAAGCACTACAACAGAACGTCCGAAGAACCGAGGGCTATGACCCCTCGGTTCTTCGGACACAAGTGAAGGTGTGGCTGAGGCGTTAGGCCTTGGCGGGGAGGGTGGCGGGCTTGAAGGACGGACGGGTGGCTTCGTAGGCGGTGATGTCGTCCGCGTGCGACAAGGTGATGCCGACGTCGTCGAGGCCGTTCAGCAGCCGGTAGCGGGTGTAGTCGTCGATCTCGAAGGGCGCCGAGACGTCACCCGCCGAGATCGTCTTGTGCTCGAGGTCCACCGTGACCTTGGTGCCCGGGTCGTTCTCGACCGCGGTCCACAACTGCTCGACCACGTCCTGCTCCACGAGCGCCGCCAGCAGCCCGGCCTTGCCGGAGTTGCCCCGGAAGATGTCGCCGAACCGCGACGACACGACCACCCGGAACCCGTAGTCCAGCAGGGCCCAGACCGCGTGCTCACGCGACGACCCGGTGCCGAAGTCCGGCCCGGCCACGAGCACCGAGACGCCCTCGTACTGCGGCTGGTTCAGGACGAAGGCGGGATCGTTGCGCCAGGCGGCGAACAGGCCGTCCTCGAAGCCGGTGCGGGTGACCCGCTTCAGGTAGACCGCCGGGATGATCTGGTCGGTGTCGACGTTGCCGCGCCGCAGCGGGGCCGCGGTGCCGATGTGCTGGGTGAAGGCTTCCATGATTCCTTTGTCCTCAGACGTTCTCGGGTACGGCGACGTCCAGCGGCGGCAGATCCGCCGGGGCGGCCAGAGTGCCGGTGACCGCGGTCGCGGCGGCGACCAGAGGCGACACCAGGTGCGTGCGGCCACCCTTGCCCTGGCGGCCTTCGAAGTTCCGGTTGGAGGTCGAGGCGCTGCGCTCCCCCGGGGCCAGCTGGTCCGGGTTCATCCCCAGGCACATCGAGCACCCGGCGCCACGCCACTCGGCGCCCGCGTCCTTGAAGATCACGTCCAGGCCCTCGGCCTCGGCCTGCAGCAGGACCCGGCCCGAGCCCGGCACCACGAGCATCCTGGTGCCGTCGGCAACCTTCCGGCCGGCCAGTACTCCGGCGGCCGCGCGCAGGTCCTCGATCCGGCCGTTGGTGCAGGAGCCGAGGAACACGGTGTCGACGCGGACCTCGCGCAGCGGCGTACCGGCGGTGAGGCCCATGTACTCCAGGGCGCGCGCCGCGGCGATCTTGTCGTTCTCGTTGTCGAAGTCGTCAGGCGAGGGCACGTTCGCGGACAGCGGCACACCCTGGCCCGGGTTGGTTCCCCAGGTGACGAACGGCGCGACGTCCTCGGCCCGCAGTACGACCTCACGGTCGAAGGTGGCGTCCTCGTCGGTCGCCAGGCTCTTCCAGTACTCGACCGCGGCTTCCCAGTCGACGCCCTGCGGCGCGTGCGGCTTGTCCTTCAGGTACGCGAAGGTCGTCTCGTCCGGCGCGATCATGCCTGCCTTCGCGCCCCACTCGATCGACATGTTGCAGATCGTCATCCGGGCTTCCATCGACAGCGCGCGGATCGCCTCACCGCGGTACTCCACGATGTAGCCCTGGCCGCCACCGGTGCCGACCTGCGCGATCAGCGAGAGCACCAGGTCCTTGGCCGAGACACCATCCGGCAGTACTCCGTCGACGGTGACGGCCATCGTCTTCGGCCGGGCCTGCATCAGCGTCTGGGTGGCGAGCACGTGCTCGACCTCGCTGGTACCGATGCCGAAGGCGATCGCGCCGAACGCGCCGTGGGTGGAGGTGTGGCTGTCACCGCAGACCACGGTCATGCCGGGCTGGGTCAGGCCGAGCTGCGGGCCGATCACGTGCACGACGCCCTGGTCCGGGTCGCCGAGGGTGTGGATCCGGATGCCGAACTCCTCGGCGTTCTTGCGCAGCGTGTCCACCTGGGTCCGTGACACCAGGTCGGCGATCGGCTTGTCCACGTCCAGGGTCGGGACGTTGTGGTCCTCGGTGGCGATGGTCAGGTCCGGGCGGCGCACCTGCCGTCCGGCCAGCCGGAGGCCGTCGAAGGCCTGCGGGCTGGTCACTTCGTGCACCAGGTGAAGATCGATGTAGAGGAGGTCGGGCTCTCCGTCGGCATGGCGCACGACGTGCGCATCCCAGACCTTTTCCGACAACGTCCTACCCATCAGACTTCTCCTCCTTGAGACTCAGTCCTCGCCCCACCGGCCCCGGTCAGGGTTTGTGGTGTGCTTCACTCTCGCCAACATTGCGCCGGAATCGGCCCGATCAGCGACTTGCGTTCCACGATTCGAGACGGCAATATCGTCCCATGGACAACTCTAGCGGAGTCGGCGTTCTCGACAAAGCAGCTCTCGTTCTGTCCGCACTCGAGTCCGGGCCGGCGACCCTGGCCGGACTCGTGGCGGCGACGGGACTGGCCCGGCCGACGGCTCACCGGCTCGCCGTCGCGCTCGAGCACCACCGGCTGGTGGGACGCGACATGCAGGGCCGGTTCGTGCTCGGCCCCCGCCTTAGCGAGTTGGCCTCCGCGGCCGGTGAGGACCGGCTGCTCGCGACTGCCGGTCCGGTGCTGGCCCGGTTGCGCGACATCACCGGCGAATCGGCCCAGCTGTTCCGGCGCCAGGGCGAGTACCGCGTCTGCGTGGCTGCCGCCGAGCGTCCGTCCGGTCTGCGCGACACCGTACCCGTCGGCAGCCAGCTCACCATGGCCGCCGGCTCGGCAGCGCAGATACTGCTGGCCTGGGAGGACCCGGAGCGGATGCACCGCGGCCTCCACAACGCGACCTTCAACGCGGCAGCCCTGGCCGGCGTACGGCGCCGCGGCTGGGCCCACTCGGTCGGCGAACGGGAGCAGGGCGTCGCCTCGGTCTCCGCGCCGGTCCGCTCTCCCTCCGGCAAGGTGATCGCCGCCGTCTCCGTCTCCGGTCCGATCGAGCGTCTCTCCCGCCAGCCCGGCCGGATGCACGCCCCGGCCGTGATGGCCGCCGCCGAGCGCCTCTCCGAGGCCCTCCGCCGCGCTTCCGAGTAGTCAGGGCAAATGGGTCAGCGGCCACAGCTGACCCGTACTGCTGTCGATCAGGGCCGCATGGTCGGCGGTCGTCTCCAGCGGCAGTACGTCGTACACGGCGGCAGCGAGGATCGGCAGGACTACCAGCGGGACACGTGGAGCGAGGGTGCAATGCGGGACCCAGAGGCCGGGTTGGTAGTGCCGGTGCAGGTCCGCTCCGGTCTCGTTGAGCGCGGAGACTGCTCGCTCTTGACGCTGTAATACGTCTGCGCTGACAGCGGGGACCAGCCAGGCGCGGCCGCGTCGGAAGCTTCCGAGCCCGTCGAAGTGAAGATTGACGGGACCGTCGTCGGGCAGGGATTCGACGGCTTTCCGCACCTCGTCGTGCTGCCATTCCCGCAGTACGGCCAGCGACAGGTGCGGCACGTGCCGGCCGTGGGTGTGGGACTTCAGCGTTGGTACGCCGAGATCCTCCAGCCGGTCCCACAGACCCCGCAGGATCCGGTCGGATCGCCGGTCGAAGAGCAGACACACAGCGAGTGCCATACGACCACGGTAGGCCGGGCTGTTGTGTACCGGCCGTGCCGGGATGACCATGACGGTATGGAACGGGACTGGTTTGCGGTCGGCTGGAAGATGCTGGTCGTCCGCGGGGTGATCGGCATGGTGTTCGGCATCCTGGCGATCGTCTGGCCGCTCGAGACGGCCACCGCGCTGGCACTGCTGTGGGGCTTCTGGGCGCTGTTCGACGGCATCGGGCTGCTGGCGGCGGCGTTCCGGCCGGAGGCGCGCGGGAGCCGGATCTGGCTGGTGCTGATGGGGGTCATCGCCCTCGTCGCCGCGTTCTTCGCGATCTTCAGCCCGGGGGTCGCCGCGAAAGCGCTGACCTGGATCCTCGGCATCTGGCTGATCGTGCGCGGCGTGTTCGAGCTGGTCGGTGCCTTCACCCGGAAGCTGACCACAACACCCCGCTGGCTGATTCTGCTCAGCGCGGCGTTCTCTGTCCTGCTGGGCATCCTGTTCGTCGCCAACCCCGGCGCGGCGGTCGTCGGCATCGCGGTGTTCCTCGGCGTCGTCGCCCTGATGTGGGGTGCGGTCTTCGTCCTCGGCGGCCTGGCCGCGCGGCGCGAACTCAACCGCTCGGAAACCAGCAGCGCCTCGCTCGGCCCGCAGTGAATGCTGTGGTGCTGCGAGTTGTCTTTGCGGATGACAACTTCTTGGTGCGTCAAGGCATCTCCGCGCTTCTCACCGAGGCCGAGGACATCGAACTCGTCGACGTGGTCACCGATCCGGCGGCATTGCTGGAGTCCGTGGCCCGGCACCGGCCGGATGCCGTCCTGACCGACATCCGGATGCCCCCGACCTTCACGACCGAGGGCATCGACGCCGCCAAGCGGATCCGGGCCGACCACCCGTCGATCGGGGTCGTCGTGCTGTCGCAGTACGTCGAGGAGGACTACGCGTTCGACCTGCTGTCCGAGGGCGCAGCCGGCCTCGGGTACCTGCTGAAGGAACGGGTGTCGCAGCGCGACGAGCTGCTGCGAGCCCTGTACGACGTTGCGCGCGGCGGCTCCGTCCTCGATTCCAGGGTCGTCGAGGGTCTGCTGGCGCGAAAGGCGCAGGAATCACGGTCCCCTTTGCCCGGCCTGACCGAACGGGAGCGCGAGGTGCTCCAGGAACTCGCCGCCGGCCGGAGCAACGAGGCGACGGCCAAAGCCCTGTTCATGAGCACCCGGGCGGTCGAGAAACACATCAGCTCGCTCTTCCAGAAACTCGGCCTCGCCGACGAGTCCGACGTGAACCGTCGCGTCATGGCCGTCCTCGCCTTCCTCGAGGCGACCGGCGGGCCGGCCGGCCGCTGACGTCGGCGGGGGTCAGCCGCACCAGTTCGGGCGGACAGCACCATGTCGCGGCGATGCCTTGTCCCGCCACGATGGCCTTCAGGAGGTGAGCACGTGGGCGAGGTACGCGTACTGATCGTGGACGACCAGGAGCCGTTCCGCCGGGCGATCGCTGCCGTCGTGTCGGAAACCGACGGTTTCGTCGTCGTCGCGTCCATCTCGTCCGGCGAGGAGGCGCTGCTCGCCGTCCCGAGGCTGCGGCCGAGCCTTGTGCTCATGGACGTCAACCTGCCCGGCATCGACGGCATCGAGGCCACCCGGCGGATCACCCGGGACGCCGATCCGCCGGTCGTCGTACTGCTCTCGACCTATGACCGGGAGGAGTTCGACCTGTCCGGCTGTGGAGCTGCGTCGTACCTGGCCAAGGCCTCGTTCGGTCCGGACATCCTCACAGACGCGTGGGCTCGCCGGCATCGACCGGAATGCTGACCGACAGCAGGCCCGCCTCATCGAGCGACAGCCGCCCGCCCGCAGCCTCGACCCGGTCGACGATCGCCTGTACGTCGATCTGGTCGCGGGCGTGGCCGCGGATCTGCACGACCAGCTCCGCTGCCACGACCCGGAGGTCGATCCGGGCCGCCATGGAGCCGGCGCGCACCGCCTCGACACAGGCGAAGTACGCCGCTGCCTCGACTCTGGCCGGGAACCGCCGGTCAGCCGACGGCTCGAAGTGCACAGCGACAGCCTGACCGTTCCGCGCCAGATGGGAGCTGAGCGCGCGGGCCAGCCCGGCCCGGGCCAGCTGAGTCGGGAACAGACCTTGGGTCAGTACGCGCAACGACTCGAGTGCCGCGTTCGTCTCGTCGACGAGCTGCTCGAGCTCGTCCGTCGCCGCGTTCCCCGACTTCGCCACGCTGAGGCGGCTCAACCGCTCGGGCATCGGCTGGAGATGGGACAGCACGTCCCGGGAGATCGCGGACTCCAGCCGGCGGCGAGCGGCGTCGTCGGCCGCGATGATCCTTCGCCGGGACTCGGCCAGCGCCTCGGTGGTCCGATCGAGGGCAGCCACGTGCCCCGCCAGCTCGGTCTCCATCGCGGCGTTGCGGAATGCCAGCGCGGTCTGGTCGGCCAGATCACGCAGCAGTTGCTCGTCCGCGGGCCGGAGCCCGCGCCCCTTCGGCATCGTGACGCCGATGCTGCCGAGGGTGTCGCCACCCTGCCGGACCGGCACCTCGTAGTCCGGTGCTCCGTCGGCCGGGCCAGGCCAGACGTCGGAGATTCCCACCAGGCCGGGGACCTGCAGAACCGCGATGGAGGACCGCGCGGACACCGCGCGCCCGGCCGCTTCCGCGACAGCAGGCAGCAGCGCGTTCGGTGACGGCGGCTCCGCGAGGCGACGGCTGAACTCGGACAGTGCCTCGTAGGGCAACGCCCTGGCCCCGTAGGCCAGCCGGTTGGCCAACCAGACGACCCGTTGGCGGAGCGGCTGGAACGCGAGCGCGACCAGCGCGGTGGCGAGCAGCGACAGCCAGAATCCATCGGTGTGGGTGTTGAGCAGGGCTGCGACCGCAATGACCAGACCGGTGTAGCCGATCCCGGCAAAGATGGTGCCCAGGGCAAGGACGACGGCACGGTTGATGATCAGATCCACGTCGAACAGGCGGTAGCGCAGTACCGCGACGGCGAACAGCAGCGGTAGGCAGAGGTAGGAGACGAACAACGGAAGGCTCGACATCCAGGTCTGCCGTCCGCCGTTGAACAGCTGGACGACGATCAGGAAGACGAAGCTCAGGGCAACGAACACCACCGCCAGCGCGATCAGCCGCAACTGTTGCCGCTGCACACCCCGGCTACGACGCAGCCGGATGACCATGGACACCATCGCGGCGACCAGGCCACCGGCGATGAAAGGCAGCCCCAGGACGGACAAGAGACTGCCGATCGGCCCGGTTTCCTGCCTGTCGATGTCGAATGCGGTCGGCGACAGGGTGAGCAGGCTGCCGGCGTAGCCGCCGTACCCCACCAACGTCACGACGACCGCGGCGCGCCAACGGCGGGACAGGAGCCGGCCGTCCGGCGCAACCAGGAAGAGGATGGCCAGCGCAGCCAGTGAGAGCTGTCCACCCACCAGGGCGGAGATCCAGCCTGCGATCCCGCCGAGGCTCCGGGACCCCGGCCCGTCGGCCGTGGCCACCCACACGCTGTAAGCCTCGGCCAGCAACGAGATCGACGCGAGGAAGCCGATCAGGCAGAGCAGCCAGCCGATCGGGTGCCGCGCCCACCGTGTCACGATCAGCGCGCCCATCGCCGAGCACCCCACGACCGCAGCGGTGACGAACGGGAAACCGTGCACGGCGATGGCTTCCTCGGACAGCAGCGGCCGGTAGGCCGAGGTGACCCAGACATCGGCGCCGGCGATGAGCATGGTGAGCGCGGCCAGCACCCAGGCCACTCGCGCGTACATGTCAGTCCCCCGGCCGGCGCGCACCCGGCAGTCGTGCCGCTACCAGGGTGCCGCGCAAGGGTGTCGTCTCGATGGTCAGCGTTCCGCCGGCCGACTCGACCCGGTCCCGCATGTTGGCCAGACCTGCGCCGGCATGCGCTGCCCCGAGATCGAACCCGGCACCGTCGTCCTGGACGGTCACCTCGAGGATTGTGGGGCCGCCCCGCAGGTCCAGGCGGATCGCCGTCGCCGAGGAGTGCTTGGCCGAGTTCTGCAGCGCCTCCAGCGCACAGAAGTACGCCGCGGCCTCGACGCCCGCCGGGTACCGGCCGATGTCAGCCGCGACCAGTTCGGCCGGCAGCGGGCTCCAGGCGACCGCCGTCCGGAGCGCAGCCGCAAGCCCTTCGTCGACGAGCAGGCTCGGGTAGATGCCCCGCGACAGGCTGGTGATCGCCTCGATGGCCGCGGTGGCCGCCTGGCATTGCTCCGCGAGCAACCGATCGGCCCGCTCGGGCGACCGGCCGGCCAATGTGTGGGCCAGCCTCAGGTTCACCGCGAGCGCGACCAGATGCTGCTGAGCACCGTCATGGATGTCGCGCTCGAGCCGTTTCCGCTCGGCGTCCTGCGCGTCGACGAGTCGTTGCCTCGACCTTCGCAGTTCCGCTGCGAGCCTGGACAGCTCCGCGAGCCGATGCACCAGCTCGGCCCGCAACCGCGCGCCACGCAGTACCAGCCCGGCCTGGTCGGCCAACCCTGCGAAGAGTCGTTCCTCGACCGGCGTCAGCGGTACGTTCTCGTGTTCCTGGACGACCAGAACACCCAGCAACTCTCCGGCCTGGCGCACCGACAACTGCCGCCGACCGGGCAACTCGCGGACCGTCGCTCCGTCGGAGGGCCAGGTTGCGGCAAGCCTCAACCGGCCGTCGACCATCAGCCACACCTGCGCTGCCTTGGCACCCGTCCCGGCGGCCAGTACCTCGGCCATCCGGGCCGGCAGGTCATCCGTCGCCGGGCCGCCGGTCACCGCCGGCGAGAACCGGCTCAGGACCTCGTACGGCGACTGCGAGCCACCGTGCACCAATCGCGACATGACGACCTCGAGACGTGACTGCACCCGCCCGAGGGACAGGGCAACCACCGCAGTCGCCAGCACCGAGAGTCCCGCGTGCGGCGACGACGTGTGGCCGATGAGGACACCACCGCCGAGAACGATGACGACGTACACCAGCACCACGAACACCACGAGCCCGCCCAACACCAGCAGAGCAGCGAGTTGTTCACGGCGGGTCCGCCGTCGCCCCCACAACTTCACCTCTGCAGTCTGCGCCCACCGGCGTCGGGATGGGAGTGCCCGAACCCCCGGGGTGGGGTCAGCCGCACGATCGTCCGCTGATTACCCACGGGCAGCGCCCCGACGGCGTGCGCCCAGCCCGATGGGATCACGCCGCCGGAACGCCTTTGCTGGGATCACGCCACTCGACCGGGGGGCGAACCAGGCACAGGGAGAATCACATGTCTGCCACCACCACCATTGCGCCGGCGACGGCCGCGGCCCGGGCCGAGGGCGTCAGCAAGTTCTACGGCACCGGCGACGCGACCATCGCCGCACTCAAGGACGTCAGCGTCAGCCTCGACGCCGGCAGGTTCACCGCGATCATGGGGCCGTCCGGCTCGGGCAAGTCGACCTTGCTGCACATGCTCGCCGGCCTCGACCGGCCGACGTCCGGCGAGGTGTTCCTCGGGGACACCCAGCTCACCTCGCTCAACGACAAAGCGCTCACGCTGTTGCGCCGGGACCAGATCGGCTTCATCTTCCAGTCGTTCAACCTGCTGCCCACGATGAGCGCCGCGGAGAACATCGTCCTGCCGATCCGCATCGCCGGCCGCAAGCCGGACGACATCTGGGTCAAGTCGATCGTCGACAAGCTGGGGCTCGCCGACCGGCTGAGCCATCGCCCGACCGAACTGTCCGGCGGGCAGCAGCAACGGGTCGCCGCGGCCCGTGCGCTCGCCTCGCGTCCGCAGATCGTCTTCGCGGACGAGCCCACCGGTGCGCTCGACTCCGCCTCGGGAACCGAACTACTCGGCTTCCTGCGCAAGGCCGTCAAGGAGCTCGGCCAGACGGTCGTCATGGTCACTCACGACCCGACCGCCGCCAGCTACGCCGACCGAGTCCTGTTCCTGGCCGACGGGCACGTCGTCGACGAGATGTTCGAGCCGACGGCCGACGCCGTTCTCGACTTCATGAAGCATCTAGGAGCCTGAACCATGTTCACCGCAACGCTGCGCGGCATGCTCGCGCACAAGGTGCGACTCGCCTTGACCGTGGCCTCGATCGCACTCGGGGTCGCGTTCCTGGCCGGCACCCTCGTCCTGACCGACACCATGCGCCTGGCCTTCGACCAGCTGTTCGGCAAGGTCTCCGCCGGCACCGACGCGGTCGTCCGCGCCGAGGCCGCCTACAGCCAGTCCGAAGGCATCAGCACCAGCCGGGCCCCGATCCCCGCCTCTGTCCTCACCCAGGTACGCCAGGCCGACGGGGTCCGCACCGCCGAGGGCTCCGTGAGCGGCTACGCGCTGCTGACCGACAACAGCGGCCGGGCCGTGCTGACCAGCGGCGGAGCGCCCACCATGGGCTACAGCCTGCCGGCCGATCCCGCGCTGCGAGGTGACGTCAAGCTCCTCACCGGCGCCGCGCCCTCGGGCGCGCACCAGGTGGCGATCGATGCCACCAGCGCCGAGGAACACCACATCGCGCTCGGTTCCACGATCAAGGTGCTGTTCCGCGGTCCGACCCAGGAGTTCACCGTGGTCGGCACCGTCGGTTTCGGCGGCGAGAAGAACCTCGGTGGTACCACGGGGGCGTACTTCGACTCCGCCACCGCGCAGCAGGTGCTGGGAGCTCCCGGCCTGTTCGACTCGATCAGCGTCAGCGCCGACCCCGGAGTGGCACCAGCCGACCTGGCGCAGAAGATCAACACGGTGCTGCCCGACGGCGCCGAGGCAGTCACCGGTGCGACCGTGGTGAAGGAGTCCGCGGACGCGGTGAACGAGGACCTGAAGGTCGTCACCGTGATGTTCATGATCTTCGCCGGTATCGCCTTGTTCGTCGGCTCGTTCATCATCTGGAACACCTTCACCATGACGATCACCCAGCGGTCCCGGGAGATCGCCCTGCTGCGGGCCATCGGCGCCACCCGGCGCCAGGTGAACCGGAGCCTGGTGCTCGAGGCGCTGCTGCTCGGCATCGTCGCGTCGGCCGTCGGTATCGGTCTCGGCCTCCTCGTCGCCAAGGGCCTCAACCTGCTGATGGCCGCGGTCGGCTTCAGCCTGCCCAGTACGTCGATGCAGGTGGAGCCCCGCACCATCGTGGTATCCCTGCTGGTCGGCACCGTGGTCACCGTCGCGGCGGCACTCGTCCCGGCCCACCGGGCGACGAAGGTGCTGCCGGTAGAGGCTCTGCGTGAGGCAGTCCCAGGCTCCGGCAACCCGTCGAAGAAGCGGGTGATCAGCGGGGCCGTCGTCACCGTCATCGGTCTGACCGGACTGTTCATGACCTTGTACGCCGACCTGAGCATGATGCTGTTCGGCCCCAGCCTGCTGGCCATCATCGTCGGTGTCCTCATGCTGCTGCCGGCTGCCGCCCGTCCGCTGGCTTCACTGATCGGCGTACCGCTGCGGTTGCGTGGCCTGCCAGGCGAACTGGCCCGGCAGAACGCGATGCGCAATCCTCGCCGTACGTCGTCCACCGCCGCCGCGCTGATGGTCGGCCTGACCCTCGTCGTCAGCATGGGCGTGTTCGCCTCGTCGCTGAAGGCCTCGTTCGGGGACATCATCGGGGATTCGACCAACGCCGCCCTGTTCGTCACCCCTTCGAGTTCCCAGGGCCCGGGCTTCAGCCCGGAGGCGATCAAGGCAGTCCAGGGCGTGCCCGGGGTCGACAAGGTCTCCGCCAGCGGCTGGGGTCAAGCCCGGTTCAACGGCGCGGACTCGAGCTACTCCGCCGTCGACCCGGCCACCGCGACGGCAGGGCTGAACCTGCGGTTGTCGGCCGGCTCCGTGTCCGACCTCGGCACCACCGGGATCGTGGTGGCGCAGTCCGCCGCGACGACGCACGGGTGGAAGGTCGGCGACAGCATCGGGACCGAGTTCGCCGAGACCGGCAAGCACACCATGAAGATCGTCGGCATCTACGACAGCAAGGGCTGGATCAGCGATGACTTCGTCATCAGCATCGCCGCCCAGACCGCCGCAGCCGGCCCGCAACTGATCAACTCCGGCCTGGTCACGCTCCTGCCCGGCGCTGACCGGTCGACCGTCCAGAAGGCCATCACCGCGGCCCTGGCCGACCACCCCGACGCAAAGGTGCTCGATCGCAAGGGGTTCGAGAAGGAGGCCAGCGGCTTCATCGACAAGCTGCTCACCTTCGTCACGGTGATGTTGCTGCTGGCGGTCATCATCGCTCTGCTGGGCATCGTCAACACCCTGGTGCTGTCGGTCTTCGAGCGGACCCGTGAGCTGGGTCTGCTCCGGGCGGTCGGCATGACGCGGGCCCAGGTCCGGGCGATGGTGCGCTGGGAGGCCGTGGTCATCTCCCTGATCGGTGCGCTGGCCGGCGCCGCCCTCGGCATCGGCTTGGGGCTCGCACTGTCGCAGGCACTCGCGGACGAGGGCATCGAGGCCATCTCGATCCCCGGCCTGCAGGTGGCGCTCTACGTGGTGCTGGCCGCGGTCGCAGGGGTCCTGGCGGCCGTCGGGCCGGCTAGGTCCGCCGCCAAGGTCGATGTCCTGAAGGCGGTGGTGGCGGACTGAGAGCTGGTTGAGCGGAAACAGCCGAAGGCCCGGACCGTGAGGTCCGGGCCTTCGTGTTCTCTGGTAGCCCCGACGGGATTCGAACCCGCGCTACCGCCTTGAGAGGGCGGCGTGCTAGGCCGCTACACAACGGGGCCAGAGGGTTGTTGCTCGGTCCTTGCGGGCCGGGCAACGAGGATGAACTGTACCGACTTTCATCGGTGCGGTCCAATCGCTCGCTGGGGTACTAGGACTCGAACCTAGACTAACTGAACCAGAATCAGACGGGCTGCCAATTACCCCATACCCCAAAGGCATTTCTCTTCGATTGTGCTTGCGTTTCCGCCCTCACAACCTGGCCCGCTGAGCCTACCCGAGCCTGCCGTCAGATTCCAAAACGGGGTCCCGCCCGGGCGTTGTCACTCCCGTCACACCAGCCTCTTCCCTGGGCCGCTGCCCGGTCCGGTGCCCGGCACCGGCAACGCCACCAGCGGCAGGTCGCAGGTCGTCGCCAGACGCATCTTGCGGGCCATCAGCAACGCGATCACACCGAAGGCCGCGAACTTCACCACGTCGACCGCCACAAGCGACCAGGGCGCGGCCGTGGCACCCAGGCTATCGCCCACACTGTTGGTCAGAGCCGCGAAGATGAAGGTGACCACGTTGTTGGCCGCGTGCGCCGCGATCGACGCCTCCAGACCGCCTGTGCGGATCACCAGCAGGCCCGCCACCAGACCGAAGGCGAACCGGTCGAGGAACAGCGCCGGGCTCTCCCACGGCCAGACCCCGTGGGCCATGGTGAAGATCACGGTGGTGACGAGCACCGCCACCAGCGGGTTCCGCACCAGCGCGCCGACGGCCTGCAGCAGATAACCGCGGAAGAAGTACTCCTCCCCCGCGGCCTGGAAGGTGGACGTCAGCAGGGTCACGGCGATCACGGCCGCCGCGTCCTTGGCGACACCGCTGCCGCCGTCGTCCAGCAGGTCGACGCCGCCGACCTGGATGACGCCCAGCATCACCAGTTCGAGCGCCACCGCGGCGACGCCGAACCAGGCGAGCGCACGCCAGCGCAGCCGGCCGACCACCGACGAGAGCAGCCCGGGAGTCTGCCGGTTCAGCTTCTGAGCGACCAGCATGCTCAGCGGGATCAGCACGATCAGCGACAGGTTGGTCGCGAGCAGGCCGAACCAGGAGACCGTGCCCTCCGGATCCTTTCGGATCACCATCTGGAGCGAGAGGATCACAAGGCTCGCGACCATCCAGCCGGCCAGGATGGCGAACGCGCCGAGGATGACGGTCCACCACGTCGTCACCGGGTTCCGCAGCAACCGGTGGTACGGCTGCGGACCCGAGTCACCGACGTCGACGGTTGACCCGGGCCGCGGCGTCGCGTCGTACGACATCGGGTCAGTCCGCCGGCAGCGCGGCGCGGGCCTGCTCCAGCCGGCGGAGCGAGCGCTTCCGGCCGAGCAGTTCCAGCGACTCGAACAGCGGCGGCGAGATCCGGCGGCCGGAGATCGCCACCCGGACCGGGCCGAACGCGTTCTTCGGCTTCAGCCCCAGTCCTTCGATCAAGGACGCGCGCAGCGCCTGCTCGATCGCCTCGGTCTTCCACTCGCCGAGCTCCGACAGCGCCTTCGAGGTCGCCTCCAGCACCACGCCGGCGTCACCGGTCAGCACCTTCGCGGCCGCGTCCGGGTCGATCGTGAACGCCTCGTCGGAGACGAACAGGAAGCCGAGCATGTCCGGCGACTCCGACAGCGTGTTCATCCGCTCCTGCACCAACGGCACTGCCGCCTGCAGTACTGCGAGCTGCTTCTCCGACGGCTCGGCCGGCAGGACGCCGGCCTGCGCCAGGAAGGGGACCACCCGGTTGGCGAACTCGGACGGATCCAGCATCCGCATGTGCGACGCGTTGATCGCCTCGCACTTCTTCGGGTCGAAGCGGGCCGCGTTCGCGTTCACCTTGCGGATGTCGAACGCCTTGACCATCTCGTCCATGGTGAAGACGTCGCGGTCGTCGGCGATCGACCAGCCGAGCAGCGCCAGGTAGTTCAGCAGGCCCTCGGGCAGGAAGCCGCGCTCCATGTACTCGCCGAGGCCGGAGCCCGGGTCGCGCTTGGACAGCTTCTTGTTGCCCTCGCCCATCACGAACGGCAGGTGCCCGAACCGCGGCGTCCTGCCGGAGCCGATACCGATCTCCGCGAGCGCCTCGTAGAGCGCGATCTGCCGTGGCGTCGAGGGCAGCAGGTCCTCGCCCCGCAGTACGTGGGTGATCTGCATCAGCGCGTCGTCGACGGGGTTCACCAGCGGGTACAGCGGGTAGCCGTTGGCCCGGACGAGCACGTAGTCGCCCAGGTTCTCCGGCAGGAAGGTGATCTCGCCGCGGACCAGGTCGTCGAACACGATCGGCCGGTCGGGCATCCGCAGCCGGACCACCGGGCGCCGGCCCTCGTCGATATAGGCCTGCACCTGCTCAGGAGTCAGCGTGCGGCAGTGGCCGTCGTACCCGCTGTGCTGGCCCGCGGTACGGGCCGCTTCGCGACGCTGCTCGAGCTCTTCCTGCGAGCAGTAGCAGTGGTACGCCTTGCCTGCGGCGAGGAGCTTCGCCACCACGTCGGCGTAGATGTCCATCCGCTCGGACTGCAGGTACGGCCCGTACTCGCCGCCGACCTCCGGGCCCTCGTCCCAGTTCAGGCCGAGCCAGCGCAGCGAGTCGAGCGTGTACTGCAGCGCCTCGGGGGTGTTCCGGGCGATGTCGGTGTCCTCGATCCGGAGTACCAGCTTGCCGCCGTAGTGCCGGGCGAAAGCCCAGTTGAACAAGGCGCTGCGGATGTTGCCGACCGTCATCAACCCGGTCGGCGACGGTGGGAAGCGCACTCGCACCTGGTCGGGTTCCAAGCCACCGAGGACGTCGTCGTCGGTCGGGGCAGGCCTGTCAGTCACGCACGATCACCTTGTTCGTCAGAGTTCCGATTCCCTCGATGCTGATCGCGACCTCGTCGCCGGGCAGCATCGGGCCGACACCGGCGGGGGTGCCGGTGAGCACCACGTCGCCGGGCAGCAACGTGGTGAAGGAGGTGATGTAGGCCAGCACCTCCGGGATGTCGAAGATGAACTGCGAGGTCCGGCCGTCCTGCTTCGGCTCGCCGTTCAGCGTGGTGGTCACCCGGACGTCGGAGACGTCGAGCTCGGTGGTGATCCACGGGCCGAGCGGGCAGAACGTGTCGTACCCCTTGGCCCGGGCCCACTGGCCGTCGGTCTTCTGCAGGTCCCGCGCGGTGACGTCGTTGGCGACGGTGTACCCGAAGATCACCTCGTTCACGCGTTCCTTGGGCAGATCGCGGCAGATCCGGCCGATCACGATCGCCAGCTCGCCCTCGAAGTGCAGGTTGTTCGTCTGCTCCGGGTAGACGATGCCGTCCCGCGGGCCGATCACCGAGGTGTTCGGCTTCAGGAAGATCATCGGCTCCTTCGGCACCTCGTTGCCGAGCTCCTCCGCGTGCGCCTGGTAGTTGCGCCCGACGCAGACCACCTTGCTGCGCGGGATCACCGGGGCCAGCAACCGGACGTCGGCCAGTTGCAGCTGCTCGCCGGTGAACTGGACCGGCCGGTAGAGCGGGTCCGAGTCGAGCACGGCGACGGTTCCGACGAGCCCCTCGGGGTCGTCGGTCTCGACGACGCCGTACTTCGGCTCGTCGTCGACGGAGAATCTGGCGATACGCACTTCAGGCCTTTGCTCAGGTCAGAGGATGAACGGCCCCGAGCCTACCGCCGGACCGGGGTGAGACAGTTACATGGTGACGACGACGATCCGCCTGGCCCGGCCCGACGAGTACGACGAGGTCGGCGAGCTGACCGCAGGCGCGTATGCGAGCGATGGCTTCATCCCCGAGGGCTCCGACTATGGGCTGACCCTGCGCAACGCTGCCGACCGCGCCGCCAAGGCCGAGCTGTGGGTCGCGGTGGACGACACGGAGCTGCTCGGCACCGTTACTTTCTGTACGCCGGGCTCGGTCTACGGCGAGATCGCCGAGACCGGCGAGGGCGAGTTCCGGATGCTCGGCGTCTCCCCCAAAGCCCGCGGCCTCGGCCTCGGTACTGCGCTCAGCCTGCACTGCGTCGAGCGGTCCCGCGAGCTCGGCTACCACCGGGTCGTCCTGTCCAGCGCCACGTACATGACCGGGGCACACCGGATCTACGAACGCCTCGGCTTCACCCGCCTCCCCGAACGCGACTGGTCCCCCCGCCTCGGAGTCGACCTGTACGCCTTCGCCCTGGACCTGTGAGCCCTGGACCTGTGAGTTCTGGACCCGTGAGCCGTGGACCCGTGAGCCCTGGACGTGTGAGCGCTGGCCGTATGCCCGCTTCGCCCCAGCCCTCCGTCGTCACTCTCGAGCCTGCCGAGTGGGAGCCACTCCAGGCCGCCCACGTCGCCCGAGTCGACGCTCTGCTCGCAGACCACCTGGAGCGTCGCCGGCGCCGGGAGAAGCACCCGGTCGAGGACTTCCTCTTCGCCTACTACCCGACCCGCCCGAACCAGCTCCGCGTCTGGCACCCCGGCCCGGGAGTCCGCCTGCGCGGCGCCTCGCAGTACGAGGGCAGACGCGGCTACCTGTACTGCGAGGGCGCGGCGCAACTGGATCCTGCCGAGGTCTCGCGCCGTACCGACTCGATTAGCTGGATCCGGCAGTTGCTAGCGGCAACGGCCGACCGCCAGCCCCAGTTCGGGTGCTTCGGCCTGCACGAGTGGGCCATGGTCTACAAGACCGAGGACATCCGCCACGACTGGCCGCTCCGGCTGGGCCCCGACGGCACTGACCAGGTCGTCGAGTCCCACAAGATCGCCTGCTCCCACTTCGACGCCTTCCGCTTCTTCACCACGCCCGCACGCCCGCTGAACGTGCTCCAGCCGACCCGCGAGGCACAACCGGCGCTTGAACAGGGCGGCTGCCTCCACGCCAACATGGACCTTTACAAATGGGCCTCCAAACTGATGCCCTTCATCCCCAGCGCCCTTCTCCTCGACTGCTTCGAACTAGCCCGCGACATCCGCACCCTGGACATGCAAGCCTCCCCCTACGACTTCGCAGCCCTGGGCTACTCCCCGCTCGAGATCGAAACCCCAGCCGGCAAGGCCGCCTATGCAGCAGCCCAGCGTTCCTTCGCCCAGCGGGCCCGGCCGCTCCGCCTCCAGTTGGTCGACCTCTGCGACCAACTCATGCTGGCCTAATCGCTTTTAGTAGCCAGCAGGGCATAAAGCAGCGGAATCCGGGGCGCTTCATCCGGGAGGCGCCACCAGCCCTTGGGGGTTTGGTGCATGCCGTTGAAGCGGGGCCATTGGAGTACTTCGGACTCGCGGAGGCGGGTGATCTGGAAGCCGGTGGCGGCGAGGGTGGTGACTACTTCGCCGAGGCTGTGCATCCACTCGAAGCTGCGTTGGCGGCCGGGGATCTGGTCGCCGGTGTAGGTGACGGTGGTGTCGTGGGCGATCGCGCCACGGCCTTCCAGGTAGTCGTTGCGGATGATCAGATCGTCGGTGTCACCAGGCAGTGCGACCGAGCCCATCGCGTTCAGCAGCGGGTGGAACTCGACGATGTAGAGGGAGCCGCCCGGCTTCAGGAGTTGGTGGACGACGTCGGCCCACTGGGCGAAGTCGGGGAGGTAGCAGAGCGCGCCCTTGCCGGTGTAGACGACGTCGAACTGCCTGCCCTCCAGGGCTTCCACCGCGTCGTACACGTTCGCATGGACGTACTCGATGTCGACCTTCTGGTTGCCGGCGATTCCGTGCCTCCTCCAGAGATCGCGAGGAGAGGTCGAGCCCGACGGTCCGGGCGCCGCGGCGGGCGAAGGCGATGGTCTCGGTACCGAGATGACACTGGAGATGCAGTACGTCGCGCCCGTCGAGCGGACCGAGATCCTCCCACTCGTAGTCGCCGAACCAGTACTCCGCAGGCTGGCTGTAGAACCGGCTGGCCGCGTGCAACGCCGCCCGCGCATCCCAGTCCGCCTCGTTCGCCGCCACCATGTCCAGCGCTTCCGCGTCCAGCCGCACGATGCCTCCAGTCTCGTTGCCCCAGGTTTCGTGACCGGGTTCGAGTCTCCACTCGGATCGGTTCACCTCTCCTGGACTAAGACTGCCTCTTATTCAAGCTTGTCTCCCAACCTTGAATAAGAGACACTCCTAGGTATGGCTCGAGTGGAGTTGCATCGGTGGCCGGGACACCCTGACGGGTTCACCCGGGCCGAGCGTCTTGGCGGGTCGTACGAGTTGTACTTCCCGGACGGGTTGGTCGGGCGGGAGTTCGACCTCAGCGACGAGGTGCTGTCGGCGCTCGAGGACGCGGCCGGGGATCTCGCCCGGCTCGACGCGACGGCCGCGGTACTGACGAACAGCGAGGCTTTGGCGCGGTTGTTGCTGCGGGCCGAGGCGGTCGGGTCGTCGCAGATCGAGGGGCTCGTGGTCGGCGCGCGGCGACTGCTGAAGGCGGAGGCGCTGCGGGACAGCGCGCGGCACCACGACGTCACCGCCGAGGAGGTGCTCGGCGCGGTCGACGCGATGACCTGGGTGACCGAGTCCGTGCAGATCGGCGAGAAACTCGAGGTCGAGCACCTGCTCGAGGCGCATCGGCGACTGATGGCGCACTCGCCGAATCCGGAGTTCGGTGGCGAGGTGCGCTTCCTGCAGAACTGGATCGGCGGCCGCTCCCCCGCCGAGGCGTACTACGTGCCGCCGCCCGCGCAACTCGTGGCTGAGTTACTCGAAGACCTGATGGCCTTCGTGCGGGACTCCTCCCTTCCTGTGCTGGCGAAAACCGGCATCGCGCACGCGCAGTTCGAGACCATCCACCCCTTTGCCGACGGCAACGGCCGGACCGGGCGCGCGCTGATCCACCTGATCCTGCGGGCCGAGGGACTAGTCGAACGCACGGTCCCGCCGGTGTCGCTGTCACTCGCCACCCACGCCACGCAGTACGTCGAAGCGCTCACCGCGTTCAGGCACGTGGGCAAGGCGACGAGTCCTCGCGCTCGCGGCGCGGCGAACGAGTGGCTGCTGATGTTCGCGACGGCGTGCAGCCATGCCACGGCCGAGGCGGCTCGCTTCGAACGCACCGCGGCCGAACTCAAGGCAGCCTGGCGCGAACGGGCCGCCCCGGTGCGTGCGGGATCGGCCGTCGACCTCCTGATAGAGACCCTGCCGGCGGCACCCGTGCTCACCCTGGCCGCCGCGGCCGGGCTCATCGGCAGGTCACAGCAGGCCGCCAACCAGGGGCTCACCCGGCTCACCGAAGCCGGCGTGCTCCGCGAGGTCACGGACGGCCGCCGCAACCGGGTCTACGAAGCTCCTGAACTGATCGATGCCTTCACCCTCCTCGAACGCCGTTTCGCCAGCCCGGCGGCGGATACCCGGATCGAGCCGCCTAGCAGACCCGTTCCGTCGATGCCATCACCAACACACCGTCGTAGTTGACTTTCCCTTCCCTCGCGTTGAACAATTCGAACATACGTTCGAAGAGCAAGCAAACGGGGAGTGTGAGGAACTGTGATGCCGGAGCCGTTCGACTGGGACATCCTGCAGCGACCATCGGCGATGGCGATGGTGCGGGGTCAGCTCGGCTTCAGCTGGATGGTGCTGTCCGGGCGGCTCGCGGCCCTGACCGACGAGGAGTACTTCTGGCGGCCGAGCAGCGAGGCCCTGACCGTCGTCCGCCGCCAGTACGCCGGGCGCTTCAGGTCGCTCGGCACCGGCGAATGGGTCGCGCAGTGGCCGGACGAGCCGGACCACCGGGGACCGCGCACGATCGCCTGGCTGATCGCCCACCTGACCGAGACGTTCTTCGAGCGCTGGGAGTGGACCTTCGGTGAGAGCCGCCAGGGCCGCGCCGACATCACCCTGCACGGCAACGCCCGCGACGCCGTCGCCTGGCTCGCCCACTGGGTCGACGCGTGGCAGCAGTCCATCGCCGACCTCGACGAGCAACAGGTGATGACCGTCGGCCTGAGCCAAGCCACCGAACTTGACGCCGGTGAGCCCTTCGGCCACGTGATCCTCCGCCTCAACCGCGAACTCATCCACCACGGCTCGGAGATCATGACCCTTCAAGACCTCCACGCTTTGGCCGCCTGATCCGCAGCGCAGTGACGGGAACCACAAGATGTGCGACACGCGGCGCGTCGTGCCACAAGATCTGGGGGTCGAGGAACTAATCTCCCTTCTACTGGTGGTAGGGGAATCCGGTGGAAATCCGAAGCTGCCCCGCAGCGGTCAGCGGGGAATGTGTCTCCGTGAGCCCGAATACCTGCCACCGGTGCGGATGCCGCCGGCACCCGCTGTCCGAGGCCTCGAGGGCGGGCCGCAGGACGAGACGAACAGCAGAACGTCTGCGCGCACGCGCCGGGTGGATGACCGGGTGCGGTGCGGCGGACGTGGCTGGGCGTGTCGTCGTGCGCTCGTCCGGGGGTCTCGGTCGTCAGAGACTCGCGTGGAGAGAGTGCTTGTGACCATCGTTTCGTCAGCTCAGCCGACAACCGGGCAGACCCCCGGGCAGTCAGCGCCGATTCAACTCACCGTCGTCCGACGCGACGGCAGCACCACCACCTTCGACCCGACCAAGATCTCGGTGGCTCTCAGCAAGGCCTTCCTGGCCGTCGAGGGCACCGAGGCAGGGAGCAGCCACCGGGTCAGGGACCTCGTCGCCGACCTCACCGCACGAGTGGTCGCCGCACTCACCAGTCGCGGTGATGCACGGCGCAGTGTGCAGGTCGAGGACATCCAGGACCAGGTCGAGCTGGCGCTGATGCGCGCCGGCGAGCACCAGGTCGCCCGGGCCTACGTCCTCTACCGCGAGGAGCGCAGCAGGGCCCGCACCCCGGAGAACGCGGCCGAGCTCAGCACGCAGCCGCCGGCCATCACCGTTCGCGCCGCCGACGGCAGCACCGCTCCACTCGACGTGGAACGCCTGCGCCTCATCGTCGCCGAGGCAGCCGCGGGACTCGACTCGGTCGACGCCGAGCTGATCCTGAACGAGACTCTCGGCTCCTGCTACGACGGCATCGCCCAGCACGAGGTCGAGCTCGCCCTGGTGATGGCCGCCCGCGCGTATGTCGAGACCGAACCGGAGTACAGCTTCGCTGCCAGCAGGTTGTTGCTAGACCAGATCCGCCGCGAAGCGCTCGGCCGGGTGCACGGTGAGCCGCGCCAGGCGAGCCAGGCGGACATGGCCTCGGCGTACGTCGACTACTTCCCGAAGTACATCGCAACCGGGATCGAGGCCGGGCTGCTCGACCCTGAGCTCGCCACCTTCGACCTCGCCAAGGTCGCCGCGGCGATCCAGCCGGAGCGCGATCTGGACTTCGCGTTCCTCGGGCTGCAGACGCTGTACGACCGCTACCTGCTGCACATCGACAAGGTCCGCTTCGAGCTCCCCCAGGCCTTCTTCCTCCGCGTCGCGATGGGGATCGCGCTGAAGGAGGAGAACCGCGAGGACCGCGCGATCGAGTTGTACGAGCTGCTCAGCTCGTTCCGGTTCATGTCGTCCACGCCGACGCTGTTCAACTCCGGCACCACCCGGCCGCAGCTGTCGTCGTGCTTCCTCACGACTGTCGAGGACGACCTGGCCGGCATCTTCAGCGGCATCCGCAACAACGCGCTGCTCGCGAAGTACTCCGGTGGACTCGGGAACGACTGGACACCGGTCCGCGGTATCGGCGCGAAGATCCGCGGCACCAACGGCGAGTCCCAGGGCGTGGTGCCGTTCCTGAAGATCGCCAACGACACCGCGGTAGCAGTCAATCAGGGCGGAAAACGTAAGGGCGCGGTCTGTGCGTACCTGGAGACGTGGCACATCGACGTCGAGGAGTTCCTCGACTTGCGGAAGAACACCGGTGACGAGCGCCGCCGAACCCACGACATGAACACGGCCAACTGGGTGCCGGACCTGTTCCTGCAGCGGGTCGAAGCCGGCGGCGACTGGACGCTGTTCTCGCCCAACGAGGTGCCGGACCTCCATGATCTGTACGGCGCTGCGTTCGCCGAGGCGTATGTCGGTTATGAGAAGGCCGCCGACCGTGGCGAGATCCGGGTGTTCAAGCGGGTCAAGGCGGTCGACCTGTGGCGCCGGATGCTGACCGTTCTGTTCGAGACCGGGCACCCGTGGATCACCTTCAAGGACGCCTGCAACCTGCGTTCGCCGCAGCAGCACGACGGCGTGGTGCACTCGTCGAACCTGTGCACCGAGATCACCCTGAACACCACGGTCGACGAGACCGCCGTCTGCAACCTGGGCTCGGTCAACCTGGTCGCGCACCTCACCGCCACCGGCCTGGATGCCGACCTCCTCCGCGACACCGTGAAGACGGCCGTCCGGATGCTCGACAACGTGATCGACGTGAACTTCTACACCACACCCGAGTCCGAGCGCGCGAACCAGCGGCACCGCCCGGTCGGCCTCGGCCTGATGGGATTCGCCGACGCGCTCTTCTCACTGCGCATCCCCTACTCCTCCGACGCGGCCGTCGCCTTCGCCGACAGCTCGATGGAACAGATCAGCTACCACGCGATCGAGGCGTCGAGCGACCTGGCCGCCGAGCGTGGCAGCTACCAGACGTACGACGGATCGCTGTGGAGCCAGGGAATTCTCCCGATCGACTCGCTCGAGCTGCTCCGCGAGGCGCGCAACGGCGACCTCACCGTCGACACCAGTCGCACACTCGACTGGGATGCCCTGCGGGCAAAGGTGCAGCGCGACGGGATGCGGAACTCCAACGTGCTGGCGATCGCGCCGACCGCGACGATCTCCAACATCTGCGGGGTCAGCCAGTCGATCGAGCCGATCTACCGGAACCTGTTCGTGAAGTCGAACATGTCCGGCGAGTTCACCGTCGCCAACCCGTACCTCGTCGCCGACCTCAAGGCACGCGGCCTGTGGGACCAGGTGATGGTGTCGGACCTCAAGTACCACGACGGGATCCTGTCCCAGATCGACCGGGTGCCGGCCGACCTGCAGGAGCTCTACGCGACCGCGTTCGAGCTGGACCCGCTGTGGTTGGTGAAGGCTGCGTCGCGCCGGCAGAAGTGGCTCGACAAGGCCCAGTCGCTCAACCTGTACATGTCCGCACCCTCCGGCAAGGCGCTCGACGAGCTCTACCGGTCGGCCTGGCGGCATGGCCTGAAGACGACCTATTACCTGCGTTCCCAGTCAGCGACTCACGTAGAGAAGTCCACGCTGCAGGGAACCGACGGCCGTCTCAACGCCGTTCCAGTAGCCCTGCCTGAACCCACTGCGCCAGCAACCCTTTCGGCAGCCCTCCCAGAACCCACCGGTGCTGTCTGCTCGATCGACGATCCTGACTGCGAGGCCTGCCAGTGACCACCACCGGACTGGGCGAGATCGCCATCGGAGCATCGCGGGTCGAGGTCGCCGACAAGGCGATGATCAACGCCCGCGCGGACGTGAACCAGTTGCTCCCGCTGAAGTACCAGTGGGCCTGGGACAAGTACCTGGCCGGCTGCAACAACCACTGGATGCCGACCGAGGTGCCAATGCAGGCCGACATCTCCCTCTGGAAGTCCCGCGACGGGCTGACCGAGGACGAGCGGCTGATGCTGAAGCGCAACCTCGGCTTCTTCGCCACCGCCGAGTCCCTGGTCGCGAACAACATCGTGCTCGCGGTCTACCGGCAACTCACCAACCCCGAGTGCCGGCAGTACCTGCTCCGCCAGGCGTTCGAGGAGGCCGTGCACACGCACACCTTCCAGTACATCTGTACTTCGCTCGGCCTGGACGAGGGCGAGCTGTTCAACATGTACCGCGAGGTGCCGTCGATCGCGGACAAGGACGCCTGGGCGCTGAAGTACACCCAGCACCTGGAGGATCCCGACTTCAGGACCGGCACCCCGGAGGCGGACACGGACTTCCTGCGCGACCTGATCGCGTTCTACGTGGTCTTCGAGGGGATGTGGTTCTACACCGGCTTCGCGCAGATCCTGTCGCTCGGCCGGCGCAACAAGATGGTCGGGATCGCCGAGCAGTACCAGTACATCCTGCGCGACGAGTCGATCCACCTGAACTTCGGCATCGACTGCGTCAACCAGATCAAGCAGGAGAACCCGCACCTGTGGACCGCGCAGTTCCAGGCCGAGGTGCGGCAGATGCTCACCGAGGCGTGCGAGCTGGAGGTCGCCTACGGCCGCGCGACGATGCCGAACGGCATGCTCGGCCTGACCGCCGACCTGTGCGAGCAGTACATGCACTTCATCACCGACCGCCGGGCGGAGCAGATCGGCCTCGCCCCGATCTTCGGCGAGACCCGCAACCCCTTCGGCTGGATGTCCGAGGTGATGGACCTGAAGAAGGAGAAGAACTTCTTCGAGACCCGCGTGATCGAGTACCAGTCGGGCGGCAGCCTCAGCTGGGACTGAGCTCCTGAAGTTCACCTGGGACTGATCTCCTGAAGTTCTGTTGGTGCGACCAACGATCATGAGCTATCGTTGGTCGCACCAACAAAGGAGACAACCATGATCGAGCCGTTCACCATCGCCATCCCGCAGGCCGACCTCGACGACCTGGCCGACCGCCTGGCCAGGACCCGGTGGCCCGACGAGCTCCCCGACGCCGGCTGGGACTACGGCATCCCGCTCGCGCGGATGAAGGAACTCACCGAGCACTGGCGCACGGCGTACGACTGGCGCAAGCAGGAAGCCCGGCTGAACGAACTCCCGCAGTACACGACCGAGATCGACGGGCAGCGGATCCACTTCGTGCACGTCCGCTCGGCCAACCCCGAGGCGCTGCCGCTGATCCTCACGCACGGCTGGCCGGGCTCGTTCCTCGAGTTCCTCGGCGTGATCCGGCCGCTCGCTGAGAACTTTCACCTGGTCATCCCGTCGATCCCCGGCTTCGGGTTCTCCGGGCCGACGCACGACCAGGGCTGGGACATCCACCGCGTCGCCCGGGCCTGGGCCGAGCTGATGAACCGCCTCGGCTACGACCGGTACGGCGCTCAGGGTGGCGACTTTGGATCTGGGATCGCCCGGGCACTGGCGAACGTCGCCCCGGACCAGGTGGTCGGCGTCCACGTCACCTACCTGCCGCTGCCTCCGCCGAAGGGGGTCGAGTTCGACCTCGACGAGGAGGACACCCGGCGGGTCGACCGGATCAAGGCGATGATGGCGAACCGCCCGGCGTACCAGGCGTTGCAGGCGACCCGGCCGCAGACCATCTCGTACGCGCTGACCGACTCCCCCATCGGCCAGCTCGCGTGGATCGCGGAGAAGTTCACCGAGTGGACCGACCCGGCCTCGGAGATCCCGATCGACCACCTGCTGACCAACGTCACGCTCTACTGGCTGACCGGTACTGCGGGGTCGTCCGCCCGGCTGACCAAGGAGTCGGCCGGGACCACACCTCCGGTCTGCGCGGCGCCGCTCGCAGTGGCGGTGCTGCCGCACGACATCACCTTGGCGATCCGGCCGCACGTCGAGCACTCGTTCCAGGTGGCGCAGTGGACCGAGTTCGAGCACGGCGGCCATTTCGCCGCCGTCGAGGTCCCCGACCTGTTCGCCGCCGACGTGACGAGGTTCTTCCAACTGCTGGGACACTAGAGCACAGTTGCCCACATGACGATCGAGGAGGCCGATCCCTCGGCCGCGGCCCGGGTTCTGTTCGGCAACTGGACCGGGCGCTCGACTGTGCCGTCGCACTCGCTGTACCCGCACCAGTGGAGCTGGGACTCCGCGTTCATCGCGATCGGCCTGCGTCACCTGTCACCGCAGCGGGCGCAGGTCGAGCTGGAGTCGCTGTTCGAGTCGCAGTGGGCCGACGGCCGGATCCCGCACATCAACTTCTCCCCCTCGGTCCCCCGCGACGCCTACTTCCCGGGCCCCGACTTCTGGCAGGCGAGCACGCCCAGCGGCGTCGAGACGTCCGGGATCGTGCAGCCACCAGTGCACGCGCTCGCCGTCTGGCTCGCCCACCAGGCCGACGAGCAGGAGTCCGTACGCCGGAACTTCCTGGCCGGGGCATACCCGAAGCTCGTTGCCTGGCATGCCTATCTCCGCGAGCACCGGGACCTCGGCGGCCGCGGGCTGGTCGCGATCGTGCATCCCTGGGAGTCCGGGATGGACAACAGCCCGGCCTGGGACAAGGCCCTGGCAAGGGTCGAGCCGGCTCCGGCCGGGTCGTTCACCCGACGCGACACCGACCACGCCGAGGATGCCGACCGCCCGACCGATCTGGACTACGGGCGTTACGTGCAACTCGCGGCAACCTACCGGGACCACCGGTACGACGACGCGGCCACGCCGTTCGCCTTCGCGCTGGAAGACCCGTGCTTCAACGCACTACTGATTGCCTCCGAGCACGCGCTGGCGTCGGTCGCCAAGGCCCTCTCGCTTGACCCGGCTCCGCATCTCCAGGCGGCCGCCGAGCTGACCGCGGCCCTGGTCAAGGAACTGTTTGCCGACGGCATCTTCCGGTCGCGAGACCTGGCCGACGGCGAACTGGTTGCCGCCGACACCGTCGCAGGCCTGATCCCGTTGCTGATCGACAAATTGCCGGTGGCAACGGAACTGCTGACCACCGCACGCGGCCCGCGGTTCCGGCTCGGTGAGGTGCGGATGGTGCCGAGCTACGACCTGACGGGTCCCGCGTTCGAGCCCGGGCGGTACTGGCGTGGGCCGAGCTGGTTCAACACCGCCTGGCTGATCCACCGCGGCCTGGTCGGCCTCGGCCAGGCGGAACTCGCCGACGCGCTGCGCACCGACGTACTGGAGTTGGCCGCCGCGACCGACTTCGCCGAGTACGTGGATCCCTACACGGGTGAGGCTCGCGGCGCTCGCGACTTCAGCTGGACTGCTGCTCTGGCGCTGGACCTCGAGCGGGCTCAGCTGTAGCTGACCTCGAGGACGCCGACGATCTTGTCGAGGCGGGCGGCGACGCGGCCGGCGTCGAAGCCCGCGCCCTCGACGACGACCCGGAGCGTGCACGTCTCGAGGCACAGCTTCAGCTCGCGCACGTCGTATGGATTCAGCTGGACCGCGATCCGGGCCAGTAGTCCGCGGGTCTCGACCACCTGCGCGGTGAAGACGGTGAGCACCCGCTCCGGTACGACGTACGCGGGCGCGGCGTCCGCGGTCCGGGGTGCGAGGGTTGCCAGCGCGGTCATCGGGCGACCTCCTTGTGGCGGAGCAGACCGTAGGTGAACCCGTCGACCAGTGCCTCCCACGAGGCTTCGACGATGTTGTGGCCGACCCCGACGGTGAACCAGGATCCTTCGCCGTCGGCGGTCTCGATCAGGACTCTGATTACCGCATCCGTGCCATGGCCCTGGTCGAGGATCCGGACCTTGTAGTCGACCAGTTCGAACTTGTTCACCACCGGGTAGGCCCGCTCGATCGCGGTCCGCAGTGCGTGGTCGAGTGCGTTCACCGGGCCGTTGCCCTCGCCGGTGACGATCTCGCGCTCGCCGCCCGCGACCAGCTTCACCGTGGACTCCGACACCGCCTCGCCGTCGGCCCGGGACTCGGTGATCACGCGCCAGGACTCGACGTCGAAGAAGCTCGCCCGGCTGCCGGTGACCTCCTCGGTCAGCAGCAGCTCGAACGACGCGTCCGCGGCCTCGAAGGTGTAGCCGCGCGACTCCATCTCCTTGACCCGGTCGGTGACCCGGCTGACCAGGTCGCGGTCGTTGCCGAGGTCGAAGCCGAGCTCGCGGCCCTTCAGCTCGACGCTCGCCCGGCCGGCCATCTCCGAGACGAGCATGCGCATGTCGTTGCCCACCAGGGCCGGATCCGTGTGCTGGTAGAGGTCGGGATCCACCTTGATCGCGCTGGCGTGCAGTCCCGCCTTGTGGGCGAAAGCGGACACACCGACGTACGGCTGCCGGGTCGACGGCGGCACGTTCGTCACTTCGGCGATCGCGTGGGCGATCCGGAACGACTCGGCGAGCTTGCCGGGCGGGAGGAGGTCCATCCCGCGTTTGAGCTCGAGGTTGGCGACCACCGCGAGGAGATCCGCGTTGCCGGTGCGTTCGCCGTACCCGTTGATGGTGCCCTGGACGTGCGTGCAACCGGCCTCGACCGCGGCGATCGAGTTGGCCACCGCGCAGCCGCCGTCGTTGTGGGCGTGGATGCCGAGCCGGGCGCCGGTCGTCTCGAGGACGTCGCGGACGATCTCCTGCAGTTCCCTCGGCAGGGTGCCGCCGTTGGTGTCGCAGAGCGCCACGACATCGGCGCCTGCCTCCGCGGCGACACGAACTACCTCCAGGGCATAAGCGCGGTTGGCCCGGTAGCCGTCGAAGAAGTGCTCGGTGTCGAGGAAGACCCGCTGGCCGTGCTCGCGCAGGTGCTGGACGGTGTCGGCGACCATCAACAGGTTCTCGTCGAGCGTGGTGCGCAAGGCCCGTTCGACGTGCGCGTCGTGGCTCTTGGCAACCAACGTGACGACCGCGGCGCCGGAGTCGCGCAGCGCGGCCACCTGCTGGTCGTCGGCGGCCGTCGTCTCGGGCTTGCGGGTCGCACCGAAGGCCGTGAAGGTCGCGTGCCGCAGGTGCAGTTCGGTCCGCGCCCGCGCGAAGAACTCGGTGTCCTTCGGCACCGCCCCCGGCCAGCCGCCCTCGATGAAGCCGACGCCCAAGTCGTCCAGGTGCTGCGCGATGGCGATCTTGTCGGCCACGGACAGCGCCAGACCCTCCTGCTGCGCGCCGTCGCGCAGAGTCGTGTCGTAGACGTGGAACTCGTCGGATGTACTCACAGGATCGCCTTCCGGTGGGGGCTGGTCTGGCGCTGGTCTGGCAGTGGTCTGGTCCAGGTCGGGCAAACAAAAAACCTCCCGCAAGGTGCGAGAGGTCTGCGCGCTCAGGTGGTGCTTGCTGAGCGCGCCTAGCTAATGATGACCCGGTAGTTCTTCATGACATTTCGCAGTCTGCCACAGGAAGTCCACGGGGTGGCGAAATGTCTCGAAACGCGAACATCCGGTACGCCGACCAGTACTGCCGCGCCCGTCAGAGTCCAGGATTTGCCCCTGATTCAGGCGGTCAGCGACCAGCCCGGGTCGTCCCAGGCGGTGTAGAAGTCCTCCCGGCTCAGCGGGCGCAGACCCCACTCGTCCCGGTCCAGCGCCTGGTCGGTGAGCATGCCCTCGTCGTCCTCGAGGCGCTGCCACCAGTACCGGGTGATCGTGCCGTCCTCGGCCGCGCCGAGCTGGCGGACCACCACCCACTCCCGCTCGTGCCAGACCGCCTCGTACAGCCAGTCGGTGCCGGCGTCGTCGGCGAGCGCGCCGAACGTCCGGGGCGCGGTCCCCCGGTCGAGCTCCCTGATCAGCTCCACCGTCGACCGGATCGCACGCCGGGCCTCGGCCGGCCAGTCGCGCCTCTCCGCGAGCTCCGCGTAGTAAGCCTCGACATCCTCCGGGAAGCTGCTCATGCCCTCGCCCTCGAGTCGGAAACGGTGCCTCGACCCTATCCAACCCAGCTGCCCGCACACGCCGAGCGCACCTGAGAACATCCTGTGAAATCCAGCCCTGAATCCGGCCCCGCAACGCGGTCGCGCCCGGAGAACACAAGGTTTCTCCGAGCGCGACCGGTTGTTGTCCGAGGGTTCAGCAGATCTTGGTCATCCAGTTGTGCGGATCGGCGGCGCGCCCGTACTGGACGTCGAGCAGAGCCGTGCGGACGGCGCTGGTGACGGGGCCACCGTTGCCGTCGGCCACCTGCACCTCGCCACCGTTCCACTTCAGCGAGGCGACCGGGGTGATCACCGCGGCCGTGCCGCAGGCGAACACCTCGCGGATCTTGCCGGAGGCGGCACCGTCGCGCCACTCGTCGATCGAGATCTTCCGCTCGGTCACGGTGTAGCCGAGATCGGTGACGAGCTTCAGGATCGAATCGCGGGTGATGCCCTCGAGGATCGTGCCGGACAGCTCGGGCGTGACGACCGAGTTGTCGTCGAGCACGAAGTACAGGTTCATCCCGCCGAGCTCTTCGATCCACTTCTTCTCGACCGCGTCGAGGAAGGCGACCTGGTCACAGCCCTGCTCGGTGGCCTCGGCCTGGGCGACCAGTGACGAGGCGTAGTTGCCGCCTGTCTTCGCCGCTCCGGTGCCACCTGGCGCTGCGCGGGTGTACTCCTCGCTCAGCCAGATCCGTACCGGCTTGACGCCCTTGGCGAAGTACGAGCCGGCCGGCGACGTGATCGCGCAGTACGTCACCTGCGCCGACGGGCGGACGCCGAGGAAGGGGTCGGAGCCGAACATGAAGGGCCGCAGGTAGAGGGAGGTCTCGCCACCCCCGGGGACCCAGGCCTTGTCGATCTCGACCAGCTTGCGCAGCGAGTCCAGGAACGCGTCCTCGGGAAGTTCCGGCAGCGCGAGCCGTCGGGCGGACCGGACGAACCGGGCCGCGTTCGCCTCCGGGCGGAACATGTGGATCGAGTCGTCGGGGTGGCGGTAGGCCTTCATCCCCTCGAAGATCGTCTGGGCGTAGTGGAACACCGAGGTCGCGGGAGACAACTCCAGCGGTCCGAAGGCGGTGATCCTCGCGTCGTGCCAGCCGTTCTCCTTGTTCCAGGTGGCGATCGCCATGTGGTCGGAGAAGTACTGCCCGAATCCCGGGTTCGCCAGGATCTGGGCGCGCTGGTCGTCGCTGGCCGGTTGGGTGTTTGGCTCAACGGTGAACTGCAGATCGGCGCTCATAGCCGCACCGTACCTCGTGCCGAAGTGGTCATGCGAGCCTCCACTTTCAGCCGGCGGCGCGCTTGGCGATCGCATCACCGATCTCCGCGGTGGTCCGCGCGTGACCGGTGCGCTCCTCGATGTCGGCCGTCACCGCGGCCTCGATCGCGGCCGCGGCCTCCGTCAGCCCGAGGTGGTCGCAGAGCAGCGCGGTGGACAGGATCGCCGCCGTCGGGTCCGCCTTCTGCTGGCCGGCGATGTCCGGGGCGGAGCCGTGCACCGGCTCGAACATGCTCGGCGCGGTCCGGTCCGGGTTGATGTTGCCGCTCGCGGCCAGCCCGATGCCACCGCTGATCGCGGCGGCCAGGTCGGTGATGATGTCGCCGAACAGGTTGTCCGTGACGATCACGTCGAACCGGGCCGGGTCGGTGACCATGAAGATCGTCGCCGCGTCCACGTGCAGGTAGTCCACGGTGATGTCCGGGAACTCCGGCGCGATCGCGTCCACGGTCCGCTTCCACAGGTGACCGGCGTACACGAGCACGTTGTTCTTGTGGACGAGCGTCAGCTTCTTACGGGGCCGCGCCTGCGCGCGGGCGAACGCGTCGCGCACGACCCGCTCCACGCCGTACGCGGTGTTGACGGAGACCTCGGTGGCGATCTCGGCGGGGGTGCCGACCCGGAGCGCGCCGCCGTTGCCGACGTACGGGCCCTCGGTGCCCTCGCGGACGACGACGAAGTCGACCTCGCCCGGGTTCGCCAGCGGCGAGCCGACCGACGGGTAGACCTTCGACGGGCGGAGGTTCACGTAGTGGTCCAGCGCGAAGCGGAGCTTCAGCAGCAGACCGCGCTCGAGCACGCCGGACGGGACGGTCGGGTCACCGACCGCGCCGAGCAGGATCGCGTCGTGCTTGCGGATCTCCTCGAGCTCGGCGTCCGGCAGCGTCTCGCCGGTGGCGTGCCAGCGCTTGGCGCCCAGGTCGTACTCCGTGCGCTCGAAGGTGACGCCGTAGTTCGCGCTGACGGCGTCGAGAACCTTCAGGGCCTCCACCGTGACCTCGGGTCCGATCCCGTCGCCACCGACCACCGCGAGCGTGAAGGTCGTCTTCGTGGAGTGCTGTCGCGTGCTCACTTCTTGGGTTCTCCCCCGTTGTCGCGGCGATTCATGGCCTCTTGGACTGGCTGGTTGTCGGCCTGACGCGGGGCGGGGCGGCGACGGCGGGCGGCCTTGCGCTCGCGTCCGTCGACGACCTTCCAGGTGGCCGGATACATTTCGTACATGCTGCTCTCCCGTTGAACTCGCTGTCGAGAAACGGCCGACGGTGGCGCTACCGGGCGGGAGGTACGCCGGAACCCGCGCCGGGGGGTCGGCCTTAGCGAATCCCGGCGCGGCAGCAAATAAGGCGTACCGCGAACTGCATGATGGGGACGAAGATACTCTGGCGTCCGACTAATTCGCCACCATGCGGTCAGCATGTCCCGGCATGTGAGATGCCAGTGACACCGCTGGCCCGATGCTGTGCAACTCTCAACCGGTGAGCGCTCCCCCTGAACTACCGCCGCTGGTTTCCGCGGCACTCAGCCTGTCCGGCCGGCGCGGATTCGTCAGCGCGACCCGGAACGAGACCGGCCGGCTGCTCGCCACCCTGGCGGCCTCCCGCACCGGAACTCTCGGCGAGGTCGGCACTGGTTGCGGCGTCGGCTCGGCCTGGCTGCGCCACGGCGCCACCGACGGCACGAAGATCGTCACGGCCGAGAGCGACCCCCAACTGGCCAAGGTGGTCGCCGACCTGTTCGCGGACGACGGCCGGATCGAGGTACTCGCGGCGGACTGGACAGCCCTGATCGAGCGCGGCCCGTTCTCCCTGCTGTTCGTCGACGCCCGCGAGGCGAAACTCTCCGCCCGCGACGTCATCGCCGAAGCAGTCGAGCCCGGCGGCTTCGTAGTGCTGGACGACTTCACCCCGTCCATGGTCTGGCCCCCGATGTACGAGGGCCGCGTCGACACGTTGCGCCAGGAATGGCTCCAGGACAGACGCTTCACCACCGTAGAGGTAATGGTCGCCCCCGACGCCGCAGTACTCCTAGCCACCAAGCGCTGAGGACTCCGCCACCCACGCGGGTCTCCTACGCCGCACCTGCGCTGCCATGTGCAGGGCAGGCCCAGGTGGCGGCCCCGGCGTACGGAACGGCGGGAGGTACTGCGTGCTCCCTGCGCCTCAACCGCCGCAGTGAGCGTGGTGGCTGACGTCGCGAGCGACATCTACCTGTCGTTCGGTACAGCCGGGGGCGCCGGGGTGGCGATGGTTGGCGGACCGCCTGTCCCAGCCACCTTCTGTTTTCATTCGCCCTGAGACTGCAGGACCGGTTCCGGCGGAGGGGGCGAATGGAAGCTAGGGATTGTCGCCCGCCGACGGTCAGCCGCTGTGCGACAACGCAGTACAAGAAAGCTGGGCCCGAGCGCGCTCCTGGGTGGCAGGCTCGGGCCCTGGCCGGCCGCAGCTTGGGCAACTGGCAATCGCTGAGTGCGGGCGAGCAGGGTACGGAAGGACAGAAAGTACTGCGTACGCTCCGCGCCTCCACCGCCGCGGTGGGCGTGGAGGGTGGCGTCGCGAGCGACATCTACCTGATGGGTGTTATCGGGTCTTTGGCAGACTCGGTGCCTGTAGCTGCTGGCAGGTGAGCACTGGTACTTCCTGGGCCGTTTGAGCCCTGGCGACAGAGCGTGCCCTTGCTGGTGGGTTGGGAGGCGTGAACGGCTGATGGGATGTCGTGCCCACTGCTGCTGGTTGGTGGTGTGAGCACTGATCCATTAGGGCGCCGTTGTCTCCTGCGGGGCTGCTGATGCTCATCGAGTGCAAGACGACGGGAGAACTGCATCGTGTTGTTCGTTGGTGATGACTGGGCCGAGGACCACCATGACCTCGAGGTCGAGGACGACCAGGGCCGGGTGCTGGCCCGTAAGCGGGTCGGTGAGGGCATCGCGGGGATGGTGAAACTCCACGAGCTGGTCGCGGAGTTCCTGGGTGACGACGACGGCCCGGGCCAGGTCGTGATCGGGATCGAGACCGACCGGGGACCGTGGGTTCAGGCGTTGATCGCGGCCGGTTATCAGGTGTTCGCGGTGAACCCGAAACAGGCCGCCAGGCATCGTGAGGTGATCTCGATCTCGGGCGCCAAGGACGACAAGACCGACGCGCACACGCTGGCCGACATGGTCCGGACCCGGCGCCACCAGCTCCGCGTCACCGAGCCCGACTCGCCGCTCGCGGCCGGGGTCAAGGTGCTGGCCCGGGCGCATCAGGGCCTGATCCAGGAACGGA
>NZ_SLWM01000012.1:0-203812 GCF_004342085.1 Kribbella orskensis
AGCCTGTTCTTCGGTGCCGGGCAACACCTCTCACCGCTTGCGATCGGCGTGCGGCTGCTGTTCATCAACGGCGTCACTGCCGTGGCGAACCCGCTGGTCGGACGGCTGCTGACCCGCTGGCCACCGGTCGCGCTCCTCGCCGCCGGGCTCGCGCTCGGCTCAGTGGCGATGTTCCTGCTGACCGGGATGCAGGCCGACACCTCGATCGGGGCTGCCGCGTGGAGGCTCGCCATCCTCGGCGTCGCCGACGCATTCATGCTCAGCGCCGTCGCGGTCGCCGCGATCAACGCCGTCCCGCAACGCCTCGCCGGCATGGCGGCAGCCGCGAACACCGCCCTGCGCCAGTACGGCGCCGTCCTCGGTCCCGCCGTCCTCGGCGTGATCCTCACCAGCCGGATCGCGGGCGGCGCCAGCATGTCCTCCGCCCTGCACACCGCGCTGAACGTCAACGGCGTACTGCTGGTCATCGCCGCCATCGTCTGCGCAATGACGGTGCGGCTGGGACGCAACACCACAAGCTGAGCACCGAATCATTCACGGCACTGCTCGCAGTCCTGCCTTTGACGCCAATTGCCCAGGAGAACCCAAAGAGAAGGGTTCCTGCGCTGTACCGGCAGCTACCTGGCCCTCCGATGAGGGGTGCATGGGCGAGAACGAGAGAGAAACGAGAGCGAGAAAGAGAGGACGAGATGACCGCACGAAACGGCCGCGGCGAGTGGCACGGAAATGTCCAGGACGGTGCCGGAACCGTCCCCGTAAGGAACACAGTCAGGACAGGAGATCCGCCCGTGGCAGACCACCCGACGGATGGCGCCGCGCCAGTCATCTGCCCCAAGCGAGGGGAAGCCCCCGCATTCCTAACGTCGCAACTCTCCCTAACCAGCTATGCAAACCGCACCTGGCACAAACACGGAAAGGCAGGACAATGAAACTCACCCGCACCGCACACCCGATAAGCGTGCGCACACTCGCCATCGTCATCGCGGCGGTCGCCGGCATCGCCGGGCTGCTCATCACGGCCGGAGCAGGAGCGTCCGCCCACACCAGATCCGCCCACGCCCAATCCGCCCCGGGCGGCGCTGCCCCTACGGCCCAGCCCGCCTGCCAACTCAACCCGTCACCCCCGGTCGGCTTCATCGAACGCAAAGCCAACGTCAACGGCATCGGCATCAACTACGTGCGCGGCGGCCACGGGCCCACCCTGCTCCTGCTGCACGGCTACCCACAGACCTGGTACACGTGGAACCACATCCTGCCCGCGCTCGCCCGCCACTACACCGTCGTCGCGCCCGACCTACCCGGCGCCGGGCTGAGCGATGCTCCCGCCTCCTCCGCCGCCTACACAAAGAAGGCCATGGCCGCCGACATCCACGCGCTCATGGTCGAGCTCGGCCTCAGCCGCAACATCAGGATCGTCGCCCACGACATCGGCACCACGGTCGCCTATCCCTACGCCGCCGCCCACCCCAATGACGTCGTGAAACTCGTGCTCAGCGAAGCCCCGATCCCGGACCCGACCATCTACACCTTCCCCTCGCTGACTCCGAACGGCCCCGGGCTGTGGTGGTTCGGCCTGTTCGCCGAGAAAGACGGCCTGGCCGAGGACTTGATGACCGGCCGGGAGCAGCAGTGGGTGACCGACTTCATGCCGACGAGCGAGGTGGTCAAGGGCGCCGTCACCGCATGCGACATGGACATCTACGCCCACGCCCTCGCGCAACCCGGACACCTGCGGGCAAGCATCGACTGGTTCGCCACCCTGCCGCAAGACGTCAAGGACAACGCCATCTACCAGAAGACCAAGCTCAGCATGCCGGTCCTTGCCATTGGTGCCTCGGGCAACCTGGGCACCCGTGAGGCCACCTGGGTCCGCAAGTACGCCACCAACGTGACCGGGCTGGTCATCCCGAACTCCGGCCACTGGCTGTACCAAGAGCACCCCGCGGAGCTCACCAGCGTCCTCCTGCAGTTCCTGCGATAACCGGCGCTCGGGCGGCTGCCGCTGCGACCAACGACAGCCGCCCGTCGGGAACAACGACTGAATACGCCTGGAACGACATGGACCTCACCCCGGCCGCACGGACTGCAGCGGTCACTTGGGCCTGACGGTTGGCCGTCTTCGTACAGTCCACGCGTGACGGCCGCTCCGCAGCTCGTCGAGCTCGACGGCGACCCTTCGCCCGGGTCAAGGGTGGCCGTCCACCCATCTGGGATACGCCTTCCGGCCCGAGAGTCCTTTGAGACCAGCTGACTGGCCAGACGTTGAGCTGTCGGTCGGAATCGAACCGACGACCTTCTCATTACGAGAAGGACCTACAGCGTGCGATTCGTCCTCAACCACGGACTTTGGTTACACCCTCGCCCGCACCACGCCTCGCTGATCTCCATGAATTGACACCATTTCACACCACGTCCGGCACCACAGCCACGAGGATCTGAAGAAGCGGCGAGTGCGGCAGTGTCGCGCCGCTCTTGATCTCGACAGTGGCGCAACACCGGCCGTTGGCCGGCCAGTCTCGTCCACTACACCGAAGCCGACGTGCTGCAGTCCCGCGTTCAAGCGCCCGCTACGCAGCAGTTGGGCGGCTGCTGGATCGACCAGGGCGGCCTCGAGCATGGCCCCGAGACGTTCAGCCGTGGTGGCACTGATCTCCGACCTGGCGCGGCGGCGTCCTCCCTCGCTGCATCCACGAGGCCGCCCACCATATCGTGGCGCCGCGGCGTGAGCTCCTTGAGGCGGTCGCGGTCGCCGGTTCGCTGGGCCTCGCGCAGGTCACCTCCGAACTCGGTCAGCTCCGCGATCCGGTCCGGCGCAATACGGACCAGTCGATTAGCCAGCCAGGCCGCGACCGTCGGCTTCCGCAGCGCCTTTACTGCTGCGCTGGCGCGTGTGTCGCCCGCGCCGGGGAAATGCGCCGGCGAGTTGGTTGCGGGCGGCAATGAATTGCTCGGCTGGCAGCCCGTACAGCTCCAGCACTGGGTCAAGCTCGACCTGACCACATTGCCTGTCGCGCTTACCGCGGGACAACCCACGGCCTACTTGGCAACGCATGAGGTGGTTCCGCGGTCGGGCTCGCACTGCTCGTCGCGATTGTGGTCTTGCGTCAAGGTTCTCGCAGGTTGTGGCAGTGACGTCCGCCTCCGGCGCGCGCCAGTTATGCCGCAGCGTCGAGGAGGGTCTCCGCGGCGGCACGTGCGTGGGCGGCCGCATCGGGGCGGCCCGCAATTGCGGCCGTGGTTTGCGCCCCTTCGACGAGGATCGCGATTTGGGCTGCGACGGCTTCGGGGGCACCGGTCTCAGCTACCAGTCCGGATAGGTATCGCTGGAAGGCCTTCTTCTGTGCCCGCACGGTGCGGGTAGCCTTCGGTGAACTTGGACCGAGTTCGCCGAACACGTTGATGAACGCGCAGCCGTGGAAGTCGGGCTCGCGGAACCATGCGTCGAGGAAGTCGAAGATCGCCAGGATCTTGTCACGTGGCGTCACCGCGTTGGCGGCGAAAGTTGCGATGCCGGATTCCCAGGTGGCGCGGCGGCGATTCAGGACCGCCACCAGCAGGTCGTCCTTGGAGTCGAAGAGTGAGTAGATGCGCTTCAGGGAGACGCCGGCGTCGGTTCTGACCTGGTCCATCCCGACGGCTTGCACGCCGTGCGCATAGAAGAGCCGGTCGGCGCTTTCGAGTAGTCGCTCCCGGGCTTGTGTGTCCTCTGTCATGTTTCCTGCCTGCAGCTTGCGTGGAGAACGGTCGTTCCCCTACTGTAGCAACCATGCGGAGAACGACCGTTCTCCACCGAGGAGTTTGGAGCTGCGAAATGGCCACAGTCACCGTCGGGACAGAGAACAGCGCACCGATCGAGGTCTACTACGAAGACCATGGATCCGGTCGGCCCGTGGTGCTCATCCACGGTTACCCGCTCGACGGCAACAGCTGGGAGCTACAGGCCCGCGAGCTGATCGCCGCCGGATTCCGCGTCATCACCTACGACCGCCGCGGGTTCGGCCGGTCCACCAAGGTCGGTGCCGGCTACGACTACGACACCTTCGCCGCCGACCTCAACACGCTGCTGGAGACCCTCGACTTGCGCGAGGTAATCCTGGTCGGCTTCTCCATGGGCACCGGCGAACTTGCCCGCTACGTCAAGACCTACGGCCACGACCGTGTCGCCAAACTCGCCTTCCTGGCCTCACTGGAACCGTTCCTGCTCCAGCGCGAGGACAACCCGACCGGCGTGCCGCAGGAGGTCTTCGACGGCATCATCGACGCCGCACGAACCGACCGCTACGCCTGGTTCACCGCGTTCTACGAGAACTTCTACAACCTGGCCGAGAACCTCGGCAGCCGGGTCAGCCAGCAGGTGGTCACCGCCAACTGGAACACCGCAACGGCCTCCGCTCCCGTGGCCGCGTACGCGGTCGTGCCGGCCTGGATCGAGGACTTCCGCGACGACATCGCCGCGGTACGCGCATCGGGAAAGCCGGCGCTCATCGTGCACGGCACCAGCGACAACATCCTACCGATCGACGCCACCGGCCGGCCCTTCCACGCCGCCTTCCCCGAGGCCGACTACGTCGAGATCGACGGCGCCCCGCACGGCCTGCTCTGGACCCACGCCGCCGACGTCAACAAGGTACTGCTCGACTTCGTCACCACCTGATCCCGGCAACGCCTGCATCCGCACGCATCCGCCACCCACCGCAACCACGGCACCGCGTTCCACAAAGGGTGGGAGCCTGTCGCCGACCAGATCATCGACCCGGGAGCACAAAGCGAAACCACCCAGTCAACTCGAGTGCAGCGAGCACCCTGACGGCGTCGACCATGTAGAACCCGAGAGAGCCCGGGGCGGTCACCACACAAGACCGACCTCGGGCTCTCCCGGATCTATCCCCGGCCAGGCACGCACTCTCTGATGGACCCCGACGGCAGCGACTCATCGTCGCCGGGCTGGCGCTACTTCTTGCCACCACTCTTAGCCATGTCGCACGCGGTAAGCAGCTTCGTACCACGCGACCAAGATCAAGACACCGCCCGGGCGAGGAAACTGGACCTGGGGGTTTGGGTGGAGCCGCCTGTCGGAATCGAACCGACGACCTTCTCATTACGAGAAGGAACGTCGGCGTAGCATCTGCTCTCTACCAGCGATCCTGGTAACACGGTCGCCCGCAGCGGACGCGAGATTCCCCATGAGTATCCGACATTTTGTGCCACGAGTGATGCCACACGGCGGGCCGAGCAGGCAGGTCAGTCGAGGGGTTCGAGGTCGCCGGGTTTCCAGGTGAGGTCGAACCACGGCTGCTCGGGTCCGTAGAGGCGCAGGAGCGGGAACCAGCCGGTGTCGGGCAGGGTGCGGATCCAGTTGCCTTCACCGCCGGCCGGGGGTTCGGGTCCGATGAACACGTCGACGGAACCGTCGTCGTCGACCTTCAGGTCGGGCGTGTAGGAGTTGAGGCTGGGGAATGGCTGGCCGTTGGCGAGCATCGATCGGGTCCACAGGTCGTAGACGACGATCGACCAGAAGTCCTTGGCCGGGATCGGGCCGGGCAGGCGCATCTGGTAGCTGCGGCGAGGATCGAGCCATACGCCGTTGGTGTCGCGATAGGTCCACGTGTAGGCCGAGCCGGTGCCAGGCTTGGGGTGGCCCATGGCGCTGGCGCGCCCGGTCGCGAACCAGGCCATCTGCACCATGTTGTCGATCATCGGCCGGCCCTGCTCGTCTCGGAAGTGCGGATAGCCCGCGATCATGCCGTGCCATTGCCGGTCCGGGGAGCACAGGTGGTCGGTGCGGGGCGCGTTCGCGATCGAGAAGGCCATGACGCTGGCGACCCGGGCCGCTTCGCCGAAGATCTCGCGCATCCGCTGGTCCGGGGCGAACGGGCTGCCTTTGCTGATGCCGATCTGGGCGAGCTGAGCCGCGAGCTCGGTGTCGAGCGCGTCCTCCGGTTCGTAGTCGACCATGGCGGCGAGGTGGTCGAAGTAGCGGCCGTCGATCGGGTGGATGGTGTCGAACTGGTATCTCTTGAGCGCCGCCTATGAGATCGCGAACTGGCCGGCCAGAGGGACGTTCATGCTCGCCCGAGTCAACGTTGCACCGTGATAGAGGAGGTCGGCATATGAAATGGTTGAGTTGTAGGGTCAATCGGGTCGGTTCGGCGCTGGAAGGACAAACGGGCGTCGTCTTCATCGAACTCGTGGACCTTGCGACCCGTCCAGCCTGGCCGGGGGCGCGGTGGTTCACGGCACCGGAAGTCATCGAGCGCGAGGTGCTTGCAACGGGACTATCCGCGATCAGCACCAGATTCCGAGTCGACGCAGTGCTACGAGAACCTCCAGACGAGTACACAGAATGTAACCGTCTGTACCTTGCCGCACCATAGCGCCGCAGGCGGCCAATTCCTACAGCCGCGCCGCCACCAAAGCCGCCGCCCGTGATTGGCCACCAACGCCGACAAGGTGCCCTACTCACATGGTCACGTTAGGCGACCCAAACTCGAAGGCTTCGACCTGCGTTCCTACCCATTTGGCCCTATCCCTAAGATCACCTTGTTCGACCTGTAGTGGGTCACTGAGTGAAGGCAATGGCACGCTGGGCTCCGCCGCCTTCGGTGGGTCGGGCCTACGGTGCGGGACTGTGATCATGGACTGGGGGATCGGGGCTGATCAACCCGAACTCTGGTGCTTATCTCCCGCCTGATCCCAATCCCTCGAGGATGAGGACCGACTCGTCCGACTCCCACCACCGCGCCGGGTGCACCGGGTGGGATGGCGGGCCCTGATAAGGGGTGGTGCGCCTGACTACTTCCTCGGCCCAGGCATCGAAGCCATTTTGAGTGCGTTCGGAAGTGAGATCTCGGAAAAGCTCATAGTACCCAATACCGCCTTTTATCATGGCAGTGGCGACCACGCCGAATGTGGTGGCACGCACAACCCAGCTCGAAGCAAGCATCTCGGCCGCTGCCGAAAAGCTCACTCCATGCGTGAACGCGGTCCACGCAGTGCTTATTGCGATACCTGCCTCTGCGCCGGTGAGAGCACCTTGCCACAGTCCCCAGAGACCCTCAACCCAGCCGACCGTCTCTTCGGGTTCCTCAAATGGGGCATAGAAGCTGTCGTAGATAGCGTCCAACGGGCCGAGGATGGATCCGAATTGCGCAGCATCAAGGAGGTCCAGCGCCGTCCCGACCATTCCCAATGTGCCACTAGAAAATGATTCCTCGTCCTCGGGTGCCACGCCCTGAACCTCAATGACTTCGCCGGTGGTCCCGCCGCAAGGGGCACCACACATGGCATCCGCAGCCGCCGCCAACGCAGCGTTCACCAGGGAGTCGTTGGCAGCAGTGCTGGACGTGTCGTCGTCGGAGCTGGACGTTGGCTCGGCATCGGTCGAGGTCGGGGTCGCACTGAAACTGCCGTTCAGACCTCCCAGCCAGCCAGAACCGGCGCCGCAATTCGGGAACTGTTGACAACCCGGGCCCGGGTTGAACGGCCCGGTGCCACCCGTGAACGGGCCGTCGCCGGACCCCGGATTGAACGGCCCGCTGCCGCCCGAGGTCGGATATGTAACAAATCCGGTTGGGTCGGTGAGGGTGGCTGGGTTGTTCTGGACGTAGCTGTAGCGGTTGTAAGTTTGGCTGGATGTTGGCCCTTGGATGGGGTCGGGGGTGAGGAAGCGCCGGGCCTCGGGGTCGTAGATGCGGCCCTTCATGTTGATGAGGCCGAACTCGTCGTCGTGCTCGTGGCCGGTGTAGCCCTGCCGGGGACCCGCCCGCCTGCTGTCGTCCAGCGGATCGTTCTGGGCATCGATGCGGCGGCCGAACGGGTCGTAGAAGATCCCCCGCGGGGACGGGGCGGCGGCTCCGATCGGTTCGCCGTTGTGGTTGGTGAGCGCGATGGTGGAGCGCTGCAGGTCGTTGTGCAGGTAGGTCACATGGTCCACCGGGTTGATAGCCCCGGATGCATCTTGGGTCCGGTTGAGCTGTGCGACGACGCGCCCGTCGGCGACGATGTTGTGCAGGTTGTGCATCTCGTTGCCGCCGGTGCCGGCGGGGCTGCGGCGTTCGAACAGCCCCGCCACAGTGACGACTGTCTGGTCAGCGTCGCGTTTGAGCACGCGGGCGCCGTCCGGGTCGTAGGCGAACTCGGTGTGCCGGACCTGGCCTTCGCCGCTGGTCCAGTCGAGCACCGCGGGCAGTCCGGAGGTGTTGTACTGCACGGTGCGGTTCGGGCCGCTGATCTGCTGGCCGGTGCGGTCGTAGCCATACTGTTGGCCGTTGCGTGAGGTCAGCCAGTGTTCCGTTGTGCCGTGCTCCCCGTATCGGTAGATGGTGGTCTTTTCTGGTTGGTTCGGCCGTTGGACGGTCTCGGTCTGGAGGTTCCCGATCGGCCTGTATGCGTAGGTGGTGTTCATCCCGGGTTGTGCGGGGTCGGTTTTGATGGACCAGCCGTCGAGTCGGTTGAGCACGTCGTAGTGGTAGGTCTCGAACCGTTGATTGGCCTGGTCGTTTCGCTGGGTCACGTTGCGGTTGTCGTCGTAGTCGTAGCCAATTTCAGCGACCCTGCCCAGCGTGTCGGGGCTTGTGGTCAGGATGCGGTCGAGCAGTCCGGTTGTGGGCCGGTAGACGCGGGTGGTGACCACTTCGTTGCCGAGGCGTTCGCGTTCGAGCTGTCCGGCGCCGTTTCTGGCCTCGGCCGCCCAGTACATCTCGCCCCCGGCCTGGCAGCCGTCCTTGGCCTGGGCGAGATAGCCGTGCGGGTTGTAGACCTGCCCGACGGTGAGCCGCTCGGCGGCCTGCGGCCCGGTGGCGCCGGGGATCATCGGGTAGGTGATGCAGTCAAGCCGGCCGATATCGTCGTAGCCGTAGCCGAACTCGTAGCGGGTTCCCTCGATTGTCCAGGTCGTTGTGGCATCCCTGCCCAACTCGTCGTAAGTGTGGCCGATGGTGACGCCGTCGGGGCTGCGGGCCTCGGCGAGCTTGCCTTTTCCGTGGAGGGCCGTGTCCCAGGTGTTGGTCGCAACCCCGTCGGGTGAGGTCTTCTTCTTCACCCGGCCCAGCTGGTCGTACTCGTCGAAGGTGGTGACGCGGTTCTCCGCGTCGGTGATGGTGTCTATCTCGCCGAAGGCGTTGTAGGTGGTTTTGGTGGTGCCGTTGCTGGGCATTCTCACGTGATCCGGTCGGCCGAGCGGGTCGTGGTGGATGGTTTGTGCGGTCCTGTCCGGCTTGAAGAGTATTTTGGTCGTTTCGCCGAATGGGCCGTACCCGAAGTCGGTAATCAGCCAGTTGGTGGAGGCCGGGTCGTCGTCGAGGCAGCCGCTCATATCGATGGTGGCGCACTCGTAGAGGAAATCCACCTCCCCGTCGACAGTGTCGATGGTGTAGCTGTGCACGCCTTTGGCGTCGTAGGTGTGGGTTTCCCGGTCGATGAACGCGTGACGCACTTGTGCTCCGTCCGGTGCGGTGACGGAGGTGACACGGCCGCGATCGTCATACTGCGTCACGGTGTACTGCGGCGTTTCGTCGGGCAGCGTCGGCCGGGAGGTCCGCGACACTTTTCGACTGACGGGATCATAGTCGGTGTAGGTGGTCGCGATGCGTCCGTCGAATGTCTTGACCTGCAGCTCACGGGTCCGGCCGAGCTGGTCGACCAGCACCGCGGTTTCCCCGCCGCCGGCCACCGTGGTGGTAGTGAGCTGCTGATCGCCGAGGTTGGTGTGGGTCACGTGTTCGAAGCTGCCGTCGGCGCGGTTGGTTTCCCGCAGCCGGCCGAACCGGTCGTAGCGGAACGTGGTCCGCACCCCGTTCGGGTCTGTGGTGCTGAGGGGTACACCGAGCCCGGAATGCGTTTCGATCACGGTTCGATGACCGGCCGCGTTGATGATGTCGGTGGGATGTAGCTGGTCGGCGTTGTTGTACTCGCGTATGTCGGTGCGACTCTGCCCGGCGTTGTCGGTTCTGGTGATCGAGGTGATCACACCGAACGGGCCGTACTCGGTGGTGGTGGTCAGCTTCAATCGCGGTCTGGTCGGCTCCACCACGCTGACTGTCGGGTTGCCCTTGTCGTCGTAGTAGAACCGTGACTCCCGTGTCATGCAGACGCCGTCGCTGTTACAGCCGGTGCTGAGCGTGTGGTTGGGCAGCCCGATCAGCCAGGCGGCCGGGTCGTTGTTGTAGTCGAAGTCCTGGGTGAGGGTGCGGCCGTTCGTGGTGTCCGACTTGACGACGTCGGTGTTGCCGAAGTCGTCGTAGCTGGCCTCGGTTTTGGTGGTACGTAGAATCCGCCAGTTGTTGGCGCCCACGCGGCGCTCCTGCTCGATTGCGGTGGCGTGGCGCAGTTCCACGGTGTAGGTGCCGCTATCGAATTGGCGGAGTTCGTAGTCGTTAGTGGTGATGCTCTGGAACTCGCGTCCGGTGCCATCGTTCACGTTCTTGACCGTGTAGGTCTCTTTCTTGGGCAGGTGGGCGAACGGATAGGTCTTGGTGGCCGGATCACGCCTCACGTTGTCGAACTCGGTCACCGTGATGGCGCCGGTGGCCACCCGGGTGACGGTGTGCTTGGCGAACCCGAGCCACCCGCGCCCGTGACGGTCCGCGCGCGCCGCCTCGTATTTGTGTAGGTAGCGGTCCCAGGTGGGCTCGGCGCCGGGGCCGAAATCCGAGGCGACGCGGTGTTCCGCCACCACGCTGCCGCCGCTGATGGGACAGGTCTGCGGGAAATTACAGTTACCCGGAGAGTGCACGTCCCGGTCGGCCAGCGTGGTGTAGTCGATCTCGGTGCGGCCGCGGGGTGACCCATTTCCGATTCGGATCAGTTGGTCTGGAACCCCGCCCAACCGCTGGAAGACCCGCAGCCGCCCGTCGGTGCCGGCGTTGACCAGGTCCAACACCCCGTCCCCGTCGAAGTCAAGTACCTGCGTGTTGTCCCAGTTTGCCCCGTTGGGCGAACTGGGCGAACCGATATTGAGATCGAGTTCAGCCCGGACGAAGGCGTTGTCCGTCCACGTGTAGACCTGCAGCCCCCGCGAGGTGTCCCCATGCCCGGGATTGCCCTCATGGAACACCAGCACGTCGTCGCGTCCATCGCCGTTGAAATCGACCACTCGTACCCCGTCATCGCGCAGATAGTCTGAGCCTGGATAAGGGTGCGGAGCCTGGTAGCCGTCCGGGCTCGGCGCGGTCAAGCGGGAGCCAAACCCGTTGCCGCTGTTGAGCTGTACCCGCAGCTCGCCCGGGTCGCTCGAGGAGAGTCCGTGGGGTATCACCGCGTCGACCAGGCCGTCGCCGTTGACGTCGCCGAAGTGAGTTGTCCTTCGCCCTCCTGTGAGGTTCAACAGCCCGACTTGCACGTCACAGCCCGCGTTCCCCAGCCGGACTTGCACACCACAGGCGGCATTTAACCCCCAGCTCGCCCAGCCCAGCTCACCGGCGTCTCTTCTGCTGATCAACTCGGTGCGCCCATCACCGTTGGCGTCCATCGCGAAGTTGCCCAAGGTGATGTTGCGCCGGATGGTCGTCTCGTCCTTCGGACCGAAGCGGTCTAATCCTATCGCCCCGGTATTGAGCTGGTACGACCAGGGCTTATCGGTCGCGAACTCGGTTGCGACGAAGTCTGGCAGGCCGTTGCCGTCGAGATCGGCCATATACACCGGCGGCGGGGATTCGAAGCCGGTGTGGACGTATCCGAGGTTGCCGAGAAGCGGCGTGAACCTCTCGGGGGAGTTGGTCGGCTTGAACGGCTGATATCGGTAACGGGGAGGCACATTGTCGCGAACCGAGACGACCGCTTGGGGGCGACGATCCGCGCCGAAATCCAAGATCTCAGGAGTGGTCAGCGGCAGCGCGCAGTTCGCCGCGCAGAGCGGACTAGTGTCGAAAGGAAGACCTGAGTACCGCGGTGGGGCGAACCCGTTGCCTTCGGCGACTCGTAAGTCGGGACCGCCGTTGACCGCGTCGATAAGATCGCTGCGGCCGTCACCGTTGATGTCCACCACAGATACCGGCGTTGGCTCGCTAGCGCCGACGTCGATCTCCTTGAACTCGTACCTTCCCAGCGAGTATTCGAATGGCAGAGGTAGCTTGCATCTTCTGGTCGCGCTACTCGCGGACTCCAGTTCGAGATCGCCACCGTCACATTCCGTGACCGAGGCCAGCAAGCTTCGTAAGGTGATGCCATTTAGTCGATATCTGAGTCTGTAGTGGCGCAGCAGCTCCTGCTCGCCGCCGTCCGGACCGCCCCACATCTCGACCCGGCTCATCCGCCGATCGGTGCGGGTGTGCGTGCCCCCGGAGAAGCCATCAATCGGGTCCGGGCGGTCATGCTCCTCGTAGATGAACCGGACCTGTCGGTTCGGGGCGTAGGTGATCCGCGACGGGCGAAGTTGCGTCCACCACAGCCCAGCCGCGTCCCCCTCCGTGCGGGTGTACTCGACGGTGGCGGCATTACCGTTACGGTCCTCGATCCTGTCCAGAACCCAAGCGGTCGTCGCTCGCGGTGCGCCGGGCTCCTGTACCAGAGATGGCTCGTTCTGATGGATGCCCATCAGCATGTAGGGCTGGACCCTCGCGTCGGCGGTTTCCCCAAGAGTGAGGATCTTTCCGTCCTTGGTGAAGACCTTGAAGAAGTTCGGGACGTTGTCTTGCGTCTCGTACGCGATGATCTTGGTGAAGGTCTCCTGCTCGGTGCGGTACTCCCGCACCGGCGAATACGGCGGCGAGATCGGAACCAGCCGGTTACCGTTGAGACAGAGCCCACCTTGACCATCGAAGTGGCCACCGTCGGTGTATCCGTCCTGCGCGATCGTGCGGCCACACCATGTGATCGTCGACAACCCACTCAGTGTCCACCCAACACCCAGGAGTCCATTGCCGGCCCGACTGCTGTAGGACAAGGACAGCTGCGGGGTGACCGCCCCTCGGCCGGCTGGCACCCACAAAGGCACGCTGTACTGAGCGGCACCGTCGTGGCTGACCGAAAACTGCCCCTCCGTCCAACCGATGTTCGGCTCGCTGTCCACCAGCCGACCCGGCGGTGGCTCCATCGCTGCGGCATTCCGCCCTGTCGACGGCGCCGTCACCGGCGGAACAGACCCAAGAGACGACAAGATCAAAGTGACGGTGAGGAGGACCGGCACCAGAACCCACGCGGGCCTTGGTACTGTTCGCGGCTTGGGTCGCACCTGACGCACCTCCACGACGAGGTGTTGGCCCAATACGCTGCGATACCGCAGCGTGGCGACAGAGCAGCAGACCGATCGGCAACGCCACCCTTCACCGGTCACCTCACACACATAGGATCCCACCGATACGGCCCATTGCGCGAGCCCGAGGACTACGTCTGTCGACGGTGGCGGCACCGCACGGTCTGCTGCACAAGCCAGGGCAGGGACCGCTTCAAGCCTTCTGTAGCCTTGCGCTTCGGCGATTGCCTGACAGCTGCGCACGTTCGCCGTGGCTAACCTCCACGTAGCGCGCCATGGTTGGACCCTCGACTTCGGGTGTCGCAGAGCCATGGCGCCCTATTGGGAGGGCAAGGAGGACCGCACGACCGGCTGACCCTACGCGCACCATCAGCTACGGGCGCCGAAGGTGCATTGGCTAGGAAAGTGTTCCACCGTGATCGAACGACAGAAGCGAGACAGAATTCTCAATGAACTCCATCACGGGGGGATTCAGGACGCCGGATACATCGATCCGGCCGACCCGGCCAACCTCGACCCCGCCAACTCCCGCTACGTGCGGCCGACCTTGCTACTGTGCCGGCCCACTACGACCGAATTCGCGCTGAGGCCCAGACGCGGGCTGAGCCGGACGACCTCGACGCGCTACGGCGCCGGACCGGCGAGTGAACGTCATCCCGGAAAAAGTGACGACACTTGTCGCTAGTGTCCCGCTTTTGAAGTGTCTTTACTTCGAGCGGCGCTGGGATGATCTGCTCGGCAGTCTTGGTCCAGACGAACGGCGTGCAGCGGTCGTTCCAGCTGTCGTTGAAGATGCCGATGGCGGCGATGAGGTCTTTGACCGAGGTGCGCATGCCGCGCCTGGTGAAACCCTCGCGAGTTCCTTCATCGGCGCCAGAGCCATGTTAGGTACCTTGGCTCACGTGAGTCAGTCGGGAGAAGATCCAGCGGTGCCGCGCGTCGGTGACAACCAGAGCCTGCACGTGCTCCCAAGGGGGGCGGTGCAGGCTGGGATCAGCGCATTGAAGGCCGAGCAGACGCCTGGTCACCTCGAAGTCGACCTGGCCGCTGCTGGACGCGTGGTATCTGCAACGCCTCATATCCCCCACCCCATCCTCGGACTATCGGACGACGCCCGGTCGCTGTTACAGGTCATCGCGAAGGCGGGAGCCGCCGTCTCGGAGGTTTAGTTGTCAACGAGCGGGTACCTCCGGATCAGGGCAAGCCCCAGTGATCCCGGCCGGGATGGAGTCAGCGCCTAGGCCCCGACGTTCAGAAACAGCGTCAGGGCCGCACTCGGCACCGTTCGGCAGCGGCTTTGGCGACCCCTCGGTCTCGGCTCACCGGCAGCGGACCCCTCGAAACTGTCCGCGCGGTCTGGGATCGTCGTGTGGTATGGAGCTGACTGCCCGGGATTTCGAGCGGATACCGCGGGAGAACCTGCATGTGCCGGTGCGTGAGTTCGCCCGGCTCTGGTTGACGGCTGAGCGGCGTGGCGACGCATTGCAGGCTCAGGACCGGGAAGATTCGTACCTGACTGGCGTACAGGTGACCTGCCGGTGGCTGGCGGGCGCCATTGTCACCTTCGAGTACGCGACCGGGCCTGTGCGCGATTGGGCGTACGCCCCGATCACCGATACTCGGGAGAAGGCGTACGAGGAGCTAGTCGAGCTGGAGACCCAAGCTGCCGAGCTTGCGGTCGCCCGTAGCATGCCGGGTCGGCCGGGGTTTGCCGATGGCGCGCTGGCGACGCTGGCGTGGGCGTGGCGCCGATCGGGTGTGCCGCCGATCGACGTAGAGAACGCCCAAGCGGGCTGAACCTCTATCCGTCCGAAGGGGCTCAGGAAGCTGCTGGACGGCTTCCTGAGCCCCTTCGCGGATCTTCCGCATTTCATGGCGGGGTCAGGCTGTTCGTTGCCGTGGCTGGCGTGTGCCGGCGGCGAGTCCTGAGCTGATGGTGCGTTCGGATTCGGTGCGGGGTAGCCCGATGCGGCCGGCGGCGGACATCAGCTCGTCGCGGGCGGCCGTTTCGTCGAGCAGTCGCGCGCCGACGAGTTGGCCGAGTGCGAAGGCGGCGCGGTTCAGGGTGTCGTTGCGCTGTCCTGGTGCTGCTGCGAGGACGTTCTCGAGTTCGCCGGTGAGTGCGGCGAGCGCGTACGAGCTGGCGTTTGTCAGGCTGGCTGCGGTCCGCGGTGCAGAGGTGGCGGGGCTGGTGGTGTCGAGGGCGTTGGTGATCCAGTCGGGCAGTGGCTGGGGTGGTGTGGTGTTGCTGGCCTGGTAGCGGCCGTGGTCGGTGATTGATCCGGCGCCGACGATGTAGCCGCCGTGGCCGCGGGTGTCGATCTTCCATCCGATGCGGCCGGCGCTGTTGCCGAGCTGGTGGCCGGTGGGTTGGCGGTAGTAGAGGTGTTGCCCGCCGGATGGTGTGTCGACGGTGTAGGTGGTAGGGATGCTGGCGTTGTGGTCGGCGGCGGCCAGGGCGAGTACCTCGGCGCCGTTGGTTGCTCCTCGGGTGCGCCACGGTTCGGGTGCCAGGTCTGTGGTGGTCTTGGGTTGGTCGAGGTCCACGACGAGCAGACCGGATGGTCCGGCGGCGACGCCGATGTTGTAGGGAGCATGCCGCCAGGTCCGGGCGATCGCGAGGTGGTCGGTGGTTGCCGCGTGTCCCCAGCTCTTCTCGACGGCGGGTATTTTGCGGCCGGGGGCGAGCGGGAAGACTGCCATGCCGTGATCGGCGTGCCAGTGCGCTGCCCGGCAGAGCATCCGGTGGTCCGCGTCCAAGGGTCGCCCGCCGCGCCGCGTGTGGTGGTCATGGCTCGATTCCTCTCCGGTCGGGGTGGACGTGTTCGCTACGGATTCGCCGCGAGTCCCGACCCGCGGTGGGCTGGCGGAGTTCGAGGTAGACGCGGACGCCGAAGGATCCACGGTTCGGGTAGGCGCGGTCTGCGCCGGCCACCTCGAACTCCCGTCGTAGATGCTCGACCAGGCGCGCGATTTCGTCGGCCTCGCCGGACAGCCTGACCTTGATCGTCATGCCGTCACCTCCTCGTCCTTGTTCGCTCCAGGCCATGTCTCGGGGCTTGTGTCACCGTTGAACACCACGCGCAGCGGGCCGCGCGCGCACAGCCCGTCGAAGTCTGTGCGGCCGGGAATGTCGTCGTCGGGGCAGGGCACGGTGACCGCGTAGTCGTCGCCGTCCTCGGTCTGGAACACGATCCACGGGGTGCCGTCGCGGTCGATCACCACCGGGGCCACTGCGTGGGACACCAGCTCGATCAGGTGGTCATACGTCGTGAGGAGGGTGCCGTTCGGGATGCGCTGGGACATGCTGGTCAGTCCTTTCTGGTGTTCGTTGGTACGCCGTAGTGGGCGAGGGTGGGGATGCGCAGGTGTGGCCAGTGCCCGGCAGCCAAGACGGTGTCGGCGTGGCGTTGGCCGGCCATCCAGTCGGGGGCGGTGTCGGTACCAGGAAGCGGTGTGGTTTCGCGGGCGTGTTGATAGAGGAGGCTGCCCAGGTCGCTGCCCCATCCGTCGGTCAGGTCGTCGTTGCTAATGGGGTAGCTGGCGTCTTCGTCGGCGAACCGGACCGTGACGGTCAGGTGTTCGGGGTAGCGTTGTGGTTCGTCGGTGCGCAGCTGCTCGAACCGTGCGTGGACGGTGGCGGTGAACCGTTGCTGGTACTCGGCGCGGTCCCTGTGCTCGAGCTCGGCTAGCAGTTCCTCGACGTCCTCGATCTGCTCCAACTGGTCCAGGGTCAACTTGTCGCGTGACGGTGTCCAGCGGTGACCGAACAGCACCTGGCCGATGTGGTTGGTGCTGGCTTCGTAGGTCTCGAACATGCCGAGGTCGTCCAGTTCGTAGACGCTGTTGACGACGATCTCGACCGGTTCGGTCCGGTACGTGAGCAGGTATTCGTCGTCGTAGCCCACGGTGCTGCGCAGCAGGTCGCCCACGCCGGCGGCTTCTCACGATCCGGGGCGGCCGGCGGTCACCGCCTCGGTGCTGCCGAGGTTCGCGGCGACCGTGGCGAGCAGGTGCGCGATGAACTCGGCGCCGTCGCCGCCGCGCTGGTTGTTGTTGATCGCGCGGATCGCGCGGGTGATCGCGGTCGCGGCCACCTGGAAGTCGTCCGGTTCGGTGCCGGTGTCAATCTCAATCTTGGTGGATTCGCTCATGGTGGTTTCTCCTCGCTTGTTGACGGTTACGTGTCAGTGGCCGGGCGGCCGAGGGGCCGGACCTTGGCGGGAGGTCCGGCCGACTGCGGCCCGGATCAGGCGGTGGTCAGGTCGGTGAGGTCGTGGCCGAGGGATTCGGCGACGGCGGCGATCAGGTCGCGCGCGGCGGGTGGGGTGACGGCGTTGCCGAGCTGGCGGACCTTCTCGCGCTTGTTGCCCAGCACCACGTAGCCGTTGGTGAACGCCATTCCGGCGGCGACCTCGTGCGGCTCCAGCATCCGGAACGTGCAGTCCTCGACCGCTATGGTTCGCGGCTCCAGCAGCGACTGGTGGCCAGCGGTGGTGAGGGTGCGTAGCGTCTCGGTGACCGGCGTGCACATCTCCGCACCGTCGTAGCGGGAGCCGTTGTTCCGCATGACCAGCGCGTACCGGTCCCGGGTGGTGAACGTGCCGTGCGGCTCGCTCGTCTGACGGCTCGTGGCGTTGCCGTAGTACGGCATCAGCAGCCCGTGGTGGTTGCCTGCGACAGCGAACGTGTCGAACGGGTCAGTTGCCTTCTTCGTGGTGTTGTTGTTCCGCAGCGGCACCACCAGCGCCTCGGATTCCCGCGTGGTCCTGGTCCGCATCACCTCCGCCAACGTGGTCGCGGTCTCGTTCCAGGTGCCGCCCGCCGGGACCAGCAGCCCGGTCTCGTTGCGGGTCGTCATGGTGCGCATCGCCTCCGACAGCGGCGCGGCGGTCTTGCCGTCGCGGCCCTCGACCGGCACCAGCAGCTCGGGCTTGACATAGCGGGCCAGCCCGGCCCGGATGCGCTGCATCGTCTTGTCGGCCAGCGGCTTGACCCGGTCCCCGATCCGTTCCCCGGTCAGGCTCCAGTCGATCGCAGTAGCAGCGGGCAGCCAGCCCGGCTCGACCACCTGGTTGCGGCAGGCAACGTTCGGGCAGCGCCACACGTACTGGGCGCGGTAGCGGCCCCAGGTCCGTTCCGGCTTCTTCCACGCCTGCATCGCCCGCACCAGCTGCCCGCAGCCCTCGCACCACGCCTCCGGGCGGGTCCATCGGTTCAGGTCCGGGCACACCGACGTGCGCAGGTGAGCCACGACGTACAGCCGGTCGCGGGACTGCGGCGCGGGGCGGCCACCGGCCTGGGCGTGCATCGAGTTCAGGTACACGACGTGCACGCAGTAGCCGAGCGCGTCTAGCCCGGAGCGCCACGCGGGCCACAGCACCCACAGCGCTGCGTCTACAACGTTCTCGACCAGGATCGCGTCGTAGCGGTGGTGCTCGGCGAACCGCACCACGTCCCACATCGTGGCTCGCGACCGCTCGGCCGCCTCATCCGGCAGCGTGTCCCCGAACAGGTCTGGCATCGCGTCCACGTTGCGCTTCTTGCCCTTGGCCTGGGAGTGGTTCGTGCACTCCGGCGACGCCCACAACACATTGGTGCGTGGGTAGCGGCGTGGCTCGACCTGGGACAGGTGGGCACAGTCGTGGTCGGTGGTCGGGTGATTGCTGTTGTGCGTGTCAATGGCCAGCTTCCAGTGGTTCGCGGCTAGCTTCACCGTCACACCTGGCACCTGCACAGCACCGGTGCTCGAGCCCCCGGCTCCGCAGAATAGGTCGGTCATCGTCAGCGTCATCGGTCCTCAACCCTTCTCGTGGTTGGTGCGGGGAGGCGCCGTGGGTGCGTGGTCCTTCACCACGGCCCTCCCCGGGTCGGTGGGTCAGCGTGGCTTCGGCGGGCTGGAGGGGCATCCGGGTCGGCCGCATCCGACCTGGCGCCTCGGCTGGCACCACGGCGGGCAGGTGGTCTGTTGGGTGCTGGTGGTTGTGTCCGGCATCGTGATCCCTTGTCGCTGGTGGGCTTTGTGTGACGGCAGCCCCTTGGGGCCTGCCGGCTACTGCCGTCTGCCGGGCCGCTAGAGGCTCCGAAGTCAAGGGGTTCTCGGCTGGTGGACAAGGAAATAAGCGGAGCTTGCGGAGCGTCGGCGTCCTCCAGGCGAGAACCCCTTGACTTTGGAGGGGGCGGTCTGGCACCTGCCCACCAACCTCAGCCAGAGAAGGGCTTTGTCCCGGCCGGAGGCCGGGGTGCTCTCCCGCCCGCCAGGGGCGGGAGAGCCTGGACTGCGCGTGGTTACTCGTCGTCGTAGCGACCGAGTTCCATCACCGGTACGTGATCGTCCGCGGCCTGATCGGCTGCGGTGGCCGTTGCGGTGTTGGCCTGCTCGGCGTTGGTGTCCTCGGTGTGCCAGCGGGCGAGTTCTTCGGCCCGGGCTTCGGCTTCGGCGGCGGCGTGGCGTTCTTCCGCTGCGCGGCGGTGCTGAATCTCGATCAGTGCCCGCTGCGCGCGGCGTACGGCTTCGGCGGTCTCGTCCGCGGACGGCACCCGTGGAGTGTCGGACTCCGCCACCGGCTGCTCGCCCGCGGCGACCTCGCGGATGTCGGCCGGTGCCTGGTTGTCCAGCACGGCCCGATCCTCGGCCGCCTCATCCTCGGCGGCCTCGGCTACTTCTGCCGACGCCTGCGCTGTGGCCGTGTTGTCGTCGGCAACGATTTCCGCGTCCGGGATCTCGTTGGCTGCAAGGTCCGGTTCGGCGTCCTTGCTGGCTAGCTGGTCGTTGACCGGTGCGGCCTCAACGAACTCGTCGGCGGGTATTGCGAGCGTCATGTCGGTGTCTCGCTGTTCGGCGACGTCGGCCAGTTCGTGCTCGTCGGTGACTTCGCGGTGTTCGTCCACGGCAGCGTCGTCGGCGTCGCCCTGGGAGGAGTGGACGGTAGCGGCGTAGCCGAGCGCGACCCAGTCACGCACGTAGCTCGCCGGCAGCACCATCGTTTCCCCTGGCGCGGGTTGGCGGGTGCCGCGGATCAGCGGCGCGACCCGCAGCCCGCCGTCGTCCAGGACCTCGACCACCTTGAACTCGTCGCGGTTGAACGCGGCGCGCTTGTTGCCGCGGTAGCCGTTGAGGTGCCAGGCGTTGAGCCGGGTCTGGATCAGGTCACCGGCGCCGACGCGGTTGCCGGTCGAGGCGAGCCAGGTGGTGCGCTCGTCGTCGACCTGCCCGTACTCGACCAGCCGGGCGCGCAGCTGCGCGGACAGCTCGGCGGCCTGGGCGTTGGTGTCCACGATCAGCAGGGCGTGCAGGCCGTTGAGGTGGTCGGCCAGCCACGCGTCGGCCGCCGAGCGGTGCGCGGCTTCGAGGTGGCCGCCGGCGAGGATGCGGCCCTGCTTGTGGTACTCGGCCAGCACGCCCTCGTCGCCCTGACGGAGCCGCAGCGACGCGGGGCCTTCCCACTCGTTGGTGAAGCGGCGGGTCTCGGTCAACTCGTGCGTGAGGGCGCCCGCGGCGACCAGCTCCATGCCACCGCCGGCGCCGACGGCGGCGAGCTGGCGGTGGTCACCGACCAGCAGCAGCTTCGCGCCGGCGGCGTCGCAGTGCGCCTGGATTTGGGACAGGTTGTCGGTGTTGGCCATGGCGGACTCGTCCACGACAACAAGGTCACCGGCGCGCAGCGCCCACGCTTGGTCTTCGGGCGTCGTCGAGCCGTCGGTGAGTCGCTGCTGGGTCATCAGCCAGCGGGTGATGTTCTTCGCGGTCACGCCGTCGGCGGCGAGCACTTCGGTGGCGACCTGGGACGCGGCCAGTCCGATCATCCGGCGCTGCTCGCCGTCCCAGAGGTCGGGGTCTTCCCACGCCTTCGCGAGGGCGCCGACGACGCGGGATTTGCCGGTGCCGGCCGGGCCGATCAGCGTCTCGACCTTGGCTCCGGACGTGAGGATGCCGCGCACCGCGGCGGCCTGGTCGTCGCCAAGCTGGAGGCCATCGGCCGCGAGCCGCTTCACGAACGCCTGCACGTCGGTCGGGCTCATCGCGGCGGCGCCGCGGGCGTAGCCCGCTTTGGCGAGCTGCCGCTCGGCCTTCACGTGATCCGGGGTCACATACCGGGCCGCACCGGGAGCCGAGTACGCCGACGATCCGTCGCCGCGGCGCAGCTCGTCGGGAAGTGCCGCGAGCTCGTCGGGGCTTTGGCCGGGACGGTCGGCATCGACCTGCTGCGCGAGCCTCAGGCCGCGCTCGGTCAGCCGGTCCAGCAGCCGCGCGATCTTCGCCGGCTTCATGTTGCCGAGGTTGTCGGGCAGTGCGTCGCTGATGGCGCGGGTCAGGTCCGCGGACCGCCAGGTGGCGTGCTTGGCCTGCACCTCGGCCAGCGCCGTCTCGAGCACCTTGGCCTGGTTGATCCGCCCGGGCAGCCACTGGCGCTGCCGCAACGCGAGCACGTCGCGGGCGACCTTGCCGAGTCCCCCGCGGACCTCGGCGCGCAGCTGCCGATCCCATCGCTCCAGCCGCTGCTCGACGGTCTCACCGTCGTGGGACTTGGCTTTGCGGGTCGCCAGCGACGCCTGCTGTTGCATGTAGGCCAGTTCCAGGTTGTTCGGTTCGCGGCCCATCCTGGCCTCGAACGCGCGGACCAGCGCGGCGGTCTTCTTCGTGATCGCCTTGCGGCGGGAGCTGAACAGGTCCATCACGGCCTGGTCGATCCCGACGATCTCGCGGGCTTTGCCGTCCGGGCGTTCCTTGAACTGCACGCCGAGCGACTTGACCAGGTGCTGTTCCATCACCCGCTCACCGACCGCGCCGGCGGCAGGCTTGCAGCGGTGCAGGGCCTTGGAGTCGATCGTGCGCCACTTGCCATCGGGTCCCTGCACACGATTCAAAACGGCGTTGTGGATATGCAGCTGCGGGTCATGCTCGCGTGAATCGTGCTGGAAGAACGACGCAATCACCCACTCGTGCGCGTCGGCCCACCGGCCAGCGGCTCCACCGAAGTGCCCGACACGGGTATAGCCGGCCTTGTCCTGCAGATAGTTCAGCGCCGCGGGTGTTCCCGGCCCAGATCGCGTCCTCGACCGCCTGGCGGTGCTGGCCCCACTGCACCGCTTCCCGCTCCGCCTGCCGCACCGCACCGCGGTAGCGGTGCACCGCTTCACGGTCCCCGGTGCGGTGCGCCTCGGCGAGTGCACCGCGGGCCGCCTCGGCGGCGGTGCGGGCCTGCACCTCCTGCGCCTCAAACGCGGTGTGGAGCACCGTGACGCTCTTGACCGGGCTGAACGTCGCATCGTGAAACGAGACGTTCTTGCGCACCGCTTTGCCAGCCAGTGCGCGCAGTTCGGCGCGCCGCTCCGGTGATGCACCGGGCTCCTTGGCCAGTGCATCGGCGTACACCTGCTCCTCGCTCTTGTACGCCCGCCCGGTGTGGCCGAGGGTCGCGGCTTCGTCCCACCGCGACGGCTCGCGGAACGCCTCGTCGCGCGGGTCGATGAACCGCTCGTACAGCGCGGTCATGTCCTGCGTGCCGACCTCGCCGGACAGCCCGAGCGCCTCCGCGCCCTTGCCGAACCACCGCCCGGGCGGCTCGCCGGCCGCCACGGCGCCGGTGTAGTAGTTCTCCCGGCCCGACGCGACCGCGCCGGTGAGATAGTCGGCACGGTGGCCGCTGTGCACGCTCAGCACGTGCCACCCCCAACCCGCGCCGCGACCGGCGCGACAGCGCCGATGGCCGCCGCAGGCGGCAGGCCGATACGACGACGCGAAGCGGAGTCGAGGCTCCATTTGATCGTGATGCCTGGGTGTGATCTGAGTTCTTTGGTCCTGTGGCTGTCTGTCGGGGTCTGCTGGTTCGTCGTGTGCTGGGTGATTTCGTGGGTTACGTTCGAGTGCTGGTTGCTGACTGCTGCTTGGGTGTTTGGGCTGTTCATCGGCTGCTGCTCGATTCGAGTTCGCGGTCGGTGCTGGTCTGGTCGTCGGTGTCGCTGGGCTTGTCGATCGGGGTTTCGCCGGGCTCGGTGACGAGTTCGAGTTGTCCCGTGGTTTTGGGGTGCTGGTCGTCGCCGGATGCGGGCCGGGCAGCGCCCGGGTCGAGCCACCCGGCGAGGTGAGCGAGGCGGCGGGCCTTGGAGAACCCACAGTTGAGGACGCGCATGATTTCGCGCTGCGGCAGCGGCGCACCGTCGTGGTCAGTGTCGGAGACCCGCCGCAGTTCGGTCAGGTCGTCATCGTCGGAGCGCCGCGCCCGCGGCTCCGCCGGTGCGGGCTTGGCTGGTGCGGTGGTCTTTACGTCGGTGGCGTCGGTGCGGTGCGGTGCGTGCACCGGTGCGGACGCACCGACGCGATCTGCCTGGTGCACCGCTGCGGGCAGATCGGTGCGGTTGGTGTCGTGCACCGATGCAGGCGACCCGACGCGGAGTGCACCGAGCAGGTAGGCGACCAGCCATACCGGTGCAGAGGTCAGTGGTGCAGCCGCACGGTCATCCGGACCGGTCGCCTCGGCCGGCGCGGTTGGGGTGGTCAGTCCGACCGCGGCGGAATCGACCAGCGCGAGGAGCTCGCCCGGACTCAGACGGCCGGTGGCCGGCAGCAGGGCGGCCAGGTCGCCGGCGGACAGGAGCCCGTCGCGGATCGTTTGAAGGCACGCGCTGCGGGCTGCCTTGGCGGCGTCCAGCGGCCAGAGTCGGTGGCTCGGGCACAACGTGGCAAGCCGCGACGCCATCCGGACGACCTGCTGGACCAACGCCCGGGCCTCGGCGGGGTCGTCGGTGCCAGTCCGGGCCAGGTGCAGCCACACCCGGGTCGTGATCACCGGGGAGGTGAACCAGGTCAGCGCGGACAGCTTCGCGCGGGCGGGCTGGGCGAGCTTCATGTGCAGGCGCAGCAGGTGGGCGAGCATCTCGACCAGCACCGCGTAGGCCAGCGGCGCGAGGGCGTGCGCGACGGCGTCGGCGACACCGGTGGCGGTGTCGACGTTCAGCCACACCGTGCCGCCGATGAACACGTACGTCGTGACCAGTGCGCCCGGGATCCGCCAGCCGCGGGTCAAGGCGGCGAGGCGCAGCGCGGTGCAGGCCACGATCATGCCGTCGGCCACCAGCGGCACCAGGGCGCTGTCGAACTTCACCGACACGGCCCGGAAGGAACGGGCACCGCCGATCACGGCGACGCCGAGCGCGGCGACGATCGCCACGACGATCAGCACCCTGGCGACGGTGAGCCGCTCGGTCTCGATCGCGGCCGTCACCGCCCGGGCCGTACGGCGGATCGCCCAGACCAGCCCGACCGCGAGGCCTGCGGCCAGGGCGAGTCCGACTCCGCCGGCCGCGGCCATCGGCCACGTCACGCCGCCGGTCGGCAGGTGGTCGAGGAAGTTGCGCGGGGCAACAGTGAGGGTGATCATCGCGGGCCTCCAGCGGTGTCGGGGGACGGCGGTCAGGCCGCCGCGGCGACCTGCCTTGATCTGCTCGGTGGTCGGCGCGGGGCCGTTGTCGTCGCGGCGGGTGGCCCACCAGGTCACGAACGGGTCGGCGTCGGCCGCGAGCGGCACCGTCACCGCGGACTGCCCGGCGCCGTCGCGATGTGCGAGCACGTCACAGCTCGGCGCGTACTCGCCGATGCGGCGCGTGACGCCGGGGCGTTGCCGGTCGTGCCAGTCACCGACGAGCTTGGTCGATGCCTCGGGGCCTTCGTAGGCGCCGGTCCAGGCGTCCATCAGCCACAGCAGTTCTTCGACGATCTCGGGGTGCCACAGCCAGCACGGCGGTAACGCCTCGCGGGCGGTGGCGTAGCGCAGATAGGTCGTCTGCATCCACGGCAGCAGCTCGCTCAGAACAGTCTCGGCCGCGGCCTGGTCCTCGGGCAGCCGCAGCCAAGAACGCACCGGCTCGGCCGAGCCCGGCTCCGCTTTGCCCTTGCCGGGCTTGGCGGCGATCCGGCTGAGCAGGTCTTCGAAAGACGCGACGGTGTTGCCGAGCGAGGCGACGGTGTCGCCGAGCCGCGTTACAGCGGCCAAGCTGGCGGTCTGCTGCAGGCCCGTCTTCATCGTGGCCACATCCCTGGTCAGAGACTCGACCGAGCGGGCCAGTCCGGCCACCGCCGCGAGCGCAGCGGTGCCGGGGTCCTTCTCGTCGTCGTACCGCATCAGTCGTCCTCCTTCGCTTCCTCGCGGTGGTCGGCGAGCCAGGCGTCCAGGTCGGCCGGGTCGATCGCGACCCGACCGGTCGGCCGGCCGTGCTCGTCGTAGGCGGGTACGGCGGACGGGTTCCACAGGTCGGCGTAGTGGTCACACGCCCAGCGGGCGCGCAGGTCGTTGCCTCCGGCCTCGATCGGCGCCGTCATGCCACTCCCCTCCCGTCTCGCCACTGGTCCTGGCCGTCGCCGATGTCGGCCTGCTCGGCAGTGGGCCGGGCGGCTCGGTCGTCGTCGTGCCAGCGAGCGAGCTCCTCGTCGCGCTCCACCTCGCCACCACCACGCCCCTCGGCGCGGGCGGAGTGATCGAGCCGGGCAGCAGTCCGTGCCAGAGCCTCGGCGGCCCGGGCAGCCACCGCCGAAGCCTCATGCCGCTCGAGCCGCCCGGCCCCGTGCTCGTCTGCTTCGTTGTCGGTCGGGTCTTGGGCCTCGGCGTCGGCGTCGGACGTTTCTTCCTGCCAGTGCTGGACGGTGCGCCATCCGGCGGTGCCGCCCGCGGTGGGTGTGACTGCGGCGGCGTGGCAGTCACCGCACAGCTGGTCGCTGGTGCGCACGTAGTGATCGACCGGGCCGCACTCGGCGCAGACCTTCCGTGCGGCCAGCGCCTTGTTCACCGCGGCGAGCTGCTTGTCGCTCGGGGTCCGCTTCGCGCGGGCCTTGTCGTCCACGTACAGCCACGCGAACCGCCGGTCGCGCTTCCACGTCAGCCGGGCGAACGGCTCCTGGCCACCACGTGACAGGCCACGCTCACGCAACTGCCGCCGCGTGGACAGCCCCCTTGGGGCCTGCCCGAACGTGAACTCGGGCAGGCCGTCACGGACCCGGCCCGGCCAGCGCCGGCCGTCCCACAACCGCACCCACTCCACCCCGCGCCCCGTCATGACGCCACCTCGACGAGGAACCACACGGGCTTGCCGGTAGTCCTGGCGTACTCGATCTCGCGTCGGGTCGAGTCGCCGACATAGCCGCCGGGATTGACCACGTAGATCCACCAGGCCAGGTCGATCTTGGCCAGGTGCAACCGGTCCAGCCTGGCTTTGTCCGCGTCGGTGATCTCGTCGCCGTCGTGGGCGAAGACACCGGGAGCGAGGACGATGTGTCCGGCCAGCGTCAGCTCCCGGTTCACCTCGGCCATCTCGGCCCGGAACCGAGTGGAACCGCAGATCGTGACCACGGACAGGCGGCCGGCCGCGCCGGTTGTTGCCGTCGGCCACGTCATCGCCGGACCCCGTCCAGCTCGTTCACCGAGGTAGGCTGCTCGGTGCCGCGAGCGGCCAGCGCCGCACGGGCCCGCCGGGTCGCGCTGGCCAGACGGAGCCGGGCGATCAGCTCCCGGGCCGGGTCGTTGACCTCAAGCCACGTCAAGGCGGCCGTCAGACCATCCACGACCCGGCGTACGGCGGGTCGGGTGGCGCGCCGACGGGCCACGGCGGCCTGGTCGGCCAGCGCCAGGATCTGGTCACGCAGCCAGGCAGCATCGGCGAGCAGCCGGGCACCGACCCAGTCCTCAACGGCCGATAGTTGATGCCTAGTCCACCGCACGGCGCGGTGGTTGTGGAACCGCTCCAGCCGCAGGTCCCGGCGCTTCCACGCCATCTTGACCCGCCCGATCGCGGGCGGCATCCCGCGGGTGATGATCAGGGCCTGCCCGGCGCGCAGCTGCGCGACCTGGCCTGGGGTGAGGACCGCGACCCGGCGGTCGCTGACCGACACCCCGCCGGTGGTGCGGTCGCGGGTCGCGACCTGCTCGAGGCGTTCGCCGCACAGCGTGGACCAAAACTGCAGGTCGTCGTCGTCGGAGGTGCCGGCCAGCAGCACCTTCGTGGTCACGTTCGTCATCAGCGCGCCGGTCGCGGCCTCGCCGAACCGGTCGCGCAGCTGCGCCCGGGACTGGGCCGAGAGGTGCAGCGTGATCCCCCGGGACCCGAAGTCACCGGTCCACTTGTCCAGCGGGATCAGGCAGATCAGCGCGGCCTCGTCCAGCACCATCGTCAGCTGCGGGTCCAGCCGCCGCCCCGGCGTATGGACCGCGAGCGCCTTGGCCTGGCGGGCGATGTGCGCGGTCAACGCGGTCACCAGCGGCGCGGTCTTGCGGTCGTCCGCGCCCAGCAGGTACACCGTGCCGGTCTCGGCCAGCAGCCGCTCCACGTCGAACGGCACCCCACCCGGTGCCGCGGCCGCGGCCGCGGCCGGCACCGACAGCCAGCTCAGGGCGGGCATGATCGTGGTCGAGATGCTCGAGCGGGTCCGCTCGTTGTTGGTGAAGAACTGCGTGGCCTGCTGCTCGAACCCGGTCGCGTTCGCGGCCCGCAGCTCGTACAGCACGTCATGCTTTGCGCGGTCGTCAGGGTGCGCGACCCACCGCTGCACGTCGCTCATCGAGTAGCCGCCCAGCGCGGCGGCGTGCATCACCGCGGTCAGGGCCTGCTTGGCCAGGTCCACCCAGTGCGCGGCGTCGTCGGACTTGCCACCGACCCCGTCGAGCAGATCGGCCGCCCGGTCCATCACCACCGCCGCATCGGTGCACCCGGTCAGCGGATCGAAGGTGATCGTGGAACCATCCGTCGTGAGGCCGTCGGGGTCGAACACCCACACCGGCCCCCTCTTCGCGCGCAGGGTGCGGGTCACGTCGAGAATGTCGGTCTTGGTCGAGGTCGCGATCACCGCGCCCGGGGCGTCCAGCAGATGCCCCATCAGCAGGCCGGTCTTACCGGCCCGCGGCCCGGCGAACGTCGCGGTGTGGTCCTCGGCCGACGACCGCAACCGCGACCAGCCGACCGTCGCGACCGTCGTCCCTAGCTCGGTCAACGGCACAAACCGCCGCTGCCACGCCGGCAGCTGCGCCAGCGACGGGCGGATGACCTTCGCCTTCTTCCGCAGCATCCGGCCCGACGACACCCGGTGCACGTCCCAACCCGAGGCCAACCCATCGGTCACCCGCCCGGCCCGGCCGAGCCGCCGCAACAGGCCGCGCGAGCTGGACCGCGACCGCAACGCGAACCCGGCCGTCCCGACCGCCACCACCCCGGCCGCCACCAGCACCAGCCACCACCGCGACGACACCTGCACCTCCTCGGGCAGCGCGCGCAGCAAGAACCCGACGTAACCCAGCCACAGCGCGAACGCCACACCGCCACCGACCGGGCGGTTCACCGCGACCAAGCCGAACGTCACCAGCAGCAACACCCCAGCAGCGATCACCCACCCCGCCGCACCACCCGGCGCGCCGGCGCGCAGCCCGACCGCACCGGCCAGCAACACCCACAACGGCGCCGCGATCACCGCGCCGTGCATCAACCGCCAAAACAACAGATCAGCCGTCACCACCCCGACCGCACCGACCGCCGCGGCCCAGTAACCCGCCTCGGTCAACACCGGGGTCCGGCCGGCCGCGACCGCGGCGACACCCGCGCCCAGCAGCGCCACCATCGCGAGGGTGAACCGCGGAACCATCGCGCCCTCCCTGGTCGTCGGCCGCCGGTTCATCGGGAACCACCGCCCAGCAGCACCCCGGCCACCGTCAACGCCGCGCCGACCACGACCGCCAGGCACGACACCCGCAGCCACCGGTGCTTCGTCCACGCGACGTCGGCCAGCCACTTGGCCTGGCGACTGATCGCCTCCCACGGCTCAGCCACTTCCTCGCTGAGGCGCTCGGGGTGGACGTGCCTGCGCAGCTGCTCGATCGAGCGGCGCCGCACAGCACCGAGGTACAGAAACTCCCCCGCCACCAGCGCATCGGCCGGGCGGTGCAGCCGCGGAACCACCGCCAGCAACGCCGAACCCAGCGCCACCGCCAACGCGACCAGCGCCAACCCGAACAACACCCGCGCACCGATCGGCGCGGTCTGCGACTGCGACACCAACGTCAACACCGCCGCGGCCAGCGCGGTCTCCACCACCGCCGCGAACCCAGCCTTCGTGTCGGCCCGATCAACCGCCTCCGCCGCCGAGTCGTGCATCCGCCACGCCAAATCAAGCTCCGCGCGCCCGCTCATCGCGACTCACCCGCCGCGAAGTCCTCCACGGGCTGGACATGACCTCTGTACGACGACCACGCCTCGTAGACCGCCATGTGCTCAGGGGTGATCGACAGGCAGTACGCCCGCACCGGCCCGAAAAGCCGCTCGGCCTCGTAGTGGCCGCCGCCGGCCCTGAACTCCGCCTCGACGCCAAGCGCGTCAGCCACGTCATCGACCAGCGACCGCTCGGCATCCCAGCCGTCGTACCGCGTCGGCACACACGCGGTCACTGCCGGCACGGGCACCTCGGGGTGATCGGCCACGAACGCCGCCAGCTCGAACAACCCCCGGATCAGCTCCGCGCGCTCCCGCGGAACCTCCAACATTCCAAACCGCGGCACCCACTCCGTGCCCTTCTCACCTGCGTCAGTCATGCTGTAGACCTCTCGAACTCGTACCTGAGTGATGGGAGAACCGGCCCTGTTCTGGTTGGCGCCTCTGCAGGGCCGGTCTGTGCTGCGTGCCGCAGGCAAGCCAATGAGCTGGCTGTCTAGGCGGGGCGTCACGAGGCAATCTCTTCGCCGGGCGCTGGCCTCCACTCGTCGAGATCGACCAACTCGCCACCCATTACCGCCTCGACCAACTGATCGAGGACTCGGGCGGGGACGACATACCGCCCGCCGAACTTGAGCGCGGGCAGGTGCCCGGCGTGGATCGCCCGGTACACCGAGGCCGTACCGATGCCGACGGCCTTAGCGAAGGCACCGACGCCGTAGAACGACGGCGCCGCCTGTGCCTCCTGCTTCGTCGCTTTCACACTCATGCCACTCTCCGATCGCATAAAACCGCATAAGTCTCATGAGAGGGGTTATGCGGTATTATGCGAAAGTCAAGCGCTGGATGGCTCGAGGGGCACGGGAACGATCAAACCGAGGTGGAGCGAAGAAAACCGTGCGCAGCAGAGGATTCGTCGCGTCACGACGCATGCGGCCAACGGCAACCGAGCGCCTGGAGTCGCGGATCGTCCGCAGCCTCTGGTAGTTGTGTGCGCGTGAACAAGAAATCGTTCGCCGACAGGGTGGATGCGGCTTATGAACGTCTGATGACAAATCGCAAGTTGTGGGCGGCGATGATCGTGGCCACGGCACTGGTGACCGGTGGGGGGCTGTGGGGAGCGCAGTCAGACGACGCTGGAACCGCTCTCGGCTTGATGTGGCAGGTTCATGCGTCGTTCGTGTCGATCGGCTTCGCGGGCCTGACCATCGCGTTCCAGATCCTGAGCGATCCGCCGCTGGCCGTCGGATCCGCGCGCAAGTCGGTCGTCGAGCACGTCCGGTTCTACCCCATGCTGCTGCTAGGGGCCGGATCCAGTCTCCTCATCGGCGCCGCCGCGATCCTGGCTGCGACCAGATTCAACATGTTGCTGTGTCTGTGCGCGATCCTGCTTCCATCACTCGTCGCGATCGGATGGGCGTACCGGCGGCTGGCCAAGCTGTACGGGTCTCCCGATCACATCGAGGAACTGACACTGCGCAGGCTCGAGCAGACTGTCGACGATGCGGCCGCGCAGATCAAGGACGTCCAGGCCGAGGCAGATGCCTTCGGCAACAAGCTCGATCCCGACCGCGGACTGTTCCCGGCCAGCATGCTTCCCGTCGCCGACCTGCGACTGAGCCGATCGATCCTCCACCTCGACAAGCCGGGTGTCATTGAGGCGCGGATCGGTCCGCTCGTCCACGCGATCGACTTCCTGTCCTACGAATCGATCCGGGCCATCCCATCGGAAACCGATGTCGCAACGGGAGGCGCAGTCGGCGAGCGACCCGGGATCTATGTCGCGGCCCTCCCCGGCGCGCTGGCCAAGCAGGGCCGCCCGATTGCCCACATCCGCTACTCCAGCCACGTCAGTGACGCCTGCGTCGACACGACCGAACGGTACATTCGAGCCGCGTTCCGCGTCCGGCCCCCGGACCCGGACAACCCATCGACGACGTTCCTCGGCGAGACAGCCTCCCTGCAAGACGGCGTGATCAATGCCATCAGCAGTGGACTCGCCGAACGCATCCGGACCGGGTACGGGTACTACGACCGCATCCTCGGCTATTTGCGGTTGGCGGGACACGAGCCCGTGTTCCTGGCCGACACCAAGCAACGGCTCGAGCGGCAACTGTGGGAGATCGACTACGCGGCCGCGCAGAGCAATCGACGATTGGCGATCGACGCCGACGATGCCGCCATGCGCCGGGCGATGACGTCGGTCCGAGCGTCCGACCTGCCGGGTCTCAGATCTGCGCTCGTCAGCTTCCCGACGATCTGGCAAGGCCTGCTCGAGTCTCAGATCCCCGGCGGCCACGCTGCACGCGAGCACCTGCTCGTGTCGCTGCACAACCTGACCGAATTCACCATCCCTCACAGCTATACGGCCACCGACTTCATGCTGCAGGCCGCCGAGGAAGCGGTCTGGACATTCGTAGAGATCGCCAAGACATCGATTGACGCCGATGATCCCGGCTCACTCGAGCGCGCACTTGGCTACCACGGCCTCCTCTATCGGTTCGCCAACGACAAGACCGCCGCTTTGGAGCCGGAGATCCTCGCCGGTGCCGTTGTCCTGCTCGCCTGGATCCTGTACTGCAAGAACGAAGGCGAAGGTCTCACCAACGTCAAGACCTCGGCCATCAACCTCGATCAGCGCGACGGCGTGAGCCTGTACCGCGTCGTCGACGGACTGGACCGGCATGCAGGTGGCGGACGGTGGCAGAACTGGGAACGAGCCGACGCGCTACCGTTCAAGGCCTACTGGACAAAGCTCGACCACTACGCCGCTCACGCGACGCTATTCCTCCTGGCCGACGGATCGATCGCCGCACCCGATATCCCGTCCGACCATCGCGAGGCGGGCACACTGGACTGGTTGCTCAGCCACACTATCGCCGCAAAAGACCTCTGGATCAGCAGCGGCGGCACCGGCGAAGCTTTCGACACGGCCGCGCAGACGCTAGAGTCCGCGCGGGATGCCTGGACAGCCAAGGCCCGCAGCACCCTGAGAGCAGCCGGACTCGACCCCGACCGGGTCTCCGCATTCGAGGACGCCGTCCGCGAAACTCTTGCCTCGAAGCAGTCCCTGGCCGGCAACCTCGACCCCGTACCCCACAACACGACCACGACCGCGGAGCCAATCAGCCTCAACCTGACCGCGGTCCCCAAGGAGTACTTCGTCGACGTCCCAAACGTCTACGCCGATCCCAAGGATCTCGGCGCCACCCTCGCAGGCGGGCTCCTCCGCCACCAGGACACCATCATCGTCAAGGTTCTCCTCGACCACGCTCAGACACGCCACTGCAACCTCGCCACCGTGCAGGACGTTCTGATCAAGCTGCTCAGCCGGATGAGTGCCCCCGTCCTGATCCTTCCCGGCCACAGCCAGGTCGCAGAGACACTCGGCATCGACTATGACGCCACTACAGCAACGATCGGCCCACATTCGGCGGCCATCTGCGCGACGTACGGCCTGCTGGAACACCACGGGCAACTCATCGTCCTCGACCGCGAACATGGACCCTACGTCGACGTGACCCCACACGCTGACAGTTCCGAACTGCCGGTCGCAGTGAAGGAACTGCCTACCGACCCCGGCCCGGCCGCACCGGCTGCGGTCGCGATCACCGGCGGACAGGACCTCAACTGGGCCATCTCCGCGCAACCCGCAATCACCAGCGTCGTCGTCGAGGACGCCCTGTGGTGACCCAAATCCTGGACCATCGAGTCACATCAGCCCCATTAGCAATGCCAGCCTCAGAACACTTCTGAGATAGGGCGACCGAGACCTAAGATCTAGCGAATCTCGACAATGGATCCCCCCGAAGGGCGGCACTAGTCCGGGACAAACTGTTCATGTCGCCAGCCCCGACTCGCGTCACCGCGAGGGAGTGGCTGCCCCCGCACAGCGTCGAGGCGGTGTGGCCCCACCGGCAGGCAGTCCGGGCTGGCGACGCCTGGTCGTGGGGCTGTCAGTGGTCCTTCAGAAACGCCCGGCCAGCAACGATATACGCATGGAGCTGCGCCGCCTTGGTCGTGATGCTTCCTTCACCGCGGCGTCGTACAACGCTAATGAATGCGCCCTCTACCTTGTCCCCCACGATCGCTCCGTGAACAAGAAAAGGCTGGAGTTCCGGTGCCTGAGCAGGCACGCCGATGATCATGATTCCTTTGTCGTCTGCGGTGTGGACCACTTCGAGGGTCAACCCGTCAATCGGGGGTATCACCCGCTCATCTATAACGCCTCTGTATCTGTCGACATCGAGGATCGATGTCGACGCCGGTGAGGCTTTGCCCACGACCGAACGTCCATCGCGCTTGGTCTCTTTGAATCCGATCAGGAGCAGTGCATCGACGTCCCCGTTTGCGAATCGGGCGACATCCTGCGCCAGTTCAATCTTCGACCGGACACCTGGGTCACCGGGTAGGTGGATGTTGTAGGGGGCGCTCTTGACCTCCAGCCAATCAGACTCAGGCTGGACGCTGAGTAGCGAAGCCTTCCCGGCGCGCAAGAGGTTCCGGACCGTTCCCGCATTCAGCGGGCCACCCTTGTAGGCGTCAAGTAGCGCGGAGGCGTCCCGGGCGGCCAGTATCAGTCGCTCCGCCGTGGCCGGCAGGACGGCTTCGATCTCGACCCGGATGTCATGCGGTTCGGCTTGAATGCTCTCCCGCATACGTTCGACCTCCTCCGGGGGCAGGCCCATTCCCTCATACGACGCCAGATCACCGCCGAAGCTCTCGAAGGTCACGTCACGCACGACGCATCCGTACTCCCGAACGGCGGGAGTGAGGAGCTCCGTGAGCTCCGCAGTGGACCAGGGAGGCAGACGCCGCGTGTGAGCACCGGCGACAGCGACAACCCGATCGGTATCGACCTCCAGATGTATGTCGTCGTAGTCGGAGGACAATGCGTGGAAGTCCGGGTCGTCCGCTAGTGCGATGTAGATGGACTCCGGTGAGCTTGAGCAGCATCGCCTGTCATCGGCTACGGCTTCACGCAGACTGTCGAGATCGGCAGCGGCTACGACTCGTTCGATCGCTATGAAGCTGTGATGCTTGGGTCGGACAATCCAACCGTGCTCCACGACTTGTACTGAGTGGCCACCGTAGCCCCCGACGCTGTCGACGTACGTGTCTTCTTCGTCGTCTTCGACTGGGTTGAAGACGACGCGAGCGCCGCCCGATGCAGTCGTCGATTGTTCTGAGGCCACGATGTACTCGCTTCCGCGCAAGGGCTGCCAGCCCACCGCGGGGAAGGCTACCCGGAACCGGTCAACGCAGTCGAGGTACACCGCACGATCGAGTCAGATCGAACATGTCTTCCAGTCCTGGCATGGCTAGGCGGGGAATCGGTGATTTGCGACCTGTACTCGCGGATCGTCAGCCTCTCTGTGAGGCGGGAAGGAAGCTCTACCGGAGCGTCTCCGACCGGAGTAGTCGCGGAAGAAGGAGAGCCGACACGACCGCCAGGAGCACGCCCGCCGAGACGAGGGTTCCCCGGAGGCCAACAAGCTCAGCGAGAATCCCGCCGAGCAGCGCGCCGACTGGTGCGGCGCCGTTGCCGATTGTCCGGAATGCCGTGACTACGCGCCCAAGCATCGGCCGCGGGCTCAGCTTCTGACGGGCCGAGGTGACTGTTACCGTGACGAAGGTCGAGGCGAGGCCAGCGGCCATGAGGGCTAGTGCGGCAACGACTGGCTCGTGAGTGATTGCGATGGCTGGCCAGACCAGCGTTCGCGTCAGGAGTGTGGCTCCGACCACTCTGCTCGCTCCCCATCGCGCAAGCAACCGTGGGGCAAGCGGCCCTGCGACGACGCCGCCGATAGCCAGGGCGGTGAGCAGGAACCCGTACTGGGCCGGCTTCAAATTTAAGCCGACGGGATCGCTGGCATAGAGGACGAGGACGACAAATGCGCAGTTGGTAGTGAGGTTGGCCGCCCCGGTGAGGACGGCCAGAGTCCTCAGCTCGCGGTGTCGCATCAGGAATGCGACGCCTATCCGGATCGCACTGCGTACCGATTCCCGGGGCGCGGCTGGTGGCTGCTTCTGATCAGTTCGTATGGCCAGTACACATGCCGACGAGAACGCGAAGGATAGGGCGTCCGCTAGGAACGGTAACCAAGTGAAGGCGGCGAAGGCCGCTGATCCGGTCGGCGGCCCGGCTAGCGACGCGCCGCCGACATCGAGCGTGGACATTCTGGCGTTCATAGAGTCGCGGACAGCGTCGGATTCGTCAGTGAGATCGGCCACTAGGGATTGCTGAGCTGCCCCATGGAAGATTGATCCCGTAACGACAACGAAAGCGGTGACTGCGAGGAGTGGCACTGAGACCGACTCGGTGAAGAACGCCAGTACTAGAGCTGCGATGACGCCGGCACGTCCGAGATCACTGACGATCATGACCCTTCGGGTCGGCCAGCGATCCACAAGTGCTCCGGCTACTGGGGCAACCGCCAGCCACGGCAGCAAGGCAACCGCGGACACAGCAGCTACCGAGGAAGCCGACCGATCGATCGCCACAGCTGCGAGAGGTACCGAAGCGGTCCACATACCGTCGCCGAGGGACGAGACACCAGCCGCAGAGAGCAGGAGTCGACGACTCCGACGCTCTTGGAGCTGGCCTGGCTGGCGCCTCGCACCCTCGACGCTCGGCATTACATCTCGGCCGGGGCGAGAGAACCGTTCTGAATCCCGAGCACCATGTTGTCCCAGGACTTGCGCGGGATTCTTACGACTGCGCCTGATGGGTCATCGCTGTCGCGGAGAGCGACCCAGCCGCCCGGCCCGTCGGCGATGTAAACGCAGGCACCGTCATCGCTCGTGTTGCTCTTTCGCCACCCTGAGAACTCGGTAACGGCCGGGATCGGCGTAGTTCCTTCAATCATTGACTTTTCCTTCCGTCCGAATTAGTTGCCTCAGCAGCGTAATCGATTCGTCTGGATCTAGCGCGGCGTCGGACATTCGCGACCAGACCAACTCAAATGCCGCGACCTGGTCGGCACCCGAGAACGCCATATGCGCGGCCGGTGTCTCCATCCGGACAACCTGCGGCTCGGCTGGGTCGATCAACGTAACCATCACGAAGCCGATCATCGGGGCGACCACCAGCTCAGCATCCAGCGGAATGATTCGGATATCGATGTGCTCGGCGGCACTGAACTCAATGAGCTTGCGCCATTGCGACGAGCGCGTGCCGGGCGGGCATCCCTTCGGCCGCCACCGGATGCCGGCCTCCATCAGAATCGCGTCATACCGGGGACTACTGGTCTCAAGGATCCGGCGACCTCGTTCCATCCGGTCCAGGACGGCCTGCTCAACGTCGATCGCCTCTGTCAGGTTTCCCCCGGTGATCGCTGCCCGAGCGTAGTCGGCGGTCTGGAACGGCCCCGGGACCAGATACGGCTGGAAATGACGAATCTCGCGCGCCACCTTGTCGGTCGCCATCAGCTCCCGCTGGCGCCCTGCGAGTGAGCCTTTTAGCACAGCCTGCCACTCAGACACCTCTGTGAGTGCCTCCTCAGCAAGCTTGAGAAGGGCATCGCGTTCGTGACCCACGAGTGAAGCGAGGGCCGCCCATGCCTGGACATCAGCAAGCTTCGGCTTTACGACGGCGTTCTCGATCCGACTGACTCGCGTCTGCGTAGTGCCGATCAGCTTCGCAAGCTCGGGCCCTGTGAGACCAGCTCGTTGTCGGAGGATCTTCAACTCGCGACCGAGCTTCCGCCGCTTGTCCAAGGGAGCGTCGTCCGCCATCTAACCATCCCGTCGCTGATCGGTATGCGATTCTATGCGATTCCGAGCGCCCACGCTAACTTGGACCGATGACGACGAGTCTCGCTAAGCTGCGAAAAGTAGAGGTCCAGGGGAGCAGCCTGGCCGTGTATCAATCCGGCAGTGGCTCACCACCTGTGATCTTCGTCAGCGGCCTTGGCGACGGCGCCGAGGTCTGGCAGGCCGTCACTTCGGGGCTCACAGATGGTCGGCGACTCGTCGCGTACGATCGCGCCGGCATCGGCAATAGCGGGCAACTGAACCCCGCCGATCTGCGCTCCCCACAGCCGGCGAGTTGGGCAGCATCCCAGCTGCGGGCGCTGCTAGACGAACTACGGATCGAACCTCCGTTCATTCTCGTCGGGCACTCGGTCGGCGGGCAGATTGCAGACGCATTCTCGATCCGTTGGCCAACGCTCGTAGCGGGCCTGGTGTTGGTAGACGCGGTGGACCCGACCCTGAACCTTCAGATCGAACCGCCTCGGCAATTCCTCGATGACGCCATCAGCATTCGACCGGGCCAAGGCTGGATCTGGGACGTCGCCGCGAGCGCTGAGGAATACGCTTCATCGGCGCCAACGTTCTGCCCTCCCACGACGGTGGTCAGCAGCGCGATCTGGCGGTGGTTCGAAGCTGAACAGCCTGCCCTCTATGCGCCGCTGTCGCTCTCAGAAGTAGACCAGCGCTGGCAGCTGGCACAGCTGAATCACGCGAGACGCTGGCAGGGGCAGCTAGTGGTCGCACACGAAGCGGGGCACCGTGTTCACCAAGACGCCCCGGAGTTGATCTGTGAGGTCATCACTGCCACTACATCTGCTGCTGCGACTGGATCAACGCCTAACCTCGACAGCCAGAGACTCCGGCGGGTGGGTGGAAGCCTCCGGCCCACCTCGGCTCCGAGTGCTGCGGGTCAGGGGGCCAGCGCGACGTAAGTAGTCAGGATCTCGACGCCTCCCGGCACCCGCACAACAAGCTCATAGTCTTCAATCTCTGATGGGAGGCCGCCGTGCCGCTTAACCGCACCGACCAGCAAACGGTGGAGCGAATCGTCATCGTCTGCCGCAACTTTCGCCCTGAGTGTCGTCATGGAAGTGCCGAGCTTGCGGACCTCCAACTCGAGTATCTGTCGAGGAGGGCGGATGTCGTCGCCGTCAGCGACAGCTTCGCCAGGCACACTGACATCGACCGGCGACAACTGGCCGGCGGGCGGTGCTGATGGAAGGACCAGAGTCGGCCTCGCCGGCTCAACCCGAACCAGTCCCCACTGCTTGAGCAGATGCAGAGCGCGATGAATAGTCGACCGCGCGACGCCTCGATCCTGCGCTAAGTCCGCTACTGAAGGAATCGCGGAGCCGATCGGCAGCCGCCCCTGGTAGATGTCATCGCGCAATTGGACAGCGATGTGCTCGAAGGGATGCGTTGGCTCGAACATCACCATTGGCGGCAGAGTGCCTGCCTGCGGGCGCAGAGGAGCCCGCACAGCCATGGGCCCGGCCGCCCTCTGGTCCGCCTCCGAGACCCAAGGGACGTAGTGCCGCATGGTGGTGACGCCTCCGGATCCGTGCCCAAGGCGACCGGCGACGATTCGGAGGTCAAATCCGGCTGAGATCAGTTCAGTCGCGTTGTAGGACCGAAGCTTGTGAATCGACGTAACGATCCCAAGACGGTTGACTAGCCGACCGAAGCGCTGAGTCACCGAGTCGGGCCGCAGATGGCGAGACCCGTCCGGCTCACGCGAGAACACGAAGGCATCGTCCGAAAGCTTCGCTCCGCTTGCAGTGGCACGCTGCGCGCACCGCTCATGGTGCTCCTGAAGTACTGCCACCGTCTCCGGATCCAGCACAACTCTGCGGTCACTCTCGGACTTGGTGTCGCTCTCCCAAGTCTCGCCGCCGTATTGCCCGATCGCCCGCTGCACGTGGATGACCTCACGCTCAAGGTCCACATGTCTCCAGCGGATGCCGCAGAGCTCCCCCCGTCGATTGCCGCCCATCATCGTCAGCCAGATCAGCGTCCCCCAGTCCGGATCCTTCCACGCTTCGGTAAGGATGCGCGCAGTCTCGGACACCGATGGCGGCCGAGCCTTCGGCTTCGGCGCGGCCGGCGCCTCCGCGAAGTCCATAGGGTTGATCGAAATCCACTTGTAGCGGACTGCCCGGCGGAAGGCTCCACTGAGGATCTGGTGAATGTAGAGGATGCTGGATTCCTTCAGTGGGGTGCACTTGTGGGGCTTGCAGCGGCTGTCGCACTCATGTGCAAGGCCCGTTCGGTGATCGGTGCGGGGTTTCCCCTCGCAGTGATCGTTGCATCGGCGAAGCTCCGAGTAGAACGACTCGATGATCTCAGCATCGACTCGGCGGACCTTAGTGAATCCGATGCACGGCACGATGTGCTTGTCCGCCTGGCCTCGGTAGTTCTTCAACGTCTTCGTGCCGAAGATCCCATCCTTCAAATGCCGTTCGAGTAGCTGCTCGACGGTGGCATCAGTGCGGGGGTGGCGACGTTGGTAGACCTCGGCGACGAACTCTGCCCGCAGAGCCTCAGCCTTCGCCTGGGCGTCCGGCCCAGCGGGGACCGTCTCCTCCAGGTACATCTTGTGCTTCTTAACCGGGTCGATTCCGGCGTACACGCGGACCCTCAGCGAGCCGGAGGGCAGCGGGTTGATCCCGCCTGGCTGTCGCATCTTCGGACTGGGCTTCTTCGACACAGCTCGCATCGTAGAGGCCACTGGATCCACGAATGGCTCCACGAACCCTGCCCGGAGGAGGGCGGGGCCCTGCGTTTCCGCAGGTCAGAGGTGGAGCCGCCTGTCGGAATCGAACCGACGACCTTCTCATTACGAGTGAGACGCTCTGCCGACTGAGCTAAGGCGGCGGTGGCCCTAGGGCCGATGCAAGAGTGTAGCGGGAGGGCGGGAGGATTCCGAATCGGATACCTCATCCTGAGCCGTCGGCCTCGGGGAGGCTCACCCGGCACGGCGGCCATGGCTCACCGGCGGGGCCGGCGCGGCGTACTCACTCGGCCGTCGGTCGCGCACCCTGGGACCGTCGCGACTGGTCGGCGCGGACGCTGCGGCGGATCGGCGGCAGCTGCCCGACAGCCAGCAGTCGTCGGCCGGGTGGTCCTGTCGGCGCCGGGCCTGGTTCGGGGGTTGGTCGTCCCAGGCGCCTGCGGCGGCAGCAGTGGTGGCGTATGCGACGAAGGGATTGGGTATGCGGCCGGTTAGGCCGTTGGACGGTGGGTGTGGGGTGGCGTCGCCTAGTTTTAGTTGGTTGGTGAAGTAGGCGGTTTCTGGGGCGGTGGCGGCGGGGTTAGGCTGCCTTGTAGTCGGCAGGTGACCCTTTGTAGTGGATGGGGGTGTCCGGTGGACTCCGAGATGATCGTTACGCCTTCGATGTAGGTCAGGGCGTCGGGGCCGGTGACTTCGTAGGTCTTGGCGGCGTGGTCGGGGCCTAGGAGGGCCTCGACGGCGACTGCGGCGATGTCTTCGGGCGTCGACGAAGGCCTGGCGTTGGTCTGCGAGCGGTATGACGAGTTCGCCGGCCAGGATCGCCGAGACGTCGGTCAGGGCCGGGACCCAGGTGTCAGGAGGAGACCAGTCGAAAACGACCTCGCCGTGGCGTGAGGTGGCTCGGGCGGTGAGCCGCGTTCCCTGAACTGACGGGTCACGCGGCAGCCGGTCGAGCCGGTGAACCGAGAACCAGAACAGTCATCGCTCCACCGCAACAGACTCCACCGACAATCCCGGAACCACCGCGGCGGCAGGCGCGTCGTACCGGCCGTCCGACACCGGAAGAAATACCTGGGAATAAGAAGTCCGAGAAATGCATTGACTTAGGCAACGGTTGCGGGTGAAACTAATGCCCGCAAGGACAACAGACCAAGGAGACCACCGTGTTCGGCAAGCAGAACCTCACCAGGGCGTGGCGCCTCGAGCGCGTCGCCATGCCGGTGTGTCTGCGATCCCTGCACGAATACCTCTACACCCAGCGCCCCGACGCGAGCCCGAGCCCGAGTCACGGCGGTCCGCCTGTGTGATCTCCACAAGGATCATCAGGAGCCGCCTGAGTCGGGAAACCCGACCGAGGCGGCTCTTTCTTTTTGCCTGTCGTCGTCGGTGAGCTTTGGAAGCGGACCGGATTCCAAACCCGCGCCTAGAGGGTTCGATTCCCTCCACCGATGCTTTTGTCGACGCTTACGAGCGGCGAATTGATCAATTGACAACTGGATATGCCATTGCAATTCCCCGATGCCGGCGAAGGCATCGGGGAGAGCGAGCTGTAGGCCAGCGGCCAGGCCACCTCATTTGGGTTGAGGTCATCGGGAGTTCGAGTCTCCCCAGCTCGACCAGGCGCCCGCAGCATGCTCAGCTACCGGCCGAGCGGGCGCCCCAAACGGCGCCGGCCGAACTCAGGCCGGACCAACCTGATCGGTACCGGCGGCTCGCCCAGAGTCCGCCCGAAGCCGGTCGACAGACGTGCCCTGCGCCGGAAATCCGCAGTCCATCCGGCGCAGGGTGCGGTGAACGCCCGTGGCTCAACTGGAGAGGGCACCTGCCTACGAAGCAGGAGGTTGCAGGTTCGAGTCCTGCCGGGCGTGCTGTGTCCGAAGCAGAAGCGGGCGATGCGCCGGGATGTGGACCCGGAGAAAGCGGGTTCGAGCCCCGCCGGACACCCCAGCACCCCGTACTACGAAACCCCCGCGCCGGCGGGACCAGCCGGCGGACCGCCCAGTACTGCGTATCGCCGCCCACCGGCGGGCCGCAGTACGGGCTGAGCGGCTCTGGCCCAATTGGAAGAGGCGTCTGGCTTAGGACCAGAAGGTTCAGGGTTCGAGTCCCTGGAGCCGCACCCTACGAGCAGCAGCATCCGGCGGCCCGCAGTACCGGAGCCGCACCGAGATACCTGACCCCGCGAGTAACTGTCGGGCACACTGGATGAGAGGAGGAACCAAGCATGAGCGGTGTCATAGTGCTCAACGCCTCATATGAGCAGCTCCACGTCGTGTCGATCCAGCACGCCATCCGGATGCTCGTCCGGGAGGTCGCCGTGGTCGAGGAGGCGCATGACGGCGCCAGCATCGGCCCGTTCCCCCTCCCCCGTGTGCTGCGACTGGTCCGGTACGTCGTGACGAAGTGGCGGTATGCGTCGGGTCGGCTCCAGTACACCCGGGCCGGCGTTCTCAAGCGGGACAAGTTCCGTTGCGCGTACTGCGGCCAAGCCGGCGCCACCACGATGGATCACGTCGTACCTCGGTCCCGGGGCGGGCGTGGTGAGTGGCTGAACGCTGTCGCGGCCCACGCGTCCTGCAACGAGAAGAAGGGCTGCCGCACGCCCGAGGAAGCCGGGATGCCGCTGTTGTGGCAGCCGTGGATCCCTTCCCGTGCGGAGCTAGCTCTCTGACGCGCCGCCCACCGGTGCCGCGTCAGAGCGGTGCCAGGTGGGCGTCGGTGTCCCACCCTCGGTTCTGACCCGAGGTCCCGCAGGTTCGAGCCCTGCCCTGGCAGCTCTGTACAGCGTAAAGAGTTTCCGAGCACGCCGTACCGCATCTTCGGGTGCTGCGCTGAACAGGTGGTGCGGCGTGCTCAGGTGGTGCGCCGTACGGGGATCGCGTCGGCACGCGGGTGACCCTTGCAAGGTCGCCTCACCGGGTTCGACACCCGGGATCTCCACGCCAGGTGAGCTAAGCCGAGCGCAGGCCTACCGGCAGCCGTCTCGAAAACGGCCGATCCTTCACAGGATGTCTGGGTTCAAATCCCAGGCTCACCGCAACCAGACAAGAGGAGTGGGGAGATGAACGTTCAGTACCCGGTCCCGCTGAGTGGGGCCAAGAGCTCCACTCTGATGTGGGCTCAGGAGCATGAGGTCGGGGCGCAGGCGCTGCAGCAGCTGCGGAACATCGCGGCGCTGCCGTGGGTCCACGGCGTGCGGGTGATGCCGGATGTGCACCTCGGCAAGGGCGCGACGGTCGGCTCGGTGATCGCGATGTACCAGGCCGTTTCGCCGGCAGCCGTCGGGGTGGACATCGGCTGCGGCATGGAAGGCGTGCTCACCTCGCTGACCGCGGCAGACCTCCCGGACGACCTGTCGGGGATCCGCTCGCGCATCGAGGCCGCAGTACCGGTCGGTTTCCGGGCGCATTCGTACCCGGTCAGCGTCCGCAAGCTCGGGCTCGACCGGGGCTGGGACCGCTTCTGGGGTTCGTTCTCGAGCCTGCACGACGGGGTGCAGGACCGGGAGAAGAAGGCCCAGCAGCAGATGGGTTCGCTGGGTGGCGGCAACCACTTCATCGAGGTCTGCCTGGACGACGAGGACCGGGTCTGGCTGATGCTGCACTCGGGTTCGCGCAACATCGGCAAGGAACTGGCCGAGCGGCACATGCGGATCGCCAAGGCGCTGCCGCACAACGCCGACCTGCCGGATCGCGACCTCGCCGTGTTCCTGACCGGCACGCCGGAGATGGAGGCGTACCGGCGGGACCTCACCTGGGCGCAGGAGTACGCCTCGCGGAACCGCGCGGTGATGCTTGCCCTGGTGATGCAGGCGGTCCGGGAGTCGTTCGTCCAGGAGATCACCTTCGAGCAGCCGATCTCGTGCCACCACAACTACGTGGCGGAGGAGACGATCGACGACCTCGACCTGCTCGTCACCCGCAAGGGCGCGATCCGGGCGGGCAAGGGTGATCTCGGTCTGATCCCGGGTTCCATGGGGACCGGGTCGTACGTCGTCCGCGGTCTCGGCTCGGAGCAGTCCTTCTACTCGGCCTCGCACGGGGCAGGCCGGCGGATGAGCCGCAGTGAGGCGAAGCGCCGCTACACGGTCGACGACCTGATCGCCCAGACGGCTGGAGTCGAGTCCCGCAAGGACGCCGGTGTGCTGGACGAACTGCCGGCTGCGTACAAGGACATCGAGTCTGTCATCGCCGCCCAGTCCGACCTGGTCGAGGTAGTCGCCCACCTCAAGCAGGTCATCTGCGTCAAGGGCTGAAGCCGTACTGCGGTCCGTCGTGCTCAGGGGACACGACGGGCCCATCGTCTGGTCACCGGAATCGCTGGTGACATGGAGAACCCGGCCGTCGTGGGGGCACGGCGGCCGGGTCGGGTGAGGTCCGCCTGATGGCAGGGGCAGCGGTTTGCTAAACCGTCGATCGGCTTCGGGCCGGTTCGCGAGTTCGAATCTCGCCCTCACCGCCCCGCCCCGTTGGTCTAGTGGGAGGACGTCCGGCTCTCATCCGGAAGGTCGCCGGTTCGAGTCCGGCACGGGGTACGTAGGTCAGCGAGCAGGAGCGCCACCGTGGGAGAGGTGGGGCGGGTTGTAGCCCCGTTGCCATGCGCTGAGCAGGTTCGAATCCTGTCTCCTGCACACCAGGCGGTATGGCTGAGTGGTCAGGCGCCGGGTTGCAGCCCCGGTTACCTCGGTTCGAATCCGAGTTCCGCTTCGCATCAATCAACAATCAGTTAGGAAGGAGGACCGGCCATGGCCGATCTCAGAAACAAGCGCAGGAAGATTCCTGGCGGTAGGACCGGTGCTCCGGTCCAGCAAGGTCACGCCTTGCGCCGTGTGCAGCTTGCCTGTGGGCATGTCCAGCGCGATCGGATCGCCCGCACTGGCGATCACGTTTGGTGTGAAGGCGACTGCTCCGACTGGGTCCGTGTGGTCTCCGTCGAGGAGTAGTCACCTCGATGTACGTCGAGCCGCCGCGCAACCGAGCGGCTCGACGTACTGCGAACTCTCTGGTGACGGATGCACGCCTGGCCCTCCGAAGGCTGGGTCCCTGGTTCGACTCCAGGCAGGGAGACAAGACAGAGTTACAGCGTTGGGTCGAAGTGAAGAGACAGCGTGACGGGAGCCTCTGCCCGGGACGACAAGATCCGCAGTCGTACCGCCGTTGGCTCGATGGGGTCGGACAACGGAAGGAGCCGTCGGTGACCGATGGTCGTGCCGGTGGCGATCTCCACCCACTCCCCCTCGATCGACGCGTCGACGGCGAACGACTCCACCTGCTGTCCCTGGGTGATGTCCTCACTCAAGCCCACCACGTTGATTGCTGCAGGCAAGGAGCCGGATAGGTCGGTGCCATATGCCGCCCGCACCGTCGCGCCGAACTCGGTCAGGCGAGCCACATCCGTCTCGGAGAACAACCCACGCCCGTCCGGCGGAATGTTCAGCAGCAGCACGGCATTGCGTCCGACCGACTTGCGATAGATGTCCAGCAGCTCCGGAACCGACTTCACCTGGTCGTCCTCTTCGGCGTGATAGAACCACCCCGGCCGGATGGAGACGTCGACCTCGGCCGGATACCACCTGAGGTAGTCCGCCTCCAGCAGCTGCGAAGGCCCCGCCACGTCCTCCGCCTGCTCGCCGGCGACCATCGACCGCCCGAGATCACTCGGCACTCCAGTGAAAGGCACCACGCTCCACTCGCTGTCGCGCGCGTACCCACTCTCGTTCCCAACCCACCGGACATCCGGCCCACCAACCGCGATCGTCGCCTCCGGAGCCAGCCGACGGACCAGGTCGAACCAGGCGCCGTAGTCATAACCCTGAGCCGTCCCCGTCGGATTCGCGCCATCCAGCCAGACCTCCGCGATCGGCCCGTACTGCGTAAGCAGTTCGTACAACTGGTTCAGATAGAACCGGTTGTAATCATCGACGACATACGTGAAGACCGGCAGCTCCCCCGACGCGACCAGCGATGCTCGATCATCGCCCTCCACCAGCGTAGGAATGACCGACTCAGCCACCGGGCTGCCGTTGCCGTAGTACCCGCCGGACGCCTTCTCCTGATGCAGATCCGCCGGCGACAGGTAGAACCCCATCGCAAGACCATGCGCCACGGCCGCCGTCGCCAGCTCAGCCACGACATCGCCCCGGAAAGGGCTCGCCGCGACAGTGTGCTCCAAATACCTGCTCGGCCAAAGACAGAAGCCGTCGTGGTGCTTAGCGGTCAGGATCACGCTCCTGAACTCAGCGCCAGCCAACGCCTTCGCCCACTGGCCGCAGTCGAGCCCCGACGGGTCGAACACCGCCGGATCGTCAAGCCCTGTACCCCACTCCAAGCCAGTGAAGGTGTTCGGCCCGAAGTGCACGAACGCGGTCAGCTCCTGGCGCTGCCAACTCACTCGACGCGGCGACGGCCGAACCGTCGACGCTTTTCGGCGCAGCTCGGACGGACCGTCGTCCGGCGTGATCTCAACCCACATCGTTCAGGCCCGGAACGGCCGCAGAACCTTGCCCGGGTTGAGCAGATGCCCCGGGTCGAAGACCTCTTTGATCTTGCGTTGCAGGCCGAGCCCGACCGGGCCGAGCTCCTGTTCCAGCCACTGAGCCTTGAGCGTGCCGATGCCGTGCTCGCCGGTGATGGTGCCGCCCAGCGAGAGCCCGAGCTCCATCACCGCACCGAAGGCCTCCAGCGCCCGTGCCTCGGCCGCCGCATCGTCGCGGTCGAACACCACGGTGGGATGCATGTTCCCGTCACCTACATGCCCAGGGCAACAGATCAGTACGTCGTACTTCGTGCCGATCGCGGCGATCCCGTCCAGCAGCGCGACGAGCTTGCTCCGCGGCACCGCGACGTCGTCCACCAACGTCACCCCGAGTGGCTCCAGCGCCGGGTTCACCAGCCGCCGGGCCTCCAGCAGCATCCGCGACTCCTCGGCGCCAGAGGCGACAGCGACCTCCACAGCGCCGAACGACTCGCAGATGGCAGCGATCGCGGCAACATCCTCAGCAGCCCGCGGACCGCGATCCGACTGGGCGATCAGCAGCGAGCCGACATCCGCCGGCAATCCCATGTCGCGGTAATCCTGAATCGCCCGAGCCGTCGGACCGTCCAGGAACTCCAGCAACGAAGGACGCAGCCCCGAGGCCATCACCGCGGCCGCGGCCGCGATCCCGTCCTCGATCGACATGAACGTGGCCGCCGCGGTCAGCGCCGCCTCGGGCTCAGGACGCAGCGCAAGAGTCGCCTCCGTGACGACACCGAGCGTCCCCTCCGAGCCGACGATCAGCCGCGTCAGGTCGTACCCCGCGACACCCTTCACCGTCCGCCGCCCGGTCCGCACGACCTCGCCGGACGCGAGCACCACCTCGAGCCCGCGAACGAAGTCACCCGTCACGCCGTACTTCACGCAGCACAACCCGCCAGCGTTGGTGGCGATGTTGCCGCCGATCGTGGACATCTCCCACGACGACGGGTCCGGCGGGTAGAACAACCCCTGATCGAGAACGGCTCGTGAGAGTTCGGAGTTCACCACTCCCGGCTGCACCACGGCGACCTGGTCCTCGACCGAGATCTCCAGGATCTGGTTCAGCCGAGCCGTCGACAGCAGCAGACACCCGTCGAGAGCATTCGCGGCCCCGGACAACCCGGTCCGCGCGCCCTGCGTGACCACCGGTACGCCGTGCTCCCCCGCGGCCCGCAGTACCTCCTGAACCTCCGAGGTAGAAGACGGCCGCACCAGCAACCGCGGTACTCCCGCCGAGCAGAAGGTCGCGTGGTCGTTGCGATGGCTGTCCAGTACGTCGGGATCGGTGACGACGGCCTTCTCTCCCAGGGAAGAACGCAGCCGCGCGATCAGCGGGTCGGAGGTCATTCCTCCTCCTGTTCGGCGAGCAGCCGGAGGATCAGCTCGGCCCGGCGAACCCGTTCCCGCCCGAGCGCCTCGGCCGTCGCGGCCAGATGTGCCCCGACAGGGTAGATGTTCGGGGAATTCCGCAAACCCATCTTCAGGTAGACCGGCGCCGCCACGCGCACCACATCGGGTACGTCGTAGAACCGCACGTGACCGCCCTGGTCGTCCGGCACCTCGATGTACATGTCGATCGGTACCGTCGTCACGGCCCGGATCTCGGCCAGCACGCCGATCGGCAGGTCGGTCGACACATTCAGGCTGGTCGCGCCGAGCCGCTCGTACAGTGCCGCAGTCGATGCGTTGGGCAACGGCATCAGCACGGACGTCTTCAGCACCAGGTCGGCCGGCAGCTCGCCTTCCTTCTTCAGCAGGCCGAGCAGCTCCAGCACACCGAGATCGCCGACCAGCAGACTGCGAACGCCGAGCTCGACCGCGCGGTACGCGTCACACAGCGAGGCGGCAACCATTTCGTTGCCGCGAGCAACTCCGCCGACGGCCGCCGAGACCTTGGCCTGGCCACCGATGTCCCAGGCGCCGCGCGGCCCGAGGAAGAGGCAGACCTCGACACCGTGGTCGGCGCCGAGGGTGAGCATCTCGTCGATCTCGCCGTCGGTCAGCATCATCACGCCGCTGCCCTGCGAGACCCGGTGGACGGTGACGCCGCGCGCCGACGCCTCGTCGAGCACGGTTCGCATCACCGCGGGTCCCTCGCAGCTCGGAATCTCCACCTTGTACTGCGCTCCGTCGGCGAACCGCCGCGTCGAGGCGAAGTCCGCCGGCGGCGTGGCCAGGCCCCGGTCGGCGAGCAGTGCACGGGCTTCCCGCAGATTCATCGTTCTCCCCAGCTCGTCAGCGATCCCGTCGCGTCGGTCAGGTCCCGGGCGGTCCCGGCGATCTCCAGATCGAATCGGTCCGCCGCCTCGGTCAGTAGCGCGGGCGTCACCATCAGCTCGTTCGGCGACAGCGTGTCCCGAATCCGGGCCAACCGCAACGATGACCAGTCCCGCCGCCCACTCATAGTCACCGCAGCCAGTACTGCGGCCGCGTCGTCCTCCATCACCATCGGCAGCCGGGACCTTCGTGCTCCACCGGCTCCCGAGGTCAGCGCGTTCACATAACTCGTCCGGAGGTCGATCTGCTCGAGCAGTCGGGCCGGCATCACATCTGCCAGGCCCAGCCCGGACGCGTTCCCGTGCGACGCCTCCGACAACCGATGCACGGTCACCGTCGCGATGGAAGGCGACTCGAACTCGGGGATCCCGTGCACCCAGCACCGCCCGAGCACGTTCGTATCCATCCCCGCGCCCGACTTGTCCTTGCCCATCTCATCCACGACCAGGACGTCGAGGGAGTCGAACGGCAACCGCGCCATCAGGCTCCCGGCCCGCTGCAGCAACGCCATCTCGGCCGCTCGACCGATGCCCTCGGCAACCACCAGTTCGACGGCAGCGGTCTTCTCCTGCGCGTTCTCCAGGATCGCCAGACCACCGAGAACCTTGCCGGTCTCGACGACCATCCGGGCAGCTGCCTCGATGGATGCGCCCAGCAACGGAATCCCACCCGCATGCAGCGCAGCGGCGCCCTGACGGTTGCCGAGCCCGATCGCCAGGATCTTGGCCAGCCCGCTCTCCACCGGCCCATGGAAGTCGGTATGCGGCTTCACCCGATTGACCAGCAGCACTCCATCGGACTTGGCCGCCACAGCATCGTGGTGAACGGGAGTCCCGTCCGGCAAGGTGCCCACGACAACCGTCTCCATGGTCGCCTCGATCGGGCACCCCACCGACTCGGGTGTCACTCCGAGGCCTGCCAGCATCTCCCGCTGTCCCTCGGCGGTCGCTCCACCGTGTGATCCCATCGCCGGTACGACGAACGGCTCCGCGCCGACCGAGCGGAGCCAGTCGACAGCCGCGCGCACGACCACCACCAGATCGTGGATCCCGCGGCTCCCGGCCGTCACCGCGATCCGGGCGCCTGGAGCCACCGAACCAGCCAGTGGAGCCAGGGCTGCCTGGGCGGCGGCATACGGATCGTGCTCGGTGGGGACGTCCGGCAGCAGCCGGCGGATCGTGGTGACCTGCGGGATGACACCGTCAGGGCGCAACCCGCGGATCGCCTCGAAAGGACCCCAGGCCCCGGTCCCGGCGGACGGGTCAGCCGGCCCGCCGGACATCAGTGGCTCTGCCGGCCGACGGCCGACCCGGTGCGTCCTACCAGGAAGTCGAGATCGCAGCCCTGGTTGGCCTGGGTGACGTGGTCGACGTAGAGCCGGGCCCAGCCGCGATCGGTCGGTGCCGACGGCGCCTGCCAGTCGGCCCGCCGCTTGGCCAGCTCCTCCTCGGACACGTCCAGGTGCAGCGTCCGTGCCGGCACATCGAGCTCGATCCAGTCGCCGGTACGAACCAGCGCCAGCGGACCACCCACAGCCGCCTCGGGCGCGACATGCAGCACCACGGTCCCGTACGCAGTACCGCTCATCCGCGCGTCGGAGATGCGCACCATGTCGTCCACACCCTGCTCGGCGAGCTTGCGCGGGATCGTCATGTTGCCGACCTCGGGCATGCCCGGGTAGCCGCGCGGCCCCGCGTTCTGGAGCACGAGAACGGTGTCCTCGTCGACGTCGAGATCCATGTCGTCGACGGCCTTGTCGTACTCCTCAATGCTGCTGAACACCAGCGCCTTACCGCGATGCTGCAACAACCTCTCGGACGCCGCGGACTGCTTGACCACAGCACCATCCGGAGCCAGATTCCCCTTCAGTACCGCGGTTCCCGCGCCGCTGCCGAGGGGGTTGCCCACAGCCCGGATCACGTCCGTGTCGACAGTCCGCTCGGAGTTGGCGACGTTCTCGCCGATGCTCTTGCCGGTCACGGTGATCGCGTCGGCCTTCAGCAGCGGCAGGATCTCCCGCATCACCGCAGGCAGCCCGCCCGCGTAGTAGAAGTCCTCCATCAGGTACTTGCCGGACGGCTGCAGGTCGACCAGCCACGGTACGCCGCGAGCCCACTCGTCCATGTCGTCCAGAGTCAGGTCCACTCCCACCCGGCCGGCGATCGCGAGCAGGTGGATCACCGCGTTGGTGGAACCGCCGATCGCCGCGTTCGCCCGTACTGCGTTCGCGAACGCGTCCCGGGTGAGGATGTCGCTCGGCTTGAGGTCTTCCTCGACCATCTGCACGATCCGCTGGCCGGCCTGCTGCGCGATCGCGTAGCGCCGGGAGTCCACCGCGGGGATCGCCGCCGAACCGGTCAGCTGCAGCCCGAGCGCCTCGGCCATGCAGGCCATCGTCGACGCCGTGCCCATGGTCATGCAGTGGCCGTTGCTGCGGGACATGCCGGACTCGGCCGCGGCGTAGTCCTCCTGGGTCATCCGCCCGGCGTTGACGTCCTGGGTGAACCGCCACACCGCCGTACCGGAGCCGATGTCGCAACCGCGGAACTTGCCGTTCAGCATCGGGCCGCCGGTCACCACGAGCGTCGGCAGGTCGACCGAGGCGGCGCCCATGATCGAGCCCGGCGTCGTCTTGTCGCAGCCGGTCAGCAGGATCGCGCCGTCGATCGGGTTGCCGCGCAGCGACTCCTCGACGTCCATGCTCAGCAGGTTGCGGAACAGCATCGCGGTCGGCCGCAGCATCGTCTCGCCGAGCGACATCACCGGGAACTCCAGCGGGAATCCACCGGCCTGCCAGACACCCCGCTTCACCGACTCCGCGAGCCTGCGCAGGTGCGCGTTGCACGGCGTCAGCTCGGACCAGGTGTTGCAGATGCCGATCACCGGACGGCCGTCGAACACCTCGTCCGAGAAGCCCTGCGCGCGCATCCAGGACCGGTGGATGAAGCCGTTCCGGTCCTTCTCGCCGAACCAGTGGTCGAAGCTCCGCCGGCCGATGTGCCCGTCAGGGCGGCCAGGCTCGTCGCCGGCGGCCCGCCCGGTCTTCTCGGGAGTCGGCTCACCCGCCGGGTCGGTGGTCAGCGGGTCGGCCTCGGAGCCGATCGTGGTGTTGGGATCGTTGGTGGGGGGAAGGTCGGTCATCGAGTTACCTCCGCGGTCGTCACTTCGCCGTTCACCCGGCGGCTGATCCCAGCCGGATTCGCGTCCTGCAGTACTGCGGGCAGCACCGTGTCCGGGGTGTCCTGGTAGGCCACGGGCCGCTGGAACCGGCGTGCGGCGGTCACGCCGACGCTGGTGTGGATCGATCCGACGGTCGAGGGGAACGGGCCACCGTGGTGCTGGGCCCACGACACGGCCACACCCGTCGGCCAGCCGTTCCACAGCACTCGCCCGGCGCGCTCCGTCAGCAGCGGAACCAGCTTGCGCGCCAGGTCGGCATCGGCAGCCTCCTCAGCGTGCAGAGTCGCGGTCAGGTTGCCTTCGACGGCCTCGACGGCGCTGATCAACTCGTCCTCGGAGGCGTACTCCACCAGGATGGAGACCGGCCCGAAGCACTCCTCGAGGATCTCGTCGCGCCGCTCCAGGACTTCGGCGACCGTGGTCTGCAGCAGGGTCGCACCGCCGGAGGCCACCACCCGGATGCCCTCGACCTTCTGCAACCGGTCGAGTCCGGACGAGAAGCCGTCGGCGATCCGGTCGTTGAGCATCTTCGCCTCGGTGACTCCACCGACGGCCTCGGCCAGCGCGTCCTGGAGACCGTGGCCGGCGGGCAGGAAGAGCAACCCGGGCTTGGTGCAGAACTGCCCGACGCCCAGCGTGAACGACCCGACGTACCCGGTGGCAATGTCGTTGCCGCGAGCATCGATCGCCGCCTGGGTGACGAAGACCGGGTTGAGGCTGCCGAGCTCGCCGTAGAAGGGGATCGGCTCAGGGCGGGTGACGGCGATCTCGTGGAGGGCCTTGCCCGCCGGTACCGAGCCGGTGAACCCCGCAGCGGTGATGCGCGGGTCCTTCAGTGCGGTGACGCCGACGTCATACCCCTGGACCAGGCCGAGGGTCCCGGCCGGTGCGCCCGCTGCCCGCAGGGCCTCGATCATCACCTCGGCCGTCTTCACCGACAGCTCCGGGTGACCCGGGTGAGCCTTGACGATCACCGGGCAGCCGGCCGCCAGCGCCGACGCGGTGTCACCGCCGCAGACGCTGAACGCGAACGGGAAGTTACTGGCGGCGAATACCAGCACCGGCCCGAGTGGAACCAGGACGCGGCGGAGGTCCGGTCGCGGTACCGGCTTGGCGTTGGGGTCGGAAGTGTCGATGACGACCTCGAGCAGCGAACCCTCTTCGAGCACGTCGGCGAACATCCGGAGCTGGCCGCTACTGCGAGCCACCTCGCCCCGCAGCCGGGCCTCTGGCAGGGACGACTCGCGCATCGCGATCGGTACCAGCTCGTCAGCGGCCGCGTCGAGGGCGTCGGCGACGGCGCGGATCCAACCCGCCCGGACGGCGGGCTCCGACGCGGCCAGCGGCTTGGCAGCCTCCGTGGCGTCGGTGAGAGCCTGCTCGAGCTCGGCGGGGGTGGTGTCCGGAATCATCGCGTCTCCTCCAAGGTCTGGGCGGCCAGGTAGGCGAACGGCTCCCGGCCGACTGCCACCGTATTCGTCAGCGTGCCGACCTCGCTGATCGAGATCTCGACCACGTCGCCGGCCCGCAGCGCGAAGTCCAGCTCGGGCACGATGCCGGTACCGGTCGCGAGGATGACGCCGTCGGGGAACTCGTTCGGCACGAACAGCACGTCCACCAGGTCCTGCAGCTCGCGGACCAGCTGCTTGGTCGAGGTGGTGCCGGTGAAGACCTCGGCGCCATCCCGGCGGATCACCAGGTCGATGGTCAGGTTCTTCGGGTCCGCGATCTCCCAGGCCGGGCGGATCCCGGTCGCCAGCGCGCAGCCGCCTGCGAACACCTTCGCCTGCGGGATGTAGAGCGGGTTCTCTCCCTCGATCGACCGGGAGCTGACGTCGTTGCAGATGGTGAACCCGACGATCTCGCCGCGGCTGTTCGCGACCACCGCCAGCTCGGGCTCCGGTACGTCGTGCCCGGAGTCGTGGCGGATCCCGATCGCCTCGCCGTCCGTGACGAGCCGCCAGGCCGGTGACTTCGGGAACAGCTCGGGCCGCGGCGCGGAGTACACGCGGTCGTAGACAGACTGCTCGGTGCTCTCCTCCATCCGGGCGCCGCGAGAGCGCTCGTAGGTGACGCCCGCGCACCAGACCTCGCCGAGTCCGTCGAGTGGCGGCAGCAGCTTCACGTCGGCCACCGCCACCTCGTCGCCGGTCTTGCCGACTGCCGTGCGCAGCTCGTCCGCGGTCAGGCGCAGGAGCTCCGCCATCCCGGTGACCCCGGCGACCGGCGCCACTGTGTCACCACTGAGGACGCCGGCCTGGGGCCGTTGTCCTGGGAGCTGGTACCGGACCAAGTGCATCGGGTGTCCACCTTTCACGTTGATGCTCTGCAGGGTCATTGGGTTCACATGGAGGTGCCGAGCAGACCGCGGGTGATCTGGAAGCCGACGTTGCCGGACGCAACCGCCTTCGGCACGTGCCGGCGGCTCGCGACATCCGCGATCGCCTCCAGCCCCACCTGCGCCTGCTCCTGCGGGTCGCCCGAGCCAACGGCATCCAGATCGTCCCCGTACTTCGCGACCGTCTCCGGGTCGTTGCTGAACTCCACCACCGGGACGAACCGCTGGGCCGACAAGGTGCCACCGGCAACATGGGCGAGCACCTGCTGGACGCCACCGGCGCCGAACCCGGTCGCCGTCTCCATCCAGTCGGTGCCCGGCATCCGCATCACGTGCCACCCCGGTACTGCGAACCGCTGGCCGTGCGCGATCGTCGGCTCCACCGCGGCGGGAGAGCCGAAGGCGGCGTACCGGAAGCCTTCGTCGGTGAGCAGGGCACCGCGCGAGGAGAGCACGACCGAGCCGCCGGCGCCGACGATCTCGCGGCCGATCAACGCCATCGTCTCGGCTGTTTCGCGGGTCAGCTTGCCGCGGGCTTCGAGGGCCACGGTGAGTTCGCCGACCGTTCCCTGCACCTGTTCCGGCGACGGCAGGTTGAAGCTGCCGAACCAGTCCCGCACCCGGGCGGTGACTGCGTCGAGACCACCATCGGCCTGGATGCTCGCCCAGCCGAAGCGGGACGGATCGGCGCCGGCCTCGACCAGGCGGGAGCGGAAGTAGTCGTTGTGCGTCTTCTCGCAGCCGTGCTCGAGCAGCAGCGCCATCCGGGTATTCGGGTGCAGCAGGTAGCCGAGCATCGTGCGCGCGAAGGTTTCCTCGGAAGCGCCGCCGCTGGAACCGCAGCCCTCGGTGTGCGGGAGCGCGACCATCCGGCTCACCGCGTCGCCGGCCCACCGGTCGGCCTCGGCCTGGGCTGCGAGCCGGAGGGCGATCTGGCCGGAGCAGAGGCTCGTCGGGAGAATCAGTCCGACCTGCTCGGGAGCCCGCCGGCCGTCCGCCGCCAGCAGGGTGACCGGAAAGCCTGTGGTGCTTGGGGTTTCGATGGCGCTTGGGGTTGCGACCTCCAGCGGCAGTCCGGGCAGTGGCGCGTCGCGGTCCTCGGCGGGGAGGTCGGCGAGGTCGCGGCTGGTACGGCCGTCGGTGGTGATCGAGATACCTTCGCGCGGACCGCTCTGCCGCCAGTTGCGCCAGATCGACACCTGGCTGTGGCCGGCGCGTTCGCCCGCGCTCGGCTCACCCGACGCCACTCGCACGGTGAGGTCGAAGGTCTCACCCGTCAGGTCGTCCATCGGCATACCGGTCAGGTAGCGGCCGGCGTCCACGTCCATCTCGGCGCGCAGCAACTCGTACCGGGTCGAGGTGGTGACGAACTTGATCGTCGGCACGAACGGGAAGTTGGTGATGGACCCGTTGCCGGTGGTGAAGAAGATCAGGTTGCAGCCGCTCGCGACCTGGCCGGCGACGGACTCCAGGTCGTTGCCCGGGCTGTCCATGAAGACGAACCCGTGACCGGGCATCGGTTCGGCGTAGTCGATCACGTGGTCCAGCCGGACGTCGCGGTCGAGCTTGCGCGCGGCGCCGACCGACTTGAGCACGATGTTGTAGAGACCCCGGTAGACGTTGCCGCCGGACGGATTCCCCTCGGCAGTGTGGCCGTGCCAGCCGACGCGTTCCTTGAACGACTGCACGGTCTTCAGGAATCTTCTTGCCGTCGGCAGGTCCCGGACGTTCTTGAGAACGTAGCCCTCGGCGCCGATCAACTCGTCGGTCTCAGCCAGTACTGCGATGCCGCCGTGGCGGATCACCTCGCGTGCGACGGCTCCGGACAGCGGATTCGCGCTGACGCCGGAGAACGCGTCGGAACCACCGCACTGCAGACCGATCCACAGATCCGCCAGAGGCACCTCCTCGCGACGCTGGGCCGCGACGACCGGCAACCACGGCTCGACCAGTCGCCCGGCCGCGGTGAGGTCCGCCTCGAAAGCGCCCTGCCGGGTGAAGAACGCGTGCGGCACGCGGATCGGCGGATAACCCTTCTCCGCCATGAAGTCCTTGATCGCCTGGCCGGAGACGAGTTCATCCTCGGTGTCGACGATCAGCACCGCTGCGACGTTCGGGTTCAGGGCGAAGCCTGCCAACGTGGCCAGAAGCACGTGCAGGTTGTTCGGAGTACCGCTCTCGCCGCCCTCGGTATGAGCCACCGGTACGACGCCGTCGAACCCCTCGGCTCCATCGAACCGGCGGGCCAACTCCGTCACGAACCCGCTGCTCAGCGAACTCGTCGCCAGCAGTACTACGTGGTTGCGGGTGCCGGCCGGTCCTTGCTCTCGGGGATATCCGAGGAACGTGCCGGGCTGCTCGACCGAGGTGACCTGCTGGCCGAGGTTCAGGGCGGACTCGTCGAGCTCGTAGGGATCGAGCGGCTCGTTGCGGGCGCTCGGCTCCCGCGGAAGCCCCTCCACCCCACGGGCGGACACGGCGGCCAGGCTGGTCGGAGTACAGACGTAGTCGCCGACTTCGAGATCGCGGAGGGCTCGGGCGAAGGGTGTGTGCCAGGAGAGCAGCGGCTCGCCGGTGGCGACGGGGCGAGTTACGAACCGGTGGCCTTCGAGCACGGTGTGCGGCAGCGTCACCGCAGTACCGTCGAAGTCGATCACCGTGCCGGCTTCGAGGCGGCGCGAGGAGATGGCGACGTTGTCTCCCGGCTCGGGTAGCACGCCGATCTCGTCGAACCTGAGCATCGTTTCTACGCCTCCGGGTAGCTGGCGGACCAGGAATCGTGCATGATGCATGATTACAGTGCCACCCTGCCGAACAACGCGGCCGGGGTCAAGGCCGTGACCAGTCCCCGGAGAATGGGCCTCGATGACTGAGACAGTGGACCCGCGGGACCGCCGCCTGTTGCGGCGGCAGATGCTCGCCGACGACGTGTACGAGGCGATCAAGACGATGCTGATGGACCACGTCGTCCGGCCGGGCGCGCGGATCTCGATCGACGGGCTGGCGCGCGAGTTCCAGGTGTCATCGACGCCGGTGCGCGAGGCCCTGGCGCGGCTGGAGTCGGAGGGGCTGGCGGACAAGGAACCGCTCAAGGGATACCGGGCGACGCCGCTGCTGTCTTTGGACGAGTTCGAGGATCTCTATCGGTTCAGACTGCTGCTCGAGCCCTGGGCGGCCCGGCGCGCCGCGGAACTGATCGACGACGAGGGCCGGGAACTGCTGACCGCCGAACTCTCGACCGCGGTGGAACCGACCTCGGTGGACTACGCCGGCTACAAGTCACTCACCGCACACGACAACCGCTTCCACTCGTTGATCGCCGGGTTGTCGGGCAGCGAACAGGTCCGCCTCGCCTTCCAGCGCACCCACTGCCACCTCCACATCTTCCGCCTCCACTTCGACCGGGACATCGGCCCGGAAGTCCTGGTAGAACACCGTCAGATCGTGGAAGCCATAACGTCCGGCGATCCGGTCGCCGCAGAGGCCGCGATGACCCAGCACATAGAAAACTCCATGTCAGTAAGACTCCGCCGAATCTACGACTAGGTACTGCAGCCCCGTGGGGTCCGACGTACCGACCGACAGGGAGTACTTCCTGCCGCCGCCGACATCCCGCCTCGCCACGGCGCACCGTACCGGACACAAGGAGGTACTACCTGTCGGTCCGTACGCCGACGTCAGCTGATCCGGTGCGACAACGCTCGGCGGACCGTGGCGACCACCCAGTCCGGGTCGGCTATCACCTGCTGGTAGGTGAACCTCAGGACCAGCCATCCCGCAGCCACCAACTCGTCGTACCGGCGGCAGTCGGCCGCGAAGTCACTGCTCGATCCATGGAATTGGTATCCGTCGGCCTCCAGAGCGATCCGGGCCACGCCGTGGCCGAGGTCTCAGGTAGACCTCGGCCACGCCGTGGCCGAGGTCTACCTGAGCACGGAAGCGCCCATCCTCCACCAAGTACTGCGGAACGAATCCCTCGATGCCAGCGGTGATCAGCAACGCCCGGAGCATCGACTCGAGGAAGCTGTCCGCGGCACCGGTCGCGGTTGCGGCGACCCGACGGGCATTCGTCCGCCCAGGTCCACGCATCGCGTCGGTCGCCGCGGCCAACTGGTGGTGGCGCATCATTCCACTCGCCAGGGCGGCATCGGCCACCGCGAGCGCCTCGCCGTACGGCAGGATCCGCGCGCAGTCGGCGACTGTCCGAACCAGCGAGGTCAGCCGACTCGGACGATCAGCGGGACCGATCGGCGCCCAGTGCAGCACAGCAGGCGGTCCCGGCCGCGGACGGCGTTTTGTCGGGACTGTGATGTGTGGCTTCGGTGGATGGGAAAGCAGCGGCAGATCCCCGGCGACCGCCGCACTCAGGTGCGAGACGACTCCGTCATACGCCAAGGCTGTCCGGCGATCACTGTCAATGCCGGGAAGGACGTAGATCCCGCGGGCCGGGCGCTCCACCCGCCCCGCCTTGACCGCTGCCGCGAGCGCTCGGCGCGAGGTCGCCTCGACCAGCTCGGCGAAGGTGGCGTTGCCGCGATTGCGGGCCACCACCTTGGGCACGGATTCCATCCGCACAAGCCTGCCGGAGAACTGCCGGTCGCCTCTGGAGTTGTCCACAGGCGTACCGACCGACAGGTAGTACTTCCTTCAGCGGCTGCGGTTCACGGTGGGTGCAGGCAGCCTGAGGCGGAGTACGAGGGGCACTTCCTGTCGGTCGGTACGGGGGTTGATCTACCTGCGCGGGGTGATGACCAGGGCGTCCCCGACGGGGCGTTCGCCGGCGGCGTCGGACGGGGTGTTCAGGACCTTGTTGTTGGCGACCATGGTGGTGGAGCCGCCGCCGTCCAGGTTGATGGCGTCGCGGAGGCCGAAGGACTTGGCTACTGCTGCGGCTTCGCCGATTCCGAGGCCGAGGCTGTCTACGTTGCGGCCGTCGGCGGTGATCAGGACGGTGCGGCCCTGGGCGTCTACGCCGGCAATAGTGCGGGGGTTCCGTTTGTGGACCCAGCCGTAGTAGAAGCTCGGGTTGTCGGCCGGGGCCATGCCGTCTGCCTTCGGGGTCGCCAGCAGGCGGCCGTCGCGGACTAGTTCAGGTCCGCCGTTGACGATCGTGGTTCGCGGCGAAAGGCGCACGTCGTGACCCCGCGTGTCGACCAGTGACGCGCGGATCTCAAGTCGCTCGCCGATCTTGGCCGCGGCCAGGAGCGGCGCCACCTGGGCACCCGTCGCCTGGACGGTCCGGCCGCCCTCGGGGATCGCGCCACCGCGCGTCGTACGAATCGCTGTGACCACGCCGTGCCGGTCGATTACGACCTCGGCGCCGGGACCGCTTGGGGTCGCGGCAGCGTACGACGCGTCGAAGGCGATCAACTCGTCCGCGTCGGTACACGTGACGTCGTGCAAGGGCTTCGCGGTCGGCAGGTCGTCCGCAGTACCGCCGCAGTTGCGGATCAGGCCGGGCACTCGGTTCAGTCCGTCCAGCGGAAGCGGGCGTCCCACCCCACGGACCTCGCCTTGCCAGCGGAACCGCTCGACCGCAGTACCGCGGGCGTTGTCGCCGATCACCAGCGCGGGCCGTCCGGCGGTCGGCTCGCTCACCAGTCGCCCGTCGTACACCCCAACGCCCGCGGGGTCGCCAGGAGCGCCGGCCTTCGGGTCGAGCACGAAGAACCCGGCGTTGACGGCCGCGGTGGCGCCGGTCAGCGTCGCCAGCGTGCTCGTCGTCTCGCGCGCTTCGATGTCAGGCCCGTACGTCGCGTCGAGGCCGCCGCGGAACTTCGTCGGGTCGATCGTCAGCACCTGGACGTGCCAGGGGCCGGTGGAACCGCTGACGTCGTCGGGTTCGCCGTCCCAGCCGGTGTAGAGGCTGGATCCGCCCAGACCGGCGGCGATCACCTTGGTCCGGAGGGCATCGGCCTCGGCCTTGGTGGCGAGGGAGCCGAGGCGGACGCGGTAGCCGAGCGACCCCCCGCCCGCGTCAGCGAGCTTGGGAGTCGGGACGTTCTCCACCCTCGGGTCGAGGCCCGCGGTGCGAAGACGCGCGGCGGTGGCGTCGGCGGTTGCCTGGTCGGACAGCGCGGCCGCCGGGGCGTCGGGGTCGGGCGAATTCGACGGGATCGCGACCTCGACGGTCCAGAAGGACTGGGGCCCGGCTTGTCCGCGGACGATCGTCGTCAGCGTCACCCCCGGCTGGAGGGTGCTGGTGTTGCGGGTCTCGGCGAGGTTGGCCGGGCCTAGTGGCAGCGACTTGGAGACCGAGGAGGTTTCAGCGGCGGGGGGCTGCGCGACCGCAGTACTGGCGGCTACTGAGCCGGCCACGAGAGCGGCGGCGAGCGCAGTACCGGCCAGGGCTGAGCGGGGGGAGGCAGGGTGGCGGATGGTCATGGCTCTGTCCTATGTCAGTCGCCGACCACCTGCAAGGCTTCCACGTGAATTACCAACGACCTCCAGACAAAAGTGCCGCACCCCATCCGGACAAGGGGTGCGGCACTGGCAGCTGAGGCTCAGGCGGGGGCGTCGCCGTGGTCGGGGATCTCCAGCTGGACGCCGCCCTGCAGCGCGGACTGGTGGGCGAAGATGCCGGGCAGCGTGTACCGGGCGGAGACCCAGGCGTTGATCGGCGGCAAGGCCTTGTCGGCGACCGCGCGGACGAAGTCGTCGGCGAGGAAGTGGTGCGAGCCCTCGTGGCCGTTGTGCAGGCCAGCGAACTCGGCCGGCAACCGGTCGCGGTCGTGCACGGGCGAGAGCCCCGACATGAACGCGTCGCGCAGGGCCGGGTCGACGGCCGCCAGGTCGTCGTCGTCCAGCGAGCCGCTCGGCGCGGTCTCCATCAGGTGGCTGACGTCCTCGACGCCTTCCTTGGTCTGCCAGAGCGTGGTGGTGGCCAGCTGCTCGAAGCTGCCCTCGGTGCCGAAGACGCGCAGCCGGGACTCACGGATGTGCGACGGGTAGCCGACCCGGCGCATCTCGTTGGTCCGCATCACCCCGCCGTCCGCGAGCTTGAACAGCGCGGTCGCGTTGCTGAAGTCGTTGTCGAACTGGCTGATCTCCTTGTCGAAGACGCCGTCGCCGCGGTCGTCCTTCACCCCGATGCAGGACACGTGCGTGGCGTGCTGCCCGGTCACCGAGAGAACGTTGCCGACGGCATGCGTCGGGTAGAGCATGGGCGGGAACGAGGCGGTCTTCTTCCAATCCTCGCCGCCGCTGTACTGGTAGGCGGCGTAGAAGCCGAGGTCCATGTCGTGGACGTAATCGCCCTCGGAGTAGAAGACCCGGCCGAAGTCACCGGCGGCGAGCTTCTGGCGGCAGTAGACCGACGACGGGTAGTAGAAGCTCGTCTCGCCCATCATGTAGGTCAGGCCGGTCTCCTTGACCAGCTCGACGATACGGGCGATCTGGTCCGCCTCGATCGCCATCGGCACGGTCGAGTAGACGTGCTTGCCGGCCTCCAGCGCCTGGATCGCCATCTCGCCGTGCAGCCAGCGCTGGGTGAAGATCGCGACCGCGTCGACGTCGGACGCGAGCATCTCCTCGAACGACTGGTACGTGATGGTCACGCCCTGCTTCTCCGCCAGCTCGGCCAGCCGGTCCGGCAGGACGTCGGTCAGCCGGACGTCCGAGACGTCGGGATGCGCGGACCACAGCCGCAGGAACGAGGGGGCGAACTGGCCGGCTCCGACCACACCGATGCTGATGCTCATGAACCAAGGCAATCACACATTTCCCGCTCATGTAAGAACAATTCCGCACACCAAGATGTGACCCACCCCACCCGTACTGCGAACGCCGCCGGCTGAGGTGGGCTGCATGGCTGAGGTGGGGGTTAGCGGGTGGGGAGGTGGTTGGGGTGGTCTGTGGTGATGCCGTCTACGGCCAGGGCTACTGCTTGGGCGTAGGTTTCGGCGTCGGGGACCGGCCAGGCGGTTACGGCGAAGCCTTCCTTGTGGAGTTTCTCAACGGCTTCGACTGTGAGGCCTGCGATGCCGCACAGCGCAGTACCGGCTTGGGCTGCCTTGGTGAGGGCGAGCACGTCTGCCACGTCCGGGGTGCGACCGAAGATCAGGCCGGTTTCGGCTGTCGGCATCGCCTGGCGGACAGTTAGCAGGATGTCCGCGTGGGAGGAGGTGACGAGTGTCCGGGCGGCCAATGAAGGATCAGCCTGCAGGGACTCCACCAGGAGCGGGACCGCCCGCGCAGCCTTGACCTCTGCCTGGAAGCGCACGGAGATGGCATCGACCGTTTCCGCCCAGGTGGGCACAACCTCGCCGAGACCGGCGTCGAGGGACCGCAGTTCCTCGAAGGTCAGGTCCTCGACCGCGCCGGTTCCGTTGGTTGTCCGGTCGACCGTGGCGTCGTGCATCACCACGAGGTGGTCGTCGGACGTGACCCGCAGGTCGAGCTCGATCTCGTCGCACCCGTCCGCGACGGCGCGGCGGAACGAGCGCAGGGTGTTCTCCGGTTCGGACCCGACTGCTCCCCGGTGGCCGGTGATGATCAAAGCACCTTCTCCTCGTACTGGCGGCGAACCTCGTCACCGATCGCCTCGAGCCGGCGAGGCCACTGACAGGTCGTTCGACAGCTGGCGGCTTGTAAGGCGCCAGTGGCCGAGCAACTCGTCATCGGGAGGCCACAGAGGCCGGTCCAGAGCGGGACTGACGGAGGGCGTCGACCAGGAGCAGGGCGGCGATCCCGACCACGAGATAGCCGAGTCTGTGGAGGCCCGCGTCGGTAGCGGGGCCGGAGTACACGAGGGCGATGGCCGCGGCGGCCAGGTTCGCACCGACGTACTGGGAGGTTCTGAAGAGGCCGGCGGCCGCGCCTGTCTCTTCGGCCGGCGCCGCGCTGTAGACGGCGAGTTGGTTACCGAGGCCGTTGAAGCCGTTCGGGATGCCCAGGACCGCGCTGACGAGGACCAGTACGACGATCGGCGTCCCGGAGTGCACCCCGAAGGTGAGGGCCGAGCCACCCACGAGGAGACCGGCAGAGCCGATCAGCAGCAGCGGGCCCGGGCCTCGGCTCCGCGCGAGCCTGGTCGCACCGATGACGGTGAGCGCGCCGATCGCGGCGATCGGCAGCACCACCAGACCGACCTTTGACGGGTCGAGCTTGCGACTCTGCTCGAGCCATCCCGGCAGGCCGTAGAAGATCGCGTAGAACGCCACGTACGTGAGCATCGTGCGCAGATAGCTCATCGAGAGCGTCGCGCTGGTGGCGAGCAGCCGGACGTCGACGAAGGGACTCGCGGCGCGCCGTTCCCAGACCACGAAGATCACTCCGACGGGAATCGCCACAGCGAGTAGCCACCAGAGCGGATGGTCGGCCAGGGAGAGCAGGATCAGCATCACCGCGGTCATCGCCGCGCTGAAGAGTACAAGTCCGGGGAGGTCGATCTCCCGCCAGATGGATCTGCTGGTGTCCCGCTGATGTGGCGGGTCGCGTGGCACGAGGACGAGGACACAGATGCCGGCGATCGCGGCCACCGGCAGGTTGAAGATGAAGATCGCCTGCCAGTCGAACGTGCCGACCAGGAACCCACCGATGCTGGGGCCGAGCGCGGCCGACGTCTGGGCGAAGATCGAGAGGAGTCCGAGGGCGCCGACCGCGGACGCCTTTCGCCGGTCGGCCATTCCGCGGATCATCGCGACACCCGACGGGAACTGCGCGCCCGTCCCGATGCCGAGCAGCACGCGCGCGGCGATCAGCCAGCCGAGGGTCGGCGCGAATGGGGCGAGGGCGGAGACGAGAGCGACCAGGACCAGTCCGGAGAGGAACACCCGCCGAGCGCCGAGCAGGTCCGCCAGGCGGCCAGCGGTCGGGGCCGCGATCGCAGTGGCGAGATAGAGGCCCGACACCAGCCATTGGGTCTCGGTGCCGGCGTGGAAGTCGATGCCGATCTGGACCAGCGCGACCGCGATCATCGACGAGTTCAGCGGCTGCAACAAGGTCCCGAGCCCGATGGCCCCCGCATACCGCCGCGGCAAGTCCGGCTGCTCGACGACGTGTGTGTCTGCCGAAACTGCGGTGGCCGTCATTGCTGGTACTCGGAGAGGCGGTCGAGGAGGCCGGCGGCGAGGCGGAGGAGTTCACGTTCAGTCGGGGTCAGGGTGGTCTCCATCGCCTCGGCGAGGAAGCTGTCACGCCGTCGGCGATCCTCCAGGATCAACTCCCGGCCCGCTTCGGTAATCGTCAGCAGCACCTGACGGCGATCTTCGGGATTATCAGCACGGCTGATCAATCCACCGGCGACCAGTTCCGCCGTCGTACGCATCATCGTCTGCGGCGCCACCCCCTCCGCCGCAGCCAGGTCGGCGTTCGTCATTGACCCCTCGCGCTCCAACCAGCCCAGCGCGCCGAGCTGCGAATAGCTCAGCCCGGCCTCGGGCCGCTCCTGCCGCAGCCGGCGGACCAGCCGGAAGACGCTCTGCCGTACTTCGTGTGCCCCCACATCGCTCGCCATACCATCAGCATAGCTGATGACTTTCAATCACCGTCAGCGTCCTTCGGCCGTACCCCGGTGATCGCCCGCAACACCCCGGCCCCGTTCGACGCCGATCACCATCGACAGGACGAACGCGATCAGCAGCAGGAGGAGCTCTGTCCAGGTGCTGAAGGTCGCCAGTTTCATGCCTGTGGGTTCCCGGTGGTCAGGAAACCAGTCCGATCGGATCACGACCCGCCAGGTACGCCGCGACCGCCTCGGCTGCGATCGAACCGGCCCGCTGCGCGGTCTGCCGGGTCGCACCGGCCAGGTGCGGAGTCATCACGACGTTCGGCGCGGTCAGCAGCCGTGAACCAGCCGGCACCGGCTCGGTCGGGAACACGTCGAACGCCGCCGCCCCCAACTGCCCCGACTCCAGCGCGTCAACGGTCGCCTCGTAGTCGAGCAGGCCGCCGCGCGCAGTGTTCACCAGTACTCCGCCCCCCGGCATCAGCGCGAGCTGCTTCGCCCCGATCATGCCGCGGGTCTGTTCGGTCAGCCGCGCATGCAGGCTCACCACGTCGGACCGCCTGAGCAACTCGTCCAGCTCGACCACCTCGGTCCCGTCCGGCGATGAGGACGCGTCGATCGCCGGGTCCACCACGAGCACCGTGGCACCGAAGGCAAGCATCACTCGGGCCACCCGGCGGCCGATCGCGCCGTACCCGACCAGGCCGACGGTCGCGCCGTCCAGTTCGGAGCCACATTCGTCGTACGCGTAGAGGTCGCTGCGCCACTGCTCCTGTTCCAGCGTGCGCTGCAACTGCGGAAGCTTGCGCAGGGCACCCAGCATCAGGGCGACCGCGTGCTCGGCGGCCGCGACGGCGTTGCGGCCCGGTGTCGACGAGACGATGACGCCGCGCTTGGTTGCCGCAGGCACGTTCACGTTGACCGGACCACCTCGGCAACAGACCAGGAATCGCAGGTCCGGCGCTGCCTCGAGCACTCTCTCGGTGAACGGCCCCATCTGGGTGACCGCAACCTCCACTCCGGGCAACGCCGCGATCAACTGGTCCTCGGCGTCACTCGCCTCATCCACCTCGGCGACCCGCCCGTACGGCGTCAGCGGCCACGGCAAGGTCACCTCCCGGAAGTCGAAGGTGACGCCTTCCAGCTTCGACAGGGAGGCGGCGAGCAGATCGTTGCGGACGAAGTGGTCGCCGGCGAGCAGGGTACTGACGGTTCTCATCGAGCTCCAGAGGTTTGCGCAAGGGCGGTTGGCGCTGGGTCGGCCCAGCGGGGACGCGCGGCTTCGACGCGGCGCAAGTAGTGGGCGTATCCCTCGTCATAGAAGGCGGCACGGGCCGGAGCGGGGTCGACCTGACGGCTGACGGCGACCCACTCGGGTCCCGCGCTGGACGGGTCGGCCGCGAGCCGGGCTCCGATCACTGCACCCCGCGCTGCGACCTGGGACGCGTCGGTCGTGTGCAGCGGACTGTGCAGCACATCGGCGAGGATCTGGGTCCACTCACGACTCTTCGCACCGCCGCCGCACACCGTCACCCGGCCGGTCCAGCCGGCCGCGTCCAGACAGTGCCGCGCGGCATAAGCGACACCTTCGCAGGTCGCGCGGACCACATCGGCCTGGGTGGTCGACAACGAGATCCCGTCGATCGTGCCGCGCGCGCCGGTCTCGACGAACGGCGCCCGCTCACCGGCCTCCGACAGATAGGGCAGCACGGTGACGCCATGCGCACCCGCCGGACTCTCGGCGAGCAGAGCCGGGAGCGCGTCGGTCCCCAGCCCCACCAAGGACAGCACCCGATCGAGAGCAGCCGTGCCGACCATCGCCGGCATCGCGCGCAACCACACACCAGGCGTCCACGTGCCGAGGAACAACCCCGCGGGCTCGTCGTCCACCGGCAGCTCTCGCGTGACCACCTGGCAGGCGAGCGTAGTACCGACAGTCAGCAGGGCGTCGCCGACTTCGCTGACTCCGGCGCCCATCGCGGCGGCCGGCAAATCGTAGGGGCCAGCCGAGACGCGCGTCCCGAGAGCCAGCCCGGTGGCCGAGTCACGCAGCTCGCCGACGGGACCACCCGGCTCGACCGGAGCCAGCAGGTGTTGCCAGTCGGACAGACCACAGGCACTCAAGGCGTCAGCGTCGTACTCGCTCGTGCGCGGATCGAGGAAGGGCGCCGACCCGTCCGAGACATCCGTCGCCCTGACTCCGGTGAGGCGCTGCATCACGACGTCCTTGCAGTACGCCGCTGTGCCGGCGCGCGCGAGAACCTCAGGCTCCTCAGCCAGTACTGCGGCCAGCAGCGGGCCGGACGCGCCGGGGAACATCCGGTTACCCGATCGCCGGAAGACCTGCTCGGCAACACCTTCGGAGGTCCACCGCTCGAGGATCGCGCCGCTGCGCGCATCGAGCCAGGAGATCGCCGGGCGGACCGGGCTGCCGTCGGAGTCGAGCAGCCAGAGCCCGTCGCCCTGCGCGGTGATCGCGAGCACGCCCGGCTCGGTGCCGACGTCCGCCGCCAGCTCGGCCACCACCTCGTTGACCGAGGCAACGATCTCGTCGGTGTCGTGCTCGAACCGGCCGGGTCCCGGCCGGACCAGCCGGGTCGGGCGGGAGGTCTCGGCCAGTTGGCGGCCCGCCTCGTCGAAGGCCACGGCCTTGGTGACGGTGGTGCCGACGTCCACTCCCACGTCCACGCGGTACTCCCCTCCTAGAACAGCTAGAGCGGTGCGACCTCCACGGTCGCGCCGTTGTCACGCAAGGCCTGAACCAGGTCGGCCGGGGTCTTCTCGTCCACCACCACGACGTCGAAATCGGTCAGCGGCGCGAGCCGGTGCAGCGCGGTCCGCTGCAGCTTGCCGTGGTCGACGAGCAGCACCTTCGTCCGTGCGGACCGCAGCATGGCCCGCTTGACCAGCACGATCTCCTCCTCCTGGTGGAACGCGTGCGTCGGCGAGACCGCCGAGACGCTGCAGAAGAGGAAGTCGGTGTGCAGCGCCTCGACCGCTTCCGCACAAGGCATGCCGCCGAACGAGTCGTGGGTGGCGGAGTAGATGCCGCCGAGCGCGACCAGGGTGATGTCGCGCAACCCGGTCAGCTTGCTGATCGCCGGCAGGAAGTTGGTTGCCACGGTCAACGGAGTGATGTCCTCGAACAGGTCGACCAGGGCGAGCGCGCTGGTCGAGTCGTCGAGCATCACGGACATGCCGGGCTCGATCATCGCCCGGGCGTGCCGGGCCAGCGCCGACTTCTCCGCCTGCGCGGTGTTCAGCCGGTACGCGACGTTGCTCTCGAACACGCTGGTCGGCTGGGCGGTCACGCCGCCGCGGTACTTCCGGACCACACCTTGCCGCTCGAGCTCGTCCAGGTCGCGGTGGACCGTCATCACACTGACCCCGAACGCCTCGACCAGGTCGTTCGCGGAGACCGAACCGTGCTCGACGACGTACGCGGCGATCTCGGCCTGGCGGCGGGCCGGCCGGCTGAGCTCGGCCGTGTCGGGGCGACCAGGATCAGCGGGTTCCGGCCGGGTGTCGCCGTCGACGGTGTCTGAACTCATACCAGGGTCTCCATTCGGACAGCTGGGGTGTTGTAGGCCTCGAGACCCACTGTGCCGTCCTCCCAGCGCAAACGCACCAACGCCGCGGGACCGAGGGCCGGTAGAAGTCTGCGGTACTCCTTCAGCTCCAGTCCCAGTACCCGGCAGACCAGCAGCCGGATCAACGTGTTGTGCGCGACCACGAGCACCTTCTTGCCTTGGTGCTCGCGTCCGATCTGGTGGAACGCGTCCTGCACCCGATCCGCCGCCTCCGCCGGATCCTCACCGCCCGGGAAGTGCCAGCCGACCGGATCCAGCTCGAACGCCTTGGCCACGGCGGGCGGCAGTTCGCTCAGCATGCGCCCTTCGGCCGACCCGAAGTCGACCTCGCGCAGGCGATCGTCCAACGTCGGTTTGAGCTCGAGCGCGTCCGCTATCGGCTGGACGGTCTGCCGCGCGCGCAGCATCGGCGACGACCAGAGCGCGTCCGGCGCGAACTCCGCCGCCCACTCCTTCAGTTGCTCCGCCTGCCGGTGACCGACCTCGTCGATCGGCAGATCCGTGGAACCGGTGTACCTGTTGCCGTGATGCCACTCGGTCCGCCCGTGCCGCGCCAGTACGACGGTCGTCCTCATCCCCGGTACCCCCGTCGATCCAGCTCGGCCACGAACTCGCCGTACAAGGTGGTCAGCCGTTCCTGCGGTCGTGGTTCGAGTACCCGGTCGATCCGGACCATCCGCTCGGCGGTCCGCGTCACCGACGTACCGGCCGACGCCGCGAGCACCGCCATCCCGTATGCCGGGTCGGGCGAGGCGGGCAGCTCCACGGGTACGCCGAGGACGTCGGCGCGGAGCTGGTTCCAGTAGCCGCTGCGGACGGCGCCACCGGTGAGCGAGACGGATCGGACCGGCTCCGCGCCGAGGCTTTCCAGATGCTCGAACGCGAGCTTCTCGATGAACGCGACGCCTTGCAGTACTGCGGCGTACGAGTGCAGGTCATCGGGCAGGTCGCCGAGCTGGAAGCGCTCGGCCTTCGGGGCGACGAAGGGGAATCGCTCGCCTCTGCCGGTGATCGGGTAGATCGCGGCGTTGATCGGGCCGAGCTCGCGGGCCTGCCGGTCGAAGGCGTCCAGGTCGGCGCCGGGGAGCATCGCCGTGAGTGCGCCGGCCCCGGTGTTGGACGCGCCCCCAGGGAGCCAGCCGCCATCCGGGTGGCGGTGGCTGTAGACGGCGCCGGTCGGGTCTTCGAGGAGCACCTTGCTGACGCCTTTGAGGACGAGGGTGGTGCCGAGGACGGAGTTCCACGCGCCCGGGGCGAGGGCGCCGGCCGCGATCTGGGCCGCGCAGCCGTCGGTCATGCCCGCGTAGATGGGAGTGCCTTCGGGGACCCCGCTGACCTGGGCTTTTGCCTTGGAAACCTGGCCGAGCTCAGTACCTGGGAGAACTACCTGGGGGAAGAGGCCGGGCTCGAGGTTGAGGGCGTCGAAGGCTTCGCGGGGCCAGCGGTCGCCGATCAGGTCGTAGCCGGTCTTGAGCGCGTGGCTGGTGTCGGTGGCGACGGGATGACCCACCAGGTGGGCGGCGACCACGTCGGCGCTGTGGGCGACCCGCCGGGGGCTGCCAAGGTGGGTGCTGGTCCGCTCGGCGTCCTGCTGTTCGAGGAGCCAGATGATCTTGGGGAGGGCCCAGGTCGGCTGCATAGCTCCGGCCCAGCGAGCGGGATCCGCCGCCACGATGCGCTCGAGGTACCCGGCCGCGCGCGCGTCGTCGTACATGAGCGCGGCGGTGGTGGGATTGCCGTCGGTGTCGGTGAGCAGGATGGTGCCGGAGGTGGAGCAGATGGTGATGCCCCGGACGTCCGGCGTACTGACCTCGGCAAGGATGGCGTCGACGGTGTCGAACCACTCGCGCGGGTCCTGCTCGTGCCGGCTGCCGTCGCGGCGACTGGTGAGTGGGCGGGCGGCGCGGGCGAGTACTGTCCCGGTCGCGTCGACGAGGACGGACCGGACGCTCTGCGTTCCCAGGTCCACGCCGATCCAGGCCGGTTCGCGCACTGACCGCTCTCCCCTCACGCGGATGTTAGCTACATTGATAACATAACATCAGATCGCGATAAGAAACGCGTGTCTCGTCCGCTGAAACAGTCTCCTCCGGTGGAACAGCTACAGGCCCGGCCATCGAGGCCGGGCCCGTTTCACGCTGTGTAGCAGGCTGTTCAGGTTCTGAGCTGCTCCGTCAGCTGTGCATCAGGAGGAGCGAAGGATGGGCGGTGGCCAGCTCGAGGCGGCCCGCGTCGATGGCGCCGTACGCCCCGATCGGACCACTGGCCTTGCGGCCATGACGGTTGATCCAGAATCCCCAGCCCGCGGGTGCGTCGGGCCACTCGGGGTCAGGTTCCCACCCGAGCGGCGGACGCCAGGCGGCGGTCGGCGGCTCAGGCCAGCTGGGCGGTGGATTGAATCGATGCACGGGCGGCCCTTCCGGATCCCCCAGGACCCGATGATCAGTACCTGTCTGACAGCTCAACGACCGGCAACCTCGAACGTCACGCCTAAATCCTGGTAAAGAATATGGACCCCTTCGGCGCGTTGACCAGCTCACCAGGCAGTAAGCAGCTAATTACACGGAGGCAATTTCTGCCGGTCTACTCGCACGCGACTCCGTCGTTATCGCGATCCAGATGCGAGGCGTAGCCCGGATCCCCCCTATATAAAGGCGTCACACCGGCTGCCCGCGCTGCCGAACAGTTCGCGTAGTACACCGCGGGCGCCGCTGTCGTCTTTCGCGGCTGGACACTCTTGGTCGGCTGCACCAGCGGGACAGGCCTCGTGGGCTGAGTCGTTGCCGTAGGCGCTTTCACCGTCACCGTCCGTGCAGGAAGTGGCGGCTGAGTAACCGTTGCCGTCGGCCCGGGCACGGTCTCACGAACCGTCACAGTCGCCGTCGCCGTGGCGGTCGCGGTGACGGTCGGCCCTGGAACAGGCCGACCCGCCTGCGCCGCCTGTCCGGTGTTGCCGCCGCCGATCGTTCCCACCACGAACAGGAGAATGAGACCGCCACCAATACCCGCCGCTGCCAGGCGACCTCGGCCGACCGAGCCGTACAGACCGCGGGGGCCGATGCTGCGTCCGCCGCGTTCGTTCAGCCAGAAGCGCCAGCCAGGTGGCGCCGGTGGCCAGGTCGGGTCTGGGCGCCAGCCGGGTGGTGGCTGCCAGTCGGATGATGGTGGCGCGGGCCAGTTTGGTGGCGAATTGAAGTGATGCATGTGAATCCCCCTCGGGGACTACATCGCGGATGATGACTCTGTGTTACATCAGACTCCAAACCTTTGCGGCCGGGTTTCGGGGCGCGCGTCCGGTTGCTGGGTGAATGGGTACAGGTTGGTTATGGCGATGCGGCGGGTAGGTGCGACTGCGGTCGTCCGGGTGCGGAGTTGGCGGTTGCTCCGGGGTGTCCTGGCGATGATGGTGTTCGCGCTGCCTGTCGTGCTGCTGGGGTTTGCGGTGCGGCAGCAGTTCGATCCGTTGATCAGGGCCGATGATGCGGCCATCCGGGCTGCCACCGGGTTCAGCGTTCGTCATGGATTGGTGCCGGCCCTGACCGTGATCCAGCTCGTCAGCCAGCCGATCTTCGTGTACCTCGTCGCGACCGTGATCGTGGTCTGGGCCTGGAGGTCGAAGAACCTCAGGGGGCGCGCGCTGTGGGCTTTCGTCACGATGATGGTCGGCTGGGGAATCGGTGGCGCCTCCAAGCTCATCGCCCAGCGCGCCCGGCCGGTCGTCGACGACGAGTCGGTGCCGCATGCAGCGGGTTATTCCTTCCCCTCCGGCCACGCCCTGAACATCACCTTGGCGGCCGGTGTCATGGTCTTCCTGCTCTGGCCGCTGCTCTCCGCCACCCAGCGCCGCATCGCCATCGCACTCGCGATCGTGGTGCCTGTGATCGTCGGTCTGGACCGGCTTTTCATCGGTGCGCACTTCCCGTCCGACATTCTCGCCGGGCACGTACTCGGTCTGGGCATTATGTTCGCTTCATGGATCGGATTCATCGGCAAGACGGCAGCGACCTCCTCACCAGGGCCGTCGCACCCGGCATAGCGCTCGGTGGCCTCATCATCGGCATCGGGCTCACACTGAAAGGACCACTCGACGGGTTCCACGCCGAAGAGGCGATCAACAAGGATCTTGCCGCGGACCGGACCGGCACCTGGAACACGATCACGGCGGTGTGGTCGCAGATCGGCAACACCGCGGCCGTGATCGGAGTCTGCATCGTCGTCTCGTCCTTGCTCCTGTGGCGGACCCGGGACCTGCGCCTGGCGCTCGTTCCACCGATCGCGATCGCCATGCAGGGTTTGATCTTCCTCATTGCCGCCAGGGTCGTGGACCGCGATCGCCCGCCGGTCGAGAAGCTCGACGCGTCACCACCCACAGCGAGTTTCCCCAGTGGGCACGTGGGTGCGTCGACCGGCCTCTACCTCGCGTTCACACTGCTCGCGCTGGGCATCGAACGCGCGTGGCTGCGGTGGACGACAGTGATCCTCTGCCTCGCGATGCCGCTGCTCGTGGCGTTCGCGCGGCTGTACCGCGGGATGCATCACCTCACGGACATCGGCGCGGCCGTGATCAACGGCGCCATCTGCGCCCTGCTCGCGTACGGCTGGTACCGCCATTGCACCCGCCGGCGACGAGGAGTCCGCGCTGCCAGCGCGAGGTCGGCCGGCCACACCGGGTGACCCCCTTGACATAGCCCCGGCGCGGGCGGACCTTGAACTATTCGATCGGCGTCGTGGGGGGACCATGGATACTGATCAAAGCATGGTGGCGGGCGCCTCCTGGGCGCCTCGCGACGTGCTGTCGGGGGCGTACGACGGATCACGCGGCGACGGGGTTTCCCTTGTCCGCTTGGAGTTGTCGGGGATCGCCGGTGATGCCGCACGGCTGCGCGAACTGGTGGTCGCGGTACAACTGCTGCGGTGCAAGGGTTGCATGGTGGAGTACGAGCTCGACCTGTTCGGCGGCTCGCCGAGATTCGCGACCGTACGGGAGAACGTCGCACTGCTGCGCGCGATCGTGGTCGACGGGACCACCGCGGCGAGGTTCACCGTGAACCCCTTGGTGGGTGATTGCTCGCCCTGGGTGGCGTCGTACCGCGAACAGGTGGCGCCCGCAGTACAGCCGTGGTTGAGCAGGTTGTCGGCGCCGCTGGCCGAGGCATGGCTGGAGGTGATGATGGGCGAACGGATGTTGCTCGGCATGACCGGCGTGGCCGCTCATCGGATCGCCCTGCAGAGATTGACGTTGCGGAGCAACACCGAGCTGCTGAACCTGGTGTCCGACAGTGCCCGCGAGTTCGAGCTGTCCGGCGACACCCGCTTGCTCGACGACGAGTTGGTGAGCCCGCGGGTCGGTGCGCTGATCGAGTCATTGCTTGCCCTGCGCAACAGATTCCAGCCGGACCGGCTGCTGACCGGTTGACCTGTCGTTGCCACCCGGGGATGACAAGGTGGTGAGGTGATTACTTGCGTGGTGGACTACGTCATCGATCCGGCGAAGCTCGAAGCGTTCGAGCGGTTCGGTCGGCGATGGATGGACCTGGTGGAGCGGCACGGCGGGACGCATCACGGCTATTTCCTGCCGTCGGAGGGGGCGAGTGATCGTGCGTTGGCGTTGTTCAGTTTCGAGAGCCTGGCCGCCTACGAGCAGTACCGGCAGGGGTTCGGGGTTGACCCCGAGTTCATCGCGGCCGACCGGATCCGCGAGGAGAGCGGGTGCGTGCTGCGGTACGACCGCACCTTCATGCGACCGCTGCTGCCGAGTGACCTGCCTAACTAGTGCGAGGCGCTAGGCGGCGTACGACGTGGTCCCGCTGACGCGGGCGGGGTGCACGCCGACGGCGACAGACTGGTCGAGGGTGGCGAGCTTGGCGCAAGCGGCGGTGAGGGCTTCCGCCTGCCTGCGGCAGGCGGCCGGCGGTCTGACGAGAAGTCCACTTCGGGCTGCTGCGCCGGCCCGGCTGTACCGAACGACAGGAAGAGGTCGCTCGCGACGCCAACCTCAACACCTACCGCGGCGTTTCAGGTGCACAGAGAACGCAGTATCTCCTGTCGTTCCGTATATCGGTCACCCTTCCTCAGCACTGCCAGACACCCGTCAGAGTTCTCCGACTATCGGTCGGTAGTTCGTGGGCTCCGCGTGTCTTGCCGACGCGGTGACGCCTGCGGCAGTTCGCAGTTCCAGCTGGCGTAGCTCTGCGCGACGAACTGTTGTACTCCGGTGGCCTCGACGGCAGCCAGCAGGTGGTCCGTGTCCTCGGTGCGTAGCCGGTTGGTGGTGGCTAGCGGGCGAGCCATTCCGGGGCTAGGAGGGACCAGACCTGGGAATCGTGGCGGACGCCCTGATGGAGGTATTCGGCGCGGAGGGTGCCGTCCAGTTGCATGCCGAGGCGGCGGGCGACGTTGCTGCTGGCGGTGTTGTCGGGGCGGGTGATCCACTCGATGCGGTAAAGGCCCCGGACGCGAACCGCCCAGTCGATCAGATGGGTGGCGGCCTTGGTGATCAGGCCGCGCCCCTGGCCGGCAGGCTCCAGCCAGCAGCCGATCTCGCAGTTGCCCGCGGCGGCGTCGAACGAGACGAACATGGTGCCACCGACCAGCGTGCCGTCCAGCCAGATGCCGTACAGGCGGCCGGCGTCGCGGGCGGCGAGGTCCGCGTAGCGTTGCAGGGTGGCGCGAGCCGAGTCCAGGTCCGTACTCCGGTTCGCCCACGGGATCCACGGGTCCACCACCTCACGGGCCCGGTCCATGTGGGCGAGGAACTCCTCGGCCTGCCACGGCTCCAGCAAGCGCAACTCGGCAGCTTCATCCAGCTCGATCGCAAACACGCTGGAACTGTAGCCGTGCCACCCCGCACGCCGCGCGCGATTATTCGTCCGGTCTCACCCCGCGTAGACCTCCAGCTCGACGATCCGTGAGTAGGTCGGGCCTTCGTTGGAAGCCAGGGCGAGGAGCCGTACTGCGGTGGCGGTGACTGGGGTGAAGGTGGAACTGTTCAGCGGGGCTGTGTTGCCGCGGACCGAGGCGACCGTCTGCCAGGCGCCGTTGACCTGGGCAAGTACGTCCCAGTCCTTCAGGCCGTACCCTGCGGCGGGGTACTGCTTCGAGTTCAGTGTGTACAGCTCGACCCGGCCGACGGTCTCCGGCTTGTCGAAGGTGACCTGCAGCCAGTCGGGGAAGTTGCCCTTGGTGGCGTCGTTCCAGCCTGTGGTTTTCGCCCAGTGCTCCGAGTCCCGGTCGCCATCCACCGCGCCACAGGCCGGGTAGACCGGCAGGTGCTCGCTGGACGCGGTCACCGGCACGAAGCGCGCGAGGTTGCCGCTGTTGTCGGCCGGTGGCTCCCCGACGCGCACCGGCAGGCTGAGCTTCTGGTCGCCGGCCTTGACCTCGATGGTGTAAGTACCAGCCGCTGTACCTCGGGGCGCGCCGACGTCGATCGGCACCTTCAGCGTGTAACCAGGCGGCAGGTAGCTCGAGACCAGCTTGCGAGACAGGGTCAGCGGAGCACCTGCCTCGAGGAACGCATCCGCGTACACGGCGGTCTTGCCGGTGTTGCCGAAGCGGAGCTCGAAGCCCTGCTTGGCACACGGCACCGGTACGGCGGAGACCTCCGCCACGTCGGCCGCGAGTGTCAGGCCGCCTTGAGTGGGGCGGTCGGCGACAGCCGGTCCGGTGATGCCTGCGGCAACCACTCCGGTCAGGACCGCGCCAAGCAGCACCAACGACTTCCAGCCACGGATTCTCATCGGACCGCCCTTTCATCCTCGACAGTGCCGCCTGCGACGGAGTTCAGACCCGGGTTGCCCGCCTCGACCACGAACGAGTGGATCGTGGAGATCGGCGCGCCCGGCTTGTCGATGTACGGCACCGCGCGGAAGTCGACCCGGAGCTCACGCTCGTCGAACCGGAGGACGGAGTAGCCGCGCTTCTCGTTGACCAGCTTCAGGTGCGGGTTGCCGTCCAGGAACTTCTGGCCGTTCGCCGACACGTCGACGCCGTTGCCGCCGCTGCTGAACGAGGTCGGCACGAGCTCCACGCCGTACGTCTGCGAGGACGGGTCGGCGAAGTCGCGCTTCATCTCCATCGCGTAGCCGGCGTGCACGTCACCGGTCAGCACCACCGGGTTGCGGTGGCGGTTCGCGGCGATGCCGTCGAGCATCACCTTCTGCTCGGCGTCGTAGCCGTCCCACGCGTCCATGTTGTAGAGGTCGGCCGCGGTCGGGTCGAGGTCCATCCGGCTCATGATCACCTGGTTGGCGAGCACGTTCCAGGTGGCCCGCGAGCGGTTCAGGCCGTTCAGGTACCACTGCGTCTGCTGCTGCCCGGCCAGTACGCGCGCCGGGTCGCGCCGGGCCTCCGAGTCTGCCTTCCAGCCGTCGCCGGCCGCCTGGTCGGACCTGTACTGACGGGTGTCGAGCACACTCAACTCGGCCAGTCGCCCGAAGCCGAATCGCCGGTAGAGCTGGTAGTTCGGCCCTTGCGGTGCAGGACTCCGCAGGGGCAGGTGCTCCCAGTACGCGCGGTACGCGTTGGCTCGGCGTACCAGGAAGTCTTCGACGGGAGCGTTGCTCTTGGAGACCGTGCCCGCGTAGTTGTCCTGGACCTCGTGATCGTCCCAGGTGGTGATCCAGGGCGCGTTGAGGTGAGCCGCCTGGAGGTCCGGGTCGGACTTGTAGAGCGCGTACTGCAGCCGGTACCGGTCGAGCGTGTCCGCCTCGGTGCGGAACTGGCTGGGCACCGGGTCGGCCACGTTGCGCAGTCCACCGGCGGCAGCGATGCCGTACTCGTAGATGTAGTCACCGAGGAAGACCACCGCGTCCACGTCCTCGGAGGCCAGGTGCCGCTGGGCGGTGTAGTACCCGTCGGGCCATGACTGGCAGGAGCTCACGCCGAGCGTCAGTTGACCACCGCGAGCACCGGGCGCGGGCGCAGTACGGGTGCGGGCCGTCTGGCTGAGGTAGCCGTCGCAGCGGAAGCGGTACCAGTAGTGGCGACCGGGCTGCAGCCCCCTCACGTCGACATGCACGCTGTGCGCGTACTCCGGCCGAGCGGTGGCCCGGCCTGAGCGGATCACTTGGTGGAAGCGCTCGTCGGTCGCCACCTGCCAGTCGACGCGGACCTCCTTGTAGGGAGCACCGCCGAGCGGCTCGAACGGCTTGGGCGCCAGGCGGGTCCAGATCACCACACCGTCGGGCAGGGGATCACCCGAGGCGACCCCGAGCGTGAACGGGTTGCCGGTGAGACCACCGGTCCCGCCGGTACCGAGCGCGCTGCCCGGCAGGTTGGTTCCGAACGCCACCGCGGTCGCGGCGCCGGTGAGGGTGAGGAATCGGCGCCGGGCCATCCTCGCTGCGGGTATGAGATCTTCGGTCACTTGATCAGGCTCCTCACTAGGGCTTCTGCTGCCTCGCCAGGGACCGCAGCCGGACCGGCCCGAACAGGCCCGACGTCCGCTGTCCCCCGAACACGAAATGGGTCGGGCTCACCGCGTCCAGGTAGGGCGCGGCCGTGCCGAAGACCTCGACGTCGACGGTGACCTCACCAGCCGAGCCGTGCGAGCCGACCGACCCGGTGAGGTCGAAGACGTACGGCGCACAGAACCGGACCCCCGCGCTCCGGCCGTCCACCAGCACCTCCGCAGTACCGCGTACTCGGCCCAGGTCGAGCTGGATCCGTTCGCCTGCGGGAATCGTGAGCAGCCGGCGGTAGCGGACTCCCCCGCTGTACTCCGACAGGCCGTGGTCCTCCCAGTCGCCCAGGCCGATCCGCCCGGAGCCGACGATTGCCCGGATCGGCCCGGTGAGCGCCGCGCCCGCCTCGAAGCCCGGCGTGGTCAGCAAGGCCAACTGCCCGACCCGACCGCCGGCCGGAACCTCCGCGACCAGGCGCCCGGAACCCGCAGCAATCTCGGTCTCGTCCACGGCGACGACAGCATGCCCGGCCAGCTCGAACTCCAGGCGAACGGTGCCCGGCGGCAGGTCGAACCGTAGGTACTCGACGCGCTGCGGATCGGTCCGCGGTACCGCGAAGGTGACCGGCTCGACCACACCTGCCGCCGCACCGGCTACACCTGACCCCGAGCCGGCCCGGCCGTTCTCCCCGGCACTGGAGCCGTCCAGCCAAGATGCCTTGGGCAACGGGTGCGCCCGGCGGTTCAGGTACAGGTCAGCGAGCGCGCGGTGCTGTTGCCGCCTGCGGACCACCTTCGCCGGCACACCGGCGACCTCGCCCACCCAGTCGTGGTCCGACACGACCAGCCCGTCGACCAGGATCGGCGACGGCTGCGTGACCTCGATCGTCACCTGGTTCTCCCCCGGCCGGAGCGCCTCCGCGAGGTCGTACCGCCGAACCCGTGGCGTCGGCCGCTCGTACGGCAGGAACCCGCCCTGACGTCCCACCTCGACCCCGTTGACGATCACCCGCGCCGACCCGCTCGCCGTCACCGTCACCTCCGACTCACCAGCCGGTACTACGGACGTGGTGAACCGGATCGCGGTACCGGCAGGTGGTGGCTCGACCAGGGCGATCCACTCGGGCCGCCGGTAGGCGGAGGTGTCCCGGACCAACGCCAGGTTCGCCCGCAGCGGCGTCTCCACTTCCGGAGTCAGGCGGAGCTCCACCGTGTGCCGCCCGGCGGAGAGACGGGCGGCCGCGGCTCCGAAGTGACCACCCGCGTCCTCGGTCGGCACGGATACGCCGTCGAGCAGGAGCTCCTTGGCTGCAGGCGCACCGACCACCACCGTGGTGTCGAGCGACTCATCCAAGGCAAACGCAGCCTGGAAGCAGACCGTTCGCCCGGCCGCGACCACCCCGAAGTCCAGGAACTCCTCCGGCACATGACCCTTCGGGCCAAGGGCATGCTTGTGGATCGGGTCCTTGTGGATTCCGCGGCTCTCGGAGTACTCGATCGGCAATCCGTCGATCAGCCCATGCGGCCCGAAGGTCGCGTGGGCCGATCGCCACTGCTCGTCACCCTCGACGCGATGCAGGAGCGCCCACCGTTCCACCACAACCTCGCCCATGCCAGGCCCACTCGCCGGCCAGGCGAAGTCACCCCAGGTGTTGTCCAAGGTCGGCAGCAGAGTCGCCTCCCAGTCACCCTCGAGCGCCTCATCCCGCCACTCCGCAGCGATGACCGGCGCGTCAGCCGGATTGCCCACGGCAAACACCACGAGCGCCGCAGGTCCCTGGTCGAAGGGAACGACAACCTCAGTGACATCCCCATCCACCTGGTAGGCAAGGGTTCTCGGCTCTCCACCGAACGGGGAAACCAGCATCGGAGCGCCCGGAACGTCCCGAACCCGGACGCTCACCTCGCGCAGGTACCGCTCGGGGTCGAAGTCGTAGCCGACGGTCGCCCAGTCGTGACTGATGCCGCGCTCGACGGCTCGCCCATCGCCGACCCGCGTCGCGCTCCACTCAGTCGCCGTGACGAAGACGACCAGCTCGCCGTCCACCTCACGCGCGAGCGTCGGCACCTCGGCCTCGACCCTCCGTGGCAACCGCGCCAGCACAGCCGGGATCTCCGCCGCAGTAGCTACCAAAACCGCCTCGCCTCGGGCGAATCGCTCGCGCAACAACGCGACCGCCTTGTCACCACCGGCGACGCCACGCGCCGGCAGCGCGCCGACGGCAACCACCAACCCACCCGCGGCAACGAACTCATCCAGCCGCTCGGCCACCGCACCTTCCAGCACCGTTGCCGCAGGCAACACAACAGCGGCGTACCGCTCATCGGCGACGAACAGCCGCACATCCGACCCGACTCGTACCTCCGCACGCGCGAGCGAGTCGTCATCGATCACATCGGCATCGAGCCGCGCCCTGTCCAGCACACCCCGCACCGGTGCGAACCAGGTCGCATCCCCGATCAGCTCCCGATACACCTCCTGAGCCCGTACGGCGTCGGGCCCGGGACCATCCATCGTCAGATCGGCCTGCACCGTCGCAGTCGGAAACAGTACGGCGATGTCACACAGGTGCCTGCCCATCGACAGGGCGGCGCACAACCCGGCGACTGTGTCGGCGAAGTGCTTGTGGTGCCGCCAGTACGGCTGGCGCCAGTCCGTCGACGGCGGCGCCCACTCCCACCAGCCGGCCCGGGTCGTGTAGTAGACCGCGTGCGGGTTGTAGAGCGTGGCGCCGGTTCGCAGCCAGGGCAGCAACCAGTCGAAGGTCTCCTCGAGCGTGCCGCCCCACCCGGTCGAGTGAAACGCCTCGATCCACGTGCGCGGGCGGTCGTAGAGATGCGCGAGCGACGAGTGGATCCGGGCATCCCCGTGGTGATCGGATCCCGGGGCACTGAACCACCGATGCGTGCGCGCGTAGTCGGCGTACAGCTGGACACCTTCGACCGGGCGGCCCGCTCGGGCCGGGTCCTGCTGGTCGCAGCCGACCATGAGCCCGTACTGCTCGTGCCACTCGTGCAGCGGCTTGAAGAACGCCTCCTCGGCCAGGGTCGCCCGGAGTGCGTGGTAATCCCGTCTGACCTGATCCGCATCCGGCAGCGGCGAACCCCACAAGGCAGCCAGGCGATCGCGCAGGTCGTAGCCGTACCGGCTGACGAACTCGTCGGCGAAGGATGCGGACCACGTCGGCACCGAGGGCAGCTCGTCCTGGAACGACCCGACCACCACCTTGCCGAGCCGGTCGCCCAGCCGGCGGGCGAACTCCCCGTGCACCTGGTCGAGCAACGCAGTACAGGCTTCTCGCCCGAGGTAGTCGAAGCCGTGGTCCGTCTCGTAGAACAAGGAGAGCGTGGATTCCAACGAAGCCTCGCACTCGACGCCGTCGCCCGTGACGCTCACCGGCTGGCCCGGGGCTCCGTCCGATGGTTCCAGCACCGCCGCGATCGGCCGACCCCCCGCAGGGCAGCTGACGACCAGGCGACCCGTACCGGTGGTGGTCGCGCGCTGCAGCCGACGTCCGGCGTACGAGGGCTGACGGGCGACCAACCGGGCCTGGAGGTCCGCTCCGGAGAAGCCGAGCTGGTCGTAGAACCACAGTGAGACGCCCAGCTCCTCCGCATCCGAGCAGACACCCAGGAAGAGGTCCCACCAGGCTTCGGACAGGAACGGTGGATCGTCGGCATCGCAGCCGTGGTCCGACCCGGCGGGCGCGAGGTTGAGGACGACGAGTTGGTAGACGCCGCCCTCGACGAACCGCTCGAGCTGCCAGCGCAACCGCACCGGGTCGAGCGGTTCGCCGCTCCACCACCAGATCGGTACGGGTGAGAAGGACCTCGGAGGATCGGCGAAGATCTCGGCGAGCGACGGCACACGGTTATCCCTTCAGTCCGCTGGAGAAGCCGCGGATGACGTAGCGCTGGAGCAGCAGGAAGACGACCAGGATCGGCAGCGCGGCGAGCACCAGGCCGGCCGCGACGAGCCCGTAGTCCGACGTGTACTCGTTGACGAACGCGAACACCCGGACCGGGACCGTCTCCCGGCCCGAGCCGCCCAGGTAGAGCAGCGGGGTGAAGAAGTCGTTCCAGATGTGCACCGCGTTCAGGATCAGCACCGTGCCGGTGATCGGCCGCAGCAGCGGGAAGATCACGTGCACGAACGCCTGCAGGTGCGAGGCCCCGTCGATCAGCGCCGCGTTCGTGTAGTCGGCGGGCAGCGACCGGATGAAGCCGGTGTAGAGGAACACCGTGAACGGCAACTGGATCCCGGTGTAGAAGAGGATCATCCCCTGATAGGTGCCGAGCAGGCCGAGATCGTTCACCAGTTGGTAGAGCGGGATCATGCCCAGCTGGAACGGCAGGATGATGCCGACCAGGAACAGGATGTAGAGGCTGTAGCTCAACCGGCCGGCCTGCCGGGCCAGGAAGTACGCCGCGAGCGAGCCGAGCACGATCAGCACGACCACGCTCGACACGGTGATCAGCGTGCTGTTCAGCAGGGCGGACCCGAGCGAGGCCGACTGCCACGCCGTACCGAAGCTGGCCACCGACGGCGGATCGGGCGGGGACAGCGGGGCGTTCGCGATCTGCCCGGGATCCTTGAAGGCCAGCGTCACCAGGGCGTAGACCGGGAACAGGAAGGCGACCGCGGTCGCCACCATGACGAGCTCGAGGACGAAGGTGCGGGGCCGGTAGGCGGTCCTCATGCGGTCGTCTCCCGGGAGCGGAGGTAGGCGATCTGGAGGAAGGAGACGGCGGCGACGAAGATCGCCAGCACCAGCGCCACCGCGGTGCTGTAGCCGAACTTCCCGAACACGAACGCCTGCTTGTAGAGCACGGTCGACAACGTGTCGGTCGCGTACCCCGGACCGCCGTTGGTCATCGCGATGATCTGGGTGAACAGCGTCAGGCCGCCGACCGTCGACAGCATCACGTTGATCGTCACTGCGGGCGCCAGCAGCGGCCAGGTGATGTGCCGGAACCGCGCGACAGTGCCGGCCCCGTCGACCATCGCCGACTCGTGCAACTCCTTCGGCACGCCTTCCAGACCGGCCAGGAAGATCACCATCGAGTAGCCGGCGCACTGCCAGATCACCGTGAAGGCAACCGACCAGATCGCCAGCGATGGGTTACCCAGCCAGTCCTGCCGCAGAGCCCCGAGCCCGATCGCGTTCAGCGCCGCGTTCAGGCCCGCGTCCGGCGCCGGGTTGTAGACGTACTTCCAGAGGAATGACACCATCACCGGGCTGACCACGACCGGGGCGAAGAAGATCACCCGCAGCACCATCCGGCTCTTGATCGTCGTGTGCACGCCGAGCGCGAGCAGCAGGCCGAGCCCGTTCTGGACCACCACGATCGCCAGCGTCAGCAGCAGGGTGTTGCGGAGCGCGCCGAGCGCCTGGTCGTCGTGCACCAGTTCCTGGAAGTTGTCGAACCCGACGAACGACCGTTGCTCGCCGACCCCCGACCAGTCGGTGAAGGCCGACCCCGCGCCGACGATGCTCGGGTAGAGCATCACCAGCGCGTAGACCAGCAGAGCCGGCGCCGCGAACAACCAGGGCGGCGCGATGCCACCCCCGCGGCGTACCCGCTTCACCGGTGGCGGCGCGGGCTTCACCGGCGGCGCCATTACCGCCGTCATGCGGTCTTCCGGTACGCCTCGTCCATCTTCTTCAGCGCGCCGTCGACGGTGGTCTTGCCGCCGAGCAACTCCTGGACGACGGCGAAATGGGTCGGCTGCACCTCGGCGTTGGGCCAGCGCTGGTCCATGAACGGCACCGCCTTGTTGCCCGACAGGTAGGGCAGGAACGGCTTCAGCACCGGGTCCACCTTCGCCGCGCCCTCGGAGTACAGGGGAACGCAGGCAACTGCCTCGGCCCAGGTGTTGATCATGTCCGGCTGCCCGCAGAACTCGATGAACTTGCGCGCCTCGTCGGCCTTCTTGCTCTTCGCGCTGACCGCCAGGCCGACCACGATGCCGCCGGGGATCCAGTTGTCGGCCACGGTGTCGGTGGCCGGCAGCGGGAACATGCCGAGGTCGTCGGGCGACGGCGCCGCGTCGCGGTAGGCCTGCAGGACCGCGGAGACCTGGACCGCCATCGCGGCCTTGCCGGTGCCGACCATCGAGGTGGCCTGCTCGTACGTGGTGCCGTTCGGGTTGTCGTTGAAGAAGCCGCGCTTCTGCAGTTCGAGGTACTTGTTCATCGCGTCGGCCCAACCGGAGCCCGCGAAGGTAGCGGAACCGGCGGCCATCTTGTCGTCGAAGTCGGGCTGCTTGGAGTAGACAGTGCCCGGCACCAGTGCGTAGTTGATCAGCTGGGTGACCCACGGCGTCTGCGCGCCGAGAGCGAGCGGCACGATGCCCTTCTTCTTCAGCGTTTCGCAGACCGTCAGCAGTTCGCTCCAGGTGGTCGGCACCTCGACGCCGGCCTTGGCGAACGCCTTCTTGTTGTAGATCGCGCCGAGCACGCTGGTGCCGGGCGAGAAGATGAAGGTCTTGCCGTCCTGCTGGTAGGCACCCTTGAAGCCGGTCGGGATCTTCTGGGTCCAGGCCTGGTCGCTCAGGTCGGTCAACAGGTTGGCCTTGCTCAGCTGGACCATCGACATCGCGCTGCCGTTGCCCGGGTAGACCGCGTGCATGTCCGGCGCGTTGCCGGCCGCGAGCTGGGCCCGGAGCGCCGTCTGCAACTGGTCCGCCGGCGAGAAGGACAGGTTGAAGTCGAACGAGCTGTTCAGCTTCTTGTACTCGTCGAGCGCCTTGCGCAGCCCCGCCTCCTGGCTGCCCGCGCCGATCACCTTCAGGGGACCGCCGCCACTGCCACCGGCGGAGTTGCCGCCACCACACCCCGCGAGGGTGCCGGCGACCGCGACGCCGCCCATCAACTGCAGCAGTCGCCTCCGGCTGACCTGCGGACGGATGATCTCGGATGCCACGGTTCCTCCTGAGCTCGGGGCAGCACAGAACCCCGGAAATATCACCATTGAATGTGAATAGAACGTGAAGGGATGTTATGTTCCTCACTGCGGCACGCTACGAAGAGCTCAGATGGCATGTCAAGGGTTCGGAGGTCACCTTTTGAAAGGATTCAGTCCGGCGCTCGCCGGAATCGGGCAGGCGGCCCTCCGACCGGCCTGAGAAGATGGCGACGTGCCCGAGACAACCGCTGCCCTGCTCACCGGGCAGGCCCGCGCCTGGCAGCGCATCCTGGCCCACCCGTTCGTCGCCCGCACCTCCGCCGGTTCGTTGCCCAAGGCCACCTTCGACCGGTGGCTGACCGAGGACCACTACTTCGTGCTGTCCTTCCGGAGCTTCCTCGAGGCGCTGTCCGAGGTCGCTCCCGGCGACGACGCCCGCAAGGTGCTGGCCGGCGGACTGGCCGCGCTGGTGCCGGAGCTCGAGCTGTTCGAGACCGAGGCCGCCGAGCGCGGACTCGACCTCACCGCCGAGCCCTCGCTACTGAACGTGGGCTACTCCTCATACCTGCTCGCCTCGGTCCAGGAGGGCTGGCCGGTCGGCATCACCGTCCTCTACGCCGTCGAGAAGGCGTACTACGACGCGTGGGCCTCCGTCCGCGACAGCACCGGCCCGGACACGCAGTACGCCGGCTTCATCGCGAACTGGTCCTCGCCGGAGTTCTCCGCGTACGTCGACCAGCTCGGCGAACTGGTGGACCGCGAGGAGCTGACACCTGCGATGACCCGAGCCTTCGACCGGGTGGTGCGGTTCGAACTGGCCTTCTGGGATCTGGTGCACGGGTGAAGACCGCAGTCCTGGTGAGCGGCGTCGTACTGCTGGGAGTCGTCGGAGGCGCGGCCGGCTACGAGACGGGCGTCCTCACCGAGCCCGGCACCACCCTCACCGCCGGCGCCGCCGCACCACTGGGCGGGGTCTACCCCGCTGCGCCGCTGCCGGTCAAAACTCCTGTCCCGAGTGATGTTCCGGCCCTCACCACGGCGGAGCTGACCTTCCGCCAGCACACCTTCCAGGTCCAGGCCTCCGATCGGACGGTGGAAATGGCGATCCAGGTACCCCGCGGCTGGCAACTGACCACCAACCCGAAGAGCCCCGCCGAGGTCAAGTTCCTCGATCCGCTGAAGGAGCGAGGGGTCCGCGTCGAGGCGATCTCCCCGCCCGGTCTGAGCCCGAAGGAATCGCGGCAGAAGCTGGTAGTGGACCTGGAGAAGAGCCAGGCGCCGGAGAACGACCTGCGGATCGTGTCCCAGACCGACGACCAGATCGAGGCCGACGGCGAGCTTCGCGCGGTCTCCACGCTGATCTACACCTACATCCCGAACAAGACCCGGCGGTACGTGATCGTCTGCTGGGTGGCCGCCGCTCGCGGCGACGACCTCGCGACCGTCGAGATGAGCATCACCGGTCTTCCCCAGGACGCCGCCGGCCTTGCCTCGGTCCTGCAGGAAGCGACCCGCTCGGTCCACGAGACCGGCTGACCGGAGACGCCCGAACCTTCCGGTGACCTACGGTGTCTAAAACGGGTACTGGGGGTGGACCGGGAGGGGGGTGGCCGTGGCCGGGCGGAAGGTCGGTACTGCGCTGCTCGGGTCCGGGTTGCTCGCGATCACGGTGCTCGGTGGAGCGGGTGGGTATGGGGTGGGCCTGTGGACGACCACCGAGACCGCTGCGACCAACGGGGAGGCCAGCCCGCTCTCCGGGCTGAATCTGCCCAGCGCTCCGCCCCCTCAGTCTCCGACGCCGCCCGCCAAGAAGATCGTGCCGGACGATTCCCCGGCGCTGGAGGCGGACGAGCTCACCTACAAGACCCGCACGTTCACCGCGCGGATGGCGGTGAAGTCGAGAGTGCGGGTCCAGGTGCCGGCGCTCTGGGACTTCACCCAGCCCGATCCGCCGAAGCTGGGCCGGTACACAGATCCGACCAAGAAGCGCTGGATCCGGATCGAGGCGGGCTTCACCGTCCAGCGTGCGCCTGCCGAGTCGATGGCGATCCGGATCGGTGAGCTGAAGGCGATCCCCGCCAACCAGATGGTGAAGGTACTGGACCAGCAGGTCGACCCGGACACGAACAACGCGACCCTGGTCTACACCTACGTGCCGGACTCGAGCGTCCGCTACGTGATCGTCCGCTGGATAGCCGACGAGACCGGCAACTGCATCTTCGAGATGGGCTCGACCGGCCTACCCCAGGACGAAGACGCCCTCCTGGCCGTCCTGGACCGAGCCACCGAAACAGCCACCCGCACCGACGAAGACATCTGACAGGAGCCGGGTCTCCGGACGAGGTCAGCGGAGCCAGATGATGCGGAAGATCGTTGAGCGGATGCGGTAGAAGCGGCGGCGGTTCGCCTGGAGCAGCGCTGGCGACGGCCTGAGCCGCTCGACGACCATCATCACGGAGTTCCTGCACCTCTGTACACGATCGAGTTGGCCACCTCGATGACCTTGTCCCGATCGGGGCCCTGGACCTGCACGAACATCAGGTCGCTCCCCGTGTCGACGACTCTCTGTAGCAGAATGGTAGCGCCTGGTCCACACTGCGCCGAAATCTGCTCCAGGCCGGGCTTCCCGCCGATGGTGGAGTCCATGATCTCCCCCGGCAGACCGCAGTTGTACTCCTTGGGGTCCGGGAACCGCTTGCGCGGGTCGCCGTCGCGATCGATCAGGCCGGCGAAGACGCCCGGGGTGAGCTGGTCCGGCAAGGCCCAGTTGTCGTTCTCGCTGACGCGCAGCGCAGGGCGGTCGTCAGCATTGCCCGGTGGGCGCCAGTTCGACTTGGCGACGACACCGGCCCAGTCGCTCGGGACCTCCACCGAGAACCCGTTCCCACTGGCCGTGACGTCATGGACCGGCAGGAGGTACCGCTCGACGGCGTATCCCGCTCCACCGCCGATGACGAGCGCGAGCACCGCGGCAACGACCCACCGACCCCGCCGGCTCCGCCTGGGCTTGCCCGGAGCTGAGGTGGAGGTTGCCGCGGAGTCTGCAGTTCCGGCTGATGCAAGGACTGGTTCGGGCACAGCCGGACTGGCGGCAGCCTCTGTGGAACTGGCGGCCGGCGTCTTGACCAAGGTCGGGGCGTTTGAGTCGCTCAGCGCCGTCCTCTCGCCGACCTCCGGCTCCGCCCCGGGGAGGACGATCTCCGGCTTGAGCTTGACTGGTTCGGCCTTGGCGGTGGCCACTGCGGCCACCGGGGCCGCAGTACCGGCGACTGCGCCGGCTGGGAGGAAGTTCTGGGTGGTTTCGTCCAGGGCGCCGACGAGTTCGCGGGTGAAGGCCTCGATGTCGGGCCAGCGGTTGTCGCGGTTCGGGTCCAGGGCGCGGACGATCGCGGCGTCGACCCGGTCCGGGACGTCGAACCCCAGGGAGCTCGGGGGCGGGGCCGCCTTGACCCGGCCGGCCGCACCCAGGCCGTCCACCTGATGCGGGGAACGACCCGTCAGCGCGGCGTAGGCGACCGCGCCCAGGGAGTACTGGTCGGCTCGCTGATCCAGCCGCTCCCCCATCGCCTGCTCTGGCGCCACGTACGACGGGGTGCCGCCCGGCAGGGTGATCCTCGACACCTCGTCGAGGGACTTGCCGAGGCCCAGGTCGGACAGGACCGCCCGTTCGCCCTCGTCGGTACTCCGGAAGAGCACGTTGGCCGGTTTCACGTCCCGGTGCAGGAGTCCCCGTCGGTGCAGGGCCTGGAGCCCGCGGCCCACCTGGACGATCACCCCGACGGCTGATTCGAGGGCGAGCGGCTCCTTCTTCAGCCGGTCCGCCAGCGTGCCGCGATCGGCGTACGTGAGCACCAGGAACGGCCGCCCGTCCTCGAGCTCGCCCACGTCGTGCACCTGGACGACGTGCTCGGACTCGACCCGGCGCAGGAACCGGCCCTCCTCGAGGAATCGGCGGCGCACAGAGTCGTCGTGCGCCCAGTTGTCGGCCAGGACCTTGATGGCCACCTCGGCGTCCAGTTGCTCGTCGTGAGCCAGCCACACCGTGGCGAAACCACCAGAGCCCAGGCGTCGGCGCACGACGTACCGGCCAAGTCTGGTTGGGACCCCCATACAAGGCATTATGGATCACTCGGAGTCCCACGCCCGGGGGACCGATGACAACGAAGGCGCAGATGAGCGAGAGCAGCAGCCCGACCGACGATCTCGGAGAACTCGCCGAGCGCGCCGCCGGGGGTGACAAGAACGCGATGGACGACCTGCTCAGGCTGGTCCACCCCCGCGTGCTCCGGATCTGCCGCAGCGTCCTGCCGTACTCCGCGGACGCCGAGGACGCGGCCCAGGAAGCGCTGCTGAACATCGCCACCAAGATCCACACGTACTCCGGCCGGAGCAGCTTCTCGACCTGGGTGCACTCGGTCGCGGCGAACTCGGCCCGCTCGACGTACCGCAAGCTCAAGCGGACCGCCCAGGCGGCGCACAACCCCGACCAGATGGACCGGCCGGACCCGCGGACCACCAGCGTCATCGCCGGCACCCGGCTGGACCTGCTGGAAGCCCTCGAGACCCTCGAACGCGACCGCCCCCAGATGGTCACCCCGCTGGTACTCCGGGACGTGTACGGCCTGTCCTACGAGGAGATCGCCGCCCTGGTGGGAGCCCCGCTCGGCACCATCAAGTCCCGCATCCACGACGCCCGCGAGGTCGTCCGCCCCCTCCTCCGCCCGAAGGACTGACCCTCCGGCTGTCGCGGCCGGCCGAGGTCGCCGAGCACCCGGTGGGCTGACCGGAACGCCTGGGGGCTCCCGCAGCGGCGTTCGGTGTGCTCAGATGGGCTTCATGAAGAAGCTCATCAACGACCCTGCCGATGTTGTGAGTGAAGCGCTGCGTGGGATGGAGGCGGCGCACCCGGACCACGTCCGGGTCGATCACGAGAACCGGATCGTCTACCGCAAGGACGCACCCAAGGCCGGCAAGGTCGGTCTGATCTCCGGTGGCGGGTCCGGCCACGAGCCGATGCACGGCGGGTTCGTCGGGCTCGGCATGCTGGACGCCGCCTGCGCGGGCGAGGTGTTCACCTCACCGGTGCCGGACCAGATGATGGCCGCCACCAAGGAGGTCGACGCCGGCGCCGGCGTGCTACACATCGTGAAGAACTACACCGGCGACGTGATGAACTTCGAGATGGCCGCCGAACTGGCCGCCGCCGAGGCCGGTACCGAGGTGCTGTCGGTCGTCACCGACGACGACGTGGCCGTCCAGGACAGCCTCTACACCGCGGGCCGCCGGGGGGTCGGCGTGACCGTGCTGCTGGAGAAGCTCGTCGGCGCCGCCGCCGAGGAGGGCCGCCCGCTGCAGGAGATCGCAGACCTCGCCAAGCGGATCAACGACAACGGCCGCAGCATGGGCATGGCGCTCACCTCCTGCACCGTGCCGGCCGCGGGCAAGCCGACGTTCGAGCTGGCCGAGAACGAGATGGAGGTCGGCATCGGCATCCACGGCGAGCCCGGCCGGCAACGGTTGCCGCTGGCACCGGCCAAGGACATCGCCGCGCTGCTGGTCGACCCGGTGGTCGGCGACCTGCCGTACCAGCAGGGCGACACGGTGATCGCCTTCATGAACGGGATGGGCGGCACGCCGCTGATCGAGCTCTACCTGATGTACAACGAGGTCCGGCAACTGCTCGACCGGGCCGGGATCACGGTGGCCCGCTCGCTGGTCGGCAACTACATCACCTCGCTGGAGATGGCCGGCTGCTCGGTCACGCTGCTCAAGGTGGACGACGAACTGGTACGTCTCTGGGACGCGCCGGTGAACACCCCCGGCCTACGCTGGCGAGCGTGAGCATGGGTGAGCAGAAGACCGTCGAAGACTTCGCGAACTGGCTGCGGGACCTGGCGGTCACGCTGCACGAGAACGCGGCGTATCTGACCGAGCTCGACTCGGCGATCGGGGACGCGGACCACGGCACCAACATGGACCGTGGTTTCACGGCGATCGTCGCGGTGCTCGACGAGACCACGTTCGAGAGCGTCGACGAACTGCTGAAGAAGGCCGGGATGACGCTGGTCAGCAAGGTCGGCGGCGCGAGCGGGCCGCTGTACGGCACCTTCTTCCTGCGCTTCGGGACCGCGCTGGCGGGCAAGGAGATCACGCCGGCCTCGGTCGGTGAGGCGTTGAAGGCGGGCATCGGCGGCATCCTCGCGCGCGGCAAACCCGAGCTCGGCGACAAGACCATGTACGACGCCTGGGCGCCCGCGCTCGAGGCGTACGACGGGGCGGTGGCGGGTGGGTCCGACCTGGGTGGGGCGCTCGCGGCCGCGGCCGAGGCGGCTGCCAAGGGACGGGACGCGACGACGCCGCTGGTGGCTCGCAAGGGGCGGGCCAGCTACCTCGGTGAGCGGAGCGCCGGCCACCAGGATCCGGGCGCGACGAGCACCACCCTCCTGCTGGAGTCGGCAGCACGCACTCTGGCATGAGTTCAGCTCGGTTGGTGGTGGTCCCGTGATCGGGATCGTGGTGGTGTCGCACAGCCGGGCGCTGGCGGAGGCGGCGGTCGGGCTGGCTTCGGAGATGGTTGCTGAGGGCGACCGTCCGGTGATCGCAGTCGCCGCCGGCCTGGACGAGACGACCTTCGGCACCGACGCGGCAGCCGTCGCGGAGGCGATCGGGACAGCCGACAGCCCGGACGGCGTGCTCGTGCTGCTCGACCTCGGCAGCGCGATCCTGAGCGCCGAACTGGCCCTGGAATTCGTCGATCCCGAGACCGCCGAGCGGGTGAAGCTCTCCAGTGCACCCTTGGTGGAAGGGCTTGTGGCGGCTGTGGTGACCGCGTCGACCGGCGCCTCACTGGACGCGGTGATCACCGAGGCTTCGCGCGGCCTGGCCGGCAAGCAGGATCACCTCGGAGACAGCCCGGCTGTGGTCGATTCGGCGCCGGTTGCCGCCGAGAGCGCCTCTGTGGAGATCGCGGTCGGCAACGAGCATGGATTACACGCGCGACCGGCCGCGAAGCTGGTTGCCCTGGTCAACGGGTTCGACGCGGCCGTGACGTTGACCGACCTCGACACCGGACGCGGTCCCGTCGACGCGGGCAGTTTGAGCATGGTGGCCACGCTCAACGCCCAGCAGGGTCATCGGCTCCGGGTCGGCGCCTCCGGTCCGGACGCTGATGCGGCACTCCAGGCGATCAGCGCGCTGGCCGACCGGGCCTTCGACGATGTGCCGGCTCAGCCGGTTGCCGAGACCGAGAGCCAGGCAACGCCCCCGAGTGCGGGTGGGTCTGGGCTGGATGTGGCGATCGGACCGGCGGTGGTTGTGGATGCCTCGGTCGACCTGAGCGGCTACGTGCGCTCGGCAGATGAGCAGAAGCGATCGGACGAGGCGCGCGCGACGGCCACCACCGGGTTGGTTCGGCTGCGCGACGACACTGCCCAGCGAGTCGGAGCGGCCGAGGCTGCGATTTTCGACGCCCAACTCTCGCTGCTCGACGACCCCACCCAGCTGAAGCTGATCTCCCAGGCGATCACCGACGGAGCGAGCGCGCCCGACGCCTGGCACCACGCCTTCGACGACCTCGCGACCACCTTCGAAGGACTCGACGACGCCTACCAGCGAGAACGCGCGCAGGACGTCCGCAGCGTCCGAGACCGAGTACTGCGGGCCATCACCCGCGGCACCGCAGCACCGGCTGTGGACCCACTGGACGCGGCGGGGTATCCCGAGGGCGGGATTCTCGTAGTACCGGAGCTTGATGCGGCGACCGCGGCTGGGGTGGATGCGGGCCGGGTCGCGGGCATCGCCGTACGGGCAGCGGGGACGACCGGGCACGGCGTGATCGTGGCGCGGTCGCGCGGGATTCCGCTGATCACCGGGATCGGCGACGTGACGGTAGCGGACGGGGTGCTGGTCGGCTTCGACGCGCGCGGCGGTTCATTCGTGGTGGAGCCGGACGAAGCAGCCTTCCGTACTGCGATCGAGACGCGGACCGCGGAGCGGGCAGAAGCTCTGGCCGACGCGGATCAGCCGGCGGTGACCGTGGACGGGCAGACCATCCAGGTGTTCGCGAACGTCGGGTCGGTCCAGGACGCGGTGGATGCGCGCGGCGCCGACGGGTCCGGGTTGGTGCGGACCGAGGTGCTCTTCGGCAACTGGCGGCAGCCGCCGGCCGTCGAGGAGCAGGCCGAGGTGTTCCGCGCGGTCGCGGCGGCGCTCGGCGGGAAGCCGATCACCATCAGGACCTGGGACATCGGCGGGGACAAGCCGTTGCCGTTCCTGCCGCAGGAGCGCGAGGCGAACCCGTTCCTCGGCGAGCGTGGGATCCGGGTGTTCCGGCGCCGGCCCGAGCTGCTGCGCGACCAGCTGAAGGCGATCTGCCAGGTGGCGACGGAGACGCCGGTGCAGGTGATGTTCCCGATGGTCACGACGGCCGAGGAGGTCGGCTGGGCGCTCGAGCAGCTCGGCGCGATCGGCACCCACTCGTGGGGCGTCAAGGTCGGCATCATGGTCGAGGTCCCGGCGGCTGCCCTGCGGATCGCCAGCCTCGCCGACGGTCTGGATTTCGTCAGCATCGGGACGAACGACCTCACGCAGTACACGACTGCTTCGGATCGCGGCAACACCAACGTCGCGGCGCTGGCCGACGCCCTCGACCCAGCTGTCCTGCAGTTGATCGACCGCGTGGTCCGCGGAGTGCCCGCGGGCGTCGAGGTCGCCGTCTGCGGGGATCTCGCCAGCGACCCCGATGCCGCCGCGCTCCTGGCCGCCCTGGGCGTTCACGAACTGAGCGCGGTCGGCCCCCAGGTCCCTCTCGTCAAGGCCCGCCTCCGCCAGACCGACCTGACCACCGCCGCCGCCGTCGCCGCCAAGGCCCTGACGCTCCCCAGCGCCACTGACGTCCGGGCCCTCCTACTGGCCGAGCTCTGACGCTCAGCCAGCGGCGTAGTAGCGGAGTTCGACGAGGTTGAAGCCGTTGGTGCGTTCGGGCTTCGCGGGCAGCGTGCAGGTCTCGCCTGGCTGGAGGTAGCTGACCATGGGGGTAGTGCGGTCGAGGTCTACGACCAGGGCTGGGTAGGCGCCGGTGCGCCAGGTGTAGGACTCGCCGGCGTCGGGGGTGATGTGCTGGACGCGGACGTCGGGGTCGTCGACGACGACCTTCGTGGGGACTTCGCCGACGCCTTCGAAGGCGCTGTCATGTTCGATGCCTTCGGTAACTTCGTAACGTTCACCGGAGGCTTCTTCGCCGAGATCGACGAGCTCGATCAGGCGGTTGAGGTACGGCGCGTCGCCTTCGTTGGTGAGCATGTGGACTGGGGAGACCGGGCGGTAGACCGAGCCGCCGATGGTCTCGCTCAGCTGGCGGGCGGGACTTCCGTCGAGCCAGTCCATGTGGCAGGGAGACGTCGCCAGGCACAGCACGACGTACGGGTTGTGGTGCAGGTGCCAGCCCTGCGCCTCGCCGCCTTCGAGGGCGACCTCCCAGACCCGGACACGGGAGTTCTCCAGCAGTACCCGGGTGCCGATCTCGCCGAGCACGACCTCGGTGCCGTCGGGGGCCAGGACGGTGGTGCCTGCGGTCATTCGTCTCTCCGATTCAGAAGGTGCCGACGTCGCGTTCCATCGCCACGGCGCCGAGTACCACGCCGTCGGGCAGGGTCAGTTGGGCGTGCTCGACCTCGGTGAAGCCGAACGCCTTGTACAGCGGTACTCCGGGCAGCGTCGCCATCAGCGCCAGGCGGGTGAATCCCTCGCTCCGGGCGGCGTCCACGCAGGAGGTCAGGATCGCCCGGCCGAGGCCGCGCCGGGTCCAGTCGGCGCGGACGAACATCGCGCGGATCCGGGCCGGCTCCGTTGCCGGGTCGAGCAGCCTCTCGTCGGCGCCGGCATCCGTGCCGTTGAAGAGCTTGTTCCGTCGGCTCCACCCGCCGCAGGCCACGATCTCCCCGCCGGCCTCGTGCACGTAGTACGTGCCGTCCTCGATCAGGGCCAGGTCGAGCGCCGCGATGTGCACCGAGGCACTCGCCGTCTGCGGGGCGTCGTAGTACGCGGGAAACAGCTCGAGCACGGAGGCTCGCATCAGCTCGGCGATCGCCGGCGCGTCGGTGGGCACGGCGAGGCGCTGCGGGGGATTCCCCTGACCGGGGTGATGCGGTGGGGTCGGCACGGTGTCAGGCTATTTCAGCCGCGGGGCGCGTACATGATCAGGCCCACGCCGACTAGACAGACCAGCGCCCCGGCGAGGTCCCAGCGGTCCGGCCGGAACCCGTCGGCGACCACTCCCCAGGCGAGCGAACCCGCCACGAAGACTCCGCCGTACGCCGCGAGGATGCGCCCGAAGTTCGGGTCCGGCTGCAGCGTGGCGACGAACCCGTAGGCGCCGAGAGCAACGATCCCACCGAGCATCCACAACACCCCGCGGTGCTCCCGCACCCCCTGCCACACCAGCCAGGCTCCGCCGATCTCCGCCACCGCAGCCACCCCGAACAACGCGACCGACCGCAACACCGTCATACCCGGAGGCTAGTTCCCCGCGTCACCGAGTCGATGGCGAACCTGCGGATGGCTGCAACCCCGATGGCCAGTGAGCGAGGCGATCGTGCGTGACGGTGACGACCGGCGGGAGCTCGGTGTCAGGTCAGCGGTTGGGTGGGTTCTGGCGGCGGGGGCGGGAGGCCCAGCGGTAGGCGAAGAAGACCCAGGCGAGGGACGGCAGGGCGAAGATGGCGGCGGCGATCTCGCGGCCGAAGACCATGAAGACCAGCCCGGTCAGGAAGAACGGGAGCGCCAGCCAGACGGCCCCGGCGAAGGCGGCCCATCGCCAGCGGCCGGGCTGACGTGGCTTCGGGGTGTAGAGCGACGGCAGCGGGAGACCTTCGAAGGCGGGCTGGAGATCGGCATGCGTGACGGCTTCGTTGACCAGGTCGACGCGGCGGTGCAGCTCAGCCTCGTCGAGGCGGCCGATCGCGAACTGCTCGGAGAGTTCGTCGATGCTGATCCGGCGTTCCTCGTCGGTGAGCCGGACCGTCAGCATCCGGCGACGCGCTGCGACGACCCGCGCCTCCTGGCTCGCAGCCGCGGCCATCCCGGCCAGATTCGCCAGATCAGCTCTCGGCCGACCCTTGTACCGATCGGTCATCGCTCACACCCCACTCCGTTCTTCCCGAGTGTGCCAGCCGCAAGGCCAACACCCAACCGATGCGGGAGTCAGGGTGCGACGAGACGGTCCCGCAACCGGTCGAGCTGCTCGAAGGTCAGCCCGCTCGACGTGAGGTAGGCGGCGATGTCGACGGAGCCGAGAAAGGCGACCATCGCGAGGCAGGCGTGCGCACAGTGCTGCTCGAGCGCCTCAGGGGTGAGCGGCTGCTCGTCCGCCTCGGGAGCCACCTCGTAGTACGCGTTCATCGTGCGCAGGCCGAGCTCGTAGTCGTCGAGGATGTCCGCGACCGGCGTCCCCACCAGGGAGAGCAGCATCGCGATGATCATCCCGGTCCGGTCCTTGCCGGCCTTGCAGTGCACGAGTACGCCGCCCGGCTGGGCATCCGCGATCCGCGCGAACACCGAGGTGATCAGTCCCGGCCAGCGGCGCAGCGCCTCGCCGTAGTACTCGGGGGTGCCGAGCCGCTCGCCCCACACCGCCATGAACTCCTCGTCCTGCTGGTCCTCGACGGGATGGTGGTGCACGACGTCGAGCACCCGCACCTCGAGCCGCTCGTAGTCGTTGCGCAGATCGATGACCGTGCCGACGCCGGCGTCCGCCAACTGCTGCCAGCCGGTGTCGGTCAGCAGGTCCGGCCGGGCCGAGCGATAGACCCGGCCCGGCTGGATCGTTCCCGATCCAGCCGGCAGTCCGCCGAGATCCCGCGCGTTGACCGCGCCGTCCCAGTCCAGCTCGCGGCTCACGTCAGCCGAGGGCGTTGGGAAGGGTCGCGGTCCAGTTGCTGCGGAGCTCCGCCAGCGGGATCTCGAACTGGTCCTGGACGTCGAGGGACTCGCCCGTGACGACGCCGATCTTGGTGTGCGGGAACCGTCGCGCCGTGCACATGTCGGTGAACCGGACCTCCTCGGTCCGCGGTACGGCGACCACCGCGCGGCCGGCCGACTCCGCGAACAGGAAGAGGAACGGGTCCAGGCCGTCCGGGGCCCACACCCGGGCACCGGTGCCACCGCGCAGGGCGGACTCGACGAGCACCTGGGCGACGCCACCGTCGCTGACGTCGTGGGCCGCGTCGATCAGGCCGTCGCGGGACGCGTTGATCAGGATGTCCGCCAGGTGGGCCTCGGCCGCCAGGTCGACCGCGGGCGGGCGTCCGCCGAGGTGGCCGTGGATCACGTGCGCCCACTCCGAGCCGGACAGCTCCTCCTCGGTCTCCCCGAGCAGGTAGAGCTGGTGGCCCTCCATCTCGGCGGTGAAACCGATCGGGGTCCGCCGGGTCACGTCGTCGATCACACCCAGTACGCCGACCACGGGCGTCGGCAGGATCGGGGTCTCGCCGGTCTGGTTGTAGAACGACACGTTGCCACCGGTGACCGGGATCCCCAGCTCGATGCAGCCGTCCACCAGACCGCGGATGGCCTCCGAGAACTGCCACATCACGCCCGGGTCCTCCGGCGAGCCGAAGTTCAGGCAGTCCGTCACCGCGGCCGGGCGGGCGCCGGTGGTGGCGACGTTGCGGTAGGACTCGGCCAGCGCGAGCTTGGCGCCGATGTACGGGTCGAGCTTCGCGAAGCGGCCGTTGCAGTCGGTGGAGACCGCGACGCCGAGGCCGCTGGTCTCGTCGACCCGGATCATCCCGCTGTCCTCGGGCTGCGCGAGCACCGAGTTGCCGAGCACGTACCGGTCGTACTGGTCGGTGACCCATGACTTGTCGCACAGGTTCGGCGAGGCGATCAGCTTCAGCAGGGTGTCCCGCAGCTGCTCCGGAGTGTTTGCCCTGGGCAACTTCTCGGCGCCGTCGGCCTGCAGCTCGTCCTGCCAGTCCGGCCGCGCGTACGGGCGCTCGTAGACCGGGCCCTCGTGCGCGACGGTGCGCGGCGGTACGTCGACCACCCGCTCGCCGTGCCAGTCGATCTGCAGCCGGCCGGTGTCGGTGACCTCGCCGATCACGTCGGCCTGGACGTCCCACTTCTGGCAGATCTTCAGGAACTTCTCGACGTTGGCCGGCGTGACGACCGCCATCATCCGCTCCTGCGACTCGCTCATCAGGATCTCTTCCGGAGCCAGCGAGGCGTCCCGCAGCGGCACCTTGTCGAGCGAGACGAACATGCCGCCGTCACCCGCGCTGGCCAGCTCGGAGGTGGCGCAGGACAGTCCGGCGCCGCCGAGGTCCTGGATGCCCTCGACGATCCGGGCGGCGAACAGCTCCAGGGTGCACTCGATCAGCAGCTTCTCCATGAACGGGTCGCCGACCTGGACCGCGGGCCGCTTGGTCGGGCCACCCTCGGCGAAGGTCTCGCTGGCGAGCACCGAGACGCCGCCGATGCCGTCGCCACCGGTCTTCGCGCCGTACAGGATGATCTGGTTGCCGATGCCGGTGGCGTTCGCGAGGTGCAGGTCCTCGTGCCGCATCACGCCGACGCAGAGCGCGTTCACCAGCGGGTTGCCCAGGTACGTCGGGTCGAAGACGACCTCGCCGCCGATGTTCGGCAGGCCGAGACTGTTGCCGTAGCCGCCGACGCCGGACACGATCCCCGGCAGCACCCGCTTGGTGTCCGGGGCGTCCAGCGGGCCGAACCGCAGCGGGTCCATCACCGCGACCGGGCGGGCGCCCATCGCCAGGATGTCGCGGACGATACCGCCGACCCCGGTGGCCGCGCCCTGGTACGGCTCGACGTACGACGGGTGGTTGTGCGACTCGACCTTGAAGGTGACGGCGTAGCCCTCACCGATGTCGATCACACCGGCGTTCTCGCCGATGCCGGCCAGCATCTTGCCGGCCGGGGTCTCCTGCGGGATCTCGCCGAAGCGCTTGAGGTGCACCTTGGACGACTTGTACGAGCAGTGCTCGCTCCACATCACCGAGTACATCGCCAGCTCGCAGCTGGTCGGCCGCCGGTCCAGGATGTCGCGGATCCGCTGGTACTCGTCCGGCTTTAACCCGAGCTCCGCCCACGGCTGCTCGACGTCCGGGCCGCTGGTCGCGTTGCTGACGGTGTCGGTCGACACTTTTATGACTCCTGAACTAGGTGGGACTCAGAGGAAACGGTAGCGGGCTGCTGGTCGGGACCGACCGACAGGAGATGCGCTACGAGCAAGGGGAGGGCGAAGCCGGCCATGATCGCGGGGAGGACGACGCCTGCGTCGTTGAGGACCATGCCGATCAGGCCGCAGGTGGAGAGGGCCAGCAGGGTCGGCCGGACCATCGGCTTGCTCGCGTAGAAGCGGCGGTACGACTCGGAGGGCACCTTGTCCGGCCAGACGGTCGCGGCCATCGCCAGCAGTACTCCGATGAGCATCGCCCAGCCGGCGACGGAATCGAAGAAGTCGAGGGACATCTGCAGTTTGCGGATCAGCACGTCGTTCACGTCACCGTCGAGCAGGCGCGCCACGAAGGTGCCGAAGTGGCTCCGCTGGTCCGCCGGCCGCAGGTAGTCCAGGAAGGCGACGGCCGACACAGCGAGCACTCCCGCGGCGCCGATGCCCAGCAGCGCCTTCCAGGTGATCCCGCCGCGCCAGGTCAGCCAGGCCATCAGCAGCACGGCCGGGGTGAGCGCGATGATGCCGCCGAAGTCCGTCCCCCAGCCGGGCTTGCCGTCGACGATGATCGCCAGCCCGCCGATGGCCAGTACTACGAGCGCCGCCTGGGCTCTGCTGCGGTCCAGCACCTTCTGCGCTGCCCACCCGGCCATAACGAGCGCGGCGACCGCCAGTACGGCGAAGGTGGAGTTCCCGAAGCCGTAGAACCGTCCGCCGATCACCGGACCGTCCGTGAACATGCTGCCGAACTGCAGGGGCGTCCCCAGCACGCCGTCAACCAGCAGGATCACGTACGCCGCTCCGAGGATCCCGAGGTACGCGTACTCCTTGAGGACGGCCCAGGCCAGCCCGGCGAATCCCGCGCTGATCGCGAGCGACACGAAGTACAGCGAAAGGCCGGGCGACGGCCAGCGCCACCACTGCGTCACCGTGGTCAGGAACACCGTGATGAAGAACCCGCCCTGGGTCAGCAACGTGAACACGCTCGTATTGCGGGCCCGCCGGCTGCGGGTGATCAGGAACCAGCCGAGCGCGGCGAGTTGCATCACCAGCAAGGTGATCGCGAGCCAGCCGAGCACCGGGTGGGGATGTTCGAACCGTTCGTTGGTGACCAGGCGGTTCTCGATCACCGCGGCGGCATCGGTGTGCACGGGTCCGGTGAAGTGGATCTCGTTCCCGTCCAGCGGGCCGGGTTGCTCGGCGCCGGCCGGGTCGATCTCCTTCGCCTCGCCGCGCAGGATCGTCGCGGTGACGTCGGTGAGCTGGATGAGACCGGGCCTGCGGGTGGAGTCGCTGGTCAGCCAGCGCGGGCCGTTGTCCGGCGGCAACTGCATCGCGACGAGGAGTTCCTGGTGCGCGTTGGCGGTCTCCTCGGCGACGCCGACGAGCAGGACCCAGCCGTCGGCCGCGCGCGCCTGCGCGACCAGATCGGCGACCTTCTTGCTGGCCTCCTCGCGGCCTTCGCGCAGCGGCATCGGGCCGGCGTCGATGATCGCGTCACCGCAGGCGTTGCTCGCGAGCAGTGCGGGGTCGAGGGACTCGGTCCAGTTCGCGACCGTGCCGTCCGTGCGAGCCAGTGCGACCGCGGCACCCGGGCCGAAGCCGCAGATCCGGTCACGGCTCTCCGCGAGCCGCCCGAGCGGGGCGCCGGTGTGATGCTCGGCCTGGCGGTCGACGTACGTCTGCCAGCCCTGGATCTTGCCGTCGACGACGCCGGGGAGTTCGCCACAGCCCTGGTCGGGCACACTGCCCCAGGCGCGGGTGCCTGCGTTGATCGTCAGCCAGCCGTCGATCGGACAGGTGTGCGGCCCGGCCGTCTTCACAGTGATCGACCCGACATGCGACTGGTCCACCAACGCCGTCAACTCCGGCGAAGCCTCAACATCACTCCACCGCAACCCAGGCACACCAATCACGACAACCTTGGCCAGCAGATCCTGCGAACCCTGCGGCTGGGTACCGGGAGCGGCCGAGGCCGCGCTCGCGGTACCGACGAAGATGGTTGCGGCGAGGAACAGGGTGCGGAGCAGGAGCCGCCGCACCCCACGAGACTTCATCAGGAGGCGACGACGGCCTTCAGCACCGAGGTGAAGAAGCCGAGGCCGTCCGTGCTCGGGCCCGTCAGGGTCTCGACGCAGTGCTCCGGGTGCGGCATCAGGCCGACCACGTTGCCCCGCTCGTTGCTGATCCCCGCGATGTCCCGGTAGGAGCCGTTCGGGTTCTGGCCCAGGTACCGCGCGACCACCAGGCCCTCACCCTCGAGCCGGTCCAGCGTCGGCTCGTCCGCGACGTACGAGCCGTCCTGGTTCTTCAGCACGATGGTGATCTCGTGGTTCGCGTCGTAGTCGCTGGTCCAGGCGGTGCGGTTGTTCTCGATCCGCAGCGGCTGGTCCTTGCAGATGAACTTGCGGTGGTGGTTCTTGATCAGCGCGCCCGGCAGCAGGTGCGACTCGCAGAGCACCTGGAAGCCGTTGCAGATGCCGAGTACCGGCAGGCCCTCGCCCGCCTTCTTGATGATGGTCTCCATTACCGGCGCGAACCGGGAGATCGCCCCGGCGCGCAGGTAGTCGCCGTACGAGAAGCCGCCCGGCAGGACCACCGCGTCGACCCCGTGCAGGTCCGCGTCGCCGTGCCACAGCGCGACCGCCTCGGCGCCCGCGACGGTGGCCGCCCGGCGGGCGTCCACATCGTCGAGCGAGCCCGGGAAGGTGACGACCCCGATCTTCACTGGTCACCCTCGACGTGCAGGGTGTAGTCCTCGATCACCGGGTTGGCCAGCAGCGTGTCCGCCGCCTTGCGGATCTCGGCGACCTGTTCCTCGGTCGCCTCACCGTCCAGGGTGATCTCGAAGCGCTTTCCCTGGCGGACATCGGCCACGCCGTCGAAGCCGAGCCGGCCGAACGCGCCGTGCACCGCCTTGCCCTGCGGGTCGAGGATCTCGGGCTTGAGCATGACGTCGACGACAACGCGAGCCACTACAACTCCTGGTTCGGACCGGGGATGACGCCTGAATCCTACCGATCGAGCGCCAAGAATCCGCATCGCCGACTATTCACTGAGTACATACATCGTGTGTATAGTCACCCAATGGCAACAGCTGAACTCGTTCTGGGACTGCTCCACGACGGGCCGGCTCACGGGTACGACGTGAAGCGCGGCCATGACGCCTGGTTCCCCGACAGCCGGCCGCTCGCGTTCGGGCAGGTCTATACGACGCTCGCCCGACTCGAGCGCGACGAACTCGTCGAGGTGGTCGACCGGGGCTCGGAGGGCGGTCCCGAGCGGACCGTCTACGCACTCACCGCGATGGGCCGCGAGCACCTGGCGAACTGGCTCGCCGAGCCGATCCAGCCCGCCCTCGGCCCAGTCGACGAACTGGTCCGCAAGGTGGTCGCGACGATCCGCACCGGCGAGGACGCGACCGCCTTCCTGGCCCGGCAGCGGTCGAGCCACCTTCGCCGGATCCGCGAACTGAAGGCCGCGACACCGGACGACGACTCGTCGTCCCGGCTGGTGCGGGACTACCTGGCAATGCATCTGGATGCCGACCTGCGCTGGCTGGACAGCACGCTGGACCGGATCACCCAACAGAAGGAGATCAGTCGATGACCGACCTCGCCCTGGAGATGCGCCGGGTGGAGTACGCCTACCGCCGTGACGTGGCACTGCGAGGGATCTCCCTCGCGGTCCGCGCCGGCGAGGTGGTGGCCGTCACCGGCCCCAGCGGCTGTGGCAAGTCCACCTTGCTGCACTGCGCGGCCGGGATCCTGCGGCCGCAGGGTGGCGCCGTCAGCCTGGTCGGCCGCGACCTGGCCGAGCTCCCCGAGGCCGAGCGGACGCGGTTGCGCCGGACACAGGCGGGCGTAGTACTCCAGTTCGGGCAGTTGGTTCCGGATCTGTCCCTGATGGACAACGTCGCGCTCCCACTACTGCTCGAGGGCCACGATCGCGATGCGGCTCGGCGGGCCGCACTGGGCTGGTTGGAGCGCGTCGGCGTAGCCGGAGACGCCGCAGCCGTGCCAGGCGAGCTCTCCGGCGGCCAGAACCAGCGGGCCGCGGTCGCCCGTGCGCTGGTGACCGGGCCGGCGATCGTGTTCGCCGATGAACCCACCGGCAGCCTCGATAGCCACGCGGGCGAGCAGATGATGGAACTGCTGCTCGCTTCCACCCGGGACGGCGGCGCCGCCCTGATGATGGTCACCCATGACAACCTGATCGCCGCGTACGCCGACCGCGAGATCCGCCTGCGTGACGGCGTGATCCAGCACGAGGTGGCGCTGTCGTGAACCTTCGCACGCTGATCACACTGGCACTCCCCCGGTCAGCCACTGATCGCCGCCGCCTCCAATTGCTGGTGCTCAGCGTCGCCGTGGCAGGCGCGTTCCTGCTGGCCGGCCTGCGGATCACCCGGCTGGGCTTCAGCAGCGATCTGGCGTACGACGACGTCATCACGTCATCCGATGGGTACATCGTCGCCACCCCCAGCGGCGGGTACAGCGACTACCTGCAGGAAAGCGGTCTTCGGGGTGGCGTAGCCCTGGCCACGGTCTTCCTGGCCGCAACAGCCTGCGCCCTGGCCTACCAAGCCCTCAAGCTCGGTACTGCGGCACGCGACCGGAGGCTGGCCGCGTTCCGGCTCGCGGGGGCGACCCCGGACCAGGTCCGCACGCTCGGCGCTGTCGAGGGCGCACTGGCCGGCCTGGCCGGTGGCATCCTCGCCGGACCCGTCTACCTCGTCCTCGCGCTGCTCATCCAGGCATTGCCGCAGGTGGCGCGGGTCCTTCCTCGCCCGGACGGGTGGGACGCGGCCGGGTGGCCGGCCCTGGCGATCCTGCTCGGCGCGGCGACCGCAGTACTGGGGTCGCGGCTGCGGCGTGGTCTGGTGACGGATCCGCTGGCGGGTGCCGAGCACAAGCCGGTCCGAGTCCGCACCGGGATCATCGGCGGCGTCGTCGGCCTGGTGCTCATCGTGGCCGGGATGAGCGGCCTGATGGCCCGCGCGGAATCGTTCGGTACGGCGATCATCTTCGTTCCGGCTGCCGGCGTTCTGATCGCCACGATCACGCTGGCTCCGCTGCTGGCGTACGGGCAGGGCCGGCGACTCAGCCGGTCGACGGATCCGATCAAGGTGCTCGCGGGTGGGCGGCTGATCCGGACCGCGCGGACCGCCGGGCGATCGATCACCCTCTTCGTACTCTGCGGCACCGTGGTCGGACTCTGCGCCGCCTCGATGGTCGCTCTGTGGCGCGAGTACTCCACGCAGGAAGGCGGCATGGGAGGTTCGCTGACCTTCTACTCGACCGGATTCGGCCTGGCCGCCTTCGCCTCGCTGGCGGTCGCGCTCGCCGCCGGCGCCTCCCTGCTGGCCGGAACGGCTGACGATCTGGTGGATCAGCGCCGCAACCTCGCCTGCCTGAGCATCTTCGGTGTGGGCGAGGACCACCTGCGCCGCTCGGTGCGGCTCCGGCTCACAGCGATCGCCACACCGGCCGTCGCGGTGGGGCTGGCGGTCGGGTACTTCCTGACCTCGAGACGCGAGGTCTACCCCTCGCTCGACAGCGGCACTGCCCTGCTGGGGCTGCTGATCCTGGTCGTGGTCGGCACCGGACTGACCTGGCTGGTCGCGGCCGGCGCGGCCGCGCTGCTGCGTGGACAGGTCCGCGAGGCGATCGATCCCCAGAACCTGCGGTCGGCCTGACGCCGCATTCCGGCGGACTCCGCAGCCGCGCTTGACGGCGTCACAGGAACAGAGGGACTGTCAAGGGAGCTGGAACCCGGGGTTGAGGGGCCCCGGGTTTCTCCCTGAGGTGGGACTGCCATCACTGAGCCGGAAACGGTCTGCACATAGCCTCAAGGCATGTGGTTGTGGCAGTTCGCGCTGGCGGTGGGCTTCGGGATCGGGTCTGCCGTCATCCCAGTGCTGAACGCGGAGGCGTACGTCCTCGGCGTGGGCGTCTCCGGCGCGCTCGATCCGGTGGTCGCCGCAGTCGGGGTCTCGGTCGGCCAGACCATCGGCAAGGTGGCGATGTTCCTGGCGGTCCGGTACCGCCCGGGCTACGCCGCGAGGAAGGGCAAGGAGCCCAGACCGGTCAACCTGTATACGCGGTGGGGCCGGTTCGTGCAGTGGAACCGGGATCTCAGCAAACGCCTTCTCGACGCCCTGAGCGACCGCCGCTGGGGCATCCCCGTCACCCTCCTCAGCTCCTCGGTCGGCATCCCCCCGCTGTACGGCGTCGCCCTGATCGCCGGCGCGAGCCGCATGGGCGTAGTCACCTTCACCCTGTCGGTCCTGACCGGCCGCCTCGCTCGCTTCATCACCCTCGCGGCTGGCGTCAGCCTCTTCTGAAGCGCTCAGCCGGTGAAGGGCTCAGCCGGTGTACTTCTCGCCCGTCAGTTGTTCGTAGGCGTTGATGTACGCCGCGCGGGTGCGGGCGATCACCTCGTCCGACAGGGGCGGCGGGGCCTCGCCCGACTTGCGGTCCCAGCCGGACTCGAACTGGAGCCAGTCGCGCACGATCTGCTTGTCGTACGACGGCTGCTGCTTGCCCGGCTGCCACTGGTCGGCCGGCCAGAAGCGGCTGGAGTCCGGAGTCAGCACCTCGTCCGCGAGCACGATCGTGCCGTCCGGGCGCGCGCCGAACTCGAACTTCGTGTCGGCCAGGATGATCCCGCGCTGCTCGGCCCGGGCGTGCGCCTCGCGGTAGATGTCGAGGGTGAGCCCGCGCAGCGCCTCGGCGATCTCCGCTCCGACCGTGGCGACCACAGCGTCGTACGAGACGTTCTCGTCGTGCTCGCCGAGATCGGCCTTCGTCGCGGGGGTGAAGATCGGCTCATCCAGGCGCGAGCCCTCGACCAGGCCGTCCCGCAGCGGGATCCCGCAGACCTCGCCGGTGGCGTTGTAGTCCAGCAGCCCCGAGCCGCTCAGGTAGCCGCGGGCGACGCACTCGACCGGGAACATGTCGAGCCGCTCGCAAACCACCGCGCGCCCGGCGACCTCGGCCGGTACGTCGGTCGACAGGATGTGGTTCGGCACGTCCAGCTGCTCGAACCACCACAGGCTCATCGCGGTCAGCACCTTGCCCTTGTCCGGGATCGGCGTGTCCAGGATCCAGTCGAAGGCGCTCATCCGGTCGCTCGCGACCATCAGCAGGTCGCCCGACTCCAGCTCGTACAGATCTCGGACCTTGCCGGAGTGGATGTGCTTCGCGCCGGGGATCTCGACAGCCTGCGGAGGGATGATCACACCCGGGATTGTTCCACCCGCCGCCGCCTGGCCAGCAACCCGGCCACTTTGCCGCCGACGCCGAGGAACCCGTCGCGGAGCGTGCAGAGCACCCTGTTGTCCAGCTGACCGATCGTGCCGATGCTCCTGGACCGCTTGACGAGCTTGGCCGTCGCGGGACGCCGCTCGGCGTCGTACTGCGTCAGCGCGGCCGGCAAATCCTCGGTCGCCCTGAGGTGTCTGGCGAGCGCGCCGGCGTCCTCGATCGCGGAGCACGCGCCGCGGCCGAGGTTCGGCGTCATCGCGTGCGCGGCGTCGCCGAGCAGGACCACGCGGCCCTGGACGAACGGGACCAGCGGCACTGGCAGGTCGTAGATGTCGTTCTGCAGAACGGTTTCCGGCGGTGTCCCGGCGAGCAGGGCCGGGATCGGTTCGTGCCAGTCACCGAAGAGCTTGGTGACGTCGTCGTGGATCCCGCCCGGACCGACCGGTCGGCCGGCTTCGCGGTTGGCCGTGGCGTACCAGTAGATCCGCCCGTCGATCAGCCGGGCGAACCCGAACCGCTGCCCGCGTCCCCAGGTCTCGCCACCGCCGTCGCTGATGTCCGCCTCGGCGATCCCCCGGTACGCCGTGTAGCCGGAGTACCGCGGTCCTCCGTGGGACGGGTGGAGCGTGCGGCGGGTGATGCTGCGGATCCCGTCGGCCGCAATCACCAGGTCAGCGCGGAACTCCTCGCCACCTGAGTCGAGGCCGGTCCCGGTGATTGTGACGCCCGAGTCGTCCTCGGCCAGGCCGGTGAAGGTGATGCCGGTGCGGACGATGATCCCGGGGCCGAAGCGGGCAGTGATCAAGTCGTGCAACTGGGCCCGGTGGATCATCACCGGGATCTCCACTCCGATGTCGGCGGCCGCGACGAGCCAGCGTCCGCTCGGCTGCCGCATCCCGGCCGCGGAACCCGTCGCGGCGGCCTTCTCGACACCCTGCACGCCCAGGTCTTCCAGCACGGCGACGGCCGACGGCCACACCGAGATCCCGGCGCCGATCTCGCCCAGCTCCGGCGCCCGCTCCAGCACCGTGACCTGCCAGCCGCACTGCTCCAGCGCGACGGCCGCCGTCGCCCCACCGATCCCCGCTCCCACCACGATCGCTGTCCTCATGGCCAGTGACTCTACATCTGTAGAGGCTGGTTGGGTAGAGTGTGCGCTGTGACGAAAAAGGTGCCGCTCGGCGAGGACCGCCAGGCAGCCATCGCCGATGCAGCCATCCACCTCGTGGCCACCCGCGGTCTCCGCGGCCTCACCCACCGAGCCGTCGACGCGGAAGCCGGCCTCCCACCGGGCTCGACCTCGTACTACCTCCGCACCCGCTCGGCCCTCCTCACCGCCTGCGTGAACCGCATGCTCACCCGGGACCTGACCGCCCAGCCCCCTCCTGGCGCAGTTGGCCCGGCCCCGGACCGAGCAGCGACCGCTGCAGATCCTGTGGATTTGTTGGTCGGGATGGTCGTGGGGCTGGTGCGGGATCGGCCGGACGACCTGGTCGCGCGGTACGAGTTGTCGCTCGAGGCGAGCCGTCAGCCGGAGTTGCGCGAGGCGATCATCCAGGGCGGCCGGCAGTTGCGCGAAGGTCTCGCCGGCATGCTCGCCGCACTCGGGATCGCCGACGCGGAGGCAGCCGCCTGGCCGGCCGCCGCGATGATGGACGGCCTCATGTATGACCGGGTGGCCGGCGCCGGCACCACCCTCACCCCCGAAACCTTCGAAGCCTCGGTCCGCCGAAGCCTCAAAGCCCTGCTCACCGGCCTCAACCACCACTGATCAAGGCCGCCACGCGCGGCTCTGCGAAGTGAGGGCTCCTCACTTACAGGCGAAGCTCGGCCGGTTTCAGCCTGGGGGTACGAACATGCCGCTGTCCGCTGCGCAACGCTTCGCCCAAGGTCACCCCGCCGACCCAGACGGTCAGTCCCGCAACGGTCAGCACGCGGCCGTTGCGGGAGGTTCGCGGGTGTGGGGGATGCGCGGCAGTTGGACCAGGCAGACGACAGTGTTGGCGTGACCTTGCTGCTCGGGCCTCTGTGTCACCTGACCCGAGGCAGTGGATCGCGCGCGGGTGCTGGCCGAGGCTGCCCGGGTGACGCGACCCGGTGGGTGGTGGTTGCCGCAGGCATCAGCCGCTACGCCGGGCTCGAGTACGGCAACAACGGGCCGACTTGCCGAGGACAGCCTTCACCTGTTCACGGACGCCCTCGTGACGGGTCGGAACTACGACGATCCCGAGGGGTTCACGAACGCGCACTTCCACCATGCGGAGGAGCTGCGCTCGGAATTCGAGAGCGCGGGCCTCGCCGACATCGCAGTACTGGGTGTCGAAGGCCCGGCGGCTCCGACTCTCGACAACCGCCACCCTCGACGAGGTTCCCTCCTGCTCCCGTCTGCGATTCTCCTGGCCCGCCTGCTGGAGACCGACCCCCTGATGATGTCCGCCAGCCTCCACTTCCTCGCCTTCGGTCGCGTCTCCTGACGAGTACGGCGCTCGGCGGGATAACCACACACGCCGAGGATCCTTCGATCACCTCGTGATCGAAAACCTTCTCGCGGGTCCGCAGCTGCAGGTGGGTTGTGGACAACTCGTCCGGATCCGATGCCTGCATCCAATTTCGGTCAATCTTCGAAATCCCTTACAAATAAGGGCCTTACGGGCCGGAAACTGTCGGAGCCGGTGTCTAGGGTCTGGGGTATGGAGATCTTGGGTGAGCGGCCGGTGTGGTCGATGAGCGACAGCGAGCAGCTGGCGACTCTCGACGCGCTGCAGGCCGAGGTCTCCCGGTTGCAGACCTACCGCCTGCAGGTCCTGGCCGGCTACGACGCGTCCGGTCACGCCGCCACCCTCGGTGCCGGTGACACCGCCCGGCTGCTGGCGTTTCGGCACCGGCTCGACCCGGGCGTGATCAAGCGTGACCTGGCCCTGGCCAAGGCCCTGCCCAAGTACCCCGCCGTGGCCGACGCCCTGCCACCGGTCCACCCCGACCCCGTGCACGACACCGACACCGGCGGTGCGGACGCCGACGGCAGCGACGCAGACGCGGATGCAGCTGCCGGTGCGGGGGTGGGGGTGGTGTTGTCGCCGGCGCAGGCCGCGGCGATCGTGGCCGAGCTGGAGGCCGTCCCCAAGACCGTCGCGGTGGCGGACCTGGCCGTGGCCGAAGAACAACTCGTCGCGCTGGCCCGCCACTTCAACCCCTCCGAACTCCGCAAGGCCGCCCGCCGGGCCCGCGACCTGCTCGACGCCGACGGTCCGGCACCCGAAGAGGACAAGGCCTATGCCCGGGAGGAGTTGCGGGTGCGGCCCGCGGACCGGGGCGTGAAGTTCAGCGGCTACCTGGCCAACGAGAACGCCGAACTGTTCCAAGCCCTGATCCTCGAGGGTTCCAAGCCCCGCAAGACCGTCACCGGCGAGTTGGACCCGCGCTCACCGGACAAGCGCCGCGCCGACGCCCTCACCGACATCCTCAACGTCACCTCCAACGCCATCAACGTGGCCAGCTCAGCCGACCCGGCCGACCCGGCCGGTAGCGCCGCCCAGACCGGTACCGCCGAGAGCGGTCCTGCGGTGGCCGGGTACGGCCCGAAGGCGCACATCACGATCACCATCGACCTCAAAGACCTCACCGACGCCGGAGCCCACGCGGTCGGGACCCTGGTCCACGGCGAGGGGCTGTCCGCGGGCGCGATCCGGCGGTTGGCGTGCGAGGCGCAGATCATCCCGATCGTGCTCGGCGCCAACTCCGAACCCCTCGACGTCGGCATGGCCCAACGCTTCGTCAACCGCGCCATGCGCCGCGCCTCAACGCCCGCGACAAGGGCTGCGTCGTGTGCAAAGCACCACCCATCTTCTGCGACGCCCACCACCTGATCTCCTGGATCGACCACGGACCCACCGCCCTGACCAACCTGGTCCTGCTCTGCCGCCGCCACCACATCGACACCCACCACGGCCACTGGACCATCACCCTCCAAAACGGCACCGCCACCGTCGCCCGCCCCACCTGGGCCGAACCCGGCCCCACCCGAACCCGCTACCGCACCCCCAGCTACCCCGACCGCGGGCATGGAGTGTCGGACAACGCTGCCCGAAACAGCGCCCACACCCCGGCACACACCACCGCCGTGAATGGCGCCGCCACCGGGAACAACCCGGTCGCGCAGTTCGACCCGTGGGCAGACACCGACCCACCCGATCCAGCCTCCGGCAAACACACCCATCCACCCGACGACCCAACCCCAGGTGACGGGCGCGGCTCATCGGTGACCGGGACTGGCGCCGCACCGACGACCTCGCCCTTCGCCGGCGATCGCGTCGCCGGCGTGCTGTTCGTCCCGGCGGGCGGCCGATTCCGAGGAAGGTGAGGCCTCGGACTTCCAGGTCGTCGCGACCGGCCGTTCCAGCCGGCTGAGCGACCGGCTCGCCGCCTGGGGGCTTGCCACAACCACCGATGACGTGGATGCCGATCAAGCTCAACTACGCGATCCGCCCTGTTCCGGCGCGAACAGAAAGTCAGCAATGCCTCGGTCGTGACCTCGCCGGCACAGCCTGGCCACGGCCAGGTCGCGCGGATCGGTAGCGTGCTGTTGGTCGAGGGCGATCGCTGGGCCCTCGATCAGCCCGCACACTCGTACTTCGAACAGGTGCGCGGTCGTCAACGCTGCCCGGCTCGCCCATCCCAGTTCGCTCAGCCATCCGAGCACCATCTTCCGCGTCCTACGGCAGGGCCTGTTCCGCACCTCCTGACTCACGGCCGTCTTACTTCGGGCGGTTGACTCAAAGGCGGTCCGTGACGGTGATGAAGGTGAAGTAGGCGACGCCGACGACCATGCCGACGTGGCCGAGCAGGGACAGGCCTGCGCCTGACCCCCAGGCATCGGTCGCCTTGTCCTTGGCGTGTTTGCTCGCGCTCGGGAGCCAACGGGCCAGCAGCAACAGTCCGACGATTGCCAGCAGCCACCAACCGACCAGCGCCACCAGCGCGATCTCGCGGCGAGCGATCACGAGGGCGGCGATCCAGGCCAGCAAGGTGAGCACACCGACCTTCGTATGCACCCGCACCAGGGCACCGGAAAAGCTCGCCACGCCGCTCGACCGCGTCTCACTCGCGCTCTCACCTCCCAGCCGGACGCGCGTCAACAGCACGACGACCGCGCCGAGCGCGGTCAGGAACCAGGTGACGTTCGACCATTCCACCTCCCGATCCTTACCCCACCAGCCACTCAAACGAACGCATGAAGCGTGTCGAACCTCTCGCTCTCCGTGAGCGACACGCTCCCGCTTCGCCCAAGTGGCCCTACGCACCAGATGACAGTCCCTGCCATTTGACCCTGTCAGGTGGTCCATGGTCTGCCCGTCGGACCACCTGTCAGGTGGTCCTTGTCTGACCGTCGGACTGCGTGCTCTGCCCTGGCACTTGCTGTCCTGGAGGTACCGCGCCCGAGTCCTGCGTCCCGTCGCCGGGCGCCGTCCCCTGCCCGGGGACAGTCCCCTGTGTCCCGTCGCCGGGAACTGTCCCTTGCCCGGGCACAGTTCCCTGCCCCTGCGTGCCCGGGGCCGTTCCCTGGCCCTGCTGCGTGCCGGGCGCCTGCTGGGTGCCCTGACCAGGCTGGGTGCCCTGGGGAAGGTGCCGGAACCGGCCGCCGCCAGGCCCGTTGAACTGCGTCTGCCCAGTCCCACTCCCTGAGCTCCCCCACGCATGCCCGACCGCAGTCCCGCCGAGGAACGCCAGCACAGCCAGCAACGACCCGGCCCCGGCAAGGACAACTCCAGCCGGCTTCCCATCCCCAGACCGCCACCGACTCTTCGCCGCTGCGGCCGACGCATCACCCGGTACTCCGGTGTCTGTGGCACCCGCCGCGGCCGGTACTCCGGTTGCTGGGGTGCTCGACGCGGATCCGACAGCCGGATTGTCTGGTGCAGGGGTTCCGCGGCGGGCTGCCTGCCACTGCTGTTCCGGCTGCCCGTGTCCTGGCTGCCCAGCGCCGGCAGCAGGCGTCGGGTTGCCTGTTAGGCCCTGTGGGTTGGTGACCCAGTGCGGGACGTTCGGGTGGGGCGGGGTGCCAGCGGGGTTCTGTGTCATCTCTGTCTCCGGGTTGTCAGTTGGTGGTGGTGAGGTCGTAGATGGTCGTGGAGCCGACGGTCTGGGCCTGGAAGTTCTCGGCCACCCAGGTGCTGATCTCGCTAGAGGTGCCGCCCCGGCCGCCGCCGAAGCCACCACCACCGGAGCCGATGAAGTAGTGGATCTTGCCCTGGGCAACTAGTTCCTGGAACTGAGCGAGGGTAGGCGCCGCGTCGGTTCCGTTGAAGCCGCCGATCGCCATCACCGGAACCTCGGCAGCGATCTGCACCGGTGCCGCCCCGTTCGCGGTGACCGCCGCCGCGGCCCAGGTGTATCCCTTGGCGCCCTGCTGCAGCAGCGTCACCAGCTCACTGGACACTCCGCTGATCCCACCGCCTCCGAGGAAGCCGCCGGCGCCACCCTGCCCGCGCCCGGTCGTCCCGGTCCCACCCTGACCGGTCGTTCCACCCTGGCCGTTCGTGGTGCCCGGCGCGCCTTGCCCGTTCGTCGTACCGGTTCCGCCCTGGCCGTTCGTCGTACCGGTACCGCCCTGTCCGGGAGGTGCGCCCATCGGGCCGCCGCCTCCGCCCATCCGGCTACCGGCGCTCGCAGGGCCGGCCGACGGGAGTGCGCCGGCGTGGGCCGTGCTGATCGTCTGGATCGAGTACGCCGCAGGTCCCGCGAGCGCCGTCAACGCCAGCAACGTGGCGGCGAACAACCCGGCCCGGCGGACCGTCGTACGGCGCAGCTCCAGCTCTGGCAGGATCAGTACCAACCCGGCAGCCGCAACCCCGGCGATGAGGATCGTCCAGCGCAACCACGGCATCCAGGTAGGTGTTGCCTGCAGCAAGGAGAAGCTCCACCCGGCCGTCAGCAAGGCGCCGCCGGCAAGGGCTGCGCGCGCCACCCACTCCGCCCGCCGACGCCACAGCACCATCGCGGCAGCACCGATCAGCGCACCGATCGCCGGAGCGAGAGCGATCATGTAGTAGCTGTGGATGATCCCCTGCATGTAGCTGAAGACCAGCCCGGTGACGACCAGCCACCCGCCCCACAGAATCGCGAACGCCCGAGTCTTGTCAGTACGCCCGGCACGGCCCGCTGCGACCACCAGCACGATCGTCGCCAACAACGCCGTCGGCAGCAGCCAAGCGATCTGGCTGGCGAACTCCCCGCCGAACAGTCGCTGCAGACCCGTCGCTCCACCCCAACCGGGGTTCCCGACGCCACCGCCGACAGAACCGGTTTCGTTGCCCGTCAGCCTCCCGAGCCCGTTGTAGCCAAGGGTCAGCTCGAGAATGCTGTTCGTCGTCGATCCGCCGATGTACGGCCGAGCCGAGGCGGGCATCAACTCCACGATCGCGATCCACCAGCCGGCACTGACCACCAGCGCGGCCAACGCCCCCAGACTGTGCAGCAGCCGCTTCCCGAGCGCGGGCTTACCTGCGATCAGATACGCCAAGCCGAACGCGGGCAGCACCAGGAACGCCTGGAGCATCTTCGTCAGGAACCCGAAGCCCACCAGCACGCCCGCCAGCGCCATCCACCGCGCAGCATGCCGCTCCGAGTCGATCGCCCGCGTGACCGCCAAAGCACCTGCCACAAGGAGCAGGATCAACAGCGCGTCCGGGTTGTTGAAGCGGAACATCAGTACGGCGACCGGCGTCAGCGCCAGGATCGCCCCCGCGAGGAGAGCCGCGTTAGCTGAGAACCACCGCCGCACGGACACGTACAGGAAGGCGACACTCGCGACGCCCATCAGCGCCTGCGGGATCAGCATGCTCCACACGCCGAACCCGAAGATCCGCCCGGACAACCCCATCACCCACAGCGAAGCGGGTGTCTTGTCCACGGTGATGAAGCTCGACGAGTCGAACGCCCCGAAGAACCAGGCCTTCCAGCTGGTGGAACCAGCCTGTACGGCGGCCGCGTAGTACTCGTTGGCATAGCCGTTCTTGGACAACCCCCACAGATAGGCGATTGCCGTCAGCAACAACAGTCCGCCGTACAGCATCTTCTCGCGGCTGATCGAGTACGCCGTGACGAAGGGTCCCGCCCGACGGTCGGCGTGCGGGGACGCCGGGGGGACGTTGCGAGGTTCGGTGATCGTGCTCATCAGTTGCTCCGGGTGGTGTCGAGAACCGCCGGGGGTTCGAAGGTGGGAAGAGTGGGCGCGTCGTCGTCGAAGACCCAGGTCTGGAAGAGGCAGAACCGGACCACCGTGGCGGCCAGGTTGGCGACTGTGAGTACCGCGATCTCGACGCCCGGAGCCGGTACTGCGACCGCCGTATGCAGCAACCACAGCGACGAGGCGGTCAGGCTCCACCCGATGGCGAAGGTGACGAGGCCGCGCAACTGGTGGCGGCCGCGGTTCTCCACGCCGCGGACGCCGAAGGTGATCCGGCGGTTCAGTGCGGTGTTCCCGACGGCGGTGATGAGCAGTGCGAGAACGTTGGCGATCTGGGCCGGCATCGCGTGGCGCAGCCCGAGGTACAGCAGGGCATAGGCGACGGTGCTCAGCACGCCGATACCGGCGAAGCGCAGTACGCGAGTAGCCAGCGCGGTCCGCGGATCGGCGATCGCGGGACGCCCGAAGGCTTGCCGTACCGGCTCGAGCGGGATGCGGCCGCGGCCGAGATCCCTGCTCAGCCTGGCGATTCCGCGGAGGTCTTCGACCGCCGTCTTGACTATGGCGACCCGCGAGTCCAGGTCGTCCACCCAGTCCACCGGGACCTCGTGGATCCGCAGTCCCGCGCGCTCGGCCAGCACCAGCAGCTCGGTGTCGAAGAACCACTCGGTGTCCTGCACGAGCGGCAACAGCTCAGCCGCCACATCGGCACGGATAGCCTTGAACCCGCACTGCGCGTCGGAGAACCGCTGGCCCAGAGTCGCCCGCAGCAAGAGGTTGTAGCCGCGCGAGATGAACTCCCGCAGCGGCCGCCGGACCACCCGGGAGGCAGGGACCAGACGGGTGCCGATGGCAACGTCGCTGTGGCCGGCCACCAACGGCGCGACCAGCGGCAGCAGCGCGTTCAGATTTGTCGACAAGTCAACGTCCATGTAGGCGAGCACGTCGGCCGTGCTCTCGGACCAGGCCTGCTTCAGCGCGCGGCCACGGCCCGGCTGCTCGAGCCGGACGATCCGGACCCCGGGCAGCTCGGCCGCCAACTGGCAGCCGATCTCCCAGGTGGCGTCGGCACTGCCGCTGTCGGCGATGCAGACCTCGGCCGGGAACGGGAACGCGGTGTCCAGGAATTCCCGGAGCCGCCGGACGTTCGGGCCGAGGTCGTACTCCTCATTCAGAACGGGTACGACGATCTCGACCCGAGGGTGACCTGGTATCTGCATGCCACCGATGCTGTCCGGCGAACCTTAGGCAGCCCCTGCGCTCGGCTGGCAGTTCCCTGGGAGTCCACCGCAGCCACCACGACCGGCGGGCGGGTCAGCTCAACGCGTCCCACCAGCGGTACGCCGGAGCCAGAGCAGGCCGAGGACCGGAAGAACTACTGGGATGAAGAAGTAGCCCTGGCCGAAGTGGGACCAGACGGTCTGGTCCGGGAAGTCGTCGGGCGCCAGGTAGCTGAAGGCGCCGATCGCGAGGACGCCGACGAGCTCCACCACGATCGCGACAAAGGCGACCTTGCGGGAGACGACCGTTGCCTTCGCCAACGCGAAGGTGGCCGCGCAGTAGATCACCGCGGCAACGGCCGACAGGATGTACGCGATCGGTGCCTCGGAGAACTGCGTGGCGATCTGTACCGCGGCACGCGAGGTCGCCGCCAACGCGAAGATCCCGTACACCGCGATCAGGATCCGGCCCGGCCCGTGCCTGGTCGCCTCCGCATCCGCCATCTCAGGCGACCCAGATGTCGTGCAGCCGGAGTTCCAGCACCGGGATCACCAGACAGGCGACCGCCAGCGCGCCCGCTCCCCAGCGGCTGCTCTCCGCCAAGGCCCACAGGGCACCGACCGGCAGGACGATCAGCGCGCCGATCAGATACCCGACGAAGAACGGGCCCGACACGTCCCGGTCAGTGCCGACGAGCTGGACGATCCCGACCACCAACTGGGCCAGCAGCGCCACCTCGACGACACCCAGCAGGCCGAGCAACCACCAGTTGATCCGGCGATCGAGGGCAGCCAGCACCACGGCGAAGACCATCGCGGCCAGCGACAGGGCGACCAAGGCCCAGGTGAGCGGATCGAACACGAGCTAGAGGATGTCACCCGGCGTGTAGGCGGCGGCTTCGGGGTAGCGCTTGGCGAGCAGGTCGATCGAGGCGACCACGCTGTTCACCTGGGCGAGCGCCGCGCCGGTGAACGACAGCGGCTCGCCGACGATCCCGACGATCTGCTCCTCCGTCAGGCCGAGCCGGCCGTCCTCGCCGAGCCGACGGAACAGGTCGTTGCCCGGCAGGCCCTTGCGCAGGTCCAGCGCCGTCCCGACCGCGTGCTCCTTGATCACCTCGTGAGCGGTCTCCCGGCCGACGCCGTTCTTCACCGCGGCCATCAGCACCTTGGTGGTGGTGAGGAACGGCAGGTACCGCTCCAGCTCACGCGCCACCACGGCCGGGTAGACCCCGAACTCGTCGAGCACCGTCAGGAACGTCTCGAACAACCCGTCCAGCGCGAAGAACGCGTCCGGCAGCGCGACCCGCCGTACGACGGAACAGAAGACGTCGCCCTCGTTCCACTGGTTACCGGCCAGCTCGCCGGTCATCGAGGCGTACCCGCGCAGGATCACGGCGAGGCCGTTCACTCGCTCGCAGGACCGGGTGTTCATCTTGTGCGGCATCGCGGACGAGCCGACCTGGCCCTCCTTGAACCCCTCGGTGACCAGCTCGTGCCCGGCCATCAGGCGGATCGTGGTCGCCAGGCTGGACGGCCCGGCCGCCAGCTGCACCAGCGCGGTGACCACCTCGTAGTCGAGGGACCGCGGGTAGACCTGGCCGACGCTGGTCAGCGTCCGGCGGAACCCGAGGTGTTGAGCCACCTCCGACTCGAGCCCGGCGAGCAACTTCTCGTCGCCGCCGAACAGGTCGAGCATGTCCTGCGAAGTACCGACCGGACCCTTGATGCCGCGCAGCGGGTACCGGTCGATCAGCTCCTCGAGCCGCGCGATCGCCACCAGCAACTCGTCGGCGGCCGACGCGAACCGCTTGCCCAGCGTGGTCGCCTGCGCGGCGACGTTGTGCGAACGCCCGGTCATCACCAGCGCCGCGTGGTCCGCCGCCTTCTGCCCCAGCTGTACCGCGGTCGCCACCGCGCGATCGCGGACGAGCTCCAGGCTCGCGCGGATCTGCAGCTGCTCGACGTTCTCGGTCAGGTCCCGGCTCGTCATGCCCTTGTGCACGTGCTCGTGCCCGGCGAGCGCGTTGAACTCCTCGATCCGCGCCTTCACGTCGTGCCGGGTGACCCGCTCGCGCGCGGCGATCGACTCCAGGTCGACCTGGTCCATCACCCGGTGGTAATCCTCGAGCACCCCGTCCGGCACGGCGACCCCGAAGTCCTTCTGAGCGCTCAGCACAGCCAGCCACAACTGCCGCTCGAGCACGATCTTGTGCTCCGGCGACCACAGCTCGGCCATCGACGGACTGGCATAACGAGCAGCAAGAACGTTCGGGATCCGGGGCTTACGGGAAGTCGACACGTCCCCCATTGTCCCTGGTACCACGGGTTGGCCGGTACGGCGGGTAGAACCTCCCCACACAGCTCCTCCGTCCGCCAACACCGGGCGGATCCTCGGTGACGCCCCTCGGCGTACCGAAGGACAGGAAATAGTCGCCGATTGGACGGCCGCCGGGCACGGCGCACGCCTCAGCCCTCGGCGATCACCCCAGTACTACCTGCCGCTCCGTACGCTCCACCTCGGAATGAACTCCGACCGGCCCGGCCTGCGTGATCCACCCCGGGACAGAACGCCGCGACCCTGTGGGCCGCGGCGTTCTCAGTGGACTCTTACTGGGCGAGTTCGATCTCGCCGCGGGATGCCTTCAGGGCGATGTCGGTGCGGTGCTGCGAGCCCTTGATGAGGATCTGGCCGACGCCGGCGTACGCACGCTGGCGGGCCTCGTCGAGATCCTTGCCGGTCGCAGTGACCGCGAGGACCCGGCCGCCGGCGGTGACCAGCTCGCCGTCCTCGACCGCAGTACCCGCATGGAAGACGCGGACGCCACCCGCCTCGGCCTGCTCGATGCCGGTGATCACGTCACCGCTGCGGGGGTTGGCCGGGTACCTCTTGGCGGCGACCACCACGGCGACGGAAGCGCCTGTGCTCCAGTTGAGCGGTACCTGATCCTCCAGCTTGCCCGTCGCCGCGGCGTACAGGAGTCCGCCGAGCGGCGTCTTCAGCAGCGGCAGCAGGGCCTGCGTCTCGGGGTCGCCGAAGCGGCAGTTGAACTCGATCACCCGGACGCCGCGCGAGGTCAGCGCCAGGCCGGCGTAGAGCAGCCCGCGGAACGGCGTACCGCGGCGGCGCATCTCGTCGACGGTCGGCTGGAGCACCTTCTCGGTGATCTCCTCGACCAGCTTCTCCGGTGCCCAGGGCAACGGTGTGTAGGCGCCCATCCCGCCGGTGTTCGGGCCCTCGTCGTTGTCCGCGAGCCGCTTGAAGTCCTGCGCGGGCTGCATCGGCAGCACCGTGACGCCGTCGGTGATCGCGAACAGCGTGACCTCCGGGCCGTCCAGGAACTCCTCGATCAGCACCTGCTCGCAGCCGGCCGCGTGCTCGAGGGCCTCCTCGCGATCCGAGGTGACCACCACGCCCTTCCCCGCGGCCAGCCCGTCGTCCTTCACCACGTACGGCGGGCCGAAGGCGTCGATCGCCTCGGCGGCCTGCTCGGGCGTGGTACAGACGTAGGCGCGGCCGGTCGGCACGCTCGCGGCGGCCATCACGTCCTTGGCGAAGGCCTTCGACCCCTCGATCTGGGCCGCCTCCCCGGACGGGCCGAAGACCGCGATCCCCGCCGCGCGGAGCGGATCGGCGAGCCCGGCGACCAGCGGCGCCTCCGGTCCGACGACCACCAGATCGCAGCCGACCTCGGTCGCCAGGGCGACCACCGCGTTGTGGTCCGAGATGTCCACCGGTCGGCAAACGACCGTTTGTCCGTCGTACGCCGGTTGCAACGCCGCGATGCCAGGGTTGCCCGGGGCCGCGACGACCTGCTCGACATCAGGGTCCTGGCTCAGTGCCCAGACCAGTGCATGTTCGCGGCCGCCAGAGCCGATGACTAGAACCTTCACGACGCATGAGCCTAGGGCATCTCGTCCGCGGGTGCGCAGGCGCGAGCAGTCACCGGACGCATGTGCCGGGCTGCGTGAGCCCCGGGCGGTGTAAGACTGCGCCTTGACTGGAGGTATTCGCTTGACTACGACTTCCGCCCCGCTCCGCCCCAGCAGCCGGCCAACCGCCACCTCTGCACCGGCCCGCCCTAGCAGGCGGCCGACCGCCGGCTCAGTGGCTTCCTGGCTGATGCTGCTGCCCTGCGTGGTGATCTTCGCCCTGTTCATCGTCTGGCCGCTCGGCAAATCCGTCTCGCTGTCCCTGCACGGCTCTGACCTGTTCGGCCGCCCGGACGCGTTCGTCGGCCTGCAGCACTACCGCGACATGCTGGGCAGCGCGGAGTTCCGGCACGTCCTCTGGGTCACCTTCGCGTTCGTGCTGCTGACCGTGATCCCGGGCGTGCTCGGCGGGCTGGCGATCGTGTTGCTGCTGGAGCAGCACATCAGGGGGATCCGGATCTTCCGGACCGCCTTCGCGCTGCCGTTCGCGTTCTCGGTGGCCAGTGCGTCGGTCATCTTCGCGACCATCTACAACCCGGCGATCGGCCTGGCCAACGGGCTGCTCGGCCGGTTCGGCGTCGACCGGATCGGCTGGCTGACCGACCCTGACTGGGCGCTGATCAGCGTCTCCATCACCACCGTGTGGATGAGCATCGGCTACAACGTGCTGGTGCTGTCGGCCGGGATCGGCGCGATCCCGACCGAGATCAACGAGGCGGCCACCCTGGACGGCGCCGGCGGCTGGCGGGCGGCCCGGTTCATCACCGTGCCGATGCTCGGCCCGCAGTTGTTCTTCCTGATCGTGATCTCGACCATCCAGTCGCTGCAGGGCTTCGGCCAGATCAAGATCCTCACCCCCGAAGGCGGACCCGAGCAGTCCACCAAGACGCTCGTGTACTCGATCTACCACACCGCCTTCGCCAACAACGCCAGCGACTTCGGCGCCGCCTCGGCGCAGGCGATCGTGCTGCTCGTCATCCTGCTCGCCTGTACGGCGATCCAGTTCGGCGTACTCGAGAGGCGGGTGCACTACAAGTGAGGAAGCTGACCGTCGGCCGGCTCGTCACGTACGCCGTACTGGTGGTCGCCGCACTCGCGGTGATCTTCCCGGTGTACTACGTGATCGCGGGCTCGATCATGTCGCCCGGGCAGATCTCGGCGTATCCCCCGGACCTGTTCCCGCACGGCGTGTTCACCGGCAACTACGAGGGGGCCACCTCGACCACCGCGATCGGCCGGCAGTACCTGAACTCGATCCTGCAGACCTCGGTGATCACGCTCAGCCAGCTGATCACCAGCGTGCTCGCGGCGTACGCGTTCGTCTTCATGAAGATGTGGGGCCGGACCCTCCTGTTCGGGTTGTTCCTGGCCACGCTGATGGTGCCGTGGGAGTCGATCGTGCTGCCGAACTACCTGACCATCACCGGGTGGGAGCTCGGCGGCCAGCGGCTGACCACGTCGTACGCGGGCACGATGATCGCGCTGGTGCTGCCGTTCCTGGCGAACGCGTTCGGGGTCTTCCTGCTGCGGCAGTCGTTCCTGCAGTTCCCGACCGAACTACGGGACGCGGCCGTGATCGACGGCTGCGGCCACTGGCGCTTCATCCGGCGGATCCTGCTGCCGCTGAACAAGCCTGCCCTGATGGCTGTCGGTCTGTACGTCTTCCTGGCCGCCTGGAACCAGTTCTTCTGGCCGCTGCTGATCGGCGACAACGCCAACCGGCGGACGCTGCAGATCGGCATCAGCCAGCTGAACGACGTCGAGGCGGCCGACCCGGGCCTGATCCTGGCCGGCGTCACCCTGTCCATCCTTCCCACCCTGGCCATCGTGATCTTCGGCCAGCGCTTCATCGTCCGCGGCCTGACCGCGGGCGCGATCCGGTAAGTGAGCGTTCGATGAAAAGAGGCACAGCGATGCGATCTGTCCGACAACGGCGTACGGCGACCGCGGCGACCCTGCTGGCGGTGGTGGCGCTGGTCGCCGCCGGCTGCGGTGGCGGCGACTCCAGCGGCGACACCGCGAGCGGCGGCCAGGACGCTCCCGGCGCGGACGCGCTGGACAAGGCCACCGGCGTCACCAAGGTGACCTTCTGGCACGGCATGAAAGGCGCGAACGGCGAGGCCGTCGACAAGCTGGTGAAGGCGTTCAACGCCGAGCACACCGGCAAGATCGAGGTCACCGCCGTCTATCAGGGCGACTACGACGACACGATCACGAAGTACAAGACCTCCGTGCAGCAGGGCAACACGCCCTCGGTGGTCCAGATCTACGACATCGGTTCGCGGTTCATGATCGACTCCAAGCAGACCGTGCCGGTGCAGAGCTTCGCCGACAAGGACGGCTACACGCTGGACTCGATCGAGCCGAACATCGCGAACTACTACTCGATCGACGGCAAGCTCAACTCGATGCCGTTCAACACGTCGATGCCCCTGCTGTACATCAACAAGGAAGCGTTCGTGAAGGCCGGGCTGGACCCGAACAAGCCGCCGACAAACCTCGACGAGATCATGGAAGCCGCCAAGAAGCTCACCATCAAGCAGGGCGGCAAGACGGTCCAGTACGGCTTCAACGCCGCGATCTACGGCTGGTTCATGGAGCAGTTGATCGCCCAGTCCGGTACGACGTACTGCGACAACGAAAACGGCCGCAAGGACCTCGCCACCCAGGTGAACTTCGCCGACGAGCAGGGCGTCAAGGTGGCCACCTGGTACCAGCAGATGGTCAAGCTCGGCTACATGCCGAACACCGGCAAGAAGACCGATGACGCGCAGGCGGTGTTCAAGTCCGGCACCTCCGCGATGCACCTGGAGTCGACCGGTTCGCTGCGCGGCTACCTGGACGCCGCGAAGGGCAAGTTCACCGTGCTCACCGCGCCGTTCCCGAAGCTGACCGCCTCCGACACCGGCGGCCCGATCATCGGCGGCGCCTCCCTGTGGGTCGACGGCCCGGGCCACTCCGACGCTGAGAAGCGCGCCTCCTGGGAGTTCGTGAAGTTCGCCTCATCCCCCGCCCAGCAGGCCGCCTGGCACACCGGCACCGGCTACTTCCCGATCAACTCCAAGGCCCTCGACCTCCCCGAGGACAGGGCCTGGGTGGCGCAGTACCCGCAGTTCACCACCGCCATCACCCAACTCCACAACACCAAGCCCTCCAACGCCTCCTCCGGCTGCATCCTCGGCGTCATGCCCCAATCCCGCAAGGCCTCCGAAGACGGCCTAGAGAAGGCAGTCCTAGGCACCGACCCAGCCCAGGCAATGAAGGCCGCAGCCGACTCCATCAAGCCCCAAATCGACCAATACAACAAGACGGTTAAGAAGTAAAGAAGAGATTAGAATAATTCAGAGAATGGTGCGGTCGCGCGTGCGGCCGCACCATTCTCACAGAGAGAAGTGCACGAATGCCAGGCCGCTGGCCGAGGTCAACCGTCATGGAATTCCTCTCCGGCGAGCGAGAGCGCGTTCCGCACAAGAGCATCGCGCAGTGGACGGCTGGATCCAGTCGTCTCGGGCCCGAATCCAAACGGATTTCGGGCGGCGCCTCGCCGAAGCCGCTCTCACCACCTCACCGCGTGCGTGGCGAGATCGCTGACGACTGAGCAGTGTCGACTGATGCCCTCGGCAACGAGCCTCCAAGCGGGTCGGTGCGTTGGATGTTTGCACACATCGCTGCAAAGCGCTCTCCAGCAGCTATCAGCAGAACAAGCCGTCGAGAAGTAAGACGAGAAGCGTCCGCGGCGCCGCGGACGCTTTCTCTTTGATCAACAACGCAGGTACATCTTCGGCATCATCGTGTCGGGCTCACTTCACAGGGTGCCGATGACGTAGGCATAGCCATTGATAAAGGCAGTGCCGTACCAGTAGATCCCCCGGCCACGACCGGCCCAGCCCTCGCGGAGATATCGGAGATCGTGTCGCTCTGCGGGGACCAGGTCCATTGGCCTGCCGGGGTGCCACCTGCCCAGTATTGGCCGGCGGATCGCTCGAACATCAGGGAGTACTGACCGTCGTTCTCCGCCGGCGTCGCGGCAGCGGGCGTATACAGGCGGCTAGCGCGACAGCACTGAGGACTACGAGTTTCATCCCCATGAGCACTGAAAGTAGCGAGGCGGGGGCGGTGAGTGAAGCTGTCCAGAAGGACCTCGTCCGGTCTATGGTCCAGAAAAGTCCGACCTGAGGAGCTGAAATGCCGGATCCTGTCAGCCGCACGCTCGACGTCCCTGGGGCCGTCCTGACCTACGACGTCCGCGGTGATCTCGCCGACCGGCCGGTGTTGCTGGTGATCGGTTCACCGATGGGTGCGAGCGGCTTCCCGACGTTGGCGTCGCACTTCGCCGACCGTACGGTCGTGACGTACGACCCGCGCGGCGTCGAGCGCAGTACGCGGACCGACGGCACCGGTGAGCTGTCGCCGAACGACCACGCCGGGGACCTGGCGGCCCTGATCGAGGCCCTCGACGCCGGACCGGTCGAGCTGTTCGCCAGCAGCGGCGGCGCCGTGAACGCGCTCGCCCTGATGGCGCAGCGCCCCGACCTGGTCAAGACGCTCGTGGCCCACGAGCCGCCGCTGGCCGGAATCGTCCCGGACCGCGAGGCGGCCCTGGCCGCCTGCGACGACATCTACCAGACCTACCAGCGCGCCGGGATGGGCGCGGGGATGGCGAAGTTCATCGCCATCGTCAGCTACGACGGCGAGATCCCTGCGGACTACGGGAACCAGCCGGCACCCGACCCGGCGATGTTCGGGCTGCCGACCCAGGATGACGGCTCACGCGACGACGCGTTGATCGGACAGAACATCCGCGGCTGTACGTCGTACCAGCCCGACTTCGACGCGCTCACCAAGGTGAGCGACAAGATCGTCCTCGGGGTCGGCGAGGAGTCTGGCAACCAGCTCGCCGGCCGCGGCGGGAAGGCGGTTGCTGAGCGGCTCGAGCTCACCCCGGTGGTGTTCCCGGGCAACCACGGCGGGTTCCTCGGCGACGAGTACGGCCAGCCCGGCAAGCCGACCGAGTTCGCCGCCAAGCTGCGTGAGGTGCTGGCCGGCCGGTGACGCCCCGGGAGCCGGTCCAGTCCACTCCATCTGGTTAGCTGGTGACATGACTGAGAAGCCTGAGATCGATCCTCCGGACGGCCCGCCGCCGGCGGATCTGGAGATCACCGACATCACCGAGGGCGACGGCGCCGAGGCCAAGGCCGGCTCCCGGGTGAACGTGCACTACGTAGGCGTGGCCCACTCCACCGGCGAGGAGTTCGACGCCTCCTACAACCGCGGCGCGCCGCTGGCCTTCCAGCTCGGCGTCGGTCAGGTCATCCAGGGCTGGGACACCGGCGTCCAGGGCATGAAGGTGGGCGGCCGGCGCAGGCTCGTCATCCCGCCGCAGCTGGCGTACGGCGACCGCGGCGCGGGCGGCTCGATCAAGCCCGGCGAGACCCTGATCTTCGTGGTCGACCTGATCAGCGTCAGCTGACCCTCCAACCACTCGGTGTAACTTGCGGGACACGGGCCCCCTGATCCGTCACACTGACGGATCAGGGGGCCTTTCACGTAGTTGTACTCATGCGTGCTGCCGCCCCGGCGGGTTGACTCGGGAGGCATGACGACGATGGTTGCCACGAGTGTCCCGGCAACGCGCCAGACCGGCTGGACGAAGTACGCCGCTGTCGCCGCCAAGGGCGCACTCCTCCTGTTGTTGCTCACGGCCCTCATCTGGCCGGACCTCAGCGGCATCAAGGGCAAGGCCTCGACCGCCCGGCTGATCGTCTACCCGCTGGGCGCAATGGTGCTGCCGCTGTGGTGGTTCGCCTACGGCCGCGCGAAGAGCAAGCTGCACAAGACTTTCCCGTGGCACGCGGACCTGCTGATGACGCTGCCCTGGCTGATCGATCTACTCGGCAACCGCCTCAACCTGTTCGACACGATCGACTGGTGGGACGACGCGATGCACTTCATCCTGTGGGCCCTGCTCACCGCCGGTGTGCTGACCGCATTCGCCCCACGCACCCTCAGCCGCGGCCTGACCGCCTTCGTTGCCCTGGGCTTCGGCGCCACCGCCGCGGTGGTCTGGGAACTCGGCGAATACGTCGCCTTCGTCCGCCACTCCTCCGAATTCCAAACCGCCTACACCGACACCCTCGGAGACCTCACCCTAGGCACCCTCGGGGCACTCCTATCAGGCCTGATCGTCTTCCAGGCAAGGCGTACTGCGAACTAGCCGCGAAGGCCTGTCTCAAGCTGCTGAAGGAGCACGCTCCGCCGACTGTGACCAGGGTGGTTGCCGACCGGCAGCCGTCGTACGACCTCGCGAACCGCCGGCGACGCGTGCTCGATCGCCCATCGGATCTCCTCGTCACCGACCCTTGGGGCGTCGCTCGCCGCGAGTTCGCGGGCCTGCGCCTGGGAGAGCGCCGGGCCGAGGACATGGTTCACCTGGTGTGGCGTCGCCAAGGCGTGGATGTAGGCGATCCCCGCCGCGTAACCCGCGGCGCGAGCGGCAGCAGTAGCCACTGGATCACCGACCTCGCGTGCGGCCGCGAGAGCCGCCCAGGCAACAGTGCGCAGCCGGGCCGTCCGCTTCCCCCCGAGCGCGAAGACCCGCAGCTCGTCGATCGCCTCGCGCGGCCGGCTGTCACCGGGAGCCCTCACCTCGAACAGCGGCAACACCCGCTCCGCGCAGTCTGCAGCCCAGAGGCCCAGGAAGCGGCGATCGTCGTCGCTCAGATCCAAGCTCATGAGCCTCAATCGTATCGTTGAAGCAACGCGTTGAGACTTTCACCAGTCCGGCCACTCCGGGCGAGGGTTAAAGCCTCAACGCCGTACGCCGGTTGCCGGGCTGAGGTGGGGGCGTCAGCGGTCGGCGGGGCGGCAGATCCCGTTGGCTGCTGCGCTGGCGGCCAGGGCGCGCGCTGCGGGGTTCTCCGCCGCGGGGTTGTCCGGGGTGACCCGGTCTGTGCGGGTGGTGTGGCGGCCGATGGGGACGACCATGGGGGTGCCGGCGACGGGGTCGGGGATGACCTTCACCGCTAGGCCGAAGACGTCCTGGACGACCTGCTCGGTGATGACCTCGCTGGGGTTGCCCTCGCAGACGATAGCGCCGTCCTTCATCGCGATCAGGTGGTCGCCGAAGCGGCAGGCCTGGTTGAGGTCGTGCAGGACGAGCACGATCGTCCGCTCGTCGCGCTTGTTCAGGTCGACCAGCAGATCGAGTACTTCGAACTGGTGCGTCAGGTCGAGGAAGGTGGTCGGTTCGTCGAGCAGCAGGATGTCGGTCTCCTGCGCGAGCGCCATCGCGATCCAGACCCGTTGCCGCTGGCCACCGGACAGCTCGTCGATCGGCCGGTCCGCGATCTCCAGCACGTCGGTGGACGTCATCGCGTCGGCGATCGCCTCGTCGTCGCCCTTGGTCCACTGCCGGATCCAGCCCTGCCGCGGATACCGTCCGCGGCCGACCAGGTCAGCGACCGTGATTCCTTCAGGAGCAGTAGGTGACTGAGGCAACAGACCGAGCTTCAGGGCGACCTCTCGGGTCGGGATCGACTGGATGCTCTTGCCGTCCAGCAGCACCGTGCCCTTGCTCGGCTTCAGCAACCGGGCGAGCGTCTTCAGCAGCGTGGACTTGCCGCACGCGTTGGCGCCGACGATGACGCTGATCTTCCCGGTCGGGATCCGCACCGACAGGTCGTGGATGATCTCGCGCTGGTCGTAGCCGACGGCAAGGTTCTCGGCCGACAGACTGTGGTCCACCCTGGTCTCCATTTCAGCCACCGCTTCCCACCCGGTTCGTCCGGGCCAGCAAGAACATCAGGTACGGCGCGCCGACGACGCCGGTGACCACGCCGACCGGCAGCTGGGTGTCGCCCAGCGCGTGCTGCGCGATCAGGTCCGACAGCGCGACCACGAGCGCTCCGATCAGCGCGGAGGTGATCAGCGCCGGCCCCGGCGAGCGGGTCAGCCGGCGCGCGATCGGCGCCGCCACGAACGCGACGAACGCGATCGGCCCGGCCGCCGCCGTCGCGATGGCCGCCAGCAGTACTGCGACCACGATCAGCCCCAGCCGCGCCCACTCGACCTTCAGGCCGAGCCCGTACGCCGTTTCGTCGCCGAGCTGGAGGATCCTCAGCCGGTTCACCAGCATGATCATCGCCGGGGTGAGCACGACGAGCGTGATCGCCAGGGAACGCACGTTCGACCAGTCCCGCCCGTTCAGGCTGCCCGTCAGCCAAATCAACGCCTGCTGGGCGACCTCTACCCGCGCCTTGGTCAGCAGGTAGGACGTCAGGCTGGTGGCGATCGCCCCGATCCCGATGCCGACCAGGATCAACCGGTAGCTGGAGACTCCCTGCCGCCACGCGAGCAGGTACATGAGGAACGCGGTCAGCAGGGCCCCTGCGATCGCCAGTGCCGACACCGCCGTACCGGTGAGGCCGAGGGTGATGATGGCGAACACCGCGAACGCGCTGGCGCCGTACGTGACGCCGATGATGTCCGGGCTCGCCAGCGGGTTGCGGGCCACGCTCTGGAAGATCGCGCCGGACATGCCGAGGGCGACACCGACCAGGATCCCGGTCAGGGCTCGCGGCAGCCGGAGCCGGTTCACGATGAACTCCGTCGCCTTGTCGCCCGCGCCGAACAAGGTCTTCACCACGTCGATCACGGGGATCTTGAAGTCGCCGAGCGAGAGCGAGACGCAGAAGGTGACGAACAGGAGTACCGCGAGCACGGCGATGACTGCGAGCGACCTCGCCTGCCGGGCGGCCCGTGCTCGCGCGATGACCTGGCCGCGCTCGGCCGTCGCAGTCGCCATCAAAGGTCCGCCAGCTTGCGTCGGCGTACCAGGGCGATGAAGAACGGGGCGCCGATCACGGCGGTGACGATGCCGACCTGGAGCTCACCGGGCTGGGCGACGACCCGGCCGATCACGTCGGAGCCGAGCAGGAGGATGGGTGCCATCACCATCGAGTACGGCAGGATCCAGCGGTAGTCGGGGCCGGTGATCAGCCGGGCCACGTGCGGGATGGTGAGACCGACGAAAGCGATCGGTCCGGCGGCGGCGGTCGCCGCACCACAGAGCAGTACGACGGTCACCGCGGTGAAGAGGCGGGCCAGGCCGACCCGCTGTCCGAGGGAGCGCGCGACGTCGTCGCCGAGGGACATGGCGTTCAGTACGCGGCCTGAGACGAGGGCAAACACGATGCCGATCAGGATGAACGGCGCCACCTGACTGGCGACGTCCGAGCCACGCCCGGCCAGCGACCCCACCGCCCAGAACCGGAACTGGTCGAACGTGTTCACGTCGCCGATCAGGAGGCCCGTGGTGAGTGAGCCGAGCATCGCCGTCATCGCCGCGCCGGCCAATGCCAGCTTGACCGGTGTCGCGCCCTCGCGGCCCAGCGACCCGAGCATGTAGACCACCACCGAGGCGGCCGCGGCTCCGGCGAAGGCGAACCAGACGTACGACGTCAGGCTGGTGAGGCTGAACCAGTAGATGCCCACGACGACGAAGAGCGCGGCGCCGGCGTTGACTCCGAGGATGCCGGGATCGGCCAGCGGGTTGCGGGTGACGCCCTGCATCAGCGCGCCGGCCAGGCCGAGGGCGGCGCCGACGAGCAGGCCGATCACCGTCCGGGGGATGCGCAGCGAGTGGATGATCACGTGGTCCGTGTTCGCCGAGTTGTAGTGGCGGAGGGCATCGATCACGGTCGACAACGGGATCTGCTTCGAGCCGACGGCGATGCTGAGCAGGGACACCACGAGCAGCAGGGCGACGCAGCCGAGCAACCCGAGGATCAGGGTTGCGCGACGGGTACGCGGACGACGTCGGGGAGCGTCGGCGACAGCGGGTCCGGGTCGCGGCGCGGCGGCGGTCCGCTGGGCGGGCAGCGGTGGCATTGGACTTTGGGATCCTCTTAGGTAAGGCTAACCTCTAGGTGCTTCACCATAACCCGCTCGCCCTCCGGGTCGCACCTGAACCCCCGCTATGTCACGACTTTTGCAGAATACCCCTGACGGAGAGACGGCATGACGACAGTGCTCGAGCGGCCGATCGCGTTCGACTCGGTGCTCGCCACCGTGGCCGCGATCGACGACCTCAGCCCGCACCTGCGCCGGGTGACCTTCGTGGCGCCCCGGATCGCGGAGGCGGTGACCGCCGGCCCGGACCAGCGGATCAAGGTCCTGCTCTCCCCGCCCGACGGCGGCGAACTGCGGCTGCCGACCGGCCCCGAGTGGTACGCCGAGTGGTGCGCGATGCCGGTCGAGGAACGCTTCATCATGCGGACGTACACGGTGCGCGCGCTCCGGCTCGAGGTGGCCGAGCTCGACATCGAGTTCGTCCTGCACGGGGTGAACGGACCCGCCTCAGCATGGGTGAGCGAGGCGGCTCCCGGTGACGAGATCGGGCTGATCCTGCCGTTCGCGGTGGACACCACCAGCACCAAGGGTCTGCTGCAGTCCGGGGTGGACTACGTGCCTCCGGCAACCAGTGTCAGCCGGGTCCTGGTTGCCGACGAGACCGCCTTGCCTGCCCTCGCGGGGATCCTGGAGGAGCTGCCGCCCGCCGTACAGGCGACGGTCTTCGTCGAGGTACCGGACATCGCCGACATCCGCCGACTGCCGACGCCCGGACACGCGGACATCACCTGGATCGCGCACACCGGCGGCTCCGCCGACGGTCCTGGTTCGTTGCTGGAGGCCCTGAAATCGGCGGCCCTGCCCTTCGACGTCGACTACGCCTGGGTGGCCGGCGAGTCCGGCATGATCAAGCAGGTCCGCCGCCACCTGGTCAACACCGTCGGTCTCCCCAAGCCCGCCATCTCCTTCCAGGGCTACTGGAAACGCGGTGAGCCCCAGATCTAGTACTGCGGAACCGGGGCTCGCCGCGTCAGACGGTCAGCCCCGGCCCGGGCAGGGCTCTTCGGCCGCAGGTCTCGACCGAGGGTCAGCTCGGGCGCCGGGTGTCGCAGAACCCGGCAGAGGGCCTGGCGATGGATTGCCGCGCCGGCGTTTCTTGGCGTCGTACTAGCGGGTCTGGCCGGCTAACGCCGCCGCCTTGATTCCGGCGGAGTCCAGCACGGACGCCGCCAACGTGACACCGACGCCCCCGAGCGCCTGGGCCCGTACGACGGCCCGGGCGCTCGCGCCGTCGAACACCATCGTCAGCTGCACGGCGAGCAGTTGCGGATCCTCGGCGCCGGCAGCCACCAGCTCGGACTCGAAGAAGTCCGTCAGCCGCTGCTTGAAGTGCCGCGCGACCACGCTGCCCGGGTGCTCGGGGTTCTTCAGCTCGACCGCGGTGCTCACGAACGGGCAGCCGCGGAAGCCCCCATCGGTCAGCGCCGTGTCCTGCCGCTCGAAGACGGCCAGGATCCGCTCCCGCGGCGTGTTCCCGTCCTCCGGACCTGGCTCCAGCACCCGCTGGTACGACGGGCCGTGGCTGGCCAGGCTCTCGGCGATCAGCTCATCCTTGGACCGGAACAGCTGGTACATCGACTTCTTCGAGACCCCTGCCGCCTTGCAGAGCGCGTCCACGCCGATGTGCACGCCGTCGCGGTAGATGAGTTCGCCCGCCGCGTCCAGCAGCCGCTCGCGGGGTGTCGCCTGGGTCGTCATGGGATCGAGCGTACCGGCTCGACTTGCGGGAGGAAACAGATCGGTTTAGGCTCTGGAAACAGAACGGTTTCCTTCCGCACCTCCCATCTCTCTGGAGTTCATTCATGACCACACTCGAAGGCGCGACCGTGCTCGTCACCGGCGGCAACCGCGGCATCGGCAAGGCGATCGTCGACGACCTGCTCACCCGCGGCGTGAAGAAGGTCTACGCGACCGCCCGCGCCCCGCAGCCGAGCACGGACGACCGGGTGGTGAGCCTTCCCCTGGAGGTCACCGACGAGGCGTCGATCGACGCCCTGGTCGCCGCGGCGCCCGACGTGACCGTGCTGATCAACAACGCCGGCGGCAGTTCGCCGGACACCTATCTCGACGTCGACTTCGCAGACATCCGGACCGTCTTCGAGGTGAACTTCTTCGGCCCGCTGAACCTGACCCGTCGCTTCGTCCCGGTGATCGAGGCCAACGGCGGCGGCCACATCCTGAACGCCCACTCGGCGTTGTCCTGGCTGTCCGCCCACGGCGCGTACTCCGCCACCAAGGCCGCGTTCTGGTCCCAGACCAACGGGATCCGGCTGGAACTGCTCGACCGCGGCATCAGCGTCACCGGACTCCACATGGGCTACGTTGACACCGACATGACCACAGCCGTCACCGCGCCGAAGGAGAACCCCGCCGACATCGCCAGGGCGGCCCTGGACGGGATCGAGACCGGCGCTTTCGAGGTGCTCGCCGACGAGACCTCGAGGCAGGTCAAGGCCGGGCTGCCGGACGACCTGAACAACTTCTACCCGCAGCTCAAGGGCTGAGGAGTCAGTTCGCGAACTTCAGCAACCAGGCGGTCAGTTCGACCTTGCCGGTGGTCCCGATATCGGTGACCACCGGCCGGACGACCGGGGCAGCTCCCTTGCCTCGGGCAACGGACAGGTAGGTGCCGGCGACCGCGCCGCCGTACACCTCCACGGTGTTGCTCCAGGACACCGCCGCCAGGGCCGACTCGCCTTTGCCGAGCCGGATCCTGGCGGGTCCTGGATCCGTTGCCAGATAGAACGAACCGCGCGCGACGGCTACCTTCTTCATCACGAGGACCGCGAGCACGCCCGGCCATCCCCACCTCGTCACCTGTTGAACCTATGCGACACGTGGGCGCAGCCCGTCCCGCGAGGCTGAGCGAGTCACCGGCCGGACCTCTGCCGTGCGGGTTCCCGACACGCGTCGGACAGCTTTTCGTAGAGAGTTTGCATAAGATTGAGCGGATGATCGATGTCGTCGCAGTGCTCCGTCCGGAAGATGTCGTAACCGATTTCCTGTCAGTCCTCGATCCACGCCAGGGCCGTGAGGTGCACCTGGTCATCGCCGACCGCGGCGCCTACCTGAAGCTCCCCGCCGCAGTCCCGCTCGCCGGCCGCCTGGCTCCACTGGCCGAACTCCTGGCGACGACCGGCGCGGGTGACAAGCCGTGGCCGACAGGCGCAGTCGCGGATGCGATCGCCCTGGAGACCGGTGACGTCGCGGCGACCGTCTGGACACACTCGCCCGCCGATCCGCGGGAACGCCGCGGCCGCTGGGGACTCGACCTGGCCGGGCTGGTCCGGGCGCCGGTGAAGCACGCCGTCGGCGATACCCGCTCGTTCGAGTGGATCACCGATCTCGACGAACGACACGATCAGCCGTTGATCGACGCCAAGCTCGACTTCGTCAACTCCCACAGCCCGGAGCTGCTCGAGAACGACAACTCCCAGCGGGTCTCCTCGGTCGAGCGGTTCTTCGTGTCCGACCCGGAGGAACGCGCCCGGTTGTTCGCGCTGACCGCGAGCGATGCCGAGGAGCCCTGGGACTCCATCACCTCGCAGTACGAGAACGAACGGCTGGACGCGACCGCGGCGTGGGTGCGGAGTCACCTCGATCCCGCGGCGGGCCGGGTGATCGAGGTAGGCGCTTACGAGGGCGCGTTGACCAGCCGCCTGCTGCAGGACGGGTACTCCGTGGACGCGACCGAGCCGAACCCCACCTTCCTCTCCCGCCTTCGCGAAGCGGTCGAGGGCGACGGCGACATCCGGGTCCACCCGCACAGCTTCGAAGAACTCACGACCACCCGGCGCCTGACGGGCTCGGCGTACCTGCTGATCGAGTTGCTGTACTACGGCCAGGACCTCGGCCTGCTCGACCGGTTCCCCACGGACCGGGTGTTCGTGTCGATGGATCCGGCCGAGCTCGCCGAGCGGACGTGGCCGCCGGGCTGGTCGGTCGAGGAGGAACTCGACCTCGTCATGCCGCGGTTCGAGCCGGTCGTCGGAGGCCGCGTCTACCTTCGCAAACCGGGCAGCCGCGGTCTGCTCCTCCGCCGCCGCTGACAGGGCAGGCGACCACTGGGCGCAGGAATCGGACCGCTGGGCGCAGAAAGCTCGCACGATGGGTGATCGGTTCGCTACCCATGGTGGAGACACCCGCCCTCCGGAGGTCCGCCATGGCGGCCGGCGCCCACCGCCCCGAGGCACCGGCCGCGCCCAGTTGTGTCAGGTGAGGATCTCGGTGAGGACGTCGGTTGCCTGGTGGGAGCGGTCGACGCCTTCCAGGAGCATCGTGACGCCGTCGGCGTTGTCCGTGCGCAGCGGCAGGATCTTCCGGTACTCCGGCGAGTCGTACCAGCCCCGAGCGTGCCCGTAGCTCGGGAACTCGATCACGATGAGCGAGCCCTCCCAGACACCCTCCACATTCTCCGGGACGCCGCCGTGCACGATGAAGTGCCCGTCGAACGGCTCCAGCGTGGCGTCGATCCGCTGCAGGTACGTCACGATCTCGGCGCCCACCCGGACGTTGCGAAGGTTGGCGATCGCGTAGTGGGTCATGGTCTGGCTCCTTGGTCCCTGTCGTTGTCGTTGTCGATGTCGTTGCGACAAGGCTGCCGGTGATAGTGCGGCCCGGCGATTACGTCCGAGGTCATGCGGACGCGTTCGGTCACGGAGCCCGCCGGTGCACTGCTGCCGACGTACCGTAGATGGCATGTCAGCAACAGGGGGACAACCTGCGACGCCTGTCGAGGCGGAGGAACGGGTGGGGCCGTACCGCTTGATCAGGCGGCTCGGGCAAGGCGGCATGGGCGTCGTCTACCTGGCTGAGGGCCCGCAGCACAAAGAGGTCGCGCTCAAGGTACTGCGGCCGCACGTGGCCCATGACCCCACCGCGCGCGCCCGCCTGCAGCGCGAGGCGACCACGCTGCAGAAGGTGAATCACCCAGGGGTGGCAGCCCTTCTCGACCATGACCTCGAGGGCGACCGGCCGTACCTGGTGACGCGCTTCGTCCCGGGCCGGCCGCTGGACGAGCAGGTGGACGAGCGCGGGCCGCTGACCCCGCAGCGCTGGCTGCCGCTGGCCGGCTGCCTCGCCGAGTCCCTGCAGGCGATCCACCAGGCCGGTGTGATCCACCGGGACCTCAAGCCGGGCAACGTGATGATGTTCAACGGCAAGCCGGTGATGATCGACTTCGGCATCGCCCAGGCCGCCGATGACCTCCGACTGACCCAGACCGGCCTCGTGATCGGTACGCCGGGCTACCTCGCGCCGGAGCTGATCGAGGGCGAGATGGTGTCCGAGTCCGCCGACTGGTGGGGCTGGGCAGCCACTGTGGCCTACGCGTCCACCGGGCGGCGTCCGTTCGGCAAGGGACCCTTCGAGATCGTGCTACACCGGGTGCGCAGCGGCGAGGCCGACTTGGAAGGCCTCGACCCCCGCCTGAAGCCACTGCTCGCCGCGGCACTCTCACCCGACCGCCGCGACCGCCCGAACCAGGTCGAGATCATGGCCGGCCTCAACCGGTACGCCGAGGGCCGGGAGGCCCTGATCCCGAACCCGCACACCTCCACCGAGGAGGTCGCCAAGTCGCCCGAGACGGTGGTCATCAACCCGCCGACCTCGGTGATGACCCGGGTGATGCCGGAAGAGTCGGCCGCCGCCGCGCCGAACCGGCACGACCCGGCGGAGGTGGCGCAGTTGGTGCCGCCGGTGATCCCGCCGCTGTCCGCGTTCACGCCGCTACGGGACAAGCTGCGCGACGTGGCAGCTCAGCAGAAGGCGAAGAGCGCCGTCGTGCCGAGCCACCCGGCGACGTACAGCCCGAATCCCACCTCTGCGGCGCCGGCGGCTCTGCCCCTGCCGTACCAAGGTGCTCCTGCCGCTGGTCCTACGTTTGCCGGCCCTGGTACCGCGCCGAACTTCGCCGGGTACGCGGCGCCGCCCCTGCAGCCGACGAACTACCCGGGCCAGGGCCTAGCGCCGTACCAGGCTTCCTATCCGCAGAACTACCAGCAGCCCTATCGGCCGGAGCCGCAGCCGCAGTACCGGCCGCCGCAGCCTCAAGGCCCGTACAACAATCAGCCACCACAGCAAGGCACGGTGGCGAAGCGGCCGCAGGGTGCGGACGGAGTCGTGCGGCCTGAGCAGCAGGCCGCTCGCTCGGTGCTGCTGGTGGCGCTGATGCTGGCTCTGGCCGGGCTGATGGCGCTCGTTCCGGGCTTCGGGTTCCTGGTCACTGCCCTGTTGATCGTGCTCGCCCGGACTGTCGATCGCGGCAGTACTGCGTTGATGCGACGTCGGCAGGTTCGTGGCGGACGCGGCAAGTCGGACGGGCTGGTGGCTGCCGCCGCGAGCCCGGTCCACCTGATCGCGGCGACCTTGATCACGCTGTTCTGCCTGATCCTGCCGGTCATCGTGGGCTTCGTGGTCGGCGGGATGTTCACGGCCAGCGCGGCGAACACGCACGGGCTGGACTGGCAGCCGTTGTCCGCCGTGGGCTTCGCGACCGGAGGCATCGCCGGGCTCCTCTGCGCCTGGGTCGGGCCGGGCGGCACGTCGCTACGGCGCGGCTCCAAGATCACCCTCCGCAACCTCATCGGGCCGGCCTGGCTGAGCCTGATCGTCGCCGCCCTCCTGGTGGCCGCCGCGACCGCGGCCTTCACCAGCGCCGCTACCGGCGGCGGCTCCGACTGGGCCCGCGCTCCGATCCACGCACCGGACCTGCCCAACCGCCCGGGGTTCGGCGACATCCGCGAGTATCCGGTGATCCGGGACCTTCCCTTCCTCGGCCGCTAGAACGACAGAACCACCCGGGCCGTGGTGGCCCGGGTGGTTCTGCTCGGCCTCAGATGCGGTTGTCGAGGATGACGATCTGCGAACGCTCGGGACCGACGCCGACGGCGGAGATCGGCGCGCCGCTCATCGCCTCGACCGCCTTCACGTAGGTCTGCGCGTTCTTCGGCAGGTCCTCGAAGCTCCGGGCGCCGGTGATGTCCTCGTCCCAGCCCTCGTAATCCTCGTAGACCGGAGTCGCGTGGTGGAAGTCGGTCTGCGTCATCGGCATCTCGTCGTGCCGCACCCCGTTGACCTCGTACGCCACGCAGACCGGGATCTTCTCGCGCCCGGTCAGGGTGTCCAGCTTGGTCAGCACGAAGTCGGTGACACCGTTCACCCGGGCGGCGTACCGGGCGATCACCGCGTCGTACCAGCCGCAGCGGCGCGGGCGGCCGGTCGTCGTACCGAACTCGAAGCCCTGCTGCCGCAGCCACTCACCGTCGGCGTCCAGCAGCTCGGTCGGGAACGGGCCCTCGCCGACGCGGGTGGTGTAGGCCTTGATCACGGCCATCACCCGGTCGATCCGGGTCGGCGGGATGCCGGACCCGGTGCAGGCGCCTGCCGAGATCGCGTTGGAGGAGGTGACGAAGGGATAGGTGCCGTGGTCGACGTCCAGCAGCGTCGCCTGGCCGGCCTCCATCAGTACGGTCTTGCCCGCGTCGAGGGCCCGGCCCAGCAGCAGCGGGGTGTCGGCGACCATCGGCTTGAGGCGATCGGCGTACGCGAGCAGCTCGTCCATCACCTCGCCGATCTCGACCGCGCGCCGGTTGTAAACCTTCACCAGCAGCTGGTTCTTCTGCTCCAGCGCGCCGGTGACCTTCTGCTCGAGGATCTTCTCGTCGTACAGGTCCTGGACCCGGATGCCGATCCGGTTCATCTTGTCCGCGTACGTCGGGCCGATGCCGCGCCCGGTGGTACCGATCTTGCGGCTGCCGAGGAACCGCTCGGCCACCTTGTCCAGCGTCCGGTTGTACGGCGGGATCAGGTGAGCGCTGGCGCTCACCACCAGCCGGGACGTGTCGACGCCACGGGCCTGCAGCGCGTCGAGCTCCTCGAACAGCACGCTGAGGTCGACCACCACCCCGTTGCCGATCACCGGAGTCACGCCCGGGGTCAGGATTCCGCTCGGCAGCAGGTGCAGCGCGTACTTCTCGTCGCCGATCACGACCGTGTGGCCGGCGTTGTTGCCGCCGTTGAACTTCACCACGTAGTCGATCTCGGCCCCGGTGTTCCCGAGCAGATCGGTCGCTTTGCCTTTGCCCTCATCGCCCCACTGGGCGCCGACGAGCACGATTGCGGGCATCTCAGCCCTCCTCTTCACGCGTCGGCTCCGACGGCTCCAAAGCCTGCGCGCAGCCGGACGCTGGAAACGGTGAAGCCCGGACACGTTCACCGAAACTTCATCTCGGCACCGCGTCCAGGCTCTTGCGACCAAAGCCTAGCGGAACTGCGCGTTACCACGCCAAAGACCGTCCGCGTGCGCAACACGTGACACCGTGTGCGGCAATCATCGACGACGGGTTGCCATTTTCCGTGATCGCGTGCACACTCTTAGTCAGCGGCCCGCCGAAACTGCCGCAGGGGACGGTTCCGGCGGGCCGCTTCCTCGTTGTCCCGGGCTGACCGATCGCCCCGAACTCCTTACCCGCAAGGGTTCTCGCCGCTTTCACAAGCGCGCATGATCACCGCGCCCGGGCTCGGTGCCCGCCTGGTTGTCTGCAGCTTCTATCAGGCGTCCAGGCCCTCCGGGTTCGACGCCAGCCATTCCTTCACCCGACGGTCCGCCTCCTCCGGCGAGACGTCCTCCACCTTCGTCAGGATCGCCCAGCGATGCCCGAACGGATCGATCACCGTGCCGTACCGGTCGCCGGTCATGAACGTCTGGACCGGCTCCACCTGTCGCGCCCCGGCCTCGATCGCCCGGGCGAACGTCGCGTCCACGTCCGGCACGTAGTGCACCAGCGACGAGTGCACCCACTCGCCGTTCGGCGCCTTCAGCCCGATCTGCGGCATTTCGTTGCTGAGCTGCAGCATCGAGTCACCGAACCTCAGCTCCGCCTGGCCGAGCCGGCCGTCGGGCATGTCCTGCCTGCTGATCACCTCGGCCCCGAACACCTGCCGGTAGAACTCGATCGCCTTCGGGCCGTCGGAGACCGCGAGGTACGGCGTGAGCGAGTGGTAGCCGGGCGGGATGGGGTTCACCGTGTTCGTCATACCCCGCATCCTTCGCCGGCCGCGGCGGGTGGGTCTTGTAAGAACGCGACAGGACCGCTTCTGTCGGCGGGCTGTCGTAGGTTTGGATCGTGCCCAGCCAGCCGTTCGAGAGTGACCGGGGCATCCTGCATCCGCGCGAGCAGGCCCGGCACCGCACCCTGAGCCGACTCCTACCCGGACCCGGCATCAGCCGGTTCGTGGAGTGGTATTGGATCGTCGAGTGGGACCTGCAGGAGCCGTACGTCGCCGAGGTGCTCCCCTACCCGAGCGTCAACGTGACGTTCGAGCAGCCGGGTGGCGCCTTCGTGAACGGCGTCTGCACGGCCAAGTTCGAGCGGGAGCTGACCGGGCGTGGCCGGGTCTTCGGGGTGAAGTTCTGGGCCGGCGGGTTCGGCGCGGTGACCGGGCTCGACGTCGGCTCCTTCCGCGACCAGGTGCTACCGCTCCGGGACGTGTTCGACGACGCCGACCGGCTGGCCGACCTGGTTTTCGCCGAGGAGGACGACGTCCGCCGCCGGGCGGTGTTCGAGGCGTTCCTGAAGGACCACCTAGTGGCGGCGGACGCGCAGTACGAGCTGGTCCGGGCCATCATCGCGGCCATGGCCGAGGACCGCACGATCACCCGGGTGGACCAGCTCACCGAGCGGTTCGACCTGCCGATCCGCACCCTGCAGCGACTCTTCCGCCGCTACGTCGGCGTCGGCCCGAAGTGGGTACTGCGCCGCTACCGCCTGCACGACGGCGCCGACCTGCTGGCCCGCGGCCAGGCCGCCGAGCTGGCCGACCTGGCCCTCGCCCTCGGCTACTTCGACCAGGCCCACTTCTCCCGCGAGTTCAAGGACCAGATCGGCCTCACCCCCGCCGAATACGCCACCCGAAACCAGGCCGAACACCAAATCACCTACCGCTGAGGCGTCACCCCTCGGCGAGGAGCTTGGTGAGGAGAGTGCGGAGCTGGCGATGGCCGCGGTCGCCGAGGATGGCGGTGAGGTGGTCTTCCAGGCCCTGGATGGTGGTTTGGGCGGCGTCGATGCAGGCGTTGCCGCGGTCGGTGAGGACGATCAGCTTGGCGCGGCCGTCGGTGGGGTCGGGCTTGCGTTCGACGTAGCCGAGCTCGACGAGCTCCGCGACCAGCTCGCTCATCGACTGCGGGGTCATGTTGGCGCCCTTGGCCAGGTCCGTCAGCCGGGAGCCCTCGCGCTTGATCTGGGCGAAGACGGCCGAGTGCGATGGTTTCTGCGGGTAGCCCGCGCCCACGACGCCGTCCACGATCTTGAAGCCGAGCAGGCTGTACGCCTGACCCAGCATCGCGATCGTGTTGGCGGCCTGGGGCCGATCCGTTGACGACATGAATTCCTTAAGGTAAACCTGAATATCAGGTCTACCTTAGTATTTTTCGCAGCGGATGTGGGGGGACACACCGTGAGTACTGACAGCGCCGCAAGACTTCGCCCGGCGGACGCGGTCACCAGCCGACGTTTGGGCGCCATCGGATTCTGGGCCGGGCTGGTGGGTGCCGCGTCCGGGCTCTTCCTGATCGCCTATCCGGCCGCGGTCGACGACGGCCGGTACAGCTATCCCTTCACCGCAACGGGTTTCACCATCGCCCAGACGGTGTTTTTCGTCCAGCATGTCTGCCTGGCCATCCTCCTGGCGGGGTTGTTGACCTCCGGCGCCGCCGGCCGTTCGGGGCTCGGCCGGATCGGCGTCGGAGGCAGCATGCTCGCGATGCTCGGGCTGGCCGCGGTCGAACTGGCCGCGATCAGCGCCAGGGACTCGCTCTACCCGAGTCCTCGCACCGACACCCTCGACCTCTGGTACGGCGTGACGTCGATCGCGATCGGCGTCTTCCTCATCATCGCGGGGATCGCCGTACTGCGGGCCAGGGTCTGGTCCGGCTGGCAGCGGTATCTGCCGCTAGTGCTCGGCATCTACGTATTCGTGCCGCTCACGCCCGGCATCCTCGGCCCGTTCGTGGTCGGCCGCCTGGTGATCACGGTGTGGATGGTGCTCTTCGCCCTGCTCGGTTGGGTTCTCATGCGGAGGCCGGTGCGCGGGTCCTGAGCTCCGGACGACGACACCCATCGCGCTCGCCACAAGTGTGGCGAGCACGGCCAGCCCGAAGCCCCAGTGAGGGCTGTGGGCATCGACTACGCGGCCGGTGATCCCCGCACCCGCGGCGATCCCGGCGGCGGTGCCCGAGTTGAGCCACGTGAAGGCCTGCGTCAGTACTGCTGGGGCGACGCGCGACTCGGTCAGCACAGACGACAACACCATGTACGGCGCCAGCGCGGCACCGGGTAGCGCCAGGGCGATGCCGAGCGCGAGTGGTTGGTCCACGGTCAACAGCGGCAGGGAAAGTACGAACAGCGAGCCCAGTGCAAGCACCAACTGGGTAGGAGCCGGCAGCCGCCAACGCCTTGCACCATAGGCGAATCCGACCAGCAGGCTGACCAGACTCGTCACGCTGTAGAGCGGGCCGGCCAGTTCGCCTGTCCCCCGGCCTACAGCGAAAGCGGTCACCGAAACCTGCATGGCGCCGAAGAACAGCCCGACGCCGATGCTCGTACCAACCAGGGCGAGGAACCCCGGGCGCATCAGGCGCACCCGCTTCTTCCGGGAGACCCGTGCACCCGGCGGAGGCGCAGTACGGCGTTGTAGTGAGAGGGACAGCCCACCGGCTACGACCAAGATGGTTGCGAGCCCGGAACCGACTACTGGTGAGACGAGTGCGCTGACGGTTCCGATAAGGGCTGGGCCGACCAGGAATGCGAGTCCTGTCCCCAGAGACTCCAGTGCGAAGGCGGACGACAGCACCGGGCTGCCGCGAAGCGCGTGCGACCAACGAGCCGCGGTCTGTGCTCCGATCTGCGGCAGTGAACCACCTGCAAGCACTCCAGCCCCAACCAGCATCCACAGGGGCGCCGAGGAGACGGCCAGGCCGATCAGGAGGGCCGCTGCGCCCGTGTGGAGGAGCAACGTGAGCGGCAGCATGCGGGTCTGGCCGAAGCGGTCGATCAGCCGGGCGACCTGCGGACCACCGATGGCCTCGGCGACGGCGAAGCCACCCGTCACCGTGCCCGCAGCGGCGTACGAGCCTGTGGCTCCGTGGATCAGCCAGACGATGCCGAGACCGGTCATCGCGATGCCGATGCGAGCGGGCGCAGCGGCCAGATAGAACTTCCACGCTCCGGGAGTGCGCAGGGCGGTGCGATAGCCGCTCTGCTGTTTGGGCGTGCGAATCCGTCCGGTGAGAGCCGGCACGGTGATACCTTCCGCTGCCCGGTGGGGCGGTGATCTGACCGCGGGCGCCCTGCTTCGCCGGTCCGTCTTGCCGCCTACAACCGTCCATTTTCGGCAGGAAGCGGGGACGCACGCCGCCTGCCGGCTATGTCACCGGGCAGTACCTCGGGTTCGGGTGACTGAATCACTCTACTGGCTTGAACACGCCGCCCTGAAGAATTGATACCAGGCGGCTGCTGTTCACCTCCGCAGCGATCGCCACATCCTCCGGGAATCCGTACTGCGTCAGCTCGCGACCACCCGCGCAGTCGTGCAACAGCGTCGGCAACTCACCCGCGACATCCCTGTACGCGGCTGCTGCGGCTCGGGCCTCCGGGGACAGCGGCCCGGCGCCACTGTCGGCCAGTGCGGCCAGGAACGCACCCGCGCCCCACAGGTCTTCCACGGCCGGTCGCAGGGACCCGTCCTTCCACCTCTCCCCCGCAGCGATTGCCACTACGGTCAGCGACGGGTCTTCTGCCAGCTTGGTGGCGACCCAGGCCGCAGCAGCTGCCGCATTGCGCAGTGAGACCGCCAGGACAGTGGATCCGCTGTCGCTGAGTTGCTGGCAGATCGTGGAGCCGTTGGGCGACGGCAGCACCAAGCGCCGGACTCTGGCCCGCCTGATCGTGACAGGCGAGAGGCTGATCCCGTCGTCACCTGCCTGACCGCGCCCGACAGCCAGCGCGGCTTCGTGCTGCTCGGCGAAGGTCCTCGCGGAGTCGTCACGCCACCGGTAGGGCAGCACCTCGATCCCCGCGTCGACGGCGACCGTGACCGCCGTGGTGAACGACAGCACGTCCACCACCGCGACCAGGTCGCCACGAACCTCAGCCGCCCCGATCGGGCTCCAGTCGAACGCGACGCGGTATCCGTCCTGCGCGTAAGGGCTGGTCACCGACGGATCATCGCCCGTCGGCCCAGCCCTCACCAAACAGGTTTCAGCTGAGGACGTCCGCGGCGGTCGGGGACGAGTCGCGCAGGAAGGTGGCGCAGCGCTCGGCCTCGTCCTTCTCGTCGATGATGGCCGCCGCCTTGCCCAGGACGGCCAGGCAGCGCAGGAAGCCGCGGTTCGGCTCGTGCTCCCACGGAACCGGCCCGTGACCCTTCCAGCCGTTGCGGCGGAGCAGGTCCAGACCGCGGTGGTACCCGGTCCGGGCGTAGGCGTAGGCCTCGATGGTGCGACCCTCCGCGAGGGCCGCCTCGGCCAACTCGGACCAGGCCAGCGACGAGGTCGGATATTTGGCCGCCGTGTCGACCGCGGAGGCCCCGGCGGCGAGTTCCGCGGCCGCGGGATCGACGGGGAGTAGTGTCTCGGGTGGACCTGACAGCAGATTGTTCAATTCCATAGGCACATCTTCGCCGATCACGCAGCCGAACCGGCGCGTGACCGTCTGGCGAAATCCGTTGACCGTTCACCGGACGGCCACGGATGCTTGAGACCCTGCGTCGAGACCGCCGTGGTTCCCAGCTACGGCCGGAAGGAGGCACCGGATGAGCGTGATCGTCCTCAACGCGTCATACGAGCCGCTGCACACCGTGTCGATCCAGCACGCCATCCGGATGCTGGTCCGCGAGGTCGCAGTGGTCGAAGAGGCGCACGGCGAACGGACCATCGGCCCTTTTCCGGTGCCACGCGTACTGCGGCTGGTCCGCTACGTGGTGACTCACTGGCGCTACGCCGCGGGCCGGATGAAGTACAGCAAGCATGGCGTGCTGAGACGGGACAAGTTCCGCTGTGCCTATTGCGGGCTGGACAACGCCGACACGATGGACCACGTCCAGCCCAGATCCAGAGGTGGGCGGACAGAATGGCTGAACGCGGTCGCCGCGCATGCCTCGTGCAATGAGCGGAAAGGCAATCGCACGCCTGCCGAGGCCAACATGCCCCTCCTCTGGCAACCCTGGGTACCGACCCGCGCCGAGCTCGTCATACAGACATGACGGGCTTTTTTCTTGCCCTCTTTCCACAGGATTGAGGTCCGTTCCGGGTTGAGGGTCTGATCGCTGCATCTTCTTGGGTGTGAACCCACAACTCAGCGTGATGACCCACATCCGCGGCGGAGTGTTCACCCGTGCGGACGCCCGCGCGTGTGGTTACCCCGACCCGGACATCGACTCCCTGCTGGACACCGGCGGCTGGCGCCGGATCCGGCCGGGCACCTATGCCCCGCACCAGACCCTCACCCTCGTCGACGACGAGATGCTGCACCTCCGCCACCTCTACCAGGTACTGCGGTCCGGCGAGCCCGGGTTGATCGCCAGCCACCAGTCGGCCGCCGCACTCCATGCGCTGCCGCTCTGGGGCTTCGACCTGAACCGCGTCCATGTCACCGCCCGGACAGGCCGGTGCGGCTGGCACTCCGATGGAGTGCACCGCCACGTCCGTGACCCGGTCGGCCCAGGCGTCCGCACCTGGAACGGTCTGCGCCTGGTCTCGGCCGCCCGCGCCATCGCCGAACTATCGGTCGCTTCGGCTCTCGCCCCAGTGGTAGCCCTGGCCGGGGCAGCGATCTACGCGGGCCTGGCGACGCCGGCCTCGCTGAAGCGTGCGGCGAACCAACTGGAGCGAGGCGTCGAGCGGGCTCGACTGGTCGCGTCCCTGGCAGGGACGGGCTCTGCCTCGGTCGCCGAATCCCGGCTCCGGTTGATCCTGCACGAGGCCGAACTCCCGGCCCCTTCGCCTGATCCACCGCCGATGCCCGAGCCCACAGGGGACTTCGGCACAGACCTCTCGGGCTCGTCCCTCTGGTTCCCGGACGAACGCACGGTGGTCGAGTTCGAGCCGCGCATCCCCTTCTGGAGCCCGCACCCTGACGACTCCTTGGAGGACGCCGCCGCCCAGGCCTTCGCGCCCGACCCTGGCGAACCAGCTGCACCCGCGCCGCTCGAGTACTGCTGGATCTCCTGGCCCGACTTGGATCAGCCCGCCGCCGTCAGCTCGCAAGTCCGTGCGGCCTTCACCCGGGCAACTCGCCGTACCGGCGTCCGGCCGTTTCCCTTGTCCCGGCTGCCCACCAATGCCTCCAAGCCTTCACCCGCCTAACCCGCCGCCTCTTGTGTGCGGGTCAGTCTGAAAGGTCGACCGAGAGATGTGGAGTCAGCGAGCGGAGGAAGTCGGGCGCGTCGAAGATGGCGCCAGCCGAGGCGACACCTGTTGTCCGTGTCTGGCCGGCCAGGATACGACGGACGGCCTCCACTGCCAGTGGTGCGGTGACCGCGTAGATGTCCTGGCCGCGGGCGGTGGCTCGCCGCTCGACGCCACCTGCGCTGACGATCACGTCGACCACGAATGTCTGGTCCGAACGACCCAGAGCGTCGACGGCCTCGGGTGCCGGCGTGTCCTCGCTGGCAAGGTCCCTCGCGGCCTCGACGGCCATGTAAGTGCGGACTTCGGGGACGGCCAGATGGCTGGGAACGGTGACGACATCGGCCATAGTGAACTCCGCGATCACCGCTCGCCGGCCCAAAGGCTCCGGGAAGTCCCAGTCCTGCTCTTTCGGCTTGTCATCGTGGTACTGCAGGGCGCCGTCCTTGAACCGCACCCGACGGCCCGCCCGACGCTGATGCGACACCTGACCCGCCGTCCGAGTGCCCGGCGTGGGATGCCAACTGCTCAACCCGTACGCGACGTGCGCCACGTCGGCCGCGGTCCACTCCCCCATGGTCGCGGTCACCAACAGGTCGCCCAATCCGCCGTAGAAGGCCATCGCCGGCAGCACCGGGATGCCTGCCTTCCGAGCTGCCTCCGCATGGTCGGCGAACATCGCGAGGTTCGCCTCGATCTCTGCCGCGACGTCGACGTACGGGATCCCCGCGCGCAGGGCTGCCTCGACTACGGGGCCTGCGGTCAGTGCGAACGGCCCGGCACAGTTGATGACGGCCACCGCACCTGCGAGTGCCCGGTCCAAGGAGGCCGGGTCATCTACCGTGGCCGGCCGCACCGCCAGCTCGCCCAACTCCTTGGCCAGCACCTCCAACTGAGCTGCGTCACGCCCGGAAAGGATTGGTGTGAAGCCTCGCTCGAGCAGTTCGGCGACGATGAAGCGTCCGGTGTGCCCCGTCGCTCCGTAGACGACTACTGCGTCCGCTGTGCCCATGATTCCCCTGATCTCGTTGTTCTGGAGGGTCAACTCTCGCGGTCCGGCGGACCTCACCGTGATAGTCCGGAACGACATCATGCGTACACTTTCGGACATGCATACCGTCGCGCTCGCGACTGCCGGTCATCTGCTGCACTTCGAGCTGGCAGTGGCCTACGAGATCTTCCGCACGCCCCCGCAGGAAGTCACGGACGGCTGGTACGACGTCCTGCTCTGCGGGCCAGGACCGGTGCGGATCGGGCCGTTCATGGTCGAGCCCGACCATGGGCTGGAACGCCTCATCAGCGCCGACACCGTGATCGTGCCCGCCTGCGCGGACATCGACGAGCCGCCACCACCGGAACTGGTCGAAGCCGTTCGTGCTGCCCACGAGGCGGGTGCGCGGGTTGCGTCGCTTTGCACCGGGGCGTTCGCGCTCGGTGCTGCGGGACTGCTCGATGGTCGGCGGGCCACCACTCACTGGGCTCATACCGCGGAGCTGAGTGCCCGTCATCCACAGGCTGTGGTCGATCCGGACGTGCTGTACACCGACAACGGCAGCGTGCTCACCGCTGCTGGGAAGGCCGCCGCCGTCGATCTCTGCATCCACCTGATCCATCTCGACCACGGCGCGGGCATCGCCAACACGGTCGCCCGTCGCCTCGTGATGCCGCCGCATCGGCCGGGCGGTCAGGCGCAGTTCGTGGCGACGCCGATGCAGGTGTCGGGCGACCACATGCTGGCCAGCCTGCTCGCTTGGGCGCGGGAACGGCTGGACCAGCCGTTGACGGTGACGGACCTGGCGCGGCGGGCGAACACGAGCCCGCGCAATCTCGGGCGGCAGTTCCGCGCCGTGACCGGGCAGACCCCGCTCCAGTGGCTCCTCACCCAGCGCGTACGCCGCGCCCAGGAACTGCTGGAGGCCACCGACGAGAGCGTCGAGGCAGTCGCCGTCGCCACCGGCATGGGCACCGCCACCACGCTGCGCCGCCAGTTCAAACGCATCGCCGGAGTCCCACCCGACTCCTACCGCCGCTCCTTCCGCACCACCCGGACCAGCTGACCTCAGAGCTTGAGACTCCAGGGCTTTCAACACTCCAGAGCCTTGGAAAGAGAAGAACCCGCCGCGGAGTGCGACGGGTTCTTCGGGGTGTTTGCGGGTCAGGCGAGGAGGGAGGTGCCCTGGGAGCGGAGGTGCTCGCAGGCCTCGACTACGCGGTTGGCCATGCCTTGCTCGGCGGCCTTGCCCCAAGCGCGGGGGTCGTAGGCCTTCTTGTTGCCGACATCGCCGTCGACCTTGAGGACGCCGTCGTAGTTGCTGAACATGTGACCGGCGGCCGGGCGGGTGAACGCGTACTGGGTGTCGGTGTCGATGTTCATCTTGACCACGCCGTAGTCGACCGCGGCGCGGATCTCCTCGAGCGTCGAGCCGGAGCCGCCGTGGAAGACCAGGTCGAACGGGCGCTCCTTGCCGACCTTGGCGCCGACCTGCTCCTGGATCTCCTTCAGGATCTCGGGGCGCAGCTTGACCGAGCCGGGCTTGTAGACGCCGTGCACGTTGCCGAAGGTGAGCGCGGTCAGGTAGTGGCCGTGCTCGCCGGTGCCGAGCGCCTCGACCGTGGCCAGGCCGTCCTCGACGGTGGTGTACAGCTTGTCGTTGATCTCGTTCGCGACGCCGTCCTCCTCGCCGCCGACAACGCCCACCTCGATCTCCAGCACGATCCTGGCGGCCGCGGCCTTGGCGAGCAGGTCCTTGGCGATCTCGAGGTTCTCCTCCAGCGGCACCGCGGAACCGTCCCACATGTGCGACTGGAACAGCGGGTTCTCGCCGCGCGCGACGCGCTCGGCGGAGATCTCCAGCAGCGGCCGGACGAAGCCGTCCAGCTTGTCCTTCGGGCAGTGGTCGGTGTGCAGCGCGATGTTCACGTTGTAGTTCTTCGCGACCTCGTGCGCGTACGCCGCCAGCGCGACCGAGCCGGTGACCATGTCCTTCACGGTCGAGCCGGACAGGTACTCCGCACCGCCGGTGGAGACCTGGACGATGCCGTCCGAGCCGGCCTCGGCGAAGCCGCGCAGCGCGGCGATCAGCGTCTGCGAGGAGCTGACATTGATGGCCGGGTAGGCGAACTGGTTCTGCTTCGCCTTGTCCAGCATCTCGGCGTAGACCTCAGGGGTGGCAATAGGCATGTCTCGCGGTACTCCTCACAGCAAAGTTCATGTGGGTTTGAGCTCCAGTGGTGTGTCTCGCTCCTGGCTTGAGTGCTGGCGGTGTCCAGGCGGGTAGCTCGCAAGGCGGAGGGAAGGGCTCGATGCTTTTCCATCGTGCCCTTTCCTCCAACGCCGCGAGGTGCCCGCCTGGGCGCCGCCAGTGCCAAGCCAGGAGCGAGACACACCACTTAGTATTACCGTCGCGCACCTCGTCGTGCGCGGCGGGCCTGCTGCCGGGCCGGCCAGGTGGCCGGGAGCGAACGGCAGCTGAACAGACCAGTTGATGAACAGGACCGGTCCAGTTTGTTGCTGGCCACCTGGCTCCGGCGCCCGCTGGGCGGCCGGGTTCAGGCGGCTGAGTCGGGTCGGCTGCTTCAAGCCGAACCTGATCGCGGGCCCCGGGGTGTCAGGGCCATGTGCAACCGGTAGCGGTCGGCCCGGTACGCCGACCAGGACAGCTCGACGACCTTGCGGCCGGCGAAGGTGGTGCGCTCGAGGACCAGCAGGGGTGCCCGCCGGGCCACGCCGAGCACCCGGGCGACGTGACCGTCGGCGTTGTCCGCCCGGACGGTCTGCTCACCGGAGGTGACGACGACGTCGTACTCGCTCGCGAAGACGTCGTACAGGGTGCCGAGCTCACGGCCGAGCAGGCCGGGGAAGAGCGCGGACGGGTAGAAGCCGACCTCGTAGGCCATCGGGGAGGCGTCGGCGGTGCGCAGCCGCTCGACCCGGATCACCTTGGTGCCCTTCGGGACCCGCAGACCCTTGGCGGTCTCGTCGGACGCCTCGATCTCGGTCGCCGAGAGCACCACGGTGCCCGGCTCGAGACCGCGGGCCCGCATCTCGCGGGAGAAGGACGTGAGGTGCAGCTGGGAATCGACCTGGGGACCGGTGACGAAGGTCCCCTTGCCGTGCACGCGTTCCAGCGCGCCGGACTCGACCAGGTCGCTGATCGCCTGCCGGACGGTCACCCGGGACACGTTCAGCTTGTCCACCAGGGCACGCTCGGACGGGATCGGGTCACCCGGGTGCAGCTCGACGTCGATCAGCCGTTCCAGCACCGATCGGACCTGGGCCCGCTTCGTCGCAACCATCGAAACTCGGTCCTCCTGACCTGGGCGGAGCTTCGAGGGGTGCCCCGGTGCGCCGCTCACTGCTATCGTGCGCAGCATACCTGTTAAGACCAGATAGGACCAGTGATCGTCGTGGTGTCAACGCCCGTCCCCGCCCCCGCCACCCAGATGGCGCGCGAGATCGCCGAGCAGCCCGCGGCGCTGGCCGCGACCTTCGAGCACGTGCTGCCGCTGCGGCACGAGATCACCCGGCTGGCGGCGGGCCGCCGGCACGTGATCTTCGTGGCCCGGGGCTCCTCCGACAACGCCGGCGTCTACGGGCGGTACCTGACCGAGATCCATGCCGGCCGCCAGGCCTCACTCGCCGCGCCCTCGGTGGCCACCCTGTACGGCGCGAACCTGGACCTGTCCAACTCGCTGGTCGTCGCGATCAGCCAGTCCGGCGCGACCCAGGAGATCGTCGACACCGCCGAGTGGGCCAAGCGCAACGGCGCCGCGGTCGTCGGCATCACCAACGACGGCAACAGCCCGCTGGCCTCGACCGCCGACGTCGCCCTGATCACCCAGGCCGGCAAGGAACTGGCGGTCCCGGCGACCAAGACCTACACGACGCAGCTCGCCGCGATCACCGTCGCGGTCGACGCGCTCGCGCAGAAACCGGGCACCCTCGACGCCGATATCGCCCGCGTCCCGGAGGCCGCCGCCCAGATGCTCGAGGGCTCGGTCGACGCCGCCGCGGACCTGCTCGCCGGCGCGCACGATGTGCTGTCCAGCGGCCGTGGCCTCACCTTCGGTACGACGCTCGAGGTCGCCCTCAAGCTGGAGGAGACCTGCCTGCAACCGGTCCGCGGACTCTCGTACGCCGACCTGAAGCACGGGCCGATCGCCGTGGTCGACGCGGACCTGGTCACCATCCTGGTCGCGGCCGGGGACGGTCCCGCACTGCCGGGGATGACCGAACTGGCCTCGATCGTCCGGGAGAAGGGCAGCAAGATCCTCGGCATCGGCGGCGACGCGACCTTCGCCTCCCGCTGCGACGTGAACCTGGCCGGTCCGGACCTACCCGAGACCCTGGCCCCGCTGGCGCTGATCATCCCGGCCCAGCGCGCGATCGAGGCCCTCGCCCGCAAACTCGGTCTCGACCCCGACGCCCCCCGAGGCCTCCGCAAGGTCACTCAAACCGACTGACCTCCACCTCCCGACCAGAGCCCCACCGCTCAGATCGCTCGAGCTGTGGGCTTTGGTCAGGAGCTGGCGGTCCCGCGGCGTTGGTAGTCGGGACGGCGGCGGCGGAGGCGCTGGTCTGCGAGGGTTTGCAGGAGGAAGGTGCCTTGCTCGTCGTCGGCGCGGCCGGTCAATTCAGGCTGCCGGAGGTGCACGGTGCAGCGTCCCGCTTTCAGCACGTCTTCATCGCCCGTCTGCGGCGACGGCTTGTGCAGGGCCACGACGGAGCAGATCGGGGCGAGCGCGGTGCTCCAGTTCCGCACGGCGTCCGGTCCGTCGTCGGCCACCACGTCGATCCGCCCGTTGTGCACAGCAGCCGCGACCGCGGCCAGTTCGGGATGGGCGGTGAGCAGATCGCACAGCCAGATCAGGTCTGCCGTGGTCAGATCAGCCGCGTCGAACTCGGCCGGCGCCGGCTCCGACAGCCCGACAGCAGGCCTCAACTCAGCCCCGAAGCGCCCACCTGACCCCACACCGAGGCGACCGCCCGATCCAGCGCCCGATCCAGCACCGGAAACCGCGCCGGATCCTCGGGGCCGCCGGGCGAGCGGGCGGGCAGGGCCGCGGTCCTGGACGTCGGAGACGATCGTGTCGAAGGTGGCGCTCGCGTCTCGCAGGCGGTGTTGGGCCACGACGGCGACGATGATCGCCACCGCCACCAGCAGCGCGGCAACGGCGGCCCACCAGGTCCCGGGCATGGGGTGCTCTTTCCCGCGGGAACCCGCCTGTCGCGGACCCCTCACTCCAGGCCTTACCTCTTTACCCGGTCAGATAAACGGAACTGGCCGTTTCAGTTGATGAATCAAACGTTTCCTGAGGCAACGGTCGGGTCAGATCCGCCCCCGCCGGCGGAGCGCCGTACCGATCTGGTCGGCGCACTCTCGCAACGGCTCCAGCACATCTTCGCGCAACGAGTCCGGGGTGGAGCGGGATGCGTGCGCAGAAACGTTCAGGGCGGCGACAGCCCGGCCGCGCGAGTCCCTGATCGGTACTGCGATCGACCGCAACCCCAGCTCCAACTCCTGGTCCACCAGGGCATACCCGTCGACATCGGCCTTGGCGATCACGTCCCGCAGGTCGTCCACCGAGGTCACCGTGTACTCCGTCAGCGCCTCTGCCTCGAACGACGAGAGGTACGCCGACAACTCGTCCTCAGCTAGTCCGGCCAGCAGCACCCGCCCCATCGACGTCACGTACGCCGGGAGGCGGGCTCCGACGCCCAGGGCAACGGTCATGATCCGGCTGGTCGGCACGCGCGCGACGTACACGATGTCCGGCAGGTCCAGCGTCGCGATCGAGCACGACTCGCGGGTCTTCGCGCTCAACTCCTCCATGAACGGCCCGGCGATGTCCCCCAGATCCAGGGACGACAGGTAGGCCCAGCCGAGCGCGAGCACCCGGGGCGTGAGGGAGAACCGGCGCCCGTCGCTGCGCACATACCCGAGTTGCTCGAGCGTGAGCAGGATCCGCCGCGCGGTCGCCGGGGTGATCCCGACGTCGCGGGCCACCTCGCTCAGCGTCAGCGACGGCGTGTCCGCGGAGAACGCCCGGATCACCGCGAGCCCGCGCTCCAGTCCTTGCAGGAACGTCCCTGTAGACGCGTCACCTGGCATCGGCTAGCCTTTTCGTTGAAAGAAGAATCTTTCGCTGAGCGAAATCCTAGCGGAGAGCCGATGACAAGTCCAGTTCCCCTGGCCGACGCGATCGCCGCGCACGTGCACGACGGGGACACGGTGGCGCTCGAGGGCTTCACCCACCTGATCCCGTTCGCCGCGGCCCACGAGATCGCCCGGCAGGGCCGCCGCCACCTGACCCTCGTCCGGATGACGCCGGACCTCGTCTACGACCAGCTGATCGGGCTGGGCTGCGCCGACGAACTCGTCTTCTCGTACGGCGGGAACCCGGGTGTCGGCTCGCTCCATCGCCTCCGCGACGCCGTGGAGAACCACTGGCCGCACCAGCTCACCGTCCACGAGCACAGCCACGCCGGGCTCGCGAACGCCTACTCGGCCGGGGCCGCCCGCCTGCCCTTCGCGGTACTGCGGGGCTACCGCGGCACGGACCTGGAGGAGCAGCGGGACATCATCAGCCGGGTCACCTGCCCGTTCACCGGCGAGGAACTGGCGGCGGTGAAGGCGGTGAACCCCGACGTGACGATCATCCACGCGCAACTCGCGGACCGCGACGGCAACGTGATGCTCTGGGGAATCACCGGGGTGCAGCGCGAGGCGGTGCTGGCCGCGAAGCGCGCGATCGTGACCGTCGAGGAAGTGGTCGACGAGTTCCCCGAGCACACCGGCGCGGTGATCCTGCCGAACTGGGTGCTGGCCGCGGTGAGCGTCGTACCGAACGGAGCCTGGCCTTCGTACGCCGCCGGCTACTCGGTTCGCGACAACGACTTCTACCAGCAGTGGGACGCCACCTCCCGCGACCGCGAGCGCTTCCTCGCGTGGGCAGAGCAGAACGGCCTGGCGCCGGGCAGCGTCGGCGGGCCGGTTGAGCCGAAGGAGAGCACCCATGTCTGAGTGGACCAGCGCGGACATGATGAACGTGGCGGCCGCGCGCGAACTCCACGACGGCGACGTCTGCCTGGTCGGCGTCGGCCCGCCCAACCTCGCCGCGAACCTCGCGCGCCGGACCCACGCGCCCGGCTGCCGCCTCGTCTACGAGTCGGGTGCCATCGACGCACGGCCGAAGAAGCTGCCGCTGTCGATCGGCGACGACGACCTCGCCGCGACGGCGACCACGGTGGTGTCCGTGCCGGAGATGTTCAACTTCTGGGTCGGCGCCGGCCGGATCGACGTCGGGTTCCTCGGCGCCGCGCAGATCGACCGCTACGGGAACATCAACACCACCGTGATCGGCGACCATGACAACCCGAAGGTCCGGCTGCCCGGCGCGGGCGGAGCACCCGAGATCGCCGCCGCCGCGGGCCGGGTGATCGTGATCGTCAAGCAGTCGCCCCGGACGTTCGTGGAGCGCGTCGACTTCGTCTCCTCCGTCGGCTACGGACCGACCGGCCGGGAGCGGGTGGCTCGGGGTGCCGGCCCGACGCTGGTGATCACCGACCACGGCGTGCTCGAACCGGATCCCGAGACCAATGAGCTGACCCTGACCCGCCTGCACCAGGGCGTCACCGTTGAGCAGGCGGTCAAGGCGACCGGCTGGCCGCTCAAGGTTGCCGACGACATCGAAGCGGTGCCGCCACCGAGTGACGAGGAACTGACCGCGCTGCAGAAGCTCAGGAACCGGGAGGCCGTCGATGCCTGAAGCCTTCACCCACACCTCGCTGCCCGGCCGGATCGTGCTCGGCCCCGGCAGCCTCGACCAGGTGCCCGACGAGGCGGACCAGTTGGGCATCAGCAAGGTGTTGCTGATAGCAACGAGGTCCGCGCGCGACGCGGCGGATCTGCTCGAGGTCGGACTCGGCGACAGGTTCGCCGGACGCATCGACGAGGTCCGTCAGCACGTGCCGAAGGAACGGGCCGACCAGGCGCGGGCGAAGGCGAGCGAGGTCGGCGCCACCGGCCTGGTCGCGATCGGTGGCGGCTCGGCGATCGGGTTGGCCAAGGCGATCGCCCTCACCTCCGGCCTGCCGATCGTCGCCGTGCCCACCACCTACGCCGGCTCGGAGATGACTCCCGTCTGGGGTGAGACCGCCGAGGGCGAGAAGACCACCGGTACGGATCTGGTCGTGCTCCCGAAGACGGTGGTCTATGACCCGCTGCTCAGCCGTGGACTCCCCCTCGAAGTCACCGCTGCGAGCGTCGCGAACGCGATGGCTCACTGCGTCGAGGCCACCTGGACTCCCAAGGCCGACCCGATCACCGAGGTCACCGCGGTCGAAGGCGTCCGCGCCCTTCGCGAGGGGCTGCTGAGTGTTCTTGCCGAGCGCACCGATCTGGAGGCCAGGAGCAACCTTCTCTACGGCGCCTCTCTCGCCGGCTCAGCACTGGCGACTGCGGGAACCGGCCTGCACCACAAGCTGTGCCACCTGCTCGGTGGTTCCTACAACCTGCCGCACGCCGAGACCCACGCCGCAGTACTTCCACAAGTCACCAGGCTGAATGCCGGCGCCGTACCGCGGGCCAAGGCTCGCCTCGAGACAGCGCTGGAGACGGACGACCTGGCCAGCGGGCTGTTCGATCTGTTCGCCCAGGCCGGGGTGCCGACGAGCTTGCGGGAACTCGGGCTGACCGAGGAGCAAGCCCGCGAAGCAGCCTGGAAGTTCGCCGCGAAGGCTCCGGCCAATCCGGTGCCGCTGGACGAGGACACCGTGACCGAGATCCTGCTTCGCGCCTGGGCTGGTGAGCGTCCCACGCCGGCAGCGGCGGAGCGACCCGAAGGAGTAACTCAATGAGATCTGCCTACCTGCTGGATGCTGTCCGGACGCCGGTCGGCAAGCTTGGTGGGGCGTTGTCCGGCGGCCGTCCCGACGACCTGGCTGCCGTCACCCTCCGCGAACTGCTGGTCCGGCACCCGGGCCTCGACCCCGCGCTGATCGAGGACGTCTTCCTCGGCAACGCGAACGGCGCCGGCGAGGAGAACCGTGACGTCGCCAGGATGGCCGCTCTGCTGGCCGGCTACCCCACCAGCGTCCCCGGTACTACGGTCAACCGGCTCTGCGGGTCCGGCCTCGAAGCCGCGATCCAGGCGGCTCGTGCGATCGAGACAGGCGACGCGTCCCTGCTGGTGGCAGGCGGCGTCGAGTCGATGAGCCGTGCACCCTGGGTGCTCCCGAAGCCCGACAAGGCCTTCCCGCACGGCAACGTGACGGCCGAGTCCACCTCGCTCGGCTGGCGCTTGGTCAACCCCCGGATGCCGAAGGAGTGGACGGTCTCGCTCGGAGAAGCCACCGAGCAACTGGCCGAGCGGTACCACGTCGGCCGCGAAGCGCAGGACCTCTTCGCGCTGGAGAGCCACGAGAAGGCGGGCAAGGCCTGGGCGGCCGGCCGGTTCGACGCCGAGGTGGTGCCCTGGGAGCACCTGGCCCCGATCCTGCCGCAAGGACGCAACGCGCCGCAGCCGCTCAGCCGTGACGAGTCGATCCGCGACGGCGGCACGCTCGAGGTGATGGCCGGACTCAGGCCCGCCTTCCGGGACCAGGGCACGGTCACCGCGGGCAACTCCTCGACCCTCAACGACGGCGCGTCCGCAGTACTGGTGGCTGATGAGGACACCGCACAGCGGCTCGGCATCCCGCCGCTGGCGCGGATCGTCAGCCGGGCGGTGCACGGCGTCGACCCGCAGTACTTCGGGATCGGTCCGGTCGAGGCATCCCGCAAGGCATTGGCCAAGGCCGGGATCGGCTGGGACGACCTGGCGCTGGTCGAGCTCAACGAGGCGTACGCGGCGCAAAGCCTTGCCTGCTTGGGGGAATGGCCCGAGCTGGATCGCGCGAAGGTGAACGTGAACGGCGGGGCGATCGCGCTCGGGCATCCGCTGGGCAGCTCCGGGACACGAATTCTGACCACGCTCGCGCATGAACTGCACCGGCGCGGCGGCGGCTACGGCCTGGCGACCCTTTGCATCGGGGTCGGCCAGGGATTGGCGATGGTGATCGAGGCATGAGGAGCGACAGGATGGATCTCGAAGGCGAGGAACTGACCGACGCGGTGGTGGCCAGTTTCGACGGCAGTCCGGAGGAGCGGACCAAGACGGTGCTGAGCGCGCTGGTGCGACACCTGCACGCGTTCGCCCGGGAGGTCGACCTGACCGAACAGGAGTGGTTCACCGGGATCGAGTTCCTGACCCGGACCGGGCACAAGTCCACCGGCACCCGGCAGGAGTTCGTGCTGCTCTCCGACGTTCTCGGCCTGTCCATGCTGACGGTCGGACTGGGCAACAGGAAGCCGGCCGGAGCCACCGAGTCGACGGTGTTCGGCCCGTTCTTCGTCGAGGGTTCGCCGGAGATCAAGCTCGGGGAGGACCTGTCCAACGGCGCCCCGGGACAGCCCTGTCTGGTGACGGGGCGGGTCCTGGACCTGCAGGGCAACCCAATCCCCGGCGCCCTGGTGGAAACCTGGCAAGCCGACCAGGACGGCTTCTACGACGTCCAGAAGGACCTCGACAGCCCGCAGAACCGCGGCCATCTAGCAACCGATGCTGAGGGCAACTACTCGTTCTGGGCCGTGCGCCCGGTGGCCTATCCGATCCCGGACGACGGCCCGGTCGGCGAACTCCTGCGGGCCGGTGGCCGTGGCCCGATGCGCCCGGCCCACATCCACTTCATGGTGACCGCGCCCGGCTTCTCCCGCCTGATCACCCACGTGTTCGCGGCCGGTGATGAACACCTGCAGGACGACGCCGTGTTCGGCGTGAAGGACTCCCTGATCGCCGACTTCACCGAGCACCCGGCCGGCACCGCACCCGACGGCCGCCAGCTCGACCAGCCCTACTCCACCGTCCAGTACGACTTGGTGCTCGCCACCACCGAGGAGACGAAAAACCTATGATGACCACGGATGTGCTGATAGTCGGCACCGGCCCGGCCGGTGGCGCCGCCTCGCTGTTCCTGTCCAGCTACGGCATCGACAACGTCGTACTCACCCGCTACGGCTGGACCGCGAACACCCCGCGCGCCCACATCACCAACCAGCGGACGATCGAGCTGATGCGGGACATGGGCATCGAGGACCAGATCATCGACAAGGGCACCTCGCACGGGCTGATGGGCCAGACCGCCTTCTGCACCAGCCTGGCCGGCGAGGAGATCGGCCGGATCCGCACCTGGGGAACGCATCCGCAGCGCCTGGCCGACTACACCGAGGCCAGCCCGACCCTCCCTTGCGACCTGCCGCAGACCCTCTTCGAACCGATCCTCGTCAGTACTGCGGCCAGCCGGGGCGCACGTTTGCGCTTCGACACGGAGTACGTGTCGCTCGAGCAGGACGAGGACGGGGTGACCGCGACGGTCCGGGACCGGCTGTCCGGCGAGACCTACCAGATCCGGGCGAAGTACCTGATCGGCGCGGACGGCGGCCGCAGCAAGGTGGCGCAGGATATCGGGCTGCCGATGGCCGGCTCGATGGACATCGAGGGCTCGATGAACATCGTCTTCGAGGCCGACCTGTCCAAGTACGTCGCGCACCGGCCGAGCGTCCTGTACTGGGTGCTCCAGCCGGGCGCGCAGATCGGCGGCATCGGCGCCGGCCTGGTCCGGATGGTCCGGCCGTGGAACGAGTGGCTGATCGTCTGGGGCTACGACATCAACCAGCCCGCGCCGGTGGTCGACGAGGCGATGGCGACCGAGATCGTGCACAACCTGGTCGGCGACGACACCATCGACGTCAAGCTCAAGGGCACCTCGGTCTGGAGCGTCAACCACATGTACGCCGAGAAGGCGTCCGTCGGCCGGGTGTTCTGCATGGGCGACGCGATCCACCGGCATCCGCCGAGCAACGGCCTCGGCTCGAACACCTCGATCCAGGACGCGTACAACCTCGCCTGGAAGCTGGCCCTGGTACTGCGCGGGCAGGCGTTGCCGAAACTGCTGGACACCTACGACGAGGAGCGGACGCCGATCGCCCAGCAGATCGTGGAGCGGGCGAACAAGAGCCGGACCCAGTTCGGGCAGATCTTCCACGCGCTCGGGATGACGCCGGACGCGCCGGCCGGACGCACCATCGACTCCCGCAAGGACGACACTCCCGAGGGCGCGGCGCAACGCGAGGAACTGCGCAAGGCGATCGAGCTCAAGGACTACGAGTTCAACGCGCACGGGGTCGAGCTCGGCCACCGCTACCGGTCGGCGGCCGTGGTACCGGACGGGACGCCGGAGCCCGCCCATGACAGGGATCCCGAGCTCTACTACCACCCGACCACGTGGCCCGGGGCGCGCATCCCGCACTGCTGGCTCACCCGGGGCACCGAGACGGTCAGCACGCTGGACGTCGTCGGCAAGGGCCGGTTCACCCTGCTCACCGGCATCGGCGGCGACGCCTGGGTGAAGGCCGCCGCCACCATCGCCGAGCACACCGGCGTCGACGTCGAGTCGTACGTCGTCGGCCCCGGCCGCGAGCTGGAAGACCTGTACGGCGACTGGGCCCGGCTCCGCGAGATCACCGACACCGGCTGCCTCGTAGTACGGCCAGACGGGCATGTCGCATACCGCGCGGCGTCGCTAGCCGAGGATCCGACCGCAGCCCTGACCGACGCGTTCGAGTCGATCCTCGGAGTCCGCGCTGGTTCATGACCCACCGCTGTCCGAGGTGGGTGCTGGATGCCCACCTCGGACAGCGGCGAGTTCTTGAGCAGCTCGCGGGCGGTACCGCGAGGAGCGGCCGGCAGACCTGGCGGAGCAACTCGGACACCTCGGCGGTCTCGGCGTGGCTGGGAGTTACGGCCCGATTCAGGGCTTTTGGCCGAAGGTGTGGTGGCGGATCCAGGCGTGCATGGCGATGGCGGCCGCGGCGCTGGCGTTGATGGAGCGGGTGGAGCCGAACTGGGCGATCGAGAGGACGTCGGTGCAGATCGCGTGCGCCTCGTCGGTGAGGCCCGGGCCTTCCTGACCGAAGAGCAGCACGCACTCCTCGGGCAGGTCGTACGTCTCCAGGGGAACCGCGCCAGGCAAGTTGTCGATGCCGATCACCGGAAGACCTTTCTCGGCGGCGTACGTCGCGAGGTCCTCCAGGCGCGGGTGGTGCCGGACATGCTGGTAGCGGTCCGTCACCATCGCGCCCCGGCGGTTCCACTTCCGGTTGCCGACGATGTGCACCTCCTGAGCGAGGAACGCGTTTGCCGTCCGGACCACGGAACCGATGTTCAGGTCGTGCTGCCAGTTCTCGATCGCGACGTGGAACGAGTGCCGCCGGGAGTCCAGGTCCGCGACGATCGCCTCGAGCCGCCAGTACCGGTACTGGTCCACCACGTTGCGGCGGTCGCCGGTCGCGAGCAGGTCCGGATCCAGGCGTGGATCGTCGGGCAGCGGGCCCTGCCAGGGGCCGACGCCGACCTCCGCCGGGCCGACCAGGTCGGCGCCGATCAGGTCCGCGGGCTTCTCACGATTCGCTTCCTCCACAGGTCGGGACGCTACCCTGTGCGCGTGCTTCCTCTTATCGCGATGCTGATGCCGAACTGGATGGATCCGGAATTCCTGCTGAACTGGCTGGGAGACTGGGCCCTGTGGGGTACCGCCGCGGTCGTCTTCATCGAGTGCGGGCTGCTGTTCCCGATTCTGCCCGGTGACTCGCTGCTGTTCGCGGTCGGCCTCTTCATCGCGCTCGGCACGATCGGCGTCCCGCTCTGGGTGGCCTGCGTGGTGCTGACCGTCGCGGCCTTCGCCGGCAACGTCTCCGGCTACTACATCGGCCGGGCGCTCGGGACCACGTTGTTCAGGAATCCGGACGCGAAGTTCCTGAAGCCGAAGTACATCGAGCAGACCAACGCGTTCTTCGTGAAGTACGGGCCGCGGGCGCTGGTGCTGGCCCGGTTCGTGCCGATCGTGCGGACCTTCATCACCGTCACCGCGGGCGCCGGCCGGATGGACCCGAAGAAGTTCTTCCTGTGGACCGGCGTCGGCGCTGTCCTCTGGGGCACCGGCGTCACCCTGCTCGGCCACGCGCTCGGCCGGGTGAAGTTCATCCACGAGCACCTCGAGTCGGCGCTGATCCTGCTCGTGCTGATCTCGGTCATCCCGATGATCGTCGAGTACGTGCTGGCCCGGCGCCGCGAGCGCAACGCTTCCTCAGTCGGCGAAGGGGAAGTGCGGGTCTGACCAGACGAAGTCGGTGCTGAGGTCGGTCAGCAGGACGACGCCCACCTCACCGGTGGGCAGCGGGCCGATCACCTGACCGGACCCGAGCGAACACGCCACCCGGATCCGGTCCGCCGCCGCCTGGTACCAGACCAGTGCCCCCCGTGGCATCGCCCCCTCGTGCAGCAGGGCGTGATGGTCGAGCCACTTCAACGCGTCGGCCGAGTCGTGCCAGCCGCTGTCGTGGGCATAGCCGAACGCCATCCGCTGGAACTTCAGCGTCCAGTCCTGCCACGCCGTCGAGCCGACCCGCTCCAGTTCCCAGGTCAGCGCGGCTTCGGCGTCTCGCGGGTTCGAGACCCGCTCCACCGACCGGCGTCCCACAACGATCTCCCCCATGGCCGCACATCCCCCATCCTCCGGCCCCTGCCGTGGCATAGGAAATACTCACCCGGCCGCATACAGCCGCCGTACATTGGGAACATCCGCTACTGTGCGCCACAGAATTTCACCCGCAGTCGCGGGAACCCCTGTGACAGCAGGGATTGCCGGCATCAGCCGACCGCGCGGTCGGTGCTCAGAGCGGCCAGTTCGGCGCGCGCCTCGGCGGTCTTCGTGTCGTTGCCGGCCAGCTGCCAGACGCGGGCCGCGCGGTTGAGATAGCGCTTGGCGAACTCGACGTTCCCGGTGGAGGCGTACAGCTGACCGAGGTGGTGGGCGGCCTGGCCCTCGACGCTGCGGTCGCCGAGCCGGTGACCGATCTCCATCGCGTCCATCAGCATCCGGCGCGCGGCCGCTTCCTCGCCGAGCGGGATCAGCGCGTGGCCCAGCTCGGAGCGGGTGTAGGCGCCGCAGTGGTCGTCGCCGATCCCCTTGAAGATCGCGAGCGCCGCGTGCAACTGACGGACTGCCTGGTCGTGACGGCCTTGCTGCATCCGCAGTGCGGCGATCCGGCGGCGTACCTTCGCCTGCCGGTGCGGGTCGCCGAGGCGGACTCCGAGCAGGAACGCCTCGGCCAGGAAGCGCCCGGCCGTGACGGTGTCGTTGCGCCGTAGCCAGATGGAGGCGTTCGCGCTCCGGGCCACCGCCTCGCCGTTCTTGTCCCCGACTTCCACGAATGCGTCGACAGCCAGCTCGAAATGCGGGAGCGCCTCGTCCGGGCGATCCCGTTCGCGCAGCCAGGCGCCGAGCCCGATGGCGGTGATACCGGTGCCGAGCCGGTCCCCGATCTCGGCGAAGATCTCGGCCGCGGCAGACAGGTGCTGCCAGGCGGGCTCCCAGTCGTCCTGGTAGAGCGCGAGCTGGCCGAGGTTGCGGTGCATGATCGCCTCGCCGTGCCGGTCCCCGCAGGCGATCGCGCTGACCAGGCCCGGCTGGTGCGACTCGTTCCAGTCGTCGAAGTACGCGCGCATGTCCAGGTACGGACCCCAGGCGGCGGCGATCCGCCAGGCGTACTCGTGCAGACCGTTCTGCGCGGCGGCCCGGATCGCGGGCACGAAGGTGCTCCGCTCACTGTCGAACCAGGCGATCGCGTCGGTGTCGTTGAACGGCGCCGGGTCCGGGAGGTCCGGCGGACCGGAGTGCTCCAGCACGCCGAAGTAGACGAACGGCAACGCCGCACTGGCCCGGCGGAGCTTGTGCAGCAGCGAGTCGAGCACGGTCCGCAGGTCCTTGACCGCCTGCGCCTTCTGCTCGTCGTCACCCGCGCCGATCGCGTGCAGGCGGAGCAGGTCGTGCACCCGGTACCGGGCCTTGCCGGAGGCATCCACCGAGCTGATCTGCACGAGGTTGACCTCGATCAGGCGATCCAGGCTGCGGCGTACCGTGGCCGCTGACGCGACCGTCTCCAGCACCCGGGCGGAGAACTCGCCGACTGCGAAGTGGCCGATCAAACGGTAGAGCCGAGCTTCCTCGGCGCTCAGAGAGCCGTAGCTGAGGTCGGCGCTGGTCCGGACCGCGAGCTCGCCGATGCTCAGCTCGTCCAGCCGGTGGGTCTCGTCGCGCAGGCGCCGGGCCAGCTCGGTCGGGCTCAGATCCGGCCGTTGGGCCAGCCGGCTGGCGACGATCCTGATCGCGAGCGGCAGGTTGCCGCAGGCCGAGAGGATCTCGGCCGCGGCGGACGAGGCACTGTCGACGCGACCGGTGCCCGCGACGCGGCGCAGCAGCTCGGCCGCCTCACCGTCGTCGAAGGTGTCGAGCGGCATGCTGTCGGCCCCGGCCAGGTCCATCAACCGGTTGCGACTGGTGATGACGACCGCCGAGGCTCCGGTACCGGGCATCAGCGGCGCCACCTGGCTGGCCGCGGCGACGTCGTCCAGGACGATCAGGACACGGCGGCTGGCCAGCTCGGAGCGGAGTGCGGCCGAGCGCCGGTCGGGATCCGCCGGGATCGCGAAGTCGGGCACGTTCAGGCTGAGCAGCAGATCGGTCAGCGCGCCACCTGGATCCCTGGGCTCGGTGGCGCCGCGCATGTCCAGGTAGATCTGGCCGTCGGGGAAGTACTCCCGGACCAAGTGGCCGAGCCGGACCGCCAGCGAGGTCTTGCCTGTTCCCGGCGCTCCCGAGATGACGGCTATCGGAGGACGGACCGGGTCACGTCCGCAGACCAGATCCCGCAGTTGCTCGAGGTTGTGCCGCCGGCCGCTGAAGTCGGCGAGGTCCAACGGTAACTGGCTCGGCGGTCGCTGCGGCTCGGTGAGCACCGGCGCCGCCATCGGTCCGGTGGGTTCCGCCGGCACCTCGCGTTCCGGAGTACGGGCTGCGGCGGGAATGCCGGGGTCGGGCCAGTTGGCGGAGGGGCCGTTCTCGGCGCGGGCGCCGGCGGCCTGGAGCTCCTCGCCGGGCTTGACGTCCAGTTCGTCCGCGAGGGTCTGAACGGCCTTGGCGTACGCCGCCCGCGCCTCGCCGGCTCGGCCCGCTGCCAGCAGGGCGTCGACGAGCCGCCGCCACAACTGCTCGTCGTACGGGTCCTCGGTGAGGCGGCCGCTCAGCAGTACTGCGGCGCCGCTGGCGTCGCCGTGTTCCAGGCGGAGGTCCAGCAGGGTGTCGACCAGCCCGCGGTACTGCGCGTCGAGCCGCGCGATCGAGCCTTCCCAGGCCGAGGGGATCGTGAGGTCGTCCAGCGGGTGGCCGCGCCACAGGCCGTACGCCTGGGACAGCACCAGCATCGCTTGGCGCTTGTCACCGGCGTCGCGCAGGTGGCCGCCCTCGGCGATCAGGGCCTCGAACATGCTCGAGTCGAGCTCGTCGACGCCGACCTCGATGCTGTAGCCGGCCGCGGAGGTGTCGATCGGCGCGGGCAGGCCGGCCTCCTGCAGGACACCGCGCAGGGCCCGGACGTAGGTGCGGATGTTCGCCGTCGCCGAGCGCGGCGGAGTGCCCTCCCAGAGGGCGTCGGCGATCAGTTCGGTGGAGACGAACCGGTTCGGGTGCAGCAGCAGAGTGGCCAGCAGTTGGCGCGGTTTGCTTGCCCGCAGCGGCTGTCCGTGGACGTGAGTGAGGCGTAGAGGTCCGAGGATCTCGTACCTCAGACTGTCCACTTTGCTGCCCTCTCAACTATCGACCCGCCCCATGGTGGCATCCCGCCGGGCCTGCCGGGAAGGTTCAGGTACCACGATGTATGTCGCGATGTACGCCGGATGTATCCGGGCCGGGCAGGGTGGGACACGGTACCGGGGGGAGGGCAGGCCCGGGAGTGACGAATGACCATCGTCGCACCCGGGCCTGAATTCGGGACCTGGTTGCTGAGCTTCGGCCGTGGGGGCACGGGCCGGGGGGAGCTCGGCGACCCAGGGTGCACCCTCCCTTTACTGGCCACCGGTGAAGGGCGGCTGTCCGTCTTGCGGTCCAGGGGCTCCCGCAGGGGGGCCGCCCACCGGTGGCTGTCCCTGGTACGGGGACTGGCCCGAGGGCGGGAGCTGCTGGCCCTGCGGGTAACCGCCCGCCTGCTGCTGGTAACCACCTTGGTCGTTGCCCGGCATCTGCGGCTGGATCTGGCCCGAGGACTGCGCGCCCGGCTGCATCTGCGGCGGCGTCTGCTCGCCCGGCACCGAGCCGATCGTGCCGAAGGAGACCTGCGGGACGGACCGCACGGCCTCGTCCTTCACCTCGAAGTAGCCGGCCTTCTCGAACTTGAAGCTGCCGGCGATCAGGTTCGACGGGAACGCCTCGATCCGGGTGTTGTAGTCGCCCACGTTCGCGTTGTAGAAGCGGCGGCCGGCGGCGATCCGGTCCTCGGTGTCGGTCAGCTCGCGCTGCAGGTTGAGGAAGTTCTGGTTCGACTGGATCTGCGGGTATGCCTCGACCGAGATCATCATCTGCCGCAGCGCGCCGGACAGCTCGCCCTCGGCGGCCGCGCGCTGCTCCGGCGAGGCGCCCTGCACGTTCACCGCCTGAGTGCGCAGCCGGGCGACCTCCTCGAACACGTGCCGCTCGTGCGCCGCGAAGGCCCGGACGGTCTCGACCAGGTTCGGGATCAGGTCGTAGCGCCGGTGCAGCTCGACATCGATCTGCCGCCACGACTCCTGGATCAGGTTCCGCTGCTTGACGAAGCGGTTGTACGAGACCATCAGCGCGATGGCCAGAATCACGACGATCGCCACGATCACGATGATGACTACGGTCATTCCCTGCTCCCGAGTGTCGATGAGGCTCGGAAGTGACTCTACGGTGCTGCCGGGCCTAGATGGTGAGTACGAGGCGGCCCGAGGTCTGGCCTGCGGCCTGGCGTTGCCACGCTGCTGCGACGTCAAGGAGCGGCACGGTCTCGTGCGCGACCGCGATCCGGCCGGCGGCCGCGTACCGCAGTACTGCGGTCAGGGCGTCCCGGCGCTGGTCGGGCGTCAGGGAGTTGTTTGTGTAGCCGAGAATGCTCGCGGAGCGACTACGCAGTACCGATGAGGAGAAGGTTGCCTCGTCACCGGAGGCGCCGCCGAGGTTCACCAGGCGCCCTCCGTTCGCCAGGATCCGTGCGGCCGCGGTGGCTGCCACGCCGAAGACCGGGTCGATCACGACATCCACGGCACCACCGGTCGCGTGGGCGAGGAGGGAGGTGAGCTCATCCACGTCGGGGGTCATGGCAACCACTTCGTGAGCACCCGCCGCCAGAGCGCGCTGCCGGGCGTCCTCGGAGCGGCACACGGCGGTGATCCGGCCCGCCTCGAGGACCCGCGCCACACCGATCGCGGCCTGGCCGACCGCACCTCCGCCGCCCAGCACGAGCACCCGCTCGCCCCGTTGGAGCTGGGCTCGCCAGGTCAACGTCATCCAGGCGGCGACCCCCGACAGCCCGATAGCGGCGACCACGGTGTCCTCGACCGGTGCTTCGAGCGCGATCAGGTCGACGTCAGGGACCGCGCACCGCTCGGCGAAGCTGCCGTCGCCCGCGGCCATCCCGGCCGACGTCGCGAAGAACACCCTGGTCCCTGGATCCAGGACGGCCGAGTACTCCACCACACCGACTCCCTGTACCCCAGGCACGTACGGGAGCGGCGGCGCACCGAAGTACGACGTACCGGAGGCGCAGAGCAGGTCCAGCGGTACGACGGGCGCGGCGGTGACCCGGACGATGCTCTGTCCCTCGGTGGGGACGGGGTCGGGGTGTTCGGCGTGTGACGGGGGTTCGCCATGGACGCCCAGGATGGCGGCTCGCACGCGGGTCTCCTCTCAGGTGGCGATGTCCGGATACGGCAGCCGCAGGTGCTCCATGGCCTTGCCGTAGGCCTTCTGGTACTCCAGCGGGCCGTGGTCCCGCTCGAACATCGCGATGAACAGTGTGAGGGTGAGGAACGGGTGGGCGCCGAGTTGGAACAGCGCCACATGGTCGTGGTCGCGCAGCGCCCGGCGCTCCTCGTCGGTGAAGGCGAGCCAGGTCGACTTCTCGGTTGTCGTGCAGTTGAGGAGCTTGTTGGCGAACTCCTCCTCCCACCAGGTCACCGTGCCGGCTGCGTCCGCGCGGTACCGCTCGACCAGATCGGGATCGCGATCCACGGTGTAGAGGAACTTGTCCAGCAGGTACTTGCTCATGCCGGTACTCCGCTCGGGTACCAGGTGAAGTAGGCCTCCATCGTGTGGAACAGGTCGAGGGAGTCGACGTGGTCCGCCTTCGCACCGTCGCCGGCCACGCCCATCATCAGCATGAAGTCCATGAACCCGTGGGTCGCGTTGCCCGGCAGGTGCAGGCTGTCCAGGGTCACCTCGGCCAGGCAGCCCTCGACGTCGCCACTGGCGATCCACTCGACGGCCTTGCGGTCGAACGCCGGGTCGGGCCCGTGCTCGCCGAACTGCCGGGGACCGCCCAGCTCGAGCGACAGGTGACCGGTGCCGATGATCGCCACCCGCTTGTCCTCCGGCCACGACTCGACCAGCTTCCGGATCGTCCGGCCGAGCTCGACGAACCGCTTCGGCCGCGGCAGCGGCGGCGCGAAGATGTTCGTGTAGATCGGCACGATCGGCAGGTCCGCCTCGGGGCGCAGCGTGATGATCGGGCAGGTGATGCTGTGGTCGATCCGCAGTTCGTTGCTGAAGGCAAGGTCGAAGTCGGCGTCCAGGCCGTTGCGCAGGATGTGCGCGGCCAGCTTCTCCTCCCCCGGCAGCGTCATCCGCGGCAGGCCGAACTCGCGCTCCTCGTTGTGCCAGTTCGCGTCGAAGAACGGCGCCTTGCCGACCAGGAACTGCGGCATGTTGTCCAGCCACAGCTGGTGGAAGTGGTCGCTGCCCACCATCACCAGGATGTCGGGCCGGGCCTTGGTCAGCGTCTCGCGGAACGCCTCGATCTTGGCGACCCACTCGTCGGCGAAGGGCGGGCGGTCGGCGCCGGTGGCGGTGCTCGCGCGGTAGTAGAACGGGTGGTGCGTCGAGGCGATGACCGCGACGACGGTGGCCATGTGGTGCTCCTCTGCGTCCGGATGGGTCAGGGTGTCAGGTCGGCGGTGGAGTCGGGGGTTGGGTCGACGTACACGGCGTTGCGGTCCACGGTCAGGTAGGCGTCCATGCCGATCGGGCGGCGGCGCTCCTCCGCGAGCTGGCCGAGCAGGCCGGCAGCCCTGGCCAGCAACGCGAAACCGCGCAGCAGCTCGACGGGTAACCCGAGGTCAGCCAGCGCGGCACCACAGACACCAGCGCCGTTGAGCGGCAACCGGCGCCCGAGGACCTGCTCGTGCACCCGCCCGATGGCCTCGAACAACCGCAGGTGCGGCCCGCGCAGGCCTTCCTCCTCGGCGATCCCGATCAGCACCGGCGTCCGCGGATCCTGCACCTTGTGGACCGGGTGTCCAAGCCCAGGGACGAACTTCTTCGCCTCCCGGGTCTCCTTGACCACCGTCAGCGCGAGCTCGTCCCAGCCGGCATCGTCCTGCGGCAGTTGACCATCGAGTCGCTGCAGAGCCTCGTGCAGGAAGATCCCGCAGTCCTCAGTGACGCCGAGGAACCGGGAACCACCGCCGAGCAGACCAGCAGCCAGGGCGCCCTGAAGCGAGTCGGGCGCGGACAGATACGTCAGCCGGGCGGCGATCGCCGTCGGAGTGAAGCCGTGGTCGGCCAGGGCGACCAGTACAGCCTCGAAGACCCGCGTCTCCGATGGCGTCGGGCGGCGGAGTGCGACCAGCCAGAAGGCCAGCTCGCCGAAGCCGACCTTGCCCATCAGGTCGGCGGTCAGGTCCTGCCCGAGCAGCCGGATCTCGTCCGCTGTCGAGGTGCCCAGCGAGGTCGGGAAGGACAGCCCGTCATCCGTCATGCCGAACGCTCCTCGTCCCCAGTGCGGTTCTCCGGTGGTGTGGCCAACCACTTGCGGAGCTCGGCGCCGTGTTCGTCGAGGGACGGCGGCGGCAGCCGGTACTCCGGGGCTGTCTCGGAGAAGGTGATCGGATTGCGCACCGATGGCACCGCGCTCGCGCCGGATCCGACCGTCACGACCGGATCCAGGCCGATCTCCTCGGCGAACGCCACTCCTCCGTCGACCGTGTTGATCGGCCCACACGGAACTCCGGCGGCGATGATGTCGCGGAACCACTCGAGCTTGGTCCGGGTGCGCAGCCGCTCGACCAGGAGCGGGCGCAGTTCGTCCCGGTTGGCCGTTCGCTGTTCGTTGCGGTCGAACCGCGGATCGTCGGCGAGCTCCGGCACCCCGAGGACCTCGACCAGCTTGCGGAACTGGCCGTTGTTCCCGGCCGTGATGATCAGCTCGCCGTCGGAGCACGGCAACGGCTCGTACGGGAACAGGCTCGGGTGGCTGTTGCCCATCCGCATCGGGACGACCCCGCCCGCGACGTACGCACTCGACTGGTTGACCAGGCCCGAGAGCGCCGACGACATCAGGTTCACCTCGACGTGCTGGCCCCGGCCGGTCTCGTGGCGGGCGTTCAGCGCGGACAGGACGCCGATCGTCGCGTGCATCCCGGCCATCACGTCGAAGACCGAGATCCCGGCCCGGAACGGTTCGCCGTCCGGGTCGCCGGTCAGGCTCATCAGCCCGGAGATGGCCTGGACGATCAGGTCGTACCCCGGCAGCGCCGCGCCTTTCGGTCCGCTGCCGAACCCGCTGATCGACGCGTAGATCAACCGCGGATTCGCGGCCGCGACCGACTCGTAGTCCAGCCCGAACCGGGCCAGGCCGCCGGGCTTGAAGTTCTCCACCAGGATGTCGGCGCGCCGGGCCAGTTCCTGCGCCGCGGCCAGGTCGTCCGGGTCCTTGAGGTCGAGCGCGATCGACCGCTTGTTGCGGTTGACCGCGAGGTAGTAGGTCGAGATCCCGTCGCGCACCGGCGGCTGCCAGGACCGGGTGTCGTCGCCGCCGGGGGCCTCGACCTTGACCACCTCGGCGCCGAGGTCGGCGAGCAGCATGGTCGCGTACGGGCCGGCCAGGATCCGGGAGAAGTCCGCGACCAGCAGCCCGGAGAGCGGGCCGCGACCAGCGTCGCCGGCCGAGCCGTTCGGAGCGGGCGTTGCAGGCACGGAGGGCCTTCTCCCATCGTCACTAAAGCGAAAACGGACAATCGTCCGCCGAATCAGTCTCCGGTCGCCCCACTCCGGCTGTCAAGCGCCCGATGGGCACCGAGCGCAGGCTTCGGAGTACTGGTGGTGACGGGGTATTGACACGCCTGGGCGGCGCTTCGATAGTGGCCGTATCGCGATCATGACCGGCATACGGACGCATGTCCGAGCCTGGCAGCCTGGAGGAGACCATGTCCGATGCCGAGGTGCCGGCCACCGGCCGGCCGGTGGTTCTGCGAGGCGGCACCGTCCTGACCATGGACGACAGCCACACCCTGCTGACCGACGCGGACGTCCTGGTCGTCGACGACCGGATCGCCGCCGTCGGCGCGTCGCTGGACGTCCCGGAGGGCACGCAGGAGATCGACGCCCGCGGGGGCATCGTGATGCCCGGCATGATCGACACCCACCGGCACATGTGGCAGACCGCGATGCGCGCGTACGGCGCCGACTGGACCCTGACCCAGTACTTCGTCTGGTACTACCTCGAGCACGGCAAGATCTTCCGGCCCGAGGACATCTACGCCGGCAACGTGACGTCGGCCTGGGAGTCGCTCGAAGCGGGCGTGACCACCACGGTGGACTGGTCCCACGGGTTGCAGAGCGTGGATCACGCCGAGGCGGCGGTGGACGCGCTGCAGGCCGTGCCCGGCCGGTTCGTCCTTGCCTACGGCAACATCCAGGCCGGGCCCTGGGAGTGGACCGCCGACGCGAGCGTCCGGTCGTTCCTGGAACGTCGTCAGTCGTCGGCGAGCGACCTGCTCGGCCTGCAACTGGCCTTCGACGTGACCGGCGACCCGTCCTTCCCGGAGCGCGGCGCCTTCGAGGTGGCGCGCGAGCTCGACCTCGCGGTGACCACGCATGCCGGAGTCTGGGGCGCCACCAATGACGACGGCATCCGGCTGATGCACGAGAACGGCTTCATGACGCCGAAGAACATCTACGTGCACTCGGCAACGCTGACCAGCGATTCGTACCAGCGGATCGCCGCGAGTGGCGGCTCGGTCTCGGTGTCGACGGAGTCCGAGCAGAGCGCGGGCCAGGGGTACCCACCCACCTGGCAGGTCCGCCGGTACGGGATCCCCGTGTCGCTGTCGATGGACACCAGCGTGTGGTGGAGCGGTGACCTCTTCTCGGCCATGCGCACCACGCTCGGCGCCGACCGCTCCCGCGAGCACCTCGAGGCGCACGTGAAGGGCGACACCGTCACCCACACCCACCTGCGCGCCGAGCACGTGGTCGACTGGGCCACCCGCGGCGGCGCCCGGGCACTCGGCCGCGACGACCTCGGCAGCCTCCAGCCGGGCAAGAAGGCCGACGTCGTGCTGATCAAGAACGACGACTCCCCGGTCTCCTTCCCACTGCTCAACCCCTACGGTCATGTCGCGTTCCAGGCGCAGCGCGGCGACGTCCACACCGTGATCGTCGACGGCCGGGTGGTGAAGCACGAGCACCGGCTGGTCGGCGTCGACCTGCCCGCGGTACGCAGTTCCGTCGAGGCGACGGTGGATTACCTCCGGTCGGCGATGGGCGAGGAGGCGTGGGCCGGCGGGATGAACCCCGATCTCCCGCACGACGAGGAGGTCCTGGACAACCCGTACCAGTACACGGAGTACAAGTCCGAGTCGACGCGGGAGGCGAGGGGCAGCATGTTCGGCGACCCCGGCTCGGAGGAGTGACCGGCCCGGTCGGGGTCGTAGGCTCAGCGGCGATGGGTGGTCGGAGCAGCGGAGGCGGACACTGATGGCAGGACGAGGTTCGGGTCCCGATTTCGTCGAGTCGCTGGCTCGTGGACTGGACGTGCTCGCCTGCTTCGACGCCGATCACCGCAGCATGTCCCTCACCGAGGTGGCGACCGCGGCCGGGCTGGCGCGGCCGACCGCGCGCCGGCTGCTGCTGACGCTGGAGGAGCTCGGCTTCGTCCGGTCGACCGGCGGCGCCTTCCAGCTGACGCCGAAGGTGCTGATGCTCGGCATGGCGTACGTCGGTGCACTCGGCCTCTGGGACATCGCCAGGCCGCACCTGGAGTCGCTCGTGGCCCGGACCGGCGAGTCGTCGTCGATGGCGCAGCTCGACGGGTCGGACATCGTCTACATCGCCCGGGTGTCGGTCCCGAAGATCATCGCGTTGCGCGTCGACATCGGCACCAGGTTCCCGGCCGCGCAGACGTCGCAGGGCAAGGTGCTGCTCGCCGGACTCAGCGCGGACGACCTGGCGGCGACCCTCGCGCAGCCGAGTCGCGCCGGGCTCCCGCCGTACATCGGGCGGTCCGCGGAGCAGCTCCGCGACCAGCTCACCGAGATCCGGGCCCGCGGCTGGGCGCTGGCCGACGAAGAGCTCGCGCCCGGGGTGCGCTCGGTGGCGGCTCCGGTCCGGGACGGGACCGGCGCGGTCCGGGCGGCGATGAACGTCACGGTGCATGCCGCGGAGACGTCGACCGAGCAGCTGCTCAAGGAATACCTGCCCTTGCTGCTGCGGACCGCGGGCGACGTGAGCGCCGAGTGGGCGATGTGGCAGTCGCGGCCCCACGTGGAGCTCGGCCAGCGCAAGGACGAGTCCTCCGCCTGAGCCCGGCAGCCCGCAGTACTGCGGTCCGCGGCCGCGGTGGTCTGGCGGCGAAGGGTCAGTGCTGGCGGGGGTCGACGCCGGCGTAGTCGCGCCAGACGTACGGCGGGACGTTGTCGACGACAAGTTGCAGGAGCTGGAGGCGGTTCATCACCTCGACGGGTGAGTGCGGACCGGAGTCCCAGCCGATCAGGGAGTTCCCCTCGATCCGCCAGCCGATCTCGCCCCGGGCGAGCAGCAGCTCCATCATCTGCGGGTGGATCACCGAGTGCCCGAACCGCGGATCGTCCGCGGTCACCCGGAAAGCCCGGTTGAACTGCTCGCTCTCGAACCGGAGATCGCCGAACCCGAGGGCGTTCGCGACCGCGCCGCCGAAGATCCCCTCGTGGGTGACCTCGAGCTGCGGCAACGGGCCCGGCAGCTGCATCACCACGACGCCGAACTTGTGCGTCGTGGTCCGGCGGCCGCCCTTCCCGTTGCTGCTGTGGGTCTGGTAGCTGTAGTCGAAGGCAACGACCTGGCGGCCCTGGAAGGCGCCGCTCAGCACGTTCCGGACTCGCCAGTGATCACCGGTCTGGAACGGCGTACCGGCCCAGTTCCCGGCCAGCGCGTTGTTCTCCGGCAGGTAGCTGAAGCCCTGCTGCGCGGCGAAGGCGGCGAACGCCTCGCGACGCTTCTTCGCCAGCACGTAGTTCGCGTAGCCGACGCCGGCGCCGACCAGCAGGGCGACGACGACGATGACCGCGGTGGTCACGAGCCGAGACCGAGCTCCTCGAGGCCGAACACCGAGCGGTACTCCAGGCCTTCCGACTCGACCTTCTCCTGCGCCCCGGTGGACCGGTCCACGATCACCGCGACGGCGACCACCTCGGCACCCGCCTCGCGCAACGCCTCGACGGCGGTGAGCACCGAGCCACCGGTGGTCGAGGTGTCCTCGACCGCAAGCACCCGGCGGCCCTTCACATCCGGCCCCTCGATCCGGCGCTGCAGCCCGTGCGTCTTCTCGGCCTTGCGAACCACGAACGCGTCGAGCTTGCGCCCCTGCCCGGCGGCCGCGTGCAACATCGACATCGCCACCGGGTCCGCGCCGAGCGTCAACCCGCCGACCGCGTCGAACTCGAGGTCCGCGGTGAGCTCCAGCATGGCCGGCCCGATCAGCGGCGCCGCCTCGGCGTCCAGCGTGATCCGGCGCAGATCCACGTAGTAGTCAGCCTCCTTCCCGGAAGCCAACGTCACCCGCCCATGCACGATCGCCTTGCCCTTGACCTGCTCCAGCAACGCATCCCGATCAAAGCTCATGAGCCCCCACCCTAAGGGACCGCCCGCCCATCCCGGCCCGCGCAGCCGCAGAGTGTGCTCTGCCCGCACTGTGGGGGTTCACCCACCGTCAGAGCAGTGGGGTAACCACCAGCGGAGGCAGCGAACCCCCAGAGCGCTAGCGGACCCCCGGAGGGCGCGAGACCTCGCCCGGGCAGCCGCAGAGTGTGCTCTGCCCGCACTGTGGGGGTTCGCCCACTGTCAGAGCAGTGGGGTAACCCCCCGAGGAGGCAGCGAACCCCCTTGCGGCGGAGCGATCCCCCTATTTCGCGGAGCCGTGGGTGACCCGGTGGCCCGCGAGCGCGAAATTGCCCGGCTCCGCGGGCAGTTGCGTCGGGCCTCCCCCATCTATTGGTTGGAGGTGATCCCGGTTCCGAAGTACTGCCAGCCGAGCAGGCCGAGCCTGGCCATCAGCAGGACGATGCCCAAACCCGTACTGCGCCCCGTGATGTGCGGACGAGTATGCAGGTGATCTGCAAAGCCTGTGTACGACGTGTCGATGGACGCCGGTGGTTGCCCGGGACCACGATGTGGGGGCAACGGCTGAGGAGGCAACACCATGAAGGCGCTGGTCAAGGCCGAGAGCAGGCCCGGACTGTGGCTGCAGGACGTCCCGGTACCCGCGATCGAGGCCGACGAGGTCCTGATCAAGGTTCTGCGGACCGGACTGTGCGGCACCGACCTGCACATCCAGAACTGGGACTCCTGGGCGCGGAAGAACGTGCCGGTCCCGATGGTCACCGGGCACGAGTTCGCCGGCGAGGTGGTCGAGATCGGCGCCGGCGTCCGGGACGTCGCGGTCGGTGACATCGTCAGCGGCGAGGGTCACCTGGTCTGCGGCCGCTGCCGCAACTGCCGGGCCGGGCGCCGCCACCTGTGCATCAAGACCCGCGGGCTGGGCGTGCACGTGCCTGGTGCGTTCGCGGAGTACGTCGCGCTGCCGTCGATGAACGTCTGGGTGCACAAGGACCCGGTCGACCTGGACGTGGCCGCGATCTTCGACCCGTTCGGGAACGCCGTGCACACGGCGCTGTCGTTCCCGGTCGTCGGCGAGGACGTGCTGGTCACCGGCGCCGGGCCGATCGGCATCATGGCCGCGGCGGTCGCCCTGCACGCGGGGGCGCGCAACGTGGTGATCACCGACCTGTCCGACTACCGGCTCGAACTGGCCCGCAAGATCGGCGTCACGCACGCGGTCAACGTCGGCGAGCAGTCGATCGCGGACGCCCAGCGCGACCTCGGCATGCGCGAGGGGTTCGACGTCGGGATGGAGATGTCGGGCCAGCCGGCCGCGCTGCGCGACATGCTCGCGAACATGAACCACGGCGGCAAGATCGCGATGCTCGGGCTGCCCGCCGACGAGATCGCGATCGACTGGAGCACGGTGGTGCTCAACATGCTGACGATCAAGGGCATCTACGGCCGGGAGATGTTCGAGACCTGGTACTCGATGTCGGTGATGCTGGAACGCGGCCTCGACCTCGGCCCGGTGATCACCCACCGGTTCGGGTACGCCGACTTCGAGCAGGCCTTCGACGTGGCGAGGCAGGGCCACTGCGGCAAGGTGATCCTGGACTGGACCAGCCCGACGTACGCAACGAACCCCGAGGGAGTGCACTGATGTTCGGCCGGATGCGCGATGACCTGACCACCACGATCGGCGAGATCCGCGACGCGGGGCTGTACAAGTCCGAGCGGGTGATCACCTCGCCGCAGAACTCCGCCATCTCCGTTGCCAACGGCAAGCCGGGCGGCACAGTGCTGAACTTCTGCGCCAACAACTACCTCGGCCTGGCCGACCACCCCGAGGTGATCGCGGCGGCCAAGCGCGCCCTGGACGAGTGGGGCTTCGGGATGGCCTCGGTCCGCTTCATCTGTGGCACGCAAGCCATCCACAAGGAGCTCGAAGATGCTCTGAGCACCTTCCTGGGCGCCGAGGACACCATCCTCTACAGCTCCTGCTTCGACGCGAACGGCGGGTTGTTCGAGACCCTGCTCGGCGCCGAGGACGCGGTGATCTCCGACGAGCTGAACCACGCCAGCATCATCGACGGCATCCGGCTGTCCAAGGCGAAGCGGTACCGGTACAAGAACCGCGACATGGCCGACCTGGAGGCCCAGCTCAAGGACGCCGCGGACGCGCGGTACCGGCTGATCGCCACCGACGGCGTCTTCTCGATGGACGGGTATGTCGCGCCGCTGGACGAGATCTGCGACCTGGCCGAGCGGTACGACGCGCTGGTGATGGTCGACGACTCCCACGCGGTCGGCTTCGTCGGTCCCGACGGCGGTGGAACCCCGTCGCTGTTCGGCGTCAAGGACCGGGTCGACGTGCTGACCGGGACCCTGGGCAAGGCCCTCGGCGGAGCTTCCGGTGGTTACGTCTCCGGCCGGCGCGAGATCGTCGAACTGCTCCGCCAGCGGTCCCGCCCGTACCTGTTCTCCAACTCCCTGGCCCCGTCGGTGACGGCGGCCTCGCTGAAGGCGCTGCAGTTGATCGGTGGCACGAGCGATCTGCGCGACAAGCTCGCCGCCAACACCGCGCTCTTCCGCTCGAAGATGACCGAGGCGGGCTTCGACGTGCTGCCGGGCGACCACCCGATCTCCCCGGTGATGATCGGCGACGCCGCGGAGGCCGGCCGGCTGGCCGACAAGCTGCTCGAGCTGGGCGTCTACGTGATCGGCTTCTCCTACCCGGTCGTCCCGCACGGCAAGGCCCGGATCCGCACCCAACTCTCCGCCGCCCACTCCACCGAGGACGTGGAACGCGCCGTCGCCGCCTTCATCGAGGCGCGGGCAGCGCTCAGCTCCGACGCCGGCACGAGCTGAGCCGTCCCGCCGCGGCCGGCCCTGTGGTCCTTCATCCACACGGGGTGATCTCGGTCAGGGGTCCTTCATCCACGCAGGGTGATGCCGTCCGGGAGAAACAGGCGCAGCCTCCAAGTGCGAGCCGCTGCCGAGCCCGGTAGCGGCCACCGCAGCGAGAGGAGATACCGCAGATGGCTGCGAAAAAGAGCGGAGTCCTGACCGGCTTCGTTGTGTTCGCCGGAACGATGCTCCTGGTGATCGGGGGCGTCAACATCTTCCAGGGCTTCATCGCCCTGTTCGACGACGAGCATTTGGTGGTGACGCCGGAGAACCTCATCCTGGTCGATCTGACTGGCTGGGGCTGGGTGCTCCTGATCTCCGGCCTGATCATGGTCGCCGCCGGTCTAGGTCTGCTCGCGGCGCAGACGTGGGCCCGGATCACGGCGATCGTGATCGTGATCGTTCACGCCATCATCCAGATCGCCTGGCTGGGTGCTTACCCGGTCTGGTCGCTGCTGATGATCGCGCTTGACACCGTGGTGCTCTACGCGCTCACCGCCGGCTGGTCCGACGTGCGGGCGAGGGTCCAGGGGCTGGACGAAGAGACCTGGCAGAGCCCGCAGGAAGCGGGTGTTGACGTCGGCGCGACAAGGACCACACCGATGCCTTGAGTGGCGCGGAGGTTACTGCTTGTCAAGACCGGGCTGGTAGTCCGGGTCGGTGTGCCGGTGAACGGTGTCCAGGTAAATGCGGTCGGCGTTCCTGGATCCGTTCATCGGCCTCGATCTGCAAGCGGGTCCGTTCGGTCTCGGATCGCTTCGAGCCCGGCCGGTGCCGTAAACGACGGTCGTCACAATTTGTCATTCAAATGCCGTCCACTCGACTTTGGCGACATCACAGAATGCGCGGCAAACGAGCATCTCGAACGACTAGTGGATTCCATCGGCACAGCCGAAGCATTTCGTGCCACCCGGACTGGCATGGCGGGAAATCCACACCGTCGCCCGGAGGGCAGTTGCAGTACGTTCGGGCCCGCCGGAGTTCATCGGAAAGGCAACCTTTTTCGCCGGGCCGGCACGTTGCCGGTGGCGTAATCTCGGCGCATGCTGACTGCGCGACGCGGCCTTGCCACGGCAATCGATTACGCGACACTGGCCGCACCACTGGCCCTGCTGGCCGGTCTCGCGGTCGCCCGGCGACGACGAAGCCCCGCGCCGATCGGACCCGCACCCTCGCCGGCGAAGGTCCGTCTACTGGTCGCTGTGGGCCTGACGATTCCCCTCAGCGGCCTCCTGGCGGCCGCCGAAGCGACCGGCGGCTCACCCGGGAAACGCATCCTCGGACTCACTCTGAGTGACGATAAGACAGCAGAGCGGCCCACCTTCTCGCAGGCCCTTACCCGCTCTCTGCTGAAGACAGCACTGCCCTGGGAGCTCGGACATCAGGCCGTCTGGGAGTTCCGCGCAGACAACACTTCCCGCGGCGCTGTGCTGGCGACCGGCGCCTATGCCGCCCTCGGGTGGCAAGCCTGGTCGATCGCCCGAGGCGGCGGTCGGACCTACCCCGACCGCGTCGCCGGCACCCGCGTCACGCAGGACTGACGGCCATGACCGTTCTCAGCGCGAAGGCCGTGAACCGGGCGACGCTGGCCCGGCAACTGCTCATCGAACGCTCCGACCTCAGCCCGGCCGACGCGGTCGCACGACTGGCCGGGATGCAGGGCCAGGAGCCGAAACACCCGTACGTCGGGCTGTGGTCGCGGCTGGAGGGATTCGACGACGAACAACTCACCGTGGCCGTGCAGGATCGCGAGGTGGTCCGGGCGACGCTGTACCGCGGCACGCTCCACCTGGTCACGGCCGAGGACTACCTGCGCTTCCGGACCACGCTGAGCCCGGTGCTCGAGTCGGGGCTGAAACTGCTGGGCGACCGGGCCGAAGGGCTCGAGCCGGAGAAGGTCGTGGCCGCGGCCAGGAAGATCCTGGCGAAGGAGCCGCTGACCTTCACCGAGGTGCGGGACGCCCTGCAGAAGGAGTTCCCGGCGGCGAACGACCGGGCGCTGGGGTTCTGCACGCGGATGCTGGTGCCGCTGGTGATGTTCCCGGTGGACACCAGGTGGGGCTGGTCCGCGAACGCCAGGTTCACCCCGGCCGAGGAGTGGCTCGGGGCGAAGATCCGGCGGAGCGCAGTACCGGAGGAGTTGGTGATCCGCTATCTGGAGGCGTTCGGGCCGGCCACGCCCGCGGACTTCCAGACCTGGTCGGGGCTGCCGAGGGCGAAGGCCTTGTTCGACCAGGTCGAGCTCGAGGAGTTCACCGACGAGAACGGCAAAACTCTGTACGACGTACAGAGTGGGCCACGGCCCGATCCGGACACACCCGTGCCGGTGCGGTTCCTGCCGGAGTTCGACAACCTGCTGCTGGCGCACGCGAAACGCGAGCGGATCATCGCCGACGAACACCGTCCGGCCGTGTTCACGAAGAACCTGCGGATCAAGTCGACGTACCTGGTCGACGGGCTGGTCGCGGGCCTGTGGACGGCCGAGAAGAAGCGCGGTGTGGCGACACTCACGCTGACCCCGTTCGGCCGGACGCTGAAGCGGACGGCGGCCGAGCTGGAGCGTGAAGGCACCGCGTTGCTGCGCTTCCTGGAGCCGGATGCGAAGAACCATGAGGTAGTTACGGCTGGTGGATGAGGTTGTTGTCACACGTCGGATGACTGGGATTGAGGGCCTCGGCCCAGTGGAATAGGCAGATGAGCACAGTCCCCGCGATCACTCTGGACAACGGCGTCGAGATCCCGCAGCTGGGCCTGGGGGTCTGGCAGGTCGAGGACGAGATCGTCACCGACGTCGTCAAGGCGGCCTTCGAGTCCGGCTACCGGCACATCGACACGGCCGCCATCTACGGCAACGAGGAAGGCGTCGGCCGGGCCATCGCCGACTCCGGCCTCCCCCGCGACGAGCTCTTCATCACCACCAAGGTGTGGAACAGCGACCAGGGCTACGACTCCACCCTGCGGGCGTTCGACGCCAGCCTCGGGCGGCTCGGCCTCGACTCCGTCGACCTGTACCTGATCCACTGGCAGGCGCTGAAGAAGGACAAGTACGTCGAGACGTGGAAGGCGTTCGAGCAGCTGTACGCCGACAAGCGGGTGCGCGCGATCGGCGTCTCCAACTTCCACATCCCTGCCCTGCAGCGGTTGTTCGACGAGACCGACCTGCGCCCGACGGTGAACCAGATCGAGCTGCACCCGGCCCTGCCGCAGGACGAGCTGCGCGCGTTCAACGCCGAGAACGACATCGTCACCGAGTCGTGGAGCCCGCTCGCCTCGGGTGAGCTGCTCGGCGACCCGACGCTGAAGGCGCTCGCCGACAAGCACAGCAAGTCGCAGGCCCAGGTGGTCATCCGCTGGCACCTGCAGCTCGGCAACGTGGTGATCCCGAAGTCCAAGACACCCAGCCGGATCGCCGAGAACATCGCCGTCTTCGACTTCACCCTGGACAACGACGACATGGCCGCGATCGCCGATCTCGAGACCGGCGTCCGCACCGGCGGCGACCCGGACACCTTCGGCTGATCCTCAGGGGGTTCCTGGGCCTCGGACGTGGTCCAGGAACCTCGCCAGCACAGGCGAGCGGTTGTCCGGTGACCACGCCACGGACAGCTCCCACGGCGGCAGGTCGTCGGACAACTCGCGGTACACCACGGCCTCCGGGTCGATCCGCGGCGTCGGTGCGATGAGCAGCGAGACGCCCAGGCCGGCCGCGACAAGTGACACGATCGTCTGCACTTCCGCGGCCTCCTGCGTCACCTCAGGCTCGAACCCGGCTGCCCTGCAGTGGCCGACGATCGTGTCGAAGACGGTCGGCCCGGTCGCCCGCGTGTAAAGCACGAACGGATCGTCGGCCAGCTCGGCCAAGCCGACCCGCTTCCGTCGAGCGAGCCGATGCCCGGTCGGGAGAGCCGCCACCAGCGGATCCCGCGAGATCACCCGCGTCTCCAACCCTCGCGCCACTCCCAGGCGGAAGAGGCCGACGTCGATCCGGCCCTCGCGCAGCGCTTCGGCCTGGCGGATGGTGGTCATCGTCTCCAAGTCGAGCACCACGTCCGGATTGGCCGCCCGGAACGCACCGAGCAGGCGCGGCAAGACCTCGAACGTCGCCGACTGCACGAACCGCAGTCGCAACGTCCCCAGCTCACCCCGCTGCACCCGCTGCGCATCGCGAACGGCCTCGTCCGCCCGCTCCAGCAACTGCCGTGCGTCGACGAGGAAGCTCTCCCCGGCCGCCGTCAGTACGAAGCGCTTCTTCACCCGGGCGAAGAGTTCGACGCCGAGGTCGTGCTCGAGCGCCGCGATCTGCCGGCTCAGCGACGGCTGGGTCAGATGCAGGCGGGTCGCCGCCCGGCCCACGTTCAGCTCCTCGGCGACCACGACGAAGGATCGGAGCAGGCGCAGTTCCGTTGGCGTACATCATGCGTCGTGCGTATCAACTCTGCCCAGAAGTTTCATTGGACGTATCAACCAGTCGGTCCTTAGGTTCGAAGGGACCGAAAGAAACCGACGATGTACCTCTTCCAGATCACCGTCATCGCCAAGGTCGCCCGCGAGTCCCGGTCCAGGATGGCCGACGCGCCCGTCCAGCCCTGCGTTCCGCCTCGTCGCTCCCGCTGGTTCGCCGACCGCCGGGGGCAGCCGTTGTGCGAAGCTGAGCCCCGTGATCGAAGTCCGAAGATTGCGGGTGCTGCGAGCACTTGCTGATCACGGCACCGTGACGGCGGCCGCCGAGGTGCTGCACCTGACCCCGTCGGCCGTCTCCCAGCAGTTGGCGGCACTGGAGTCCGAGGTCGGCCAGGAGCTCCTCGAGCGCCGCGGCCGCCGGGTCGCGATCACCTCGGCCGGGCGGCTGCTGCTCGAGCACGCGGACACGATCCTGATTGAGGTGGAGCGCGCCGAGGAAGCCATGCGCCGGCACGCCGAGGGCTCCACCGGTGAGATCCGCGTCGCCGCCTTCTCGACCGCCATCAGCCTGCTGGTGGCACCTTCCCTGGTCAGTCTCCGAGCGAGTACGCCGGGCCTGCGCCTCGTCGTACGGGATGTCGAAGGCCATCAGGGCATCACCCAGCTCCTCGACGGCGAGGTCGAGCTGGCCATCGCCGTCGAACACCGGGGCACCCCACGCGCCGACGACGAGCGCCTGACCCGGATCCCTTTGTACGCCGAGCCTTTCGTGGCCGTGATCCCCTCGACCCATCCCGCGGCTGATGCCCAGTCCGTCGACCTGACCGCGCTGTCGGCCGACGACTGGGTGATGACCTCGATCGGGAACCCGCTGCGCGACGTAGTACTGCTGGCGTGTGAGCAGGCTGGATTCCAGCCGCGCATCGTGCACACCTCCGACGACTTCCACTCGGTCGCGGCCCTGGTCGCCGCCAACGCCGGCGTTTCCCTCATCCCCCGCCTTGCGGTCCCCACCCCGAGCCCCGCCGTCATCCGCCCCCTCACCGACCCACCCCCGGTACGCCGCGTCTTCGCCGCCACCCGCCGCGGCCAGGCCGACAACCCCCTGATCGCCGCCACCCTGAAAACCCTCGCCGAAACCGCCGCCGACCTACCGCTGACTTCCTAGCAACCCGCTGAGAGCAAGGAACCCCATCTGCCGAGGGGTCAGAGTCAGGGGCGGGCAGCGTCGTAGCGGGACTGGGCTGATTGGACTGCGGGGACCTGGGACTCGACCCAGCGGGCGAGGGCGTGAACCTGTTCGGCGACGTCGCGGCCGGTGGGGGTCAGGGAGTAGTCGACGCGTGGGGGGATCACCGGCTTGGCGTCGCGGTGGACGAAGCCGTCGCGTTCCAGTGCCTGCAGGGTCTGGGCGAGCATCTTCTCGCTCACCCCGCCGACGTGACGGCGCAGCTCGCTGAACCGGTACGACCGCTCCAGCAGCGCGGCTAGGACGAGCACTGCCCACCGGCTGGTGACGTGCTCCAGGATCGCCCGCGACGGGCAGTCGGTGCGATTGACGTCGGGAGCCAGCAGCTCGCTCATCGGAGACCTCCTTCGGTCGGCAACCCACTTACCCACAGCTGCGTACCTTACTTCAAAGTGGGTACTTCCCTGCAGTTTGTACCCATCCTACGGTTAGTGGAGTAGGCAACAACCTCCGACAGGAAGAAGTTCATGAGCATCGTCATCACCGGCGCGACCGGGGAACTCGGCCGTCTCGTCATCGCGGACCTGCTGGCGGCAGGCGTCCCGGCGGACGGGATCACCGCCGTCGCCCGGAATCCGGAGAAGGCCGCAGGCCTGGTCGAGCAGGGCGTCCGGCTGCTGGTCGCGGACTACGACCAGCCGGACACGTTCGACGGCGCGTTCCAGACCGAGGACCGCGTGCTGCTGGTCTCCGCCAGCGACGTGGGCCGCCGGGTAACCCAGCACGCCGTCGTGATCGACGCCGCCAGGGCCGCGGGTGTCGCTCAGGTGGCGTACACCAGCATCTTCGACGCGCCGAACACCAACTTCGGGCTGGCGCAGGACCACCGCGAGACCGAGCAGTTGATCCTCGACGCAGGCCTGCCGTACACGTTCCTGCGCAACGACTGGTACAACGAGGCGCCGGGCGTCGCGGGCGATCTGCAGGGCACCGTCGAGCGTGGCGTGGTCGCGAACGGGGTGAGCCCGGACGCACGACTCGCCAGTGCCGCTCGGGCGGACTACGCGGCCGCCGCCGCGGTCGTGCTGAGCACGGAAGGCCACCTGAACAAGGCGTACGAGCTCAGTGGCGACACCGCCTGGACGTACCCCGAGTTCGCGGCCGAGGTGTCGCGGCAGAGCGGGAAGACGGTGGTGCACCAGTTCCTCGGCCGCGACGAGAACGCGGCGATGCTGACGAGCGTCGGGATCCCGCAGCCGTTCGCCGAGATCCTCGCCGAGGTGGACGAAGCGATCAGCCACGGCGCCCTGGCCGGAAGCCCCGGCGACCTCTCTCGCCTGATCGGCCGCCCGACCACCCCGCTCGCCGACACCATCACCGCCACCCTCCGCTGAACCAGGGGAGGTCTGGGCAGAAGCCAGGGAGGTCTGCGCCGCGGATCCCCCCGCAGCGCAGACCTCCCTCCCCCAGACGTTCCCCCCTCGAGCCCGACCTGCCCATCCCCGCCGGCCGGGCCCGGCTGGTTGTTCGCGTGCTCAGCCGAGGCGGGCGGCGGCGGAGCGGGCGATGCGTTCGAAGTTGGCCGGCTCGATGCCCGTACCCATCTCGCTGAAGGCCAGGACGCTGACGACCTTCCCCTGCTGCGTCACGGCGTACGGGAATCCGCCGTTCTCACTCCCCGGGTCCGACGGCAGCGCGTAGTCGTACCAGCGCAGGATCCGCGTCCGGTCACCCAGCGCCACCGTCCGGTTCTCCGTCATCTTCCGCGCGTGCGTCTGCCCGGGCGAGAACGCCTTGCAGGAGTTGATCGTCGCGACGATCTGGTTGTACGCCGCACGCGCGGCCCGCTCGTCGGAGTACCGGGTGATCCACTGCCCGCCGTCGGCTTCCAACTCGTCGGTGAAGTGGCGGCTCAAGACGCCCTGGACCTTGTCACCACGGGTCGACGCGAGGCCGCAGATCGGCGCCAGAGGAGCCTGCGAGTTCGCCCGCCAGCGCCGGCTCGGGTCCCCCTTGGCCATCTCCTTCCCGGTGAGCAGCATCGAGCTGCTGAGCCGGAACGGCTTCACCGGCGTGGGTTTCGGCGTCACGGTCGGCTTCTTCGACGGCTCAGCAGTCGCACCGGGCTCCGACGGATTGTCGGCCGGCTCGGCCGTCGGACCAGCGGTCGGACTCATGCTCGCTGTCGCCGTCGGCACATTGGCGGCCGGTACATCCCCCGCGGCAAGCTCCTTGTTGCCGCAGGCCACCAAAAGCAGCCCCGTCATGGCCACCCCGGTGGCAACCACCACCCGCGTGTTCCATCCCCGTACGGACATGTCCCCCAACTTTCTTTCCTGAAGTTCCCCTGGTGCTCTTTGGACGTCGCCGGTCGGGGATTGGTTGGAACACGAGCCCAGGGAACCGTCGGCGGCGTGCACTAGCGTCATCCGCATGGCCACCATCGCGCTGTTCCACTCAGTTCTCGGCGTCCGGCCGGGCATCCACGCCGCCGCCGACCTGCTCCGCTCCCACGGGCACCGGGTCCGCATCGTCGACCAGTACGACGGCCGCCTGTTCGACGACTACGACGGGGCGGCGGCCTTCGCCGTCGAGGCGGGGTATCCCACCCTGATGGGGCGCGCGCTGGACGCGGTCAAGGATCTCCCCGAGGGGTTCATCGCGGCCGGGTTCTCCAACGGCGCCGGGATGGCGCAGTTCGTCACCTGCCGGCAGCCCGGGGTCGCGGGTGCCGTGCTCGTGTCAGGCGTGATCGACCTCGCGGAGTTCGGCCGCGACGTCAACTGGCCCAGCGGAGTGCCCGCGCAGGTGCACTACGCCGCCGACGACCCCTTCCGCGTCGAGGAGTGGGTGATGGCGGGCGAGAAGGCAGTCACTGCCGCCGGCGGAGACCTCGAGCACTACGAGTACCCGGGTACCGGTCACCTCTTCACCGACCAGAGCCTGCCCGCGGAGTACCAACCGGACGAGGCAGCCGACCTCTGGCCCCGAATCCTCAAGTTCATCGCTACGTACGCCAAGGGCTAACACCCGTCAGTTGGAGATCACGCCGGCGAGTGGAGGTCCGCCAGGACGACCGCGTGGTCGGACGGCCAGACGCCGCCGACCGGCTCCGCCCCGGCGCGCCGTACTGCGGTGACGTGGCCGAGGCCATCAGAGCGCGGCAGGCCGACGTGGATGTAGTCGACTCGGGCACTCGGCGTGAAGGTCTCCGCGACGTAGGGATTCGCGGCATCCCAGGTGGCCCACGGCTGCCCCGGTTCGGCGTACTCCCACGCATCGACGAGCACCTGCCCCGGAACGGCCGGGGCCGTCCGTGCTCCGCTGAACAGGCGAACCTCGTCCGAGTCAGGCATCGCGTTGAAGTCACCGGTCACGACGGGCGGGAATTCACTCGCCACCCGCTTCGCCGCAACGAACTCCGCCAGCGCCTTGACCTGCAGGCAACGCGCGGCAGACGCGTCGACGGGAGCCGTCAGATGCGTCGTGAAGAACGGCACTCCCTGAGTCAGAGTGAAAAGCGCGAACCGCCCGTCCTCCCCCGGCAGCGTCCGCACCTCCCGATCGTCGATCGGCCCGCGACTCAGTACTGCGTTGCCGATGGCAACCGTCGGGTCCCCGATCCGCCGCTGCCAGTACTCCGGCGCCGGCGACGGCTCGAACGTCCACTCCAGTCCGAGCTCGTCCGCGAGCCACTCGGCCAGGTTCTCGTCACGGTCGGCCCAGACCTCCTGCAGGCCGATCACGTCGGCGCGAACGTCCCGCAGTACCGCGAGGATCGCGTGCCGGCGTTGCTGCCACGGGCCGAACCGCCACCACAGGTTCCAGCTGAGGACGCGCACGTCAGGCGCGGCGGCGGCCGTCCAGGCCGACGGTGGAGAGGCGGGCGATCAGGGTGCGCGGGATGTAGCGGGCGCCCGCGACGACCAGCTTGTAGCGCCAGGTCGGGATCGAGATCGCCTTGCCGTGCATCAGGTCCGCCCAGGCGCTCTCGACCAGTTCGTCCGCGTTCAGCCACATGAACGACGGGATGATCGTCTTGTCCACCCCCATCCGCTCGTGGAACTCGGTGCGCACGAAACCCGGGCAGACCGCCATCACGGCGACACCCTTCGCGTGCAGCTCGATCGCCAGTCCGGCGGAGAAGTTCGTCACCCAGGACTTGTGCGCGCTGTAGCTGCCGCGCTGGACGAAGCCGGCCACCGACGACACGTTGATCACGGCGCCGGATCCCCGCTCGATCATCGGCAGCACCGCGGCATGGGTGAGCCGCAGTACCACCCGGACGAGCAGGTCGAACTGCTTCTCCTCGACCTCGATCGGGTTCGCCCAGAACGGCTTCTTCTGGCCGAAGCCGGCGTTGTTCACCAGCACCTCGATCGGCCCGGTGACGAACCGCTCCTCGACCAGGGCCAGTTCGTCGGGCTCCGTCAGGTCGGCGGCCAGCACCTCGCAGGCGACGCCGTACCGGCGGCTGATCTCGGTCGCGACCTCCTTCAGCCGTGCCTCGTCGCGGGCCACCAGCACCAGGTCGAACCCCTCGCGGGCCAGCTTGTCCGCGAAAGCCCGCCCGATCCCGGCCGTCGGTCCCGTGATGAGCGCAGTCGCCACAACCTCGTCCCTCCGTCGATGACCTGCCCAGTCTGTCACTACTCTGGACGGATGCTGGCCGAAATCGACACCTGGGTGCTGGATCTCGACGACACCCTGTATCCGTCGAGCAACGGCCTGGCGGACCAGATGAAGGCGCTGATCCGCGGGATCCTCAGCCGGCACTTCGGCACCGACGACGCCGGCGCCCGCCGGATCCAGGCCGAGCTGATCGCCGCCCACGGCACCACCCTGCGCGGACTGATGACCACCGAGGGTCTGGCGGCCGCCGACATCCTGGAGTTCGAGCACCACATCGACTACTCCGTACTGCGCGCCGACGCCCTCCTGGCCGAGGCGATCGCGGCCCTGCCCGGCCGGAAGTTCGTCTTCACCAACGGGTCCGCGTACCACGCCGAGCAGGCGCTGGCCCGGCTCGGCCTGAGCGACCACTTCGACGGGGTCTTCGACATCCTGGCCGGTCAGCTGATCCCGAAGCCGTACCCCGAGAGCTACCGGCGATTCGTCGAGCAGTTCTCGATCGATCCGAGCCGGGCCGCCTTCTTCGACGACCTGGCCGTCAACCTGGACGTGCCGGAGCAGTTGGGCATGGCGACCGTCTGGGTGGGCGGCGAGCCCGCACCCGGCACCGCGCCATACGAAGTCGTCGCACCGCGGCGGTGGCGGGTTTGGGAGCTGGCGCCGTTCCTTCACTCCTTGACGGCGCCGGCGGTCAGGCCTTCGACGATGTAGCGGCTGGCGAAGGCGAAGAGCACCATCGTCGGGATGATCGACAGCGCCGCCGCGGCCGACATCGAACCCCAGTCGATGTTGTAGCTGCTGATGAAGCCGTTCAGCGCGGCCGGGACGGTCTTGTTGCTGTCGCTGTTCAGCAACGTGACGGACAGGAACAACTCGTTCCAGCAGTTCACGAAGTTGAAGATGTACGACGCCGCGATGCCCGGCGTCATCACCGGCACCAGCACCCGGAACAACGCGGACAGCCGCGAGCAGCCGTCCACCATCGCCGCCTCCTCGAGCGAGGCCGGCACGTTCTCGAAGAACCCGCGCAGCATCACCGTGCAGAGCGGGATCGAGACCGCGACGTACACCAGGACCAGGCCCCAGCGATTGTCGACCAGATAGAGCCTCGTCATCAGGATGTAGAGCGAGCCGAGCGCGATGAAGCCCGGGATCATCTGGGTGACCAGGAACGCCCCCATCACCGCGCCCTTGGACACGAACTCGAACCGCGCGAGCACGTACGCCGCCAGCAGCGAGATCACCGTCGCCAGTGCGGCCGCGACGGTGGACACGATCAGGCTGTTGACCAGGAAGACCGCGAAGTTCGACTGTTCGAACAGGCCCTGGTAGTTGGCCAGCGACCACTGCGAGGGCCAGTACTTCAACGGGTAGGCGAAGATGGTCCCCGGATCCTTGAAGGACGTGACCAGGATCCAGTAGAGCGGGAACAGGGTGAAGAGCAAGCAGATGCCGAGTCCGGTGAACCGGGCGATCCGGCCGGCGGTGCTGTAGTCGCGGATCATCGCATCGCCTTCTTCGGACGGATCGCTAGAAGGTAGAAGATCGCGAACAGCATCAGTACGAACACGACCATCAGGCCCATCGCGGAGGCGCGGCCGTAGTCGCCCTCCTGCGTCACCTGGATCATGTACGACGTGACGATGTGCGTCTCGTTCGCGGGGCCGCCACCGGTCATCCCGAAGATCAGTTCGGGTGAGTTGAAGATCCAGATCACCCGGAGCAGCACTGTCAGCGCCAGCGTGGTCCGGATCGACGGGATGGTGATGCTGAACAGGGTGCGGACCTTGCCCGCGCCGTCGATCGCCGAGGCCTCGTAGAGCTCCTCGGGCACCGACTGCAGCGCGGCCAGGATCATGATGGCGAAGAACGTCACGCCGTACCAGACGTTCGCGATGATGACGGCGATCATCGCGTAGCGGGCGTCGGCCAGCCACGGCACCGGAGTACTGATCAGGTGCGTCTTCATCAGCAGGTCGTTCACCACGCCGAACTCGCCGTTGAACATCCAGCGGAACAGGATGCCGATCAGGAAGCCCGACACCGCCCACGGGAAGAACACCAGCGCCTGGTACGTGCCGCGGAAGCGGAACCTCCGCCGCAACCACAACGCCAGCGTGAACCCGATCAGGAACTGCGGCACCAGCGAGCCGACCACCCAGACCAGCGAGTTCTTCACGGTGCCGCGGAACATCTCGTCGCCGAGCAGCGTGCGGAAGTTCTCCAGCCCGACCCAGGAGGTGTCGGACAGGTCGTTCAGGTTGTAGTTGCGGAAGGCCATCGAGATGCCGTTCAGCAACGGGTAGTAGGTGAACAGCCCGACGAAGAAGATCGCGGGCAGCATGAAGGCGAACAGGATCAGCGCGGTCCGGCCGGTGAACTGCCGCCGGCCGGACGTGCGCCCGGGGGCCGGCGGTCTGACCGCCGGCCGTTCCGTTGCGGTCACAGCCATGGATCAGTTACCGGCCCACTTCTTGGTCCAGTAGTCGTCCCAGCTCTTCAGGATCTCCGCGGGCTGCGCCTTGCCGGTGATCAGCTTCTGCACGTCCGCGTCGGCCTTGTTGCCCCACTCCGTCGACCACGGCACCCCGCGCGGCTGCGTCACCACGACGTAGGTGTCCGGCGAGGAGTTCATCGCCACGTACGACGCCCACGGGCCGTCCTTGAAGTACGGGTCGTCCGCGGCGCTCTTCAGGATCGGGACCAGGCTGTTCTCCTTGGAGAACGTCATCGCCGAGTCACCCGAGGTCAGGAACTTCACCAGTTCCACCGCCTCCTTCTTGTGGGTGCTGCCCTCGGCGACACCCCAGCCGGCGTTGGCGAGCGGCTGCGCCGCCTTGCCGGTCGGCCCGACCGGGAGCGGCGCCGTACCCCACTGGTCCTCCTTGATCGTCTTCGACTCCTTGACGGTGGCGATCACCTCGGGGTCCTGCAGCAGGAAGCCGGTGGTGCCGGAGGTGAAGCCCTGCACCATCTCGGGATAGCCCCAGCTGACCGACGAAGGCGGCGACGCGGTCTTGAAGAGGTCGACGTACAGGTTCAGCGCGTCGACGGCCTTCGGCGAGGAGAAGATGGTCTTGCCGCTGGTCAGCTTGAAGGCGTTGTCCTTGTTGATGTCGTCGATCACGTAGCCGGAGATCACCGTGATCGCGTTGCCGCCACCGCCGAGACCGCCACGGAACGAGTAGCCGTACCGGTTCTTCGACGGGTCGTTGATCTTCTTGGCCTGCTCGACCATCTCGGCCCAGCTCTTCGGCGGGCCGGTGAACCCGGCCTGCTGGACCAGGTCCTTGCGGTAGAACAGCGAGAGTCCGTAGAAGCCGTACGGCACCATGTACGACTTGCCGCCCTGCTGGGTGACCTTCAGGGCGTTCGGGGTGAGGGCGTCGAGGCCCTCCCAGCCCTTGAGGTCGGGGGCCATGTCGTAGATCCACTTGTTGGTGGAGAACGGGCCGACCGTGGTGTCGCGGACCTCCAGCACGTCCACCCCCTTGCCGGACTGGAGCATCTGCTGGATCTTCTGGTCCGCCTGGTTGGTCGGCGGGGAGATCAGCTGGACCTTCACCCCGGAGTTCTTCGCCTCGAAGTCGGCGATCAGCTTCTTCAGCAACGTGGTCCTGGTCGGGTTGGTCAGACTCTCGACCATCTGCAGGGTGACCTGATCGTTCGCCTTCTCGGCCGGGCCCGGACCGCAGGCCGTCGCTGTCAGGATGAGGGCCGCAGCCGCCAGGGGTGCGAACATCTGTCGGTAGCGCATGGCGCTTCTCCTCAGGGGATGTGGGCCAGTCGTGGTGGTCGGTCGGCTGCCGGAGTTTGCTCTGACATCAGATGACTCGGGCAACCGATCCCAGCACCCTGCCAGAATTGCGCTGCGACGACAAGGACTTACAGTGGACTTGACCGCAAGTGGTCTGAGGACTTACCTCTGAGGGCTTACGCTGTGGGTGTTGGCGGCGAGTTGGCCGCGAGGGTGGCGATGAGGGCCTGCGATGGGGAGGTGCTGATGGCAGCGACGGACAAAGCGCTGGCCGGACTGCGGCAGATGATCGCGTCGGGCGAGCTGGGGCCGGGCGAGAAGTTCCCGCCGGAGCCGGAACTGTGCGACCACCTCGGCGTGTCGCGCAGTTCCCTGCGCGAGGCCGCGCGATCGCTGGCCGCGCTCGGGGTGATCGAGTCGCGGCACGGCTCCGGCACCTACGTGTCCGCGCTGGACCCGGCCGAGATCATCAGCCGGTTCTCGCTGTCGGTCGAGCTCATCCCGCTCGAGGGCGTCCTGCAGCTTCTCGAGGTCCGCCGGGTGCTGGAGGCGCACGCGACCGCGGCGGCCGCCGCGCGGCAGGATCCCCTGCTGGAGAAGCGGTTGAGCGACATCCTCGACCGGCTCGAGGCGACCACCGACGCGGCCGAGATCCAGGCGCTGGACGCCGAGTTCCACGGCTCGATCTGCACGGCCGGCGGGAACCCGACCGTCACCGCGCTGACCGGCGTGATCCGCGGCCGCGGCGGCCACTACCGGATCTTCGAACCGGGCGCCGACTTCGACGCCATCAAGCAGACCAGCGACCGCGGCCACCGGGCGATCCTCTCGGCCATCTCCCACCGCGACCCCGCCGCCGCGGCCACCGCGGCCTCGGCCCACATCGCCCAGACCGAACTCTGGCTCCGAGCCCTCCGCCCCCAACCACAGGTAGCACTGGAGGAGGACTGATCTCGGGAAATTACTTTCGTTTGTCGAGATCTTGCAGCAGATCGTCAGTCTGCGTATCGTCCGGCTCCAGGCGGTGACGCCGGTCGCGCCCCGAGGACGGGGTGCGGCAGCTCAGAGCTGGGGGGATGTCGCCCAATGTCCCGTTCTCGTCTTTCCCGTATCCGTCAGGTGGCCCTGACCGGCTCGGTACTCGTCGCCCTCGGCGCGTCCCCCGGCCCGTCCGCGGCCGCCCATCCTCCGGCCACCGCACCCGTGATCACCCGCGCCGGGCTCGACCCCGCGCTCGTCCAGGGCCGCGGCGCAACCGTCCCCTTCGTCGAGCAGGAGGCGGAGAGCGCCATCACCACCGGCGAGAAGATCGGGCCCAGCCGCGAGGCCTACACCTTGCCCGCCGAGGCTTCGGGGCGTACCGCAGTACGGCTGACTGCTGCTGGGCAGTACGTCGAGTTCACGTTGTCGCGGCCTGCCAACGCGCTGACACTGCGCTACAGCATTCCCGACACTGCCACAGGTGGTGGCCAGCGTGCGCCGCTCGACGTCAAGGTCAACGGCAAGCGCAAGCAGACGATGACGCTGACCTCGGAGTACGCCTGGCTCTACGGCATGTATCCGTTCTCCAACGACCCTGACGTCGACCCGAACCCGGGCTGGTGGAAGCCCGAGCCGGACCCGGTGGCGAAGCCGTTCCGGCCGAACCACTTCTACGACGAGCAGCGGGTGCTGCTCGGCAAGACGTACGAGGCGGGCGACAAGGTCCGGTTCCAGGTCCCGGGGAACCTGCCGGTCGCGTGGTACGTGCTCGACGTCGTGGACTTCGAGCTGGTCGCCCAGCCGCTGAAGCAGCCCGCGAAGTCCTTGTCCGTCAGGCTCTTCGGCGCGGACCCGACCGGCCGGTACGACGCGGCGCCGGCGATCGAGCGCACCGTCGCGGCCGCGAAGAGGCTCGGCTGGAGCGTCTTCATCCCGCCGGGCACCTACCAGGTCAACCGGCACATCGTGGTCGACAAGGTCACCGTCCGCGGCGCCGGCAACTGGTGGACGATCATCAAGGGCAAGGTCCTGCCGCTCGCCCAGCCCGCGCCGGACCAGTCGGTGCACAGCGCGCCCGGCCTCTACGGGAAGTACGCGGCCGACGGCGGCAGCACGAAGGTGCACCTGTCCGACTTCGCGATCGAGAGCGACGTCCGGGAGCGCATCGACACCGACCAGGTGAACGGCATCGGCGGCGCGATCGGCGGCGGCTCCACCATCCAGAACCTCTACCTGCACCACACCAAGGTGGGCATCTGGCTGGACGGCCCGATGGACGGGCTGCTGATCCGGAACAACGTCGTCACCGACGCGATCGCGGACGGGATGAACCTGCATCTCGGCGTCTCGAACGTCCGGGCCACCAACAACTTCGTCCGCAACAGCGGTGACGACGGGCTCGCGATGTGGTCGGAGGCGAATCCCAACGGGTTGGTCAACCACAACAACGTCTACGACCACAACACCGTCCAGACGCCGGTGCTCGCGAACAACATCGCCATCTACGGCGGCCGCGACAACGCCGTCACCGACAACCTGGTCGCCGACCCGATCCGCGAGGGCAGCACCCTGCACGCGGGGTCGCGGTTCAACTCGACGCCGTTCGAGGGAACGTTGTCCTTCGCCAGGAACACCACGGTCCGCGGTGGTCCGCGTGATCTGAACTGGGATCTCGGGCTCGGCGCGATCTGGCTCTACGCGCTGCAGTCGAACATGGCCGGCCGGATCGAGATCACCGACAGTTCGTTCCTCGACTCGACGTACAACGCGTTCCTGTTCGTGGTCGACTGGCCGGTGAAGGACGACTACGCGGTGACGAACGTTGCCGTGCGCAATGTCAAGGTGGACGGCACCGGGACGAACGTGGTGAATGCCCGGGTCGGCGGCTGGGCTACCTTCGAGAATGTCGATGCCCGGAACGTGGGAGCGCCGTTCATCAACAACTGCGGCACGTTCCACTTCACCGGTACGCCGGAGTTCGACGTCCGGCTGGTCGGTGACAGCAACGACGGCGGCTGGACCGCGGACGCAGGCGCGCCAGGTCATTGCGAAGACCGCCCACCGGTTGTCCCGCCGGCGCCACCGGGGCCGTGGAACTGACGGCCAGAGCCCGGTAATAGGTGCGCGGGCCAGTAGAACAAGGGCGTGCGGTGGGTTCCCCCGGAACCCACCGCACGCTTCTTGTTGCCGTGGCCGGCCCGCTGGCCGGCTCCCTCAATCAGGCGACATCTGGCGCCGAAGCCTCCTGTACGGGCGCGGCGGGCATAGGTACGGGCGCGCCAGTGGCCGACGCGGCAGCGGCGGGTGCCGTGGTGGCGGGTGCTGCGGATTCAGAGCGATTGGTGCGGAAGGCCCAAGCCAGGGCGACGGCGCCGAGGAGGGCGCAGGCTGCTGCGACCGTTGCGGCGATGTGCATGGACTGGATGAACGCGTCGTTCGCCGACTGGACGAGATCGGGCCGGCCGATGGCGGCCGCAGTACGGCGGGTTGCCTCGGCGGATCCGGCTGCTGTTTCGCGTACCGCGGCAGGCAGGTCGTCGAGTGATGAGGCGATCTTGTGCTGGTAGACGTTGGACAGGATCGTGCCCAGTAGAGCGACACCGAGCACGCTGCCGACCTGCCGGATCGCGTTGTTCACGGCGGATCCGGCGCCGATGCGGTCCATTGGGAGGGCACCGATGACAGCCGCTGTGGTGGGTGCGACTGCCGCGCCGATCGCGGTGCCCGCGATCCCGCCGACTACGCAGAACCAGATCAGCGATGTGTCGACGGCGAAGGTGATGTTGAGAGCGTGGCAGAGCGCGAACGCGGCCAGCGCAGTACCGGCTACAACAGCGACCCCGAAGCGACGGGCAAGTCGGGCGCCGAGCGGTGCGCCGACAACGACGCCGACCGCGCCGGGGAGGGAGAGCAACCCGGCGTGCAGGGCGGTCATGCCGCGGGCGCCCTGGAGGTAGAACGTGAGGTAGAAGCTCTGCCCGGTCACGGTGAGGAACAGCGCGGCGAGCGCGAAGTTGCCGGCGGCGAAGCGGCGGTTGCGGAACAGCCTGGGATCGAAGCTCGGCTGGTGTTCCCTCCATTCGGAGAAGAGAAATCCGGCGACCAGCAGTACGCCGACGGCGATGCTGCCCCAGACCTGCCAGCGGCCCCAGCCACCGCGCTGACCGCCTTCGATCAGCCCGTACGCGACACCGAGAAGGCCGAGCGTCGACAGGCCGAGACCGAGTGGATCCAGCCGGCGGCGTTGCGGACTGCGGGGATTGGGTACCACCAGCGCGGTACCGATCAGGCCGGCTGCCACCAACGGCAGGTTGATGAGGAAGACCGAACCCCACCAGAAATGGTCGATCAGTACGCCGCCGAGAACCGGGCCGGTGGCGACGCCGATCCCGGCCGACGCCGACCAGGCGGCGATCGCTCCGGCGCGGCGCTCCGGCGGGAAGGTCCAGCCGATGATGGCCATCGAGGTCGGCATGATCATGGCGCCGCCGATGCCCATCAGCGCGCGGGCGAGGATGAGCGAGACCGGGCCGTCCGCCCAGGCGGCCCAGGCCGAGGACGCTCCGAAGACGGTCATGCCCGTCATGAGCACGGTGCGGTGGCCGTACCGGTCGCCGAGCGCGCCTGCGGCGAAGAGCGCCGTTGCGAAGAACAGTGAGTAGACGCCCACCGCCCATTGCAGCTGTCCGGGGGTGGCGCCGAGCCCGGTGACAGGGTCGGCGAGCCGTTCGAGGGCGATGCCCAGGACGGTGGCGTCGATCCAGATCAGGATCGCCGACACGACGAGGATCGAAAGGATGCGGCGTTGCCGCTGATGGTCGACAGGTGGCACGACCCACTCCTATGATTGACAGGTACCTGACGTATCGAGCCTGACATGACCGTCAGGAACCTGTCAATCTCCTTTTTCGGCCGCGCTGGGCAGAATGGGGTCTATGGATCACGTCGAAGAGATGGACGGCGGCTGCGTCACCTTCTTGGTGCGGCACGCCTGGCTGAGCATGCGCTCGGCCGCTGCCGCCGCCCTGGCCGAGCACGGGCTCTCCGTCCAGCAGTACGGCACGCTGCTGCTGCTCGCCGAGAAGCCGGGCTGCACGATCGCCGAACTGGCGAGAAAGGTCGGCACCGCCCGGCAGTCGGCGAACGAGCTGATCACCGGGATGGAACGCGCAGGCCTGCTCGAACGCCGCGCCAACCCGACCGACCGCCGGTCCCAGCAGCTCTACCTGACCGACGCCGGCCAGCGGCGCCTCGCCGACGCCACCCCCGCCGTCCGCGCGGTCGAGCGCGACCTGGAAGCCAGCTTCACCCCTGCCGACCGCGCCACCGCCCGCGCCTGGCTGGAACGCATGGTCAACAGCGAAACCCCAGCCGAAGACCCCGCCTGACCTGCGTCGGCCTGACCCGCCTCTCCCAACTCTGAACACTCACCGGCTCTTCGCCAAGGCGTCGTACCGCACGTCCGTGAGTTGTTCAGATACCTCCCACAGCCGCCGTTGACTCGCGGCATCGTGTGACCGGGGCGTCGACTCGAGCCGCGTCGGATACCCCTTGAACTCGAACCGACCATTCGGCCCGTAGTACTCGCCGCCCAGCACCCCCGGGTCGACTGCCGCGTACAGGATCGACAGCGCCCCGATCTCCACCGGATGGGTGATCGGGCGGGCAAGTCCCCACGACGCGCCGCGGAACAGGAACGGCAGGTTCCGGTTGAGTTCCGTGCGTGCGCCGCCCGGGTGAGCAGCGAGGGCCACGGTCGTTGCACCAGCCACCGCGAGCCGGCGTTGCAACTCGTAGGTGAAGAGGAGATTCGCCAGCTTCGACTGGGCATAGGCCGCGGAGCGCCGGTACCGCCGTTCCGACTGGAGATCGTCGAAGTCGATGCGCCCCTGGCGGTGCGCAGGACTGGCGACGGTGACGATCCGCGAGCCGTCGACTGGCAGCAGTCGCTCCAGCAACAGCCCGGTCAGGGCGAAATGACCCAGGTGATTAGTGCCGAACTGGAGCTCGAACCCGTCAACCGTCGTACTGCGCGGCGACCGCATCACGCCGGCGTTGTTGATCAGGACATCGATGCGATCGTGCTCCGCACACACCTGCCTCGCGGCATCGCGGACCGACGCCAGCGAGGCGAGATCGAGAGCGACCACGCTCACCCGCGCGGCCGGCGTCACGGCCCGGATGTGCTCCCGAACCGCCGCGCCCTTGGCGGCGTCACGGCACCCCAGTACTACGGTCGCGCCCGCCGCGGCCATAACGATCGCGGTCTGGCGGCCTACCCCGGCACTCGCTCCCGTGATGAACACAGTGCGGCCTGACTGATCAGCTATCGCCATCGAACCCTCCTGTTACTATCCGGGATGTGTATCCCGGATATGACGATACGGGACGGGCATCCCGTTTAGCAACGGTCCGATACAGCGTCCGAGTACGGGGGATCGATGGCTGAGCCGGGCAGGGCGTTGCGAGCCGATGGACAGCGGAACCGCACCCGGGTGGTGGAAGTCGCCGAAGCCGCGTTCGCGACACAGGGATTGGCTGTCCCGATCTCAGAGATCGCCCGACGCGCGGAGGTCAGCACCGGCACGGTCTCGCGTCACTTCCCGACCAAGGCCGCTCTCATCGAGGCGGTCCTTCTCACTGTGCTCGAGCGACTAGCCGTCGAGGCACGGGCTCTGGTGGTCGCCGACGACCCCGGCCACGCGTTCTTCAGCTTCTTCAAGCGGCTGGTCCTCGAGGGCACGGCCAACAAGGCCCTGTTCGACACCCTGGCCGCGGCCGGCCCCGACAGCGACCTCAAGAGCGCCGTGGCATCGGCAGGCACAGACCTGACGGCAGCCCTCGGGCACCTCCTGGTCCGCGCTCAACAGACCGGCGACGCCCGCCCCGACATCACCGTCGACGACCTGTCGGCCATTCTCGTAGGCGCCCTCGCCATGCAGGCCCACACCAACACCGACATGCCCTCCCCCCGCCTGGCCGACCTAGCCGCCGACGCCCTCCGAACCCACCCCTGACGCCGCGCGCCGCCGCTGCTGATCAGAGCAGGTCATTCGCGCATGGCTCGCAGCAGCAGGTCGATACCTCGGACCACGTCGAGGTGGGCTGCGACGGCCACAGCGACCAGCCCCCACAGTGGCAGCCCGACGACAGCCGCGACCGCGAAGATGAGTAGCCGGAACTCACGGCGGAACAAGAGTCGTACGTCGGTGTCGCGGCCGACCGCGTGGACGTAAGACACCAGCAGGCAACCTGTTGCCGCGGCGAATCCCCAGGCCCAAGCGGTTCGCGTCGCGCCAGTGGCGAGGACGAGGGCCAGGACTACCGACAGGTCGGCATACCGGTCCAGGAGCGTGTCCAGGGTCGCGCCGCGCCGGGACGCCGTACCGCTGACACGAGCGATCTCGCCGTCGACACCATCCAGTGCCGAGCCGAGGACGACGCCAACGCCGCCGGCAACCATCAGCCAGGTGTTGCCGGTCGCCACCAGCCCGGCTGCCAGCAGGGTGGTGGCGAATGCCAGTGCGGTCGCGGCGTCAGGCGTGAGGCCGGTGGGCAACAGCAGACGGGTGAGCGGTCCGGAGATGCGGCGATTCACCACCCGGGCGATGACACCGTCGGTCGGCTTGGGTCCGTAGCGGCGCCACATGGACCGTTCCAGGGCCCGCACCGTTTCCGGCGTGTCCACATCGGCCCACAACCCGTTCACGTCACGGGACTGAACGGGGTGGCCCTGCGCCAGCAGTTCCTGCCGAAGCTCCAACCAGGACTCCGACGCACGGCCCGCCACCGCCAGCACGTCGCTCACCTCGACGACGGTCAGGCCCGCGTCTACCGCGTCGTACTCGTCCAGGTCGGGCCCTAGGGAGGCGACGCACCCGTCGTCTCGCAGCAGGATCCTGTTCGGGCGGGCCCCGCTCAGGCCACCGAACCGTCGATCGACGTCGCGGTCCACGGCCGCTACGTTGCCACCGGTCGTCCGGACCAGCCGCCGGACATCCTCCGCCTCGAACACGTGGTCACCCATCACCACCAGACAGCGTCGGTCGCCGACCGCGCTGAGGCCGGCCAGCACCGAGGAGGCAGTGCCGTGCTGCCAGTCCGCGTTCGTCACCACCTCCACCGGCAGGTTCCGAGCCTGGATCGCGGCGATGACATCTTCTGCGCGGTAACCGACCACGACGACGATTCGCTCGACCCCGGCCTGGCGCAACACCTTGCTGCAGCGCTCCAGCAGGCTGATGCCGCCTACCCGGCGCAATGCCTTCGGGTGGGTGGACCGCATGCGAAGTCCTCGTCCGGCGGCAAGTAGCAGCGCCACGCGCACTGCCGGTACAGTCCCACTCTCTTCGGTCATGGGCGGCCTCCCTCGAGTCTCATGATGCATGGAACGGCCGGTATCGAAAGTGCCAGACTGCGTCCGCCAGGACGAAACGACTGCTTCGGATGGTCAGCGGCGGGGAATGTCCGGCCGGATCGAGCACACCGGCAGGTCGTTCCTCGACTCGACGTACAACGCGTTCCTGTTCGTGGTCGACTGACGGTGAAGGACGACTACGCGCTGACGAACGTGGTGGCTGCGGGCACCGGGATGCCGGGTTAGGGTCGGAGCCATGCGCGAACACGCTCAGCGGCTGCAGGGTCTCGGCACCACCATCTTCGCGGAGATGTCCGCGCTCGCGGTCCGCACGGGCTCGGTGAATCTCGGCCAGGGGTTCCCCGACACCGACGGCCCGGACTCCCTGCTCGAGGACGCGATCTCGGCCATCCGGTCCGGCGCGAACCAGTACCCGCCGGGTCGCGGCATCCCCGCCCTCCGGCAGGCGATCGTCGACCACCAGAAGCGGTTCTACGGGCTCGAGTACGACCCGGACACGCAGGTCCTGGTCACCACCGGCGCCACCGAGGCGATCGCCGCCGCCCTGCTCGCGTACGTCGAACCGGGTGACGAGGTGATCGCCCTCGAGCCGTACTACGACTCGTACGCGGCGTGCATCGCGATGGCAGGTGGCCACCGCGTGCCGGTCACCCTGCGCGCGCCCGACTTCCGCCTCGACCTCGACGAACTCCGGGCCGCGGTCACCCCGCGCACGAAGGTGCTGCTGATCAACTCACCGCACAACCCGACCGGCACGGTGCTCACCGACGAGGAACTCCGTGGGGTCGCCGCCGTCGCCATCGAGCACGACCTGGTCGTCATCACCGACGAGGTCTACGAGCACCTCATCTACGACGGACTCGAGCACCGCCCGCTCACGTCGTACGACGGGATGGCCGAGCGCACGATCTCCATCGGCAGTGCGGGCAAGACCTTCTCCGTCACCGGCTGGAAGATCGGCTGGGTCACCGGGACTCCCGAGGTGGTGACTGCGGTCAACACCTCCAAGCAGTTCCTCACCTACGTCTCGGGCGCACCCTTCCAGCCGGCCGTCGCCGGCGCCCTTGCCCTAGGCAACGAATACTTCGACGAGCTGCGCGGTACGATGCAGGCCAAGCGCGACCTGCTCTGCGACGGCCTGGAATCCCTCGGCTTCGGCGTCCACCGCCCCCAGGGCACCTACTTCGTCACCACCGACGTCCGTCCCCTCGGCTACACCGACGGCGTCGAGTTCTGCCGCATGCTGCCCGAGAAGACCGGCGTGGTGGCCATCCCCCACCAGGTCTTCTACGACAACGTGGACGCCGGCCGCCCCCTGGTCCGCTGGGCCTTCTGCAAGCAACCCCACATCCTCGAGGAAGCCCTCACCCGCCTCACCAAGCTCTGAGGTCCGGCGGGGGTGCCGATGGAATCTCCTCCACCGGCACCCTGCGCTCAGATCTGGCTGCTGCCGCCGTCGACGAAGATCTCGCCGCCGGTCATGAAGCTGCTCTGGTCGGAGGCGAGGAACAGGACGGCGTTGGCGATCTCGTCGGGCTCCCCGAGACGCCCGAGCGGCACCCCGGCGGCCATCGCCCCCAGGACCGCCCCGACCTGCTCTGGGTCCGGTACGAGTCCGGCGAGACCCGGCGTGTTCGTGGAGCCGGGGATGACGGTGTTCACCCGGATCCCGCGCGGCGCCAACTCGGCTGCCCAGGTCCGGCCGAAGGACCGGATGGCGGCCTTCGTTGCGGAGTACACGCTGAAGGCCGGGGTGCCATCGGTGGCGGCGGTGGAGCCGGCCAGGACGATCGCGGCGCCCTCGTTCAGCAGCGGAAGCGCCTTCTGTACGGTGAAGAGCGTGCCGCGGACGTTGATGCCGAAGGTGCGGTCGAAGTCGTCGGGAGTGATCGCCTCCAGCGGCACGAAGCCACCGCCTCCCGCGTTCGCGTAGACGATGTCGAGGCCGCGGCCGAACTGCGCGATGGAGCCGTAGAGCGCGTCGAGGTCGTCCAGGTTCGCGACGTCACCCGTGACGCCCGTGACCCGGTCACCGGCGACGGCCGCGATCTCGGCCACCGCGGCATCGAGTTCGGGCTTGCGGCGACCGGTGATGAAGACGTGTGCGCCTTCGGTCGCGAGCCGCCGCGCGGCCGCCAGGCCGATACCGCTGGTGGCACCGGTGACGAGTGCGACCTTGTTGTCCAGCTGTCCCATGAGGGGGATCCTTTCGATGGTGCCGGCCGGGAACGGCCGGAAGCTCAGGTGAAGTGGGTGTCAGGTGAGGTGGATGTGAGGTGGGGTGGAGAGGTCAGGTGAGGTCGGCGGAGAGGTCCGCCAGTCGCCGCCAGCCCGCCAGGGGAAGGCCGTCGCCACCCGGTGACGGCAGGCCGTTGTCGGCCGGTGCGGTGGGAAGTACCTGTACGGCGACGTGGTCGGCCCCGGCGTCAAGGTGCTCGCGGAGTCGCCGGCCGATGGCCTCGTCATCTCCCCAGGCGACCAGCGCGTCGATCAGCCGGTCGCTGCCGCCCGGAACGAGATCGCTGTCGGTGAAGCCGAGCCGCCGAAGATTGTTGCGGTAGGCATCGAACCCGACGAACATCCCGAGCTGGTCGCGGGCGACCGCGCGAGCCTGCTCGGCATCCGCGCTGAACACGACCGCCTGATGTGGCGCGATGATCGCGTCGCTTCCCAGCCGGTCGCGCATCCTCGCGGTGTAGTCCGGGTTCACCAGGAACGGATGGATCCCCGCGGTGCGTTCTGCTGCGAGCTGCGCCATCCGAGGACCGAGTGCCCCGAGCAGCAGACGCTCCCGAGCGATCGGGCTCTGCTCCTGAGCCAGCTCATCGAGGTACTCGCTGACGGCACCGACCGGACTGGTGTACGTCCGACCCACCGCCGCGGCCGCGTTGCGGTCACTCACCCCGAGGCCGACGATTGTCCGCGGCCCGTGACGGAGGTCCAGCTCCTGCACCCGGGCCGACAAGACCGAGGCTTCCTGTCGCCAGATGCCGAGGACACCGAGCACGACGTACGTCTTGGGCGATGCAGTCAGCAGCTCGTCGGTGTCGTCGAAGACTCCGCGGCCGTCGAGCCCCGGAATCCACAGGGCGGTAATGCCCCGGTCGGCGAGTTCGGCCGCCGCCTCGGCGACGCCCGGCCGCCCGGCATTGCGCAGTTCCATGCTCCAGACGCCGACCCGCCCCAAGGTCCGCTCAGCACTGCTGCTCATGATCCGCCTCCTCAGTTTCATACCGTTCGGTTAGAAACTAAAAACTAGCAGCGGTTGAGGGTTCACGCAAATTTTTGAACCGAGCGGTTAAGAACTGCTATTCTCGGCCGTGAGCCAGGAGGTGGCAGATGCCGGGAGGACGACCGCGCACGTTCGACGAGGAGGAGGCACTCGAGCGCGCCGTCGAGGTGTTCTGGCGGCAGGGCTACGAGGGCACGTCGATCACCGACCTGACGACCGCGATGGGCGTCAACAAACCAAGCCTGTACTCCGTGTACGGCGGCAAGGCAGACCTCTTCCGCCGGGTGATCGCGCACTACGCCGAGCACGAGATGGCCTACGCGCGGGCAGCCCTCGAGGAACCCACCGCGCTCCTCGTCGTCCAGCGGTTCCTGCGCGACAACGTGACTGCCGTGACCCTCGACGACAAACCGAACGGGTGCCTGTCGATCCAGGGCGGCCTGTCCTGCAGTGCCGAGAACCAGGACGTCGCGCAGTTCCTGGCGGCCAGCCGGCTCGCCGGGGAGAAGGCATTCGCCGACCGGTTCCGCCTGGCTATCGAGCAGCAGGACCTACCAGCCGATGCCGACCCTGACGCGCTGGCCCGCTTCTTGATGGTGGTGTCCGAAGGTCATGCCGTCCACGCGGCAGCCGGCGTACCGCGCGAGGCCCTGCTGCAGTCCGCCGCCATCGCCGAACAGGCCTTCAAAGCCATGACCAGCCAGCCGGCTGCCCGGTTCTGACACCTTTCTCCGTGCGGGTCCCTTGCTCCCTGAGGCGCGAGCGATCAGGGGCGGAGGAAGCGGGAGAGGGTTTCGGGGTCTCGGGCGATGGCGGTGGTGCCGTCGTCGGAGGTGATGATCGGGCGCTGGATGAGAATGGGATCGGCGACCAGGGCGGCGACCCAGTCCGCGCGGTGAGCCTCGTCGCGAGGGAGGTCGCGGAGGGCAGCGGCCGGCTTCTCGTTCATCCTGGCGATGTGCCAGGGGTCCAGGTTCAGGCGGGCCAGTACGTCGGTGAGCTCGTCGGCGGTCGGCGGGTCGTCGAGGTAGCGGCGGACCGTGTACGGAGTACCGGAGTCATCCAGGGCGGCGGTGGCGGCTCGGCACTTCGAGCAGGCCGGGTTGATCCAGATCTCCATCAGCGGCGGACTCCCAGGAACCAGGTTTTGGTGGGTCCCTGGAGCATCAGCGCCAGGAGGGTGACGTGGATCGCCAGGCCGAGGATGCTGCCGGGGAGGGCGGTCACCCCGCCCGCGATACCGAAGGTGGCGACGACCATCAGCAGATTCCGGGCCCAGTTCCGCCTTCTGCGCAGGAACACCGCCGGGAGGATGTAGGCCACCCCGCACAGCAGGAACACCACGAACAACCAGCCGGTGGCGTCCTTCGACCCCATCAACATCTCAGCCATCGGCGCCCCCGCCGAAGTCAGCGAGAACAACCCCCCAAGCACACAGAGCGCCCCAAGCCCCAAGGAAATCGCAGCCGCCACAGTCACCTGCTTGGGCACAGCCTCAGTCTCCGCCCGATACCCCCACGGACTCCCTTGCTGCGAGTGCCCCCGCCCTTCCTCCCCATGCGGCGAAGCTCCCTGCCCGCCGTACCGCGCGGGGTCCTGCCCGGGCTGCCCGCTGTATTGCGCGGGGTCCTGCCCGGGATACCCGCCTGGCGCCGTGGGGTCCTGCCCGGCGTCCCCGCCGTACCGCGTCGGGTCCTGGCCGGGCTGCCCGCCATAGGGCGTTGACCCCTGACCGGGCTTCCCGCCGGGCGCCGCGGGGTTCTGGCCGGGGGGACCCTGGGGTGGCGGGGGTGGTGAGCCGGGTGATTGGCCGGGCGAGCCGAAGACGCCTCGGTACGGTCCTGGGCGGTCGTCCCGCGGGGGCTCGTCACCCTGACCGCCGCCGTACTGCTCGTTCATCGCCCGACGAGTCCTTCCACCTAACCTCACCCCCGATCCTCGCAGATCCCCCCAACCCCCCAACCAACCCCCTGCCGCTCCCAAGACAGCCAACCCACGCCAACACCACCCGCCCAGCCCGCCTCAGGCCCACCCCACACCCAGCCGACCCGGTCGGCGCGCGAGTCGTGCGGGTGGCGGGTTGGTTGGTAATCGGGTTGCCTGGGGGGTGGGGGCGGGATCAGGCTGTCGGGGTGGATGGGGCTGGCGGGTGGGAGTTGCGGTCCGGGGTGGATGGCGGGCTCGAGGAGGAGATGACCGACCGGCTGGTCGAGTTCAACAAGAGCCGGTCAGAAATCGTGCGCAGGCGGTTCGAGCCGGAGAATCTGCGGTCCGAGCCTGTTCAGGTGTTCGCGGTGGGGGCAGACGGCGCGTTGGTCGGTGGTTGTGCGGCGCGGGTGGAGCGGGTGTGGCACTGGCTGACCATCGACACGATGTGGGTGGATCAGCAGGTTCGGGGGCGTGGGATCGGGCTCGAGTTGTTGCGGGCGGTCGAGGAGGAGGGCCGACGGCACGGGTGCCGGTGGGCGGAGGTCACGACCTTCGATTTCCAGGCTCCGGGGTTCTACCTCCGGGCCGGCTACGAGGAGTACGCCGTCAAGCACGACTACCCACCCGGCCACTCCAACCACTTCTTCAGGAAGAACCTCTAAGCCTCGATCCGTGGAGCCGCCTGGTTCAGCGGTCTGAGTTTGGGTGATTTGGGTGTTTCGGTGGGCGGGCAGCGTGGGTCTGCTGGTCTGC
>NZ_SLWM01000013.1:0-202381 GCF_004342085.1 Kribbella orskensis
ACGATCAACCGGCCGATACGAATTCGCCATACCCAATACTCGAACGCCCACCCGGTGACCCACACCACCGCCACACCCATTTCTCAACAGGCTCTGCAGATCGCCAGCCAGCGAGCAACCCGCCAGCGGAGCCACGAGCCACGAGCCACGAGCCACCGACCAAACCCGCCAGCCGGCCAGGGCGGTGGCGGCGGGCATCTTCATGGCGAACAACCCGCCAGTGGTCGAACAACCTGCCAGTGGTCGCCCACGCCAGCCCCGAATCGGCATCACGACCACCCGCCCAGGCGAAATCCACCACCCACCGGGGCGAAACCCCACCCCGAGGGCCCGCGGCGGACCGACGGACAGGAAGTAGTCGCCGCACACACCACCCCGGCAGGCACTCCACGCCTGGGATCTCCGCGACGACCCCAGTACTTCCAGTTGTTCCGTACACCCCACCCCGAAAACATCGCCCCGACCCGGCTCAGACCTCTCCGCGGGTTATCGCGTACCTCAGGTGTCTTCGAGGAGGCGGCGGCGCTGGGCGTGGATGCCGGCCTGGAAGCGGGTGCGGGCGCCGAGGGTCTCCATCAGTTCGGCGACGCGACGGCCGACGGTCCGGCTGCTGAGCGCGAGCTGCCGGGCGATGGCGTCGTCCTTGAACCCGGCCGCGAGCAGCGTCATCAGGCGGGCGTCCAGCGGATCCATCCTGGCCGGTACGACGGGAACCGCCTGGTCCCAGAGCAGGGAGAACATCTCGATCAGCGCGTCCAGCAACGCACACGGGTGGACGACGAGCGCGCTGTCGACGAGCTGATCCACGGACAGCGGGAGCAGCGCGACCTTGCGGTCGAACACGGCGAGCTTCATCGGCAGCTGCGGATGCACCCGCGACGTCTCGCCCGCATCAGCCGCGCTGTAGGCCTCGTCGACTCCGCCGGGGACGTCCAGCGAGTCGGGGGAGTAGATGCCCTGAACGGTGACGCCCTCACGGAGCAGCCCGCGCACCGTGGGGTCGGACTGCCCGGGCCTTGACGCGTACGGCGGGCGGTCCAGCACCAGGAGCTGTTCCTGCGTGCCGTTGAGGAGCTGCGCGAACCGGGCGGCGATCGCCTCCTGCCCGACGATCACCTCGACCAGGTTCTCGGGGCGGTGCTGCTCCTGCGCCCGCAGTTCCGACAACATCACCCGCGCCTCCGCGCGAACCCGGTCGAGCTCGGCCCGGCGTACGGCGACCAGCGCGTCGACGGCCACGTCCGGCCGGGTCGGCAGCAACCGGATCGGCTGGTCCGCCGTGGTGGTCAGCAGGCCGAGTTGCTCGAGTCGCTCGACGGTCCCGGCCAGGTCGTCGAGGTCGCGGTCGAGGCGTTTGGCCAGGTCGGTGAGACAGCAGCCGGGGGCTGCCAGCAGGACCCGGTACGCCTCCTCGTCCGAGGGCGTCACTCCGAGGGATTCGAGCATGCAGCCTCCTGACCTGTTCCCGACATGTCCGGCATCCGTCACGCTATCTCGTGGCTCGGACAGCCCTGGATTCGATACCACTGCACACTGACCCCGCCCAGAGTTCGTGCCCTCCTCAGTGCCACTGTCGTCTTCGTCCTGTCGGCTGCTCCTGCCCAGGCGGTCCCGATGCCTGACGGCAGAACGCCGGCAGCGCAGTACGGCACCGAGAGCAGCGTCACGCTGCTGACCGGCGACAAGGTGACGTTGGGTGCTCCGGACGCCAAGGGCGACCCTGCGGTCCGGATCAAGCCGCGGACGCCGGGCACTGGCGCGTTCTCGGTACGCCGGGACGCGGGCCGGGTGAGCGTGATCCCAAGGACGTCGAGCCGCTGGTCCCGTCGGTGCTGGACCCCGCGCTGTTCGACGTGACCAGCCTGGTCGAAATGGGGTACTGCGACGCGCACCGGGCGGATCTCCCGGTCATCGTGCGGCAAGACGCCCGGTCAGTGGATCCGGGCGCGGTCCGGATCGAGCGCGAGTTGCCCAGCCTCGAGGCGAGCGCGGGGGTGCTGCCGAAGGACCGCGCGGCCGCACTCGGTGAACGACTTTCGGGACGACAGGCGGTCACCGGTAGATTCTGGCTCGATCGGCGGCTGAGCGCGACCGCTTTATCCGGGGCCACGGAAGCACCGCGGGACGCCTATCTCGATCAGGTGAGGGCGCCGGCCGCGTGGGAGCGCGGGCTGGACGGGCGCGGGGTGAAGGTCGCGGTGCTCGCCGGGGTATCGCGCCGGAGGCCGACCTGATCTCGGGCAAGGTGCTGGCCGGCGACGGTTTCGGTCAGGCGCCCTGGTGATCGCGGGGATGGAGTGGGCGCCGCGCAGGATGCCGACCTGGTCAACCTCAGGCTCAGCTCGCCGCCCGCTGACGGCGACGACCTCGTCTCTGAGGCGCTCGACAGGCTTTCCGCGACGACCGGCACGCTGCTCGTCGCGGCTGCCGGTAACCGCGGCAACCTCGGTGCGAACCCCGTACACGACCGGCAGCCGGGCGTTGCCGCCTCGGAGCTCACCGTCGGCGCGGGCAAGCAGGCGATCTTCTCCAGCGAGGGCCCGACCCGGGGGCACCTATCGCCTCAAGCCCGATCTGTCGGCGCCAGGCGTCAACCTCCTTGGTGCGCGAGCAGGAGCCCGCGAGGACGATCGAACAACACGCCCGCGCATCAGCAACCACCTACAGCCAGTACGTCGCCAACGGGCACACCACAACGCCTGCCTGACCCCGGCCTCTCCGGTCTTGGGCTGGCTCATCACACCCGCGACTGCCGGCCGACCCACGGGGTTGTATCTGATGCGGAGCGCTGACACTTTGTGGCGACTTGGCGCGGGTGGGGCGGGTGCGAAAGACCGCTTCGATGTGTGCTGAGTACGCCGAGAGTGACCAGTTCCGTGGTGCCCGCATCCGGTCGAGTGAGCTGGCCGGGCTCGAGATCCGCGATTGCGAGGTCAGCGGTCTGAAGATCGTCGATTGCTACGGGAGCGACGTGTCCCTGGGCGGCGACTTCGAGCGTGTTGTCGTCAACGACGTCGACGTGACTGCCTACGTCGAGGCCGAGCTCGACCGGCAGTACCCCACGCGGGCACTCGCGCGTGACGCCGTGTCCCCTGGCGACTACCGGGCTGTTTGGGATGCCATCGAGAGGATGTGGCAGGCGACGCTCGACCGCGCCCGGCTGTTGCCCGAGGCAAAGTTGCACGAGCAGGTCGACGGTGAGTGGTCGTACGTCGAGACCCAACGGCACCTGCTGCACGGTGGCGATGCCTGGCTCGGCAATGCCGTGCTCGAGGAGGAAGCGCCGTATCACCCGTTGGGCTTTCCCACCGGCGGGATGCCGCCGGAGGTGTCGGCGAAGCTCGGCCTCACTCTCGACGCCACCCCGACGCTCGACGAGGTGCTGGCGCCGCGGCTCGCCCGCATGGCCACGATGCGGCGTGTCGTCGACGGGCTCACCGAGGCAGAGCTCGATCGGGTCTGTGGTCGCAAGCCGGCGGACTCGTATCCCGACCAGGAGTACGTCGTGCGCCGCTGTCTCAAGGTGGTGTTCAAGGAAGAGGCCGAGCATCACCGTTATGCGGTGCGCGACCTCGCCGAGCTCGAGGCCGGTGCCTGAACCGGGTGAGGACGAGCGGTGTCCCAGGCTGTCTGGGCCTTGACAGCGCCCGGCGCGGCCGTAGCGTCGACTACTAGGTCAGCCAACAGGCTGGACCAAGGAGGGGGCATCATGAAACGAGCGGCAGGAATTGCGGCAGTTTTGGTGGTTGGAGGGGCGCTGGTGGGGGCGGCGCCGGCGGTGGCCGGCAGCCCGGCGCAGCATGCGGTCGAGGATGTGACCGGCGATCAGATCGTGTGTGAGTCGGCGACGTACACGATCACATCGGGCACGCTCAAGATCACGATCCACGAGGGCGCAAGTGCCTCGGGCAACTCGAACGTCACCGGAACGCTCACACCGCAAGCCGTTGTCGCCACCGACACGGCAGGCAACGTCTACAGCGTCCGCGGCGCGTTCTGGTTCGGAGGAGCATTCAACGCGCAACAAGACACGATGGTGTTCACCGACACCGGCAAGCTGCAGATTGTGAGCCGGGGCTCCGGGACCGTGGACAGCGTGAACGTGACGTCCCACGTCACGATCGTCAACGGCAACACCATCACGGAGTTCGAGGCCGACTTCGGCACCTGCGAGGAACCCGAGTAGTCCCGCCGAAACTGGTCCAGCGGTCAGCCAGCTCGAGGCCGACGGCCACGGTCACAATCCACTTCATCTGGTGATCCGGGTCCCCGTTTCGGGCACACGTGCCACGCCATACCGACCAGCATGCGATTGGCTCGGTATGGCGTGGCGATCCGGTGCTGATCGTTGCCTACAGCACCCAGTGGCCGCGTCCTGGCGCGGTAGCGCCTGCTCGGACCGGTACCTGAGCGCGCCACGACGGCGGGCGGAGGTCTGATTCCGCCCGCCGTCGTCACTAGTTGATCAGTTCCCGCGCGGCGCGATCCTACGGCCGCGGTCGCGGTCGTCGATCATCAGTTGACCGCACGGCTCGATGGTCTGGCCTCGGCCTCAATCGGCTCGACACCCTGGCCATGTAGACGTCGTCCCGCGAGATGTGTCACGGGCCTGTCAGGTGGACCGGAGGCAGATCGTCGCCGGTCAGCGTCAGGTCAAACGCGGCGGACAAGATGACGACATTCTGGTTGCCGGTACACGTGAGCGTGGAGATCGGCGCGATCGTCAACGAGCCGGTTGTCTGCCCGTTGCGCACGGGGAAGGTCCCGGTCGCGTTGACGTTGATCGTCTCGGTCTTGGGTACCCCGTTCACGGGGTTGCCGCTCTTGGTGAAGCATTGCGACGTTGTGTCGACGGTGCCGGTGAGGTTGAAGTCGACAGTCGTCACGGTGTTCCCGAGTCCGGCTGCCTTCCACTCGACGACAAGACTGTTGCCCTCCACGGTGGCCGTCGGGCCCTTGACGTAGTGCGGGCTGTCCGCCATCGCCGTCGACGCCCCCACCGCCGCCATGGTCAAAGCGGCGAAGAGTGTAGCCACCAGTGTGATCAGCTTCTTGCGCATGATTGCCCCTCAAAACTTCGAGATTCCTACTCGTGTTGCTGCACGAGATGTCAGCCAACAGCCCCGCTGATGACCGAATCCCCTCCCCCAGGAACATGAGTCGCTCGGGCGGTGCTCTACCCCGACCGCGCCCAAACCGAAGCACTCGCATCCACAGCGCTCAAGGGACGCGCCATCGCTTCTGTCGAACTGGGTCAGTGCTAGAGCCGATCGGGGTGCAGGCCGTGGGGGTCCGCGCGGCTGAGGGTGACCGAACCGTTGCGCCTCGGCAACGCGGCCGACTGCGATGCCCGCGGCTGCAGGTAACGGTGCGCGTTCCGGGGCTACTCCGGGTGCACGGTAGCCAGCCCGGACAGTCCGGTCACCGCAGCGTGCCCCCACGTTCACCGCCCCCACAGCGCCTAACCCGCTCAACGCCGCTCCTTACTCTACGCCTGGGTGCCCACCCTGAACACGAAGAGCCGAGGCGCGGAGTTGCTGACCGCGTTGTCGTCTGGCGGGGCATGAGCTGACGCGCCCGGTCCACAGTCGGTTGATGGCATGGGCGTGTTCTCCGCTCCGCTGCGCCCGCGCCACCACGTGTCGTGTTCGCGACATGTCCGGACTACGTCACCCTGGACCGTGGCCGGATTCCGTTGAATTGGGTACGACTGGACCACCGGGCGCGCGCGGACCGGACAGGGGACGCCCGGTCAAGCCTCGACGCGCGCGCCCGCCCCAGCTCTCTTCCCGGGTCCGTGCCGCAGGTAGAGCCGCCAGATCTGTCGCTGCAGGAGCAGGGTGATCACACCGGCGATCGTCATCCCGACCACGTTGATCCCGAGTTGCGCGGCCGATCCGGTGATCTGCTCCGGCGCCCAGAGCGCGATCGACAGGGCGAGATCGCCGGCGGCCGGGACCGTGGTGACCGAGATGAACACACCGACCAGCGCGTTCGAGCGACCGGCCGTCTGCGACAGGACACCGGCGCAGCCCGCCAGTACCGCGACGACGGCCGACCAGCGGTCGGGCCGCCAGATGAAGCCGGTCAACGGACGGGCAGCAGTCACGTCCCCCGTGTCGATCCAGCCGACCGCCCGGGCGAGCAGGGCGGCGAGAACCGTCAGGGCGATCGCCAGCAGAAAACCCTTGAACAGCAAGGCGATCGCCCGCACGCTCAGGTGGCCGGTCTTCAGCGCGATGCCGACCGCGAGCGCGGCGACCACGCCGAACTCCGGACCGACCACCATCGCGCCGACCACCAGGATGGCGGAATCGGTGATGACGGCAACGGCCGCGATCATCGTTGCGAGGGTGAGAAAGGCGTAGTACGACCACGAGCCGGCCGTCTCGCTGTACGCCTGGTCGACCACCGCGTCCCAGATCACCGCGTCGTCCGGTGCGCCCGGAGCGGCCTTCTCGGTGGCCCTGGCGTTGCGGGACGGAGCCGCGCCGACCTCGGTCACCGCGACGGAGCCCTCGTCGTACAGTCCTTGCTTCTTCAACCAGGACAGGATGTCCGAGGTCGCCTCGCGGGTGACGTCGCACTCGATCACGTCGCCCACCGGGCGGTGCGCGGCGCCCGGCAGCATCACGACGCTGGTCACCCGATCGTCGGCGACGAGCGTGTCCAGGACGCGGGTGGTGCGATCCGGTGGGACGATGAGACGTAGATGCATCACCCGGACATGCTGTCAGCCTTCTTCGGCAGGGGCACGCCGCAGGCCCGGGCCGGTGCTCCACGACTGTCATCGACTTGCTGGTTCGACGATCCAGGGAGGCAGGATGAGCGACATCGCGGCCAGGACCACCGAAGACCGTCCTGAGCTGAAACGGGTGATGGGCCCGGGACTGCTGCTGCTCTTCGTGGTCGGCGACATCCTCGGCACCGGCGTCTACGCGCTGACCGGCAAGGTGGCAGGCGAGGTCGGTGGCGCCGTCTGGCTGCCGTTCCTGTGCGCCTTCATCGTGGCGATGCTGACGGCAACGAGTTACCTCGAGCTGGTGACGAAGTACCCGAAGGCCGGTGGCGCCGCGGTCTACACGCACAAGGCGTTCGGCATCCACTTCCTCACCTTCCTGCTCACCTTCGCGGTGATGTGCTCGGGCCTGACGTCGGCCTCCAGCGCCTCCAAGGCGTTCGCGGCGAACTTCTTCTCGGCGGTGAAGCTCGACCCCGACCGCGGCTCGGTGCTGATGATCACCGCACTGGCGTTCATGGCGTTGATTGCCCTGGTCAACCTTCGGGGCGTCGGCGAGAGCGTCAAGGCGAACGTCGTACTGACCCTGGTCGAGCTGTCCGGTCTGCTGATCGTGATCGCGATCGGGGCCTGGGCGCTGTCCAACGGCGACGGCGACACCGCGCGGCTGACCGAGTTCAACACCCCGGACGGCGAGTCGCCGTTCGGCGCCGTCACCGCGGCGACCGCGCTCGCGTTCTTCGCGATGGTCGGCTTCGAGGACTCCGTCAACATGGCCGAGGAGACGAAGGACCCGGTCAAGATCTTCCCGAAGATCATGCTGACCGGCCTCACCATCACCGGCGTCATCTACGTGCTGGTCGCGATCTCGGCCGTCGCGCTCGTCTCGCCGGAGGAGCTCAACAAGGGCGCCACCCCGCTGCTGAAGGTGGTCGAGGCCGGCGCGCCGGACTTCCCGCTGCAGATCTTCGCCTGGATCACGATGTTCGCGGTGGCGAACTCGGCGCTGATCAACATGCTGATGGCCAGCCGTCTGCTGTACGGCATGTCGCACGAGAAGGTGCTGCCGGGTCCGCTCGGCCGCGTGCTGCACAAGCGCCGTACTCCGTGGGTCGCGATCGTGTTCACCACGCTGCTGGCGTTCTTCCTGATCGGGTACGCCGACCTCACCGCCCTGGGTGGTACGACGGCCCTCCTGCTGCTGTGCGTGTTCGCGATCGTCAACGTCGCGGTGCTCGTGCTGCGCCGCGACAAGGTGGAGCACAAGCACTTCCACGCGCCGACCGCGTTGCCGATCCTGGGCTGCATCCTCTGCGTCTACCTGGCCAGCCCGCTGTCCGGCCGGGCCTCGGCCGACTACGAGATCGCCGGCTGGCTGATGGTGATCGGTGTCGGTCTCTGGGCGATCACCTGGCTGCTGAACAAGTACGTCTTCAAGCGCAAGTCCGACTTCGACCCGAGCCACCTCGACCAGAGCGGCCCGGTCAACTGATCTTCGTGGGACGGGTCGTCGCCGTCCGGCGGAGCGGGAGCTGGGCGGCGAGGACGACGGTGCCGAGGGCAACCAGTCCGAGGGCTACGGCGATCCAGCCGAGCGCGCGGTAGCCGGCGCCCGCGTCGATGGCGAGACCGCCGAGCCAGGGACCGATGGTGATGCCGACGTTGAACGACGAGAAGTTGACCGCGGTCGCCAGCGTCGGCGCCTCCTCGGCCAGGCTGAACACCCGGGCGTTCAGCGCCGGGTTGGTGGCGAACCCGAAGCCGCCGAGCAGGAAGATCGCGCCGATGGCGACCACCGGCTCCGACGCCCAGATCGCCAGCACGGCCGAGAGCGCGACCACCCCGGTGATCCCGGCCGACAACGTCCGGAACGGGGTGGCGTCGGCATTCCGCCCGCCGATGGTGATCCCGATCAGCGAGCCCACGCCGTACAGGGCGAGGACGGCGGGGACCGCGCCGGACGGGAGACCGGTCGTCACGGTGAGCAGGGGAGCGAGGTAGCTGAAGATGACCAGGATCGCGGCGGTGACCAGGGCGGTGGTGCAGTACGACAACCACAGCCGGGGTTTCCACATCGCGCGGAGCTCGGAGACCATCCGGGGCGCGGTGCCGGGATCAGGACGACCGGGCGGGATCGTGGCGAGCACTCCCGCCATCGCCAGGACCGACATCAACGCGACTGCCCAGAACGCCGCCTGCCAGCCGAGGTGCTGACCGATCACCGTGCCCGCAGGAAGGCCGACGATGGTCGCGATGGTCAGGCCGCCGGCGACCACGCTCATCGCCCGGGCGCGGCTGTTCACCGGCACCAGCCCGACCGCCGTGACTGCGGCCACCGCCCAGAACCCCGCGTACACGAAGGCGCCGACGACGCGGGTGGCGAGCAGTACCGCGTAGTCCTGCGTAAGCGCGCCTGCGACGTGGGTGAGCGCGAAGATCGCCAGGAACACGAGCAGCGAGGTACGGCGGGGCCAGCGCAGGGTGACCACGGCCAGGATCGGAGCGCCGAGCAGCATGCCCACCGCGAAGGCGGAGATCAGCAGTCCGGCGGCGGGGATCGACACGTCCAGGTCCGTCGCGAGCTCGGGCAGCAGGCCCGCGAGCATCAGTTCGGACGTGCCCTGGGCGAAGATGGCGAGCCCGAGGACGTAGACCGCAATCGGCAACGCGAATCCCCCCTCCGGAATTGCGGTGTGTGGGCCGGGCGGTGTTCGCGACCGGCCTCCCAGTCTGTCGGACGCAGGCCCGACACGCACGGCCACAGTGGGATCACTCACCGCTGCTGCAGCTATTGACATCGGACCGGCCGCTTGACACACCGCCGGGAAACGCCGATCGGCCGGGGTCGTTTGGCCGGATCGGGCATGGTTGAGGCATGAGTTCCTCGACTCCCGCGCGGCGCGGCAGCAGCGTCGTGGATGGCGCGAAGATCAGCAGCGGAGTGAAGCTGCTGATCCTGCTCGTCGGGCTGATGTGGGTGAGCGAAGTCGTCGACACCGCGCTGAACGGCGAACTCGATCAGTACGGGATCATCGCCCGGCAGCCGGACGGCCTGTTCGGCATCGTCACCGCGCCGTTCCTGCACATGGGCTTCGGGCACCTCATCTCGAACACGCTGCCGCTGGTCACGCTGGGCCTGCTGATCGCGGTCAGCGGGGCGAAGCGGCTGGCCGCCGTGACGGCCATCATCGTCACCCTCGGAGGCTTCGGCACCTGGCTGATCTCGCCGCCGAACACGATCACGATCGGCGCCAGCGGGCTGGTCTTCGGGTACGCCGCCTATCTGATCGCGCGCGGCATCTTCAACCGCCGGATCAGCCAGGTGCTGATCGGCGTGGTCGTCGTGCTGGTCTGGGGGAGCGCCCTGCTCAGCGGCCTGCTCCCGCAGGACGGCATCTCCTGGCAGGGCCACCTCTTCGGCGGCATCGCCGGCATCTTCGCCGCCTGGGTTCTCGCCGACGACCGCCCGAAACACACCGCCGCACGACACGTCTGAGCCCCCGCTCGAGCTGCACCCGCCTCGTGCCCGCAGGGAATTGTGTATCGGGTTTGACTGGCTTGACTTGGTGTTGTTCGCTTGCGCGGTGCCGACTCTGCGGATCGAACAGCCGAGTGACGACGCCAGCCTCGAACAGTGGCGCCACGTCCACAACACGATCATCCCGACGGACCCGCTGTCCCTCGACGAGGTCCGCGAACGCGTCCGGCGCAACCGGCTCGCCGTCGCCTACGCCGGCGACGAGCTGGTCGGCTGCTCGACCGTGCGCCCGCCGAACGACGAGACGACCGCGGCGACGGTGATCGTCCGCATTCTCCCGGCCCACCGCCGCCAGGGCCTCGGCGAGCAGTTCTACGAGCACGAGCTGGCCGAGGCGAGGAAGCTCGACGCCGACGGGATCGAGACCATCATCCTCGCGTCCAACACCGACGGACTCCGGTTCGCCGAGTCGCACGGCTTCGTCGAGTTCGAGCGCTACGTCCTGCCGGGAGACACCATCCCGTTCATCACGCTGCGTCTCACCTGACCCAGGTCAGCCAAGCGTCGAAGGATCTGTGTTCGCCCCACAGATGACCGCGACGACCCGCTCGCCGTCCGCCGGCTGGTAGGCGCCGCTCAGCAACGCCGCGTAGCTCACCGCCGCGCCATGTTCGACCGCCAGGTGATACTCGTGCCACAACTCGTTGCGCGCAGCAACGATGGCGTCCTCGTCGACGAGCACAGACTGCACGGAGTGGGCCTTGACTGCCCCGAACGCGAGCTCTCCCAACCTGCGAGCCCCCAGCGAGTCAGCCGCCAGACCACCCACCTGTACGTCGACCCGTTCGCCGGCCGCCAGCGTCCGGGCGAGGGTGGGAGCCAGTTCGGGCTCGACCGCCACCACCTGGGCGCGGTCGCCGATCGCGGTGGCGATCCCGGCGATCAGCCCCCTCCTCCCACCGCGACGAGCACCGTGTCGAAGTCGTCGTCCAGGTCCTCGAGCAGTTCCAGCCCGATCGTTCCCTGCCCGGCCACGACCTCCGGCTGGTCGAAGGCGTGCACCAGCAAGGCACCGGACTCCTCGCACGCCACCACCGCGGCCTCGTACGCCTCGGCGTACTCGTTGCCGACCTGCACCACGTCCGCGTCGAGCGTCCGCAGCCGGGTCACCTTCGGGGCGGGCGCGTTCACCGGTACGAAGATCCGCGCCGGTACGCCGAGTTCGCGCGCGGCATAGGCGGCCGCGAGCCCGGCGTTGCCACCCGACGCGGCGACGACGCCCGGGCCCGTGAGCAGGCCCTGCTCCTTGGCCGAGAGCAGCCGGTTGAACGCGCCGCGCGGCTTGAACGACCCGACGTGCTGAAGGAGTTCCAGCTTGAGCGTCAGCGTCGGCGAAACCTGCAGCACCGGCGTACGCCGTACCCGACCGGCGATCCGCGCGGCGGCGCGCTGCACATCCTCACGAGTCACAGTCATGGCTCAACCCTGCCACGCCCCTTACAGCCGCCATCCACCGGTGGCTCAGGACGAGTGGCGGTTCAGACCACGGGCGGCTCGCGTCGTGGGCTGTTGCGGGGCTGCTGGATGGGTAAGACTGCCGGTGGTTTCATCGCGAGACGGAGGCATGCAGATGGGTGCGTACGACGAGACCTACCGCCGCAGCCTGGCGGATCCCGAGGGCTTCTGGCTGGAGGCGGCCGGCGCGATCTCCTGGACGCGACCACCGACCCGTGCGCTGGACGACTCGGCCGCGCCGCTCTACCGGTGGTTCCCGGACGGCGAGCTCAATACGTCGTACAACGCGCTCGACCGGCACGTCGAGGCCGGCAACGGCGACCGTACCGCGCTGATCTACGACTCGCCGGTCACCGGGACGACTCGCAGCTACACCTACCGCGCACTGCGGGACCAGGTCGCGCTCTTCGCGGGCGCGCTCAAGGAGCTGGGAGTCGGCAAGGGTGATCGGGTGATCGTGTACCTGCCGATGGTGCCCGAGGCCGTCATCACGATGCTCGCCTGCGCCCGGCTCGGGGCGATCCACTCGGTCGTGTTCGGCGGGTTCGCGCCGAAGGAACTGGCGGCCCGGATCGACGACGCGACGCCGAAGGTGATCGTGGCGGCGTCCTGTGGGATCGAGCCGACGCGGGTGGTCGAGTACAAGCCGATCATCGACGCCGCCCTCGAGCTCGCCACCCATCAGCCGGAGCGCACCGTGCTGCTGCAGCGCGAGATCGCGCCCGGGAAACTCGGAGAGCGCGATCTCGACTGGGAAACCGCGATCTCCGGGGTGACGCCGGTCGAGCCGGAGCCCGTCGCCGCCACCGATCCGCTATACATCCTCTACACCTCCGGCACGACCGGGAAGCCGAAGGGAGTCGTCCGCGACAACGGTGGTCACGCGGTCGCGCTGGCTTGGACGATGGGCGCGGTCTATGGCATCGGCCCGGGTGCCGTCTGGTGGACCGCCTCCGACGTCGGCTGGGTCGTCGGTCACTCCTACATCGTGTACGCGCCCCTGCTCGTCGGTGCGACCACGGTCCTCTACGAAGGAAAGCCGGTCGGTACTCCGGACGCCGGCGCGTTCTGGCGGGTGATCTCGCAGCACGGCGTGAAAGCGCTCTTCACCGCTCCGACCGCATTCCGCGCGATCAAGAAGGTCGATCCCGACGGCGGCGAAATCGCGAAGTACGACCTCGGCCGGTTCCAGACGCTCTTCCTGGCCGGGGAACGGCTCGACCCGGAGACCTACCACTGGGCGCACGACAAGCTCGGCGTTCCGGTCGTCGACCACTGGTGGCAGACGGAGACCGGCTGGCCGATCGTCGCCAACCCGCGCGGGCTCGAGCCGCTGCCGGTGAAGCCCGGGTCGGCGACGGTGCCGCTGCCGGGTTGGGACGTGCAGATCCTCGACGCCGGGGGCGTTCAGCAGGCCGCGGGGGAGGAGGGGGCGATCGCGATCAGGCTGCCGCTCCCGCCGGGTGCGCTGCCGACGCTGTGGGGCGACGATGCGCGCTACATCGACAACTACCTGAGCCGGTACGACGGGTACTACCTGACGGGTGACTCCGGCTACATCGATGCCGACGGCTATGTCTTCGTGATGGGGCGGACCGACGACGTCATCAACGTCGCCGGTCACCGCCTGTCCACCGGGAGCATGGAAGCCGTGCTCGCCGCCCATCCCGCGGTCGCGGAGTGCGCCGTGATCGGGGTCCACGACGCACTCAAGGGACAGTTGCCGCGCGGACTCGTCGTACTCAAGGCCGGTGTCACCATCGACCCGGAGACCTTGCGGGACGAACTGGTCGCCGCCGTACGCCGAGACATCGGCCCGGTCGCCGCCTTCCGTGAGGTCTCGGTCGTCGAGGCCCTGCCGAAGACCAGGTCGGGCAAGATCCTCCGCAAGACCATGCGCGGTATCGCCGACGGCCGCGACGAGCCCGTTCCCTCCACCATCGAGGACGCGACCGTGCTCGAGGCCCTACGCCCGATCCTCCGGCACTCCGGCGACTAGGACCGCGTAGGTCATCGACATGAGGGCGGAACCTGTTCGATCAGACGAACGGCTGGAACGGCGTACCGGCAGCGGGTGATCACGTCTTCGTCGTCACCCACGAGGCGCCGACGAACTGGGAGTATGCGGACACCGCACCGTTCACGTTCGTCACCGACGGGGTCGAAGCCGCGATCAAGCAGGCGGCGCCATGGAACCCGGCGACAACGTGACGCTCGGCAACCCGTCCCGCGTGGCCCAAGGCAACCGTGTCACGCACCTGCTTTCTACGACGTCGAACACTGATCATGGACACCACGAACCTGCAGGACGCCAGACCATCAGGGAGATGACCGTGCGCACCTTGCTCGTCGGACTCCGCGTCACCGACCTGGATCGCTCTCGCAGGTTCTACCAGGCACTCGGCTACACCGTCGTCGGAACCGTTCCCGACACCCCGTTCGGCTCTCTGACCATGCTCCAGTTGCCGGACGACCCGTTCGTCACCGTCGAGCTCGCGCACGATCCTGCCCGGCCGGTCACCGAGACCGGCGGCCTCAACCACCTCGCCATCCAGACGGACGACCTGCACGCCACCATCGCCACCCTGGCCGCCCACGGCATCCAGACCGATCCGGCGCGGCCGACCGCCGGTCCCGATGACCCGCTGGTCACCATGGTGCGCGACCCCGACGGCTACCTGATCGAGCTCGTCCAGTGGCCGGAAGGACACGCCGACGGAATGACCGCCGAGGACTTCAGGAGCGGGTGACCGTTGGCTGCCGATCCCGGTGCCCAGGGGGACGCCGGGGCCCGGACCCTCACGGTCGGGCGGGCGGTGACCTAGGCTCGGGAGCATGCGAGTCGTGATTGCTGGTGGACATGGACAGATCGCCCTGCGGCTGACGAAGATCCTGGCCGCTGACGGGCATGAGGTGGTCGGGCTGGTGCGGAACCCCGAGCACGAGGCCGACATTGCCGCGGCGGGTGGCGAGGCCGCAGTACTGGATCTCGAGAAGGCCGACCTCGACCCGGTCGTCGCGGTGCTGTCCGGTGCCGACGTCGCGATCTTCTCCGCGGGTGCGGGCCCGGGCAGCGGGGTCGAGCGCAAGGAGACGGTCGACAAGGGCGCCGCGGTGCTGCTGGCGGATGCGGCCGAGCGGGCCGGAGTACGGCGGCACCTGCAGGTCAGCTCGATGGGCGCGGACAACTTCGGTGAGCTTGACCCGAACGACCAGTTCACGATCTACCTGCGGGCGAAGAAGGCGGCCGAGGACGATCTGCGGTCCCGGGACCTGGACTGGACGGTCGTGCGGCCGGGTGGGCTCACCAACGACCCGGGCACCGGCAAGGTGCTGCTCGACGACAAGACCGGGTACGGCCGGATCAGCCGTGACGACGTGGCGCTCGTGCTGGCCGGACTCTGCTCCAATCCCGCCTCGATCGGCCGCACGCTGGAACTGATCGCCGGCGACACCCCGGTCGACGAGGCCCTGAACAACCTCGCAAGCTGATCTACTGAAGCTGACCCTTTACGTTGCCGACGGCAACAGATTGAGATGGACATGGGCGACGACTCTCTCCGCCAGGTGCAGTTCGAGCGCACGGCCAACAACAAGTACGAGGTGCGCAACGTGCGCGGCGGCAGCATCTCGGTGGGATCCGGCAGTGACACCGACTTCACCCCGGTGGAGCTGTTCCTGGCCTCGATCGGCGTCTGCTCGGCGATCGACGTGGACACGGTGACCAGCCGCCGGGCCGAGCCGACCGAGTTCCGCGCGGTGGTCCGCGGCGACAAGCTCCGCGACCCTGAGCAGGGCAACCGGATGGAGGACCTCGTGGTCGAGTTCACCATCCGCTTCCCCGAGGGCGAGGACGGCGACAAGGCGCGTGAGGCGCTGCCGCGGGCGCTGAAGATGTCGCACGACCGGCTCTGCACGGTCAGCCGCACGGTGGAGATCGGTACGCCGGTCACCGCCCGGCTGGTCGACGAGACGGAGTGAGCATGCAGTTCCTGCTGCTGATCTGTGCCGACGTCTCACTCGTCCCCGACGACGCGTTCGCGAGGGGCTGCGAGGGCTGGACCGAGGAGATGCTCGAGCGCGGAGTCCTCAAGGACGGCGGCACCGGGCTGCACGCACACGCGAGTGCCCGGACCGTCCGGGTCCGGCCGACGGAGGAAGGCGATGAGGTGTCGATCACCGACGGCCCGTTCGCCGAGACCAAGGAACTGATCGGCGGCACCTGCATCCTCGAGTGCGCCACCCTGGACGAAGCCGTTGCCCACGCCGCCCGCCACCCCTCAGCCCGCTACGGCGCGATCGAAGTCCGCCCCATCTGGGACCCCACCACCCCGCCGCCCTGGAGCTGACCCAGCCCCACCACCACCGGCCTGAAGATCAGCGGCGCCATCGTCGACGAGGTGGTGCTTTTCATCGCACCTAAGCGGATGGGGTGAGGAACTCTCGGACTCCTCGGAGGTGGGTCTTGAGGAGGTGCTGGGTTTTCGTGCTGTCTAGGCGGATGTCCGAGGGGTTCGATCCGGCGGGGAGCTTCGTCGGGGCGAGTCCTTCGTGTACTGCGATCAACTGGCCGAGTTCGTGGCGGCTGACCGCGTCTGCTCCACCGACATGCGCGATGCCGGTGTGACCCGACTCGAGTAGTTCGAGCAATGCGTTGGCGAGGTCGGTGACGTGGATTGGGCACCGGATGTTGTCGGTGTAGAGCGCCCCCGGCCCACCCTCGACGAGCGCCCGCACCAGTCGCTCGATCCGCCCGCCACCCACGATGAGCGAAGTACGGGCGATCACCGCGCTCGGATCGACCGCCCGGACCGCGGTCTCGGCCGCCGCCTTCGCAGCGCCGTACGGCGTGATCGGATCCGGGACCGCCTCCTCGTCGTACGGGCTGTCCTTCCCGGAGAACAACGCGTCACTCGACACATGCACCAGCCGGATCCCACGCGCCGCGATCGCCACGTTCGCAGCCCCGTCGGCCGTCGTCACCCAGTCGGACTGCAGATACGCGGTATGGATGATCGCGTCCGGCCGAACCTCCCGGACAGCAGCCTCCACCTCATCCCGCCGCCGCACATCAACCCGCACTCCACCCTCCACCGGCACACTGTTGTAACAAGCAACAACCTCATGCCGCGCAACCCGCCGGATCTCCCGCCCCAACTCCCCGGACCCACCCGTCACCAGAATCCTCATCTGCTGCTCACCTCCTGGAATCGGGCCCGAAGCTCCGGAGCCGATTCGCCGAGCACGTACGAGGCGAGGACCAACTCCAGGAGGACGCCGTCGTACTCGTCGTCGGCCTTCTTGTAGCGGCAGGCCTCGGCTGACCAACTGCGCTCAGGCAATGCCGGCAACGGGTGCGGGGCAACGATCGGGAGAAGCGGGTGGGTGAACGAGGACCGGGTGACACGCTGGCGGGCATGCATGAGGTGATCCTAGGGCGGGTGGTGTCAGGGGCGGAGGATGTGGCGGGTCAGGTGCCAGCTGGGGGTTCGGGTGGAGCGGCGGACTTCGGGGGCGGTGCGGATCTTGCGTGGGGACGTCCAGGACTGGGACGGCTTGTGAAGGGTCCAGCCGGCGCCGATGGTGATCGCCGCGTGCTGGACCAGGCGGTTGTCGTCACGCCAGACGAGGACAGTGCCCGGTACGTCGTCCCGCCCGCCGCGGGTGGTGTTGTCGGCCAGCCACTGGTCGAAGGGCTCCCGCTGCATCCAGGTGTCAGCCGCTCCTCCGACACCCGCGGCCGCCATCACCGTGCCGAAGCAGTTCGGCCCGCTGCCGTCGGGAAACGTGCCGGCCAGTTCGCGAGCGCGCGGTAGGAGCGGTGCCGCCGACGCCCAAACAGACTCCGGTACGTCGCGGTGGTGGCTCGGGCCGAGGGCTTCGCTCACGATGCGAGGCAATACATCGGCGGCCGTGTCCCGCAGCAGCGACTTCCACCAGACGAAGCGATGCCCGTCGGCCTGCAGGCGGATCTCCGGCCCGAATACATCGCGCCACGCCCTGACGGTCGGCACACTCCCACGCTCATGGACCACCTGCGCTCTCACCAGGCCGGCCCGGGTCTTGCGCGGCAGCTCCATGAAGGTCGACTCGTCCAGCCAGACGGACCTCAGCCGCCCGTCGACGCCGTACGAGTGATAGGTGTCCCGCTGCTGACGGTCAGGCTCGGTGTCATCCTGCGCCAGACCCCACAGAGCGATCTGCTTGGCGGTCAGGTAGAACGGCTGCCGATCCGGCGCGAGCCACTCGATCCACTGGTGAAGGAGTGCGCGGGAGACCTCGATCCCGAGGACCTCCATCAGAGCTCCGGCGGTGGCGCCTGCGGTCCGCGGTACGGCTGGGTCTCGCTGTAGACGAGGTTCGTCGTGGTACTGCCGAACTCGGTCAGCTCGTTCACCAAGTGCTCCAGATGCGCCATCGACCCGGCCGCGACCTTCAACGTGTAGCAGTCGTCGCCCGTGGTCCGCAGGCACTCGAGGATCTCGAACCGCTCTTCCAGCAGTTTGTGCAGAGGGCCGTGCTTGTTCCCCGGATACTTCAGCCGTACGACGGCCAGCACGGGGAATCCCACCTTCGTCAGGTCCACGTCCGCGCGATAGCCGCTGATCACGCCGATCGACTCCAGCCGCTTCACCCGCTCGGTGGTCGCCGAGGGGCTGAGGTTCACCCGGCGGCCGAGCTCGGTCAGCGAGATCCGCCCGTCCTGTTGGACCTCGACCAGGATGGCCCAGTCGGTCGGATCGAGAGTCTCGGTCATTCGGCCAAGATACCGGGGAATCCACGGCCGAACACCCGCTTTTCGGCGAGGAGTCTCTTCAACCAGGACGTTCCGGCTGGATAGCCTGATTGGCGTGGAAATCGGTGTGAACGTCCCCAACTTCGGCCCCGGAACCAACCCCGGCCGGCTCCGCGACTGGGCCCGCACGGTGGAAGGACTCGGCTACGACCTGCTGATGGTGTCCGACCACGTCGCGGTGACACCTGACGTGGCGGAGCAGTACCCGGCGCCCTTCTACGAGCCCTTCACCACGTTGAGCTGGCTCGCCGGAGTCACCGGCACCATTCGCCTCGGGACCACCGTGCTCATCGCGCCGTACCGGCACCCGCTGCTGGTGGCCCGGATGGCCGCCAACCTCAATCAGCTCAGCGGCGGCCGGCTCGTGCTGGGGATGGGCGTCGGTTGGGCGCGGCAGGAGTTCGAGGCGCTCGGCATCGATTTCACCCGCCGGGGGAAGCTCACCGACGAGCTTCTCCGCGACATCCGGAAGGCGTGGGAGAACGACGAGGACTACCGCAGCGGCGACATCCCGATCTGGGTCGGAGGACGCGGCGACGCCGGACTCCGTCGTACGGTCCGGTATGGCGACGCGTGGCATCCGTTGCGCGAGCGGGTCGACTGGATGCGCGGGGCACTCGATCGGCTGAAGGCCCTCGCGGACGAGGAAGGCCGGCCGGTACCGGGATTCGCGCCACGGATCCTGCTGCGCCTGACGGACGAGCCGGTCGCTGACGACATACGAGTCGCTGGTGAAGGCTCGATCGATCAGGTGATGGGAGATCTCGACGAACTCCGCCTGCTCGGTGCCGAGGCCGTCGTACTGGATCCGTTCGTCGGCGACCCGGCGGAGACCGAAGGTCCCGAACACGCATGGCAGGCGCTCGCGACCGTCGCGGCCGCCTGGAAAGACCTGCACTGAACCAAGACGGGAACATCAATGATGGGAGCAGCAGTGACAGCACGGGACGACCTCCTGCGCCGGGCGATCGAGCTCGCGGCAACGGCTCGAAAGTCCGGCAACCCGCCCTTCGGCTCGCTACTCGCCGGGCCTGACGGCACGGTGATCGCCGAGGACCACAACACCTCGATCACGGACAATGACATCAGCGCCCATCCCGAGCTCAAACTCGCCAAGTGGGCCGCGGCCAACCTGGACCCGGAGACGGCAGCCGGCACGACCATGTACACCAGTTGCCAGCCGTGCGGCATGTGCGCCGGCGCGATCGAACGCTCCGGCCTGGGCCACGTCGTCTACGCCCTGTCCGGCGACCAACTGAACGCCCTCAAACCCGGCGGCCCGTTCCCCGCGGTCCCACAGGAAGGCCCGAACCTGTACGACGAGGCCCGCGTCCCGGTGGACGGCTACTACAACTGACCTCTCTCACCCGGTGGACCCCAGGGCGGGTGAACTCGCCCGGGGACCCGTGGGCTGGCAAGGTATGCCGCGAGCCGGGTGAGAGGAGGACCGCTGGTGCCAGACGTGTTCGCCGGGCGGTTCGAGCTGATCGACCCGATCGGTTCCGGCGGGACCGGTATCGTCTGGCGCGCGTGGGACCGCCGCCTGGAACGCCTCTGCGCCGCGAAGGTACTGCGCCAGCGCCACGCCGGCGCTCTCCTTCGTTTCGTCCGCGAGCAAGGGCTGCGACTCGAACACCCGAACGTGCTGAGCCCGTACGGCTGGGCGGCGGACGACGACCAGGCGCTCCTCGCGATGGACCTCGTCGGCGGCGGCTCGGTGAGCAGCCTAGTGGCCGACTTCGGCGCCCTTCCCGAGCGCTACGCGGCCGAACTGCTCGCCCAGCTCCTCCGCGCCCTCGAACAGGTCCACGCGGCGGGCCTCGTCCACCGTGACGTGAAGCCCGCGAACCTGCTGCTCGAGACCACCGGCACCGGCATCCCCGTACTCCGCCTCAGCGACTTCGGCATCGCGCTGTCCCTCGGAGAGCCACGCCTCACCCAGCACGGCGCCGTGGTGGGCACCCGTGGCTACGTAGCTCCCGAGGCCTTCTCAGGCGAACCACCGTCAACCAAGCAAGACCTCTACGCCGCCGGAGTCACCGCCTGGCAACTCCTCACCGGCGAGGAACCCCCAGCCGCCGGCCCACTACCTTCGCGCCCGAACACGACCGGCACCGTCTGGGCTCTCGTCGAGTCCCTGATCCACTCCGAACCCGCCCGGCGCTCGGACTCAGCCAAAGCCGCCCTCGAATCCCTGGCGCCCGTCCTCTCCACCGCGCTTCAAATCCCAGCCCACACCGCAGACGGCGAACTGATCGAAGTCTTCAACCAACTCCCACCCCTCCCCACGCCCTACACCAACCTGCCCACATCCCCGGCGACACCACCCGCGGCGCCGAATGAGGTGCCGCTCGAGGCTCCCTCAGCCCTGGCGCGCGGAGGTGAGCAGGCGGCGCGAGCGGCGGGTTCCTTGGTTCGGCCGGGCGCGGGGCGACCGGCCGAGAGCTGGCCTACTGCAGCTTCGTCGGCCGAGCTGCCGACTGCTCCTGTCGCGCACGGGGCTCCCGGGGATCCAGCCGGTCAGCAACCGGCCGGGACGAAGCGGCCTGAGCAGGAGCACACTGCAGGAGCACCGGCGGATCGTCTGACGCCCCTGCGTGCGGCCGCGGGCGTGTCGCCGGCGGCAGGGAGGCCGGTGCGGCGGCGTCTGGTGCTGGGTGGTGTCGGGCTCGTGGGGTTGGTTGCGGCTGGGGTTGTTGGGGTGTTGTTGCTTGATGGAGGTGAAGAAGGCGGGGGATCGCAGCCGACGGTGTCGCCAAGCGTGTCGCCTAGTGGGACGCCGTCCTCGGTGCCGACCGGGCCTGTCACGCGCGCTCCGAATGCGCAGCTCGAGGTGGGGGATCCGTGCGGTTGGCAAGAAGCCGGGGCGGTGGAATCGACTGCTGACGGCACCCGGGTCGAGTGCCGTCAGCAAGGTTCGTCCTACCTGTGGATCAAGGCCTAGGACCAGCCCTGACCCGGCCCGTTCTGCCCCGGGCCATTCGCCGCAGGTCCGTTGTAACCAGGTCCGTTGTAGCCGGACCCGTTCTGGCCGGGACCGCCGTACCCGGGTCCGTTAGCCGGCTGCAGGGCTGACGACTTGCGGCTGCGGATGATCAGGGCCGCGGCGACGATCGCGAGAGCGAGCACCAGGACCGCCCCGCCGACGATCCACGGCAGCGACGAGGAGGACTCGTCCGCAACCGGCTGGACCTTGTCGTCGCCACCTTGGCCGCCGGCCTCGTTCGTGGTCGAACCCGACGGCGTCGGTTCCGACGAGGCACTGGGCGTCGGTATGGAAGGCGTCTCGCCCGTCGACGCGCCGTACTCCGGTCCGGCCACCTTGTCGCCCGCGACTGCCACGTCGATCGTCACCGGTACTCCGCCTGCCGGGGCGTCGCCGCTGGCGACACCGAGCTTGGCGATGATGTAGTACCAGCCGTCGACGCTGGCCTTGCGGAAGTCGGAGTTGTTCGCGTTCCGGTTCAGGTAGACCGCCCGCGGCGTCGCGATCGGCTTCCCGCTGGAAGGCAGGATCTGCGTCGTCCCCGTGTAGGCGGTGGTGTCGAACTTGATCTCCGCCCGCACCGGGCTGAACAGTCCGGTCCGGATGTTCGTGGTCGCGCCGTCCGGCCGCCCGGCGAAGGTGACTCGGTACGCAAGACCCTGACCCCAGTCCAGCTTCACCCGGTAGAACAGTTCCTCGCCGTAGTAGATCGTCTCGCCGTACCGGCCGGAGCCGTCGAGCGTGGTCGCCTCGTTGAAGGAACCGCCACCGCGAACGGGTCGTACCGCACCCGCAGGCGGCTGCGCGAACGTCACCAGACTCGTCTGAGTCTGCTCACCCGTGCTGCCGGTCACCGGCGGCTCGACCCGCAACTGCAGCTCTACCGGCACTCGGTCCGCCCCGCCGCCACGCGCATCACGAGTCACCCGGAAGGTGTACTTGCCGGGAACGCTGCAGCCCTTCGGCTTCGATGAGCCGGCCACTGTCCCGTTCCAGCTCAGCACCGTGGTCAGCGAACCACCGTCTTTCGCGCGGGTGTTGAGCTCGCGCTGCGACTCGTAGCAGTCCGCGCCGTCGGGACCGGTGATCTTGAGGTCGACCACCTCGATATCGCGCGGGTTGCCCCGCGGGAAGACCGCCGTGGCTGCGAAGTACGCCGTGTCGCCCGTCTTCAGCTCGGCCGAGTAGAACCGCTCCTCCTCGGCGTTGAGGGTGTCGAGGTACTGCCCGGGCGTCATCGTCGGCGCCGTGAACGGGTCCGCAGTACCGGTGATCGGCTTGCCGGTCGGCTCGTAGTGCCGCAGCGCGCGCTCCGTCACCCGGCCCAGTACTCCGAGCAAGGAGTCCGCGTCGGAGGCGTCGTGATAGGTGCCGCCGGTGTTCTGTGCGATGCAGGCGAGCTGGGCGCGAGCCTTCGCGTCGACGCGGAATCCGATCGCGTGGACGTGGAGGTCGACGCCTTGCTTGTGCAGCTCCTTCGCCACCTCGCACGGTTGCGGGGGAGCGCAGGTGTCCTCGCCGTCGGAGACGAGGACGATCGACCGCTGCCCCTCCTTCGGCAGCTGCGCGGCCGCGACCCGGAGCGAATGGCCGATCGGGGTGTAGCCGCTGGCCTTCGCCGCGCTCACCGCTCTGGTCAGCACTGGCTTGTTGACGGTTGCCACCGGCTGGACGACGCGGACGTCCTTGCAGCCGGCCGCCTTCTCCGAGCCGCTCGAACCGGTCCCGGCGCCGTAGATGGTCAGGCCGACCTGCGCCTGGTCCGGCAGCCCGGCGACCATCGAGGTGACGGCCCGCTTGGCCGCGTCCATCCGGGTGCCGCTGCCGCCGGCATCCCGCGCGGTCATCGAGCCGGACGAGTCCAGCACCACCATCACCGGCGAGAGGTCACCTTCCGCGCTGGCGGCGGGAGCGTTCGCGAATGAGAACGCGGCAGTCAGGGCAGATACCGCGGCCAGGGCGGCGAGGCGTCGTATCATGGCGTCTCCAGGAGCTTGAGGCTTCATTGCGACCAACCTAGCGTTTGCATGTGCAATTTGCAAACGGTAATCATGGAGGCGTTGTGACCGACGCGCACGCGCGGAACCTCGAACTGCAACTGCAGTGGTACGGCGAGCCGCTGGGAGACCGCTTCCGGCGCCTCCTGGCCAGGCTGGGCCTGTCGCAGGCGCAGCTCGCGGGGGTGCTCGGCCTGTCCGCTCCGATGCTGTCCCAACTGATGTCGGGGCAGCGGGCCAAGATCAGCAACCCGACGGTGCTGTCGAGGCTGCTCCAACTGGAAGCGATGGTGGGGGAGTCCGGCTGGGACGCCCTGCCGGCCGCCGAGCAGGAGCGCCGCCTCGAGGGCATCCGCGCCGCGCAGCGATCCACGCTCACGGTGGACCAGGGGAGTCCGGCCGAGCCGCCGGCTGCGGGGGATCCGGTCGTCGCCATCCAGTCGTTGCTCCGGGATGTTGCCTCGGCCTCCGACCTGCAAGGGGCCGCCGAGTTGCTGGAGGCGCAGTACCCCGATCTCGCCGAGGCTCTGAGGGTGCTCGGCGCGGGCCGCACCCAGGAGGCCCGCGCCTACTACGCCCGAGTCACCGCCAACCGCTGAGCACCCTCCGGACCGGCTCATCTCGTGTCGGCCCGGAGATTGTGTCAGACCGGGAGTGGCTCAGTTCGGACCGAGGCAGAGCGTGTACCCCGAGGAGCCACGCGACTTCGTGTAGGCCACCGTGTAGCCGGGGAACTGCTCGCACTCGTCGGAGTTCGCAGTACTGCTGAGCTTGCCGAGGACTTTGAACTCCGCGTCGGTGGAACCGCAGTCGACCACCTTCACGTTGGGTTTGGCCACCGTGCCCTTGTTCTGGACGCAGTCGCCGGCGTCCGCCGACGACGGGTTGCCCAGGTTGCCGATCACGATCACGGCGATCAGCGCGATCGGGAGCAGCAGACCGAGGATCACCGGGCGCTTGAACAGCGGTTTGCCCGGATCCATCGGCCGGCCGGGCGCGCCCGGAGCCGGTTCCGGCAGGTGCTTGAACTTCGAGTAGGTGCCGAGGTTCACCAGCATCGTGATCGGGTTGACGATCATCGAGCCGAAGCCCCACCAGCCCTGCCACATGCTCCTCGCGGTCATGTCGCGGATCGTGGCGACACCACACGTGCGGCAGAACGGCCCTTCCAGCTTGAGGAAGCGCATCAGGATGATCAGGCCCTGATGACCGCGGACGGTCGCCTGCACGGCAGGCATCCCACCACAGAACCGGCACTGAAGCGTGCCCTGGGCAACAGGCATGAACTGCCCCTGCGGGAACTGATCCTGGGCTGCCTGGTCCTGGGAGAACTGCCCTTGCTGCTGGTACTGACCCGGCGCGAACTGCTGCCCAGGCTGCTGGAACTGCTGCTGCCCGTATTGCTGGTCGCCGTACTGGTGCTGGTCACCGTAGTGGGGCTGCTGCTCGTGTGGCGGCCCGTACTGCGGGAACTGGCCGGGCTGGACCGGCGGGGGAGCGTATCCCTCGGCCGGGGGCTGCGCCGGGTACGGGTTCTGGGGCGGTTGAGGGGGCGTAGTGGTCACGAAGACTTCCTGTTACTCGATCTGGGACACAACCGAACACCGCACCCTACTCACGCCTGAAGGCCATCCCCGGCGACATTTCTCCCCGATCCCGCGGATCTCTCACCACCCGGACCCTCCGGGCACCACCCGTGATCACCCGACCTCCAACCGTCACCCCGCCCCCAATCGTCAGCCGGCCGAACCGAATCTCCCGTGCCCGCGTCTCACTCCCGACCAGGCGACCAGAGGAGAGCAGATGACGCCGGACGACCGGGAAACCGTCGTGACGATCGGGCGATTACTTCCAGAGGATCGCGAAACCTGGCAGACGCTCGTCGCCGGCTACAACGAATTCTACGGACGGACCATGCCGGAGGAATTCTTCGATCATTCCTGGGCAGAATTCAGCGCCGGCCAGTGCATTCATGCGCTGGGTGCGAAGCTCGACGGCAAGCTCGTCGGGATCGCGCACTTCCTGACTCACGCCAGCACGACGTCGGCTGATTCCTGTTATCTACAAGACCTTTTCACCGCTCCGGAGGCTCGCGGCCGAGGCGTGGCCCGCGCGTTGATCGAGGCGGTGGCGGCCTGGGCACGCTCGCAGAATTGTGGCCGGGTGTATTGGTCGACGCACGAGACGAATGCGACCGCGCGCCGACTCTACGACCAGGTCGCGGAGAACCGCGGGTTCATTCTCTACACGATCGCACTGCCGTAGCGCTCGGCCAGTTCGCGGCCCAGGCGCGCGAGCTCGGCTCGGACCGACGGGGGCCCGAGCACCTCGATCATGCCGCCCCAGCCGGCCAGGTGCCGGGCGATGTCGAGGGCGTTCGGGGCTGTCACCCGCAGTTCGACGCGACCGTCCTCGGCCGAGCCGACCACCTCGCAATGGCGGCCGAGCCGGTCCTGCATCACCCAGACGAACCGTTCCTCCATCAGGACGGTTGCTGCCAGCAAGGAGCGGTTCTGCTCCATCTCGTCGACCACCCGGGCCCAGGCCGCAGAGAGGTCGAAGTCCTTCGGTCGCTCGGCGGGAAGGTCGGTCAGCGTCGCCTCGGTGACGCGCTCGACCCGGAAGGTGCGCTGACCTTTCTCGGTACCCGCGATCAGATACCAGATGTCGTCCTTGTCAACGAGTCCCAGCGGATCGATCAGCCGCTCGCTGACCTGCCGCCCGCGCCCGGCGTACATCAGCCTGACCTTGAGCCGTCGCACCACGGCGTCCTGCAGGACCCGCACCATCTCAGGTCGTTCCTTGACGTGCTCACCCCACCGCGCAGGATCGATCACCACAGCCTCAGCCGCAGCCTCGGCATCCGCCCGGAATGTGTCCGGCAACGCCCGTACGAGCTTCCGCAGCGCAGCCTTCGCCTCCGGCGCCACCGACGCGGCAGGCCCGACCAGCAGGAACAACGCCTGCGCTTCGGTCGCATTCAGCCCGCTCAAATCGGTCCGCGCGCCGCCGAGCAGAGACCACCCACCGTTCCGCCCCGGCTGTGGATAGACCGGGATGCCGGCGGTCGACAACGCCTCGAGATCCCGCCGCGCGGTCGCCACCGAGATCTCCAACTCGGCCGCCAGTTCGGAAGCCGTCACCCTGCCCCGGGCCTGCATCAGCAGCAGAGTGGCAACCAGCCGGTCAGCGCGCATACCGACATCCTCCCAAACAAACTGCTCACCAGCTGAACACTTATGCTGCTGATTCACCCTGGGGGAGAGATGACCGAACTCTGCGCGAGGTGGAGATCGGTCCGCTGGATGATCCGCTGGACGAGGCAACTCGGTACGCCGCCGCCGAGGCGCTGCGGGCGTGGATCGTCGACCAAGATCTGGAGCAGAGTTTCGTCGGTGGGGGACCGGCTTCGAGGTGGTCCGACGGACGACTGGCGCGCTGAAAGAAATCGTGAGAGCGCATCCAGCTCAGAGAGTTGTCGTCGTCGGGCACGTGGCGAGTCTGTCGGTGGCGTTGAGTTCTCTGTGCGGCCTTGGTTCGACGATCTGGGGCCGGCCGTTGCCGCATGCCGAGCCGTTCCGTGTCACCAGCGATGCTGACGGAAGTTGGTTGTGTGAGGATTGGCCGTTGTGAGTTCAGGTCAGCTCAGTAGACGTCAGCGCGAGCTTCTGGATGACTGGCTTCCGGGGGCCGAGGTTGTGAAGGACCACAGCTGGGGACTCGTGGGGACGATTGTTCTCGAGTTGCTGTACGACGGGGCTCGGCATGTCGTCAAGGCGGGCGATGAGCGCGACAGCCACTTGGCGCGGGAGATGCGCGCGCACCGCGAGTGGCTCGGGCCGTGGACGATGCGCGGGCGTGCGCCACAACTTGTGCACGCCGACGAGGACGCCAAGCTGATCGTGACGCGGTTTCTGCCGGGGGAGTTGGTCGAGGGGACCGAGCACGAGTGGCGTCCCGACACTTATCGGCAGGCAGGGGAGTTGCTGCGATTGCTGCATGAGCAGCTCGCTGTCGAGGATGAGGATTTCGAAGCGCGGGGACAGGCGAAGGCTCTCTGGTGGCTCGATCAGCCACACCGAATCGCACCGGACATCGCGGAACGGCTGCGTGAACAGGTGGAGTCGTGGCCGACGCCGACCATCACGCTCGTGCCGACCCACGGCGACTGGCAGCCGCGGAACTGGCTCGTGTACCACGACGTGGTGAGTGTGATCGACTTCGGGCGAGCCGATCTGCGGCCGGCGCTGACGGACTTCGCCCGGCTCAGCGCGCAACAGTTCCGGACGAACCCGGAACTCGAGCAGGCCTTCCTGGACGGATACGGCACAGACCCGCGTGAGCCCGAGGCCTGGCGTCGCAACCGGATCCGCGAAGCGATCGGAACCGCCGTCTGGGCCTACCGGGTCCGCGAAGAACAGTTCGAACAACAAGGCCACCGCATGATCGCCGAAGCCCTGACGAACTGAGTCAGTAGATCTGGAGTAGAGCTATCGGGGAGTCAACACACAGAACTCGTTGCCGTCGGGATCAGCCATCGCGACCCAGCTGACGTCGCCCTGGCCGATGTCGATTCGACTCGCTCCGAGCGAGACGAGACGCTCGACCTCCGCCTGCTGATCACCGTCGGCAGGGGGAGCGAGGTCGAAATGCAGCCGGTTCTTCCCGGTCTTCGCTCTCACCGGGGGACCACCCCAGGTGATCTTCGGACCGCCGTGCGGCGATTGGATCGCGGTCTCCTGGTCCTGGTCCCAGACCAACGGCCAGTCCAGCGCTTTGCTCCAGAAGTACCCGACCTCCTGCGATCCGTCGCTGGAAAGCGCTCCGATGAATCCGCAATCGGCCAGGAAGTTGTTGCCCGGCTCGATAACGCAGAACTCGTTGCCCTCGGGGTCGGCGAGCACAACATGACCCTCTTCCGGGAGCTGGCCGATGTCGATATGCCGGCCACCGAGTTCGAGCGCCCGGGCCACCGTCTGCTGCTGGTCATCCAGGGAAGTGCTCGTCAGGTCGAAGTGAATCTGGTTCGGGCCGGACTTCTCCTCCCGGGTCGGAAGAAAGCGGATCCGGAACCCGGTGTCGTCGCTCGGCAGGAGCGCGATGCCGTCGTGGGGGTCCTCGGCCGTCTCCCAGCCCAGAACGCCGGCCCAGAAGCCCGCGAGCCGGAGCGGGTCGTTCGCATCGAAGCAGAGCGCGATCAGGTTAGTAGTCATCCCGGTCCCATCTCCGATCTGCTGACTCACAGCCGCAGACAGGGTGCCCTCTCCCTGCCATGAGGTGAGCAACGCTAAGGGCTCGGTGACTACCACGCAACGCGATATCTGCGACTACCCCAGCTGGTCGCGGCGGCGGGTCAGGTAGGCGGTCTCGGCCGTGTTGCCCGCCAGCTCGATGGCTTTGTCGTACGCCGCGTGCGACTCCTGGCTGCGGCCCAGCCGGCGCAGCAGGTCGGCGCGGGTCGCATGGTAGGCGTGATAGCCGGCCAACTTGTCCTCAAGACGGTCGACGGCCGCCAGCGCCACCTCTGGGCCGTCGAGCTCGGCGACCGCGATGGCCCGGTTGAGGGCGACGATCGGCGAGGGGTCGAGGCGGGCGAGCTGGTTGTAGAGAGCGACGACCTGCGACCAGTCGGTGTCGCGTACATCGCGGACGGAGGTGTGCACGGCGTTGATCGCCGCGAGGATCTGGTAGCGACCCGGAGGCACGCGAGAGGCCAGGCGCTCGCGCACCAGCCGATGCCCCTCGGCGACCAGCGCCGCGTCCCAGGCACCACGGTCCTGCTCGTCGAGGGTGACCAGTTCGCCGCTCGCCGAAACCCGGGCGGTGCGACGGGCCTCGGTGAGCAGCATCAGCGCCAGCAGCCCGGCCACCTCGCCGTCCTTCGGCATCAGGGCACGGATCAGGCGAGTGAGCCGGATCGCCTCGGCGGTCAGGTCGTGACGGACGGGATCGGTGTCGGGGCCGGTCGCCAGGTAGCCCTCGTTGAACACGAGAAAAAGAACGGCGAGTACGCCGGAGACGCGGGCCGGAAGATCCTCCGCGGACGGCACCCGATAAGGGATGCGAGCCGCCTTGATCTTGGCCTTCGCGCGGGTGATCCGCTGCCCCATGGCGGTCTCCTGCACCAGGAAGGCACGGGCGATCTCGGGCACGGTCAGACCGCCGACCATGCGCAGCGTCAGCGCCATCCGGGTCTCCATCGCGAGCGCCGGGTGACAACAGGTGAAGATCAGCCGGAGCCGCTCGTCGTCGATGGCCCCGAGAGGCTCGGGCGGGTCGTCGTCGTACACCATCTGAGCCTCCTTCTGCTTGCCGTCGCGCTTGCTCTCGCGCCGGATCCGGTCGATGGCCTTGCGGTTGGCGGTGGTGGTCAGCCAGGCGCCGGGGTTCGGCGGTACGCCGTCGGCCGGCCAGCGCTCGACGGCGGTCGCGAACGCCTCCGCCGCGGCCTCCTCGGCGATGTCGAGGTCACCGAAACGCCTGGTCAGGGCGGCGACCACCCGCGCCCACTCCTCGTGGTGGGCCCGCGTGATCGCCTCCCTGACGTCGACAACACTCACAGAAATGGCCGCACCTCGACCTTCCGGTTGCAGGCCTTCGACCCCTCGGCAGCGAGTTTGAGCGCCACGTCGAGGTCGGGGGCCTCCATGACCCAGAAGCCGGCGAGGTACTCCTTCGACTCCACGAAGGGCCCGTCGGTGAACACCGCCTCCCCACCCCGGTTGTCGATGACGGTGGCCGTGCTGGGGTCCGAGAGACCGCCGGCGAAGACCCAGTTGCCGTCGGCCACGAGCCGGTCGTTGAACGCGTTGATGGCAACCATCTCGTCCGGGGTGCCGGAATTGGTCTTGTCGTCGATCACAGAAACCAGGTACTGCATCTAGGATCATCTCCTGTGGTTCGGGGTGTCCCTCATGGGCAGCCGCTCACCCCTGCAACGAACAACTCTGCCCCGATCCGACACCGTCTCCGGGGTTTCTTTCAAGAACTTTCCGGTACGCCGGTCGTGAGCGATCCGACACCGACAGTATCCCGTCCGGTGGTTCGCAGGCCGGGTCTCCGGGGACGTGAGAACGCCGTCCCTGATCTCGAGCGACGGATCAGGGACGGCGTTCGGTGCAGTGAGGTAGTTCTCGTTTCCACTGTGGGTGGGTCTTGGCCATGCGGCTGGAACCGGTCGATCGTCTAGAGCCTCACCTACGTCACGTGCTTCAGTCGGTTGCATACTGCGGACGCCCGGCCGGGCGGTAGACCTGGAGCGTTATGCCCTTCGGGAAGGCTCGCGATTCGACCAGGTCGAGCGCTGTGTCCGGTCCGTCGTCGGGGAACAGCCGGGTGCCCTGGCCGACGACCACCGGGCAGACGAGCAGGGTGAGCTCGTCGACCAGCTGGTTCTCGAGAAGCCAGCGGACCAGGTGGGCGCTGCCGTGCACCTGCAGCTCGCCTCCCGGCTTGGCTTTCAGCTCGCCGATGGCCGCTGCCACGTCACCGGACAGGACGGTCGTGTCCGCCCATTGCGGGTCGGTGAGCGTGTTCGATGCGACGTACTTGGGCCGCGTGTTCAAGGCACCCACGATGGGGTTCTCAAGATCTTCCCTCACACCCCAGTAGCCGGCGAAGAGTTCGTAGGTGCGCCGACCGAACAGGAACGCGTCGGCGCGCTGGTAGACCTCGTTGACGAACGTCATGGCCTCGTTGTCGAACAGTGGCCTGGCCCATCCGCTGCGCTCGAATCCGGCGTCGAGGACCGGATGCCGCCCGCCGTTTCCCTGCATCACGCCGTCGACAGAGACTTGCGTCGTGGTCGTCAGTTTCATGATCGTGGTTCCTTCTGGTTGGGGGCACCCCTCGTGGGCGGCCTGTCACCCCTGCCACGAACACCTCAGCCCCGATCCGACACCGGCTCCCCGGACTTCTTTCGAGGACTTTGTACGGCCGGGGGAGTGACTCGCTGCTGCCTGTGAGGAGCCCAGCCAATATCACCTACGCGACGTCGGGCCGTGTCATCAGGGGCGACTGCAGATGTAACGCCAGACTGGGGCCGGTCAGGGGCACGGTGCTCCACGTCGCCGCCGCTGTCCCCGCGTCGGCGTCGACCACCAGCCGAACCCGGTGCGGGGTGGTGATGACGTAAAGCTCGGCGACGAACGTGTTGCCCTGCCAGGCGCCAGTCGCGACGACAGGGCGGCCGAGCGGCGAACTTTCCCGCCATTCGCCGTGGCCGACCTCGACGTTGAGGGACGACCCGAATCGCAGGAGCCAGCCACCGTCCACGGGATCGACGATCACCGTGGTCTCGTCTGGCAGCGCCGAATCCTCGGCAAAGGCGTCGAGCCTCGCCTTGACGGAACGCTCTGGGGCGGCCGAACCCGGCACCGGCGCGAATGACAGCCGCCGCAGCCGATCGGCGAGGATGTCGTCGTCCTCGGCGTTTCCGGCGTCATCCAGGCCGGGCAACAGGCAGTCCCAGAAGACGCTGGGCAGTGCGTGCCCCTGATCGACGGCGGCGGTCACGACGACCACGAGATCGTGGGACGGGACGACCACGCATTGCTGGCCGAAGGCGCCGTTACCGAGGTAACCGTGACGCGACATCCAGAATTGATAGCCGTACCCGCAAAGAAAGTCGGGGCTAGCCGAGTCGTCCTCGAGCTGCAGGGTATCGACATGGCGTCTGGTCGCGAGCTCCACCCACTCGCGCGGGATGAGCTGGCGGTCGTCCCAGACGCCTCCGCGCAGCAGCAACTCGCCGAAAGCTGCGACGGCCTCGGTCGTGAGGTGCAGCCCGTGGAATCCGAAGGCGGCACCGCTCGCCACCCGGTCCCATTCGGCGTGGTCGACGCCCATCGGCTTGAACAGGCGCTCGTCGAGCAGCTCCGGCAGGCCGCGGCCGGTGACCCGTTCCACCATCCGGGCCAGGATGAAAGTGGTCGCATTGTCGTACGTGTGCCGGGTTCCCTCAGGTTCGGTGAAAGGTACGCGCAGGAAGCCCTTCACCAGGTCATCCGGTTCCAGCTGCCAGGCCTCGTCGAGGCTGTCCGTGCTGTGCCCGGCCGTCATGGACAGCAGGTGGTGCACGGTGATGCGGCGTCCCTGCTCGGAGATGTCAGCCGGAACGTGGTCGGGCAACACGTCCACCACCCGGTCGTCCAGCGAGAGCAGCCCGTCGGCGATCGCGAGCCCCACGGCGACCGAGGTGAACGATTTCGTCAGCGAGTAGAGAAGGTGCGGGCGTTCGGCCGAGTACGGCGCCCACCAGCCTTCGGCGACCACGTGACCGTGGCGTACGACCATGATGGAGTGACACTCGACGGATTGCGCTTCGAGCCGGTCCAGCAGCTCGGCAACCGCGCGGGACGACATCCCCGAGGCGGCCGGTGTCGACCGCGGCAGTAGGGGGCGCTCAGAAGACATGCAGGCAACGTAACAAGACTGCACAATCGAATTACGAGAGACATCGCTGAGGATCGGTTGAATGCTGCTGTCCGACAACAGGCCTTCGACATTCCAGTGATCGAGTGTGGAGAACACCCTGGTTGACGTGCGGGAGATACCGCAGTTGGCGCCGCGCCACACGGAGCACATGTGAGCTGTGCGAGGTGCGACCTGCTAGTCCGGCGGTCGCTTCAGGAGCTGTCGGGACGACTCGAAGCCCAGCCGTTCGTACACCGGCACTGCCTTGCGACCAGAGTGGACCGTCACGCGAAGGGACCCGAGGTGTGTCGCATGCTCCGAAGCAGCCTGCACGAGCGCCGAGCCGATTCCCTGGCCTCGCTGCTTCGGCATGACGAAGACGCTCTGGATGTCTGCGGATAGCCGACTTGTCGCTCCAGGTCTCGGGACCCGCGGGACGAGCGCGACCCAGGCCATGCCGACGATCTCCGGTCGGAAAAGTCGAGCGACGAACGCTAGGTGCGAGTCCTGGTGGCCGGCCCACCACTTCGCGAGCTCCGCTGCGAATGCGTCAACGGACCGCTGTGCTGGTTCCTCATGAAGGGTGTCCAGCCACAACAGCCGGGCCAAGTCTGCGACGTCGTCCGCATTCGCCTGACTGATCCTCACGAAGTGAGTGTGCCACCTGATTGACCGGAGGTAGCGAAGCCCAGATCGGACACCGGAGGAACAGGAGCTCCCGCGGCGGCCGACGCGTCAGGTATGACATCGACGACTGAAAGAACCGCAGCGTCGTCGAGCGGCGAGGTGCGTTCGTACGAGCGAGGCGAACGGCTCGGGAACATAGGGCTGGGCTCGTCTTGGCTGACCGATGCTGGATGCCAACCATTCGTCGATGTCCTGCTGAGTGCATGTGCTGCAGGCCCTCACGGACTTGCTCATGCGCGTGGAGCACCGCTGTGGCAGTTGGGCCATCGCTCGGGTACCTGGTAGATGTCAGTGCGCGGCTTATGGGGCGGCGCGTCGGTCATGCAAAATCGCGTGCATCGTTGCTGTCTGATGGGGTTGGATCCCTCATCGGAGGCGTGGCGATGTGCGGCTCGGGGCTGCGGTTGCGATCGTCGTGAGGTAGGTGTGGGCAGTGACTCCGCTGACGCTCTTCGCGAAGCCTGTCGTGGGCAGCGTAGCTGGTGTGCCGATGGAGAAGTTCGATGCTGAGAAGGGCGTCCATTGGCCCATCAGGACGGTTCCCGCGTGCTGGACGCCGGTCAGCCAGCTCTCTGGGTCCGCGACGGCGAGTTGGACGTGTTCCGAGGCGTAGGCGTTCGCAATCTCCAGTGCCTGTTCGTCGCTCGCGGCCAGTATCAGGCCGCCGTTGTCGCAGATCGAGCTTTTGGCGTAGCCACGGCGCGGTTCGGGGAGGCCGCGCCACTGCGACTCGAGTTCTTTGGCGACTTGCTCAAGCAGGCTGCGGTCGGTCGAGACCAGGACGGCGGAGGAGTCCGTGCCGTGCTCGGCCTCGTTGAGGAAGTCGGCGGCCAGGGTGACGGGGTCGGCGGTGCTGTCCGCGACGATCAGGGAGTCTGTTGGGCCCAGGCCGGGCGCGACCTGGACGCCCGTGGACTGCACGAGTTGCTGGGCGATCGTCACTGCGGGGCTTCCGGGACCGACGATCTTGCCGACCGCGGTGACGGTCTGGGTGCCGACCGCGAGGGCTGCCACTCCGGATGGCCCGTTGAGGCAGTAGACCTCGTCGAGGCCGAGTTCCTCGGCGACGACGAGGGTGGCGGCGTCGACCCGGGTGCCGCCCGGGGTCGGGTTGGGCGGGACGACGACCGCGATCCGGGACACGCCGGCGACGACGGCAGGTGTACCGATCTGGATGAGGACCGAGGGGTAGGAGCCCTTTCCTGAGGGCACGAAGAGCCCCACTGACTCGATCGGTCGCGCGACTTCGCCGACACTCGTGCCGTCGGGCCCGGGCATCGACCAGGATGCCCGCTGCACGATCGCCTCGTTGAATGCGCGCGAGCGCGCGATACTCACCCGAATGGCCTCGATCAGCTCGTCGCTCAGCTCTGCGCGCGCCTGCGCGAACTCGTCCTCGCCGACCCGAAGCGTGTCGGGGGCCGCCTCGACACCGTCGAACCTGCGAAGCGCAGTGATGAGGGCAGCGTCGCCGTCATGGCGCACGTGTTCAACGAGTTCGGCGATGGAGCGGTTGAGGTCGGTCACGCGAGTCAGACGTTGCTGAGTGCCGTTGCGAGTCAGCACTCGCTCGCGGTCGGCCGCGTCGGCGTTGGCCCAGTCCAGGACATTGAGGTTGATCGACGACATGGTCGGTATCCTCTCATCGGCTGCGGCCGCTCAGACCGGGAGTCGTGAACGCAGAGTCGACGTCGCCTTAGAAGCCACCCATCAGTCAGAGGGAGCCCAGGTCGGCAGCTCTGACGGCGGCGTAGGCGAGGTAGTTCGTACCGGCGCGGGTGGCGTCTTGCGTGGCGGTTTTCGGGCTGATGCCGAGGGTGCGGGCGAGCAGGTCAGACGGCAGATCTCGCCGCGATCGCTTGTTTGCACCGAGCCGGGCCGAGGGCTCGATATCAGCACGCAGACCGTCTGTACGGGTGGACCACGAGCCGCGCTGGGGAGTGGCCACCGGGGAGCGACGAGTTACTGCATCAGATGCAGCTCATCGGCGTTTAGTTGACATAATGTCGCTTATCGGCCATTTGCACAGGAGGTGACGAGAGGGGCTGGGAGGCGTCAAACCAGCGGCGGGAACGTCCTGGCGATCGGTACGGTCGCCAGCCAGGACTCGAGTTCCGGGCTGAGTTGTCCGTGCACCTGCAGGAGCGTCATCTTGGCGAACTCGCCGACGCGGCTGAGCAGTTCCTCGCTGTGAGCGTTGTGAGCGAATGCCGCCGCAGAATCCGCGTATTCCTCGATGACGACGAACCGCACCGGATCGGCCTCGACGTACCAGTCGTATCTGAGCGTCCCCGGCTCGTCGTCCGTCGCGGCCGCCAGCGCCTTCGCCAGCGTGACGAACCCGTCCCGCGCGCCAGGAAGCGTTGTGAGCTCGGCCCGCACAAAGATCGTCATGGAAACCTCTCAGTCCGCCGCTGTGGATGCTTCTCCTGGAACGTATCCCCCAGAGGGTCCGGTGCGGACTTCGCCACCGAGAGCGGCCGGCAGACCGTCATGCATAATCACCATTATGCAGCAGTTCTGACTCTTCGACCGACCCAATAGTTGCCTTATGCAAATAAAGCGACCGGGGGAGTCAGACCACTGCCGAACTGTCGGTGGCGACCGGTAGAAGTTCCCCATGAAGGTTCTCGCAGCACAGTCGGCGTTCTTCGCTGCCCGGCGTCCCCGCAAGGACTCCCCCCACACCACCGACGCCTACCGCCGCGACCTGGCCGGCATCACCGCGCTGCTGTCCGACGACCCCGAGACCCTCGACGTCGACGACCTGACCGCACCCGTACTGCGGGCCGCGTTCGGCGCCTTCGCCGACAACCACGCGAAGAGTTCCGTACTGCGGGCCTGGTCGACGTGGAACCAGTTCCTCACCTTCTGCGTGTCCGACGGACTGCTCGCGGGGAATCCGATGGGAGCGGTCGCCCGGCCGAAGACCCCTCCCCTCTCCCCCAAGCCTCTTCGTGGCGAGGACACGCCGGAGAAGCTCCTGCGCTCAGCGGCCGACGGCACGAGGCAGTCACGAGACCCTTGGCCCGAGCGCGATGTCCTGGTGATCGCGCTCGGCCTGGTCGCCGGACTCCGCTCGGCCGAGATGCGCACGCTGACGGCCGATTCGCTGGCCGGGCGCCCCGGCGAGATGCGCCTCCACATCCACGGCAAAGGCAGCCGCGACCGCTCGATCCCCGTCGAGCCGATCATGGAGAAGATCATCGAGACGTACGTCGAATCCTGCGCGCGCCGCTTTCCCAGCAAGAGGTTCGGCCGGTCCACCAAGCTGCTATTGGACCGATCCGGTGAGCCGATCGGCCGAGGCGGCCTCGAGTACCTCGTGAAGTCGTGTTACCGCTGGGCCGGGCTGCACGACCGCGTCCCGGTCGGCGCGAACCTGCACGCCCTCCGCCACACCTTCGCCACCAGACTCGCCGAGGACGGCGCCACCGCCTCGGAGATCATGCGGCTGCTCGGCCACGCGAGCCTCGCCACCAGTCAGAACTACATCGAAGCCACCGGCCGGGAGCAACGAGCCGCCGCCGCGAGCAACCGCACCTACCTTTCCCTCACCGAGGTGATCACCCCGGACGCGTAGCAACGCAGTACACGCGGGACGACTGATACGCAGTACAAGCGGGGTGCTTAATGAGGAGCCGTGGTGTGTGGTTGCGGACAGAATGTGGCGAGTCCAACGACAGGAGAAGCGATGTACCGCAGGCTGGTGCTCAAGTTGTCAGGCCAATCGATCGCCGGATCAGCCCAGTTCGGCTTCAACAGCGACAGCCTCACGCATCTCGCCCGGGAGGTGATCGCCGCGCGCGACACCGGCGTACAGGTGGCTGTGGTGGTCGGCGGCGGGAACGTGTTCCGTGGCAACCGGTCCGAGGACTGGGGAATCGACCGGGTCGAGGCGGACAACATCGGCATGCTCGGCACGGTGATCAACGCCGTCCTGCTGCGCGGCCGGCTGGCGGCGATGGGTGAGGAGGACGTTCGGCTGATGACCGCCATCCCGATCAACAACCTGGCCGAGCCCTACATCCGCCTGCGAGCCCTCCGGCACCTGGAGAAGGGATCGATCGTCCTGCTCGGGTGCGGGAACGGGCAGCCGTTCACGACGACCGACTACCCCGCCGTTCAGCGGGCGATCGAGCTCGGCGCCGACGCGTTGCTCGTCGCGAAGAACGGGACCGATGGGGTCTACGACGCGGATCCGAACAAGGTCGCCGGCGCACAACGTTTCGACCGGCTCACCTATCAGCAGGTCATCGACAAGGGCCTCGGTGTGATGGACCAGAGCGCGTTCATCCTCGCCCGCGACCACCGGCTCCCGCTGCACGTCTTCGACATCGACCGTCAGGGCGCCGCGGCCGCGATCAGCTCCGGCGAGCACATCGGCACGGTCATCAGCTGAGCCCCACGAGCGGCAGGTCCGCCTTGATCGCGTCCAGGTGCGGCACTACCGGACCATAGTCCGATTAATCAAACCTTCAATCCACTTCGACCGGGAGAAAACTGTTTGCTCGTGGTTCGTGCTCTCTGCTGTACTCGCGGACGGATCACCAGCAGGCCGAACCGGCCGTTCAGTTCTCGAGGAGCGCAGTCATGCGACCTGACTTCATGTCGACCCAGAAAGGCACATCCACCTGTTCAAGGGACATGAAGCTGCGTGAGAACACTGAACCTGGGGATCCTGGCGCATGTAGACGCCGGTAAAACCAGCCTGACCGAGCGGCTCCTGTTCGCCGCCGGGGTCATCGACGAGGTCGGCAGCGTCGATGACGGCAACACCCAGACCGACTCGCTGGCACTCGAGCGGCAACGCGGCATCACGATCAAGTCCGCGGTCGTCTCGTTCGCCGTCGACGACATCACGGTCAACCTGATCGACACTCCCGGTCACCCGGATTTCATCGCCGAGGTGGAGCGGGCGCTCAGCGTGCTCGACGGCGCGGTGCTGGTCATCTCCGCGGTGGAAGGCGTCCAGGCGCAGACGCGGGTGCTGATGCGCACCCTCCAGCGCCTCGGTATCCCGACGCTGATCTTCGTGAACAAGCTCGACCGGGCCGGAGCGCAGTACTGCTCGTTGCTGAAGAGCATCGCGGACCGGCTCTCCGCCGCGGTCATCCCGATGGGGTCGACCGACCGACTCGGCACGCCCGGCGCCGCGTTCACGCCGTACGGGCGGGATGACACGAGCTTCACCTTCGCCATGCTCGATCTGCTGGCCGAGCGGGACGACCAGATGCTGGCGACGTACGTGGAGAACGAGAAAGCGCTCTCGTACGACGTACTCCGGGCGCGGCTGGCGGAGCAGACCCAGCAGGCGCTGGTGCATCCGGTGTACTTCGGTTCCGCGATCACCGGTGCCGGGACGGACGCGCTGATCGCGGGGATCCGGGAACTGCTGCCGGCCGGGCAAGGCGACGTCGACGGTCCGGTGGATGGGTCCGTATTCAAGGTTGAGCGGGGGCCGGCGGGCGAGAAGATCGCTTTCGTCCGGATGTACTCGGGCGCGATCCGGACCCGGGATCGGCTGCGGTTCCACGGCGGCAAAGAAGCCAAGGTGACCTCGGTCAGCGTCTTCGGCAACGGCTCGGTGCTGACCCGCCCGGAGGTCGTCGCCGGTGAGATCGGCAAGCTCTGGGGACTTGGCGAGATCCGCATCGGCGACAAGCTCGGCGCGGCCGGCGAGTCAGCTGACGCAGGAGGCAGGGCCGGAGCGGGAGAGAGCGCGTACTTCGCTCCCCCGACGTTGGAGACGGTGATCGCGCCGACTCGGCCGTCGGACAAGGGGAATCTGCAGGTCGCGCTCTCCCAGTTGGCCGAGCAGGATCCGCTGATCAACCTGCGTCAGGACGACATCCGGCAGGAGACGTTCGTGTCGCTGTACGGCGAGGTGCAGAAGGAGGTCATCCAGACCACGCTCGCCGACGACTTCGGCATCGACGTCACCTTCCGCGAGACGACGACCATCTGCATCGAGCGGCTGGAGGGCGTCGGCGCGTCGGTCGAGTTCAACAAGAAGGACGGGAACCCGTTCCTGGCCACCGTCGGCCTGCGCGTCGAGCCAGCCCCGGTGAACTCGGGCGTGAGCTTCAGTCTGGAGGTAGAGCTCGGTTCTATGCCGTACGCATTCATCAAGGCGGTCGAGGAGACCGTGCACGAGACGCTCGAGCAAGGGATCCATGGCTGGCAGATCCCCGACGCGACCGTGGTGATGACGCACTCGGGCTACTCGGCGCGCCAGAGCCACGCGCACGCCGTCTTCGACAAGAGCATGTCGAGCACGGCCGGGGACTTCCGCAACCTCACCCCACTGGTCCTGATGACGGCTCTCCAGCAGGCCTGTACGACGGTGTACGAGCCGATGCACCGCTTCGAACTGGAGATCCCGACGGATACCGTCCGCGCCGTACTGGCGGCGCTGTCCCGATTGCGCGCGATCCCGCAGGTGCCGGCGTTGGGCACCGAAACCTCTGTCCTGGAAGGAGAAATCCCCGCCGCCGCGGTCTACGACCTGGAGCAGCAACTGCCCGCTCTGACCCGTGGCGAGGGTGTTCTCGAGTCGTCGTTCGAGCGCCACCAACCGGTCACCGGCCCGATCCCCGACCGGCCGCGCACAGACCACGACCCGCTGAACCGCCGCGACTACCTCCTCCACGTCCTCCGTCGCGTCTGATCAGCGCCGCTAGCGGACGGACTCCCGGATGGCTTGGATCAAGGCGATGGTGGCGGGCGGGTCTGGCGGCTCGCCATAGGTGACGGCGTAGATCTGTCGTCGGTAGTTGGGTATTTCGGTGGTGTGGACGTCGGGCAGGCGGTGGGCTTGGAGCGCAAGGCCGGGCAGGGTCGTGACGCCTACGCCGGCGGCGACGAGAGCTTGCACGACGACCATGTCGTCGCTGAGTGATCCGATGCGTGGGGTGAAGCCCGCTTGCCGGCACACGGTGGTCAGCTCTTCCTGGCACCGTTCGCAACCGCCGATCCAGGCGGAGTGGCGATGGTTCGCAAGGCTGTCGTCGGGTGTTTGGCTGATGAGGTAGATCGGGTCGTCGCCGATGTGGACCAGGCGAAATCCCTCTTCCTCCACCGGGGCGTCGGCGTACCGGAAGACGAGTGCGACGTCGATCTCGCCGTGACGGAGCATCTGTAGCGCTTCGACCGGGTGCCGGTCGACCAGGCTCAGCTCGAGTCCTGGGTGTGCTTTGGCCAGCGTGGCGGCGGCCTTGGGCGCGATCGTGCTCAGCGCCGACGCGTTGGCGGCCAGGCGGACCCGCCCGGCCTGCAAGCCGACCTGTGCTTCCAGCTCGTTGGTCGCGGCGTCGACCCGTCCGATGATCTCGGTGGCCCGGTTGGCCAGCAGTTGCCCTTCCGGGGTCAATCGGATCCCGCGACCGACCTTCTGAATGAGCTTGACGCCGGTTGCGGCTTCCAGGCGAGACAGGTGGTGACTCACCGACGGTTGTGAGTAGTGCAGCTGTTTCGCCGCTTCGGTCACGGACCCGTGTCGGGCCACTGCGGCCAGGACCTTGAGATGAACCAGGTTGAGCATAGATCAAAGATATCAATGTGATCTTCGCAGGATTGGCATTAGACGTCATCTATTGAGTCGATCCATGCTCTAGGTATCAACGTTCCCGCGGCCGCAGCGGCCGCCTACTGAGGAGGCGCGATGAGCAAGCTGAGGTGTCATATCTCGATCTCGCTGGACGGTTTCGTCGCCGGACCGAACCAGAGCGAGGAGAACCCGCTCGGCGAGGGCGGCGAGCGGCTGCACGACTGGGTGGTTCCGCTCGCCACCTGGCGCGAAGCCCACGGCCAGCAAGGGGGCGAGGTGAACGAGAGCGCACGGATAGTCGAGGAGGCGAAGGAGAACATCGGCGCTGCGGTGATGGGCCGGAACATGTTCGGCCCTGTCGGCGGTGGTGCTTGGGGCGACGAGCAGTGGACGGGCTGGTGGGGCGACAACCCGCCGTACCACTACCCCGTGTTCGTCGTCACCCATCACCCGCGTGAATCCGTGGAGATGGAGGGAGGGACCACGTACCACTTCGTCACCGACGGCATCGAGTCCGCGCTCGAACAGGCTAAGGAGGCCGCCGGCGGCAAAGACGTCATGCTCTGGGGCGGCGGCCACATCGCTCAGCAGTGCCTGGCAGCGGGACTGCTGGACGAGCTCGAGCTCCACGTAGTTCCGGTGTTGCTCGGCGACGGTGCTCGCCTCTTCCCCAGCCGCGGGGAAGCGGAGGTGCAACTCGAGCAGGTCCGTGCCGTCGAGGCACCCGGCGTCACGCACCTCAAGTACCGCGTCGTGAAATGAACCGGGTCGCCGCCGACCTGCCCGCACAGGTGCCCGACTCCGACGGCCACGCGTCACTGAACCGAGGCCTGCTCTTCGGTGCCTCCGCCTATGGGATCTGGGGGCTGCTGCCGCTGTACTGGCGGCTGCTCGACGGCGCCGGCGCGGTCGAGGTGCTCGCCCACCGGTTCGTGTGGGGGCTCGGGATCATCGCGCTGCTGCTTTGGGTACGTCCGCGCGCCGGCTGGTGGCGCGCGTTGAGGCAGCGGCCCGCCGCGCTGCGGTTTCTCGCCGCGGCCGCCGTGGTCATCGCGTTCAACTGGTACTTCTACATCTGGGGCGTCAACCACGAGCGGGTGGTGGAGACGTCGCTCGGGTACTTCATCAGCCCGCTGGTCACGGTCGTGGTCGGGGTGGTGCTGTTTCGCGAGCGACTGCGGCGGCCGCAGAGGTTCGCGCTCAGCCTGGCCGCGGTGGCGGTGGCGTGGCTGACGTTCGACTACGGCCGCGTGCCGTGGGTGGCGGTCGGGTTGGCGCTCAGCTTCGCGACGTACGGCGTGTTGAAGAAGAAGGCGGCGACGGGGGCGGTCGAAAGCCTCGCTGTCGAGGCGACGATCATCTTGCCGGTCGTGCTGGGCTATCTGGTGTGGCTGGAGCTCGTGGGCCGGGCAGCGTTCGGGCACGACGGTTGGTCGACGACGCTGCTCCTGATCGCCGCCGGCCCGGCCACGGCGGTTCCGCTCCTGTTCTTCGCCGGCGCGGCCACGCGGATCCCGCTGACGTATCTCGGGTTGTTGCAGTACCTCACGCCGTCGGTGCAGTTCATCCTCGGCGTGTTCGCGTTCGGCGAGCCGATGCCGCCCGAGCGCCTCGCCGGGTTCGCGCTCATCTGGGCCGCTTTGGCGATCTTCACCGGCGAGATCCTCCACCACCGGCGCAAGCTCCGCCGCGAAGCCCTCCGTCTCGCCGCGGAGTCCGCGCCGAGCGCAGAACGTCGCAGTTGGTCTTGAGGCGAAGACTCAAAGGTCCTTGTTGAGGGTGATCGAGTTCGGAGTGAAGCCGCAGGAGTGGTAGAGGTGCAGGGCCGGGTTGTTCGTGGCGTAGGCGGTGACGTGGAGTCTGGTGGCGCCGCGGCTCTTGGCCCATTCGGTGAAGGCGTCGACCATGCGGGTGCCGATGCCTTGGGTGCGGTGCGTATCGCGGACGTACATGCTGACCAGTTCGGCCCGCGCCACCGTCCACATGTCCGAGGGCGGTGAGAAGGTGCCGACCAGGTGGCCGACGACCGCTGGGTCAGAGGCAACGAGCACCAGCGCGTCCGGATCCTCCAGAAGATCCGCGACCCACTTCGCGCCGTGGACCTCGGGCCAGTCCGCGTTGCGGAGCGGGTCGCGGGTGCCACTGTCTTCAGCGAAGAGTGCGGCGCTCGATGCGACTACGCCCTCCAGGTCCTCGGCTCTCGCCTTCCTGATCTCCACGGCGTCCATAGGACGCACCGTAGCGAGTAGAAGCGCTCACGGGCAGGGTTTGCCGGCGATCACCACAGTTGCGTAGAGCTCCTCGGACGAGGTGATCCGCGCAGCAAGACCGTCGCCCTCGAAGATTGCCGCGGCGACCGGTGCCTGGCGTTCGCTGGTCTCCACCAAGACGTGTCCGCCCGGAGCCAGCCAACCGGGCGCGGCAGCGCTGACGCGACGCAGTACGTCCAGACCGTCCGAGCCGCCGTCCAAGGTGACCAACGGTTCGTGGAGGCGTGCTTCGGCGGGCAGCAGCCGTACTTCGTCAGTCGGCACGTAAGGAACGTTCGACAGGAGAAGGTCGACGCGACCCCGAAGACCCGAGGGCAACGGGTCGAAGAGGTCACCCTCGAAGACCTGGCCGCCGAGGGGTTCCACATTGCGCCGCGCACAACGAACCGCCGCCGGCTCGACGTCAGCGGAGTACAGCTCGACCTCCTGGGCAGAAGCGACCGCGACGCCGAGCGCCCCGGATCCGCAGCAGAGGTCGACCACGACACAACCGGGACGACTGAGCGCGATGGCCTCGTCCACCAAGTACGACGTACGCCGTCGTGGCACGAAGACGCCCGGGTCGACCGCGATATGGAGGCCATGGAACTCGGCCCACCCGACCACGTGCTCGATGGGCAGACCCGAGACGCGTTGCTCGACCATCGCGGCGAGCTCGGCGTCGTCACGCGCGGCGGCGATCAGGAGTTCGGCCTCGTCCTCGGCGAAGACACAGCCGGCGGCGCGGAGCGTGGTGACGATGCTGGAGGTGCTGAGTAGTGACACGGGAACCCTTCAACGAAACCTGTGGGCACTCCCGCGGTCGGCGTCGGTCAGCCGATGGGAGGTGGGAGCGCCCGACCTGTGCTGGCGGTAATCGGTCCCACCTCCTCGACTCGTACGACGACTGGTCCGGTCAGACTACCCGAACGCGTTCACTCCGGTGAGCTCGGCCGAGATGGTCCACAGCCGTGCTGCCGATGCCGGATCGACCGCGTACGGCCGGACTCCCGGGGCGTCGTCCGTGGACAGTTCGGCGACCTCGCAGTCGTCGAGGAACACGCCGCCTTCGCCTTCGAGCTGCGGCGAGGTCGCGGCCCAGACCTGGGTGGCCGCGCCCTGTTCGGGCGTCTTGAAGCCTGGGTTCAGCGGGTCGCCCTGCTCGTCGATCCAGCCGAACGCGACCATCTCCTCGCGCGGCAGGTGGCGCTGCAGCGGCGTCAGGATGCCGCCCGGATGCAACGTGAATGCCCGTACCCCAGCGTCCTTGCCCAAGGCATCCAACTGCACGGCGAACAGTGCGTTCGCGGTCTTGGCCTGGCCGTAGGCGGTCCACTTGTCATAGCCCTGGGCGAACTGCAGGTCGTCCCACCGGATGTCCGAGCGGCGATGTCCCGACGAGGAGACGGAGACGACCCGGGCGCCGCCGTCGACGATGGCCGGCCACAGCCGGTTCACCAGCGCGAAGTGGCCGAGGTGGTTCGTCGCGAACTGGGCTTCCCACCCCGGTCCGACGCGGGTCTCCGGGCAGGCCATCACGGCCGCGTTGTCGATCTGCAGGTCGATCGTCCGCCCGCTGGCGAGAAACCGCTCGGAGAACGAGCGAACGCTCTCCAGGTCCGCCAGATCGAGCTCGTCGACCTCCACGTCGTCGATCCCGGCGAGCGCTTCTTCGGCCGCCGCCGGCCGCCGCGCCGGTACGACGACGTGGGCGCCGGCCTTCGCCAGGGCGCGGGTGGTCTCCAGGCCGAGGCCGGAGTAGCCGCCGGTGACGAGTGCGAGCTTGCCGGACAGGTCGATCCCCCGGAGGACTTCGTCCGCGGTGCTGTCATGGCCGAAGCCCGAACCGATCTTGTGTTGTGGGGTGCTCATGCCTGCGACAGTACGAGTTAGAGCTGGCTCTAGGTCAAGCGCCGGCAGGAGGCCATCATGGCGAAGAAGTGACCAGGCGTGTCGAGGCGGGTCGGCCCGTTCCGACGTAACTGGTGTCAGACCTGACAGAGGAGACCGGATGAAGTACATGTTGTTGATCTACGGCAACGCCGACACCTGGAAGGCGCTCGACGCCGAGGGGATGGACGCGGTCTACGCGGCGCATCGGGCGGTGCTGGACGAGACGCGGGCGAGCGGGGAACTGCTGGGCGCCGACGGCCTGACCACGCAGAATGCGCGGGTAGTGCAGGTCAGCGACGGGGTGCCGGCCGTGACGGACGGGCCGTTCACCGAGTCCAAGGAGGTGCTTGCCGGCTACTACCTGTTCGAGTGCAGCCTGGAGCGCGCGACGGAACTAGCCGCGCGACTGCCCGAGGCCCGCTACTCCCCGATCGAGGTCCGCGCGCTGACGGACCCGATCCCGGAGTCATGAATGCGATGGAGATCCAGGAGCTTGCCGGTCTCAGCTCGGCGTTGACCTGAGACCGGCGAGCCACTGATTCAGCCGGTGCATTACCGCCGGTTGTTCAGCTCGGGAAGCTCGGCGCGAGGGTGACCCCACCTGAGGCGGGCTGATCGCCCATCCCCCGGCCACCCCGGACGAACACTGTCGCGCCCCGGTCCGGCGCCTGCACGCCGTCCCCCAGACGCAGTGTGGCGGTCAGACCGTTGCTCAGTCTCAGGACCGCCACGCGACGCGGCTGACCGGACGGGATCGACGAGCTCACCTCGTGGATGCCGGTACAGACCGCTGGTTGGATCGAAGCCCGCCCGAGCTGCGAGGTGCCGTGACTCCTCACACCACGGCACTGCTCGGCGAGCCTTCTCATCGATGACACAGATCCCCCTTTCCCTTTCGTTCCCCCCGAGGAACGGTTTGGTTTGCTGCCCAACTGCCGGTACGGCGCAACGAACTCGCTGCGCCGGAGCAGCTGGCAATCGCACCACCCCGTACTCCTCACTGATACGGAAGCGGTCACGGCAGCCTCGCTCAGGGTAACGACGTTTTCAAGGGGATCGCCCAGTAATCCCGCCTGCCGGAACTGTTGTCCGCGCCGCTACTGCCCACCGAACCCGGTGGTCGCGATGCCCTTGATGATCTGCCTTTGGAAAAAGAGAAAACGAGCGCCGTCCACTCGCGCGGCGTGCTCGAGTTCGATCGGGATCTGGTCGAAAACGTTTGAGAATCAGCACCATGGCTGGAGCAAACGCTTGCGGCAGAATGACTCCCAAATAGGCGTCGAAAGCTGAACCTGTGGGATTCGGTGCTCTAACGAGCGGTGCTGGCGCGGGAGACGATCCGGTGCGGTACGACGACCCGACGGGGCTTGGCGTCCTTGTCTGCCATCCGCTCAGCGAGCAGGTCCAGCGCGGCCTCGACGAACTGCCGCCGGTCGAAATCGATCGTGGTCAGCGGCGGCACGGTGAACCGGCTGTCCACGATGTTGTCGAACCCCGCGACCGCACACTGCTGCGGTACTGCGACCCCGGCTGACCACAGCGCCGACAGTGTGCCGAAGGCGATCGTGTCGGTGAAGCAGAACAGCGCGTCGGGAGGTTCGTGGGTCTCCAGGTGCCGGCCGACTACGACTGCGGCGCCCTCCGGACTCCACCGGTCCAGCGCGATCTCCAGATCCGGGTCGTGCGGGATACCCGCCGCCTCGAGCGCTTCGCGGTACCCGATCGTGCGCAACCGCGCGGCCGCGGTACCGGCGGCGTCGGTGGAGCCGCCGACGCGACCCGTGCCGCTCGCTCCGCTCGGGAGCTCCGGGGTGCCGACGACCGCGATCCGGCGGAAACCCTGGTCGAGCAGGTGCTGTGTCATCTCGCGCGCCGCGCCCACGTTGTCGATGGCGACCTGGCTGACGCGATCCTGGTCGACATCGCCGATCAGAACCACGGCCGGCAGCACCTCGGCGGTGGTGACTGCGCTGTCGTCGAGGTTCACCGGGTTGAGGATCAGGCCGTCGACGAGGTTGGCGCGTGCCTTCGAGAGCAGTTCGAACTCGCGGTCCGGCTGGGCGGCGGTCTGCTCGATCTGGACACCCCAGCCGCGCTGGTGGGCGAGCTCGACGACCAGGTGGGTGATCTCCGCCGAGTAGGGCCGCAGCAGGTCGGGCAGCGCGAGGCCGATCATCCCGGAGCGGCCGTTGCGCAGTCCGCGGGCGCTCAGGTTCGGGACGTAGTCCAGCTCCTGCAACGCGTGCTCGACCCGCTCCCGGGTCTCCGGACGGACGAAGACGACCCCGTTGATGACGTTCGACACCGTCTTCGGGGACACCCCGGCCAGCTTGGCGACGTCCTTGACGGTGGCACGCATGGGCCCATTCTCACCGACGCCGTCTCCACCCGACGCGTACTCACGTTGTCAACGCGTCGGCGCTGCCTTCTAACGGGTGGTGAGGGCGCCTCCGTTGACGTGCAGGACCTGGGCGGTGATGTGGCGGGCCGCCGGCGAGGCGAGGAAGTGGATCGCCGCGGCGATGTCGGCGGGCTCACCGTCCCGCTTGGTCATCGTTGCCTCCAGCAACCCCTGGCGCCGCTCCCCCGACAACCCGCCCCGGAAGAATTCGGTCTCGGCGGTGAATCCCGGCGCGACCACGTTCGAGGTGATCCCGCGGGCGCCTAACTCAGCGGCGACGTCCTGGTTCCAAGTGGCCAGCGCTGCTTTCGCCGCGCCGTAGGACCCCGCTCCCCTGGCTCCCGCGATGGAGCCCAGGTGCAAAACCGATCCATTCGCAGCGAGCCTCGGCGCAAGGGCGGTCGTCGTCAGCACCGCGGTGAGCACGTTGGCGTCGAAGTTGGCTCGCCAGTTGTCCTTGAGTTGCCTCAGATCGCCTTCCGCGTCAGGAGAAGCGAAGTCGGTGTTGCCCCCGGCGTTGTTGACCAGCACATCGACAGAGTCGGGCAGTTCGAGCAACAGCGCCTCCACCTGCGCGGGATCCGCGGCATCGCACACCACCGCTCGTGCCCCGATCTCCGCCGCGGCCTTCTCGAGTACTTCGAGTCGCCGGCCGGTGATCACGACGGTCTCCCCGTCGGCGCGGAACCGCTCGGCCACAGCCCGGCCGATCCCCGTCGCGCCACCGGTCACCACGATCGTTCTGGACACGCCGAACCTCCTCGTTTAGGTCTAAATGTTTAGCTCTAAACGTAGCATGGGTCTCGTGCCAGCGAAGAAGCCGACCAGGAAGCCAGCTAGGAAGCAGGCCGCGACGCCGACCGGGAAGCCGGCCGACGCGTATCCCCTGGATGAGCCCAGTCCTTATCCCGCCGCGGAGATCGCCAGCGCCTGGCAGCGGGAGCGCCCGGGCACGCCGACGGATTCGATCGGCATCGTCACTCCCCTATGGCGGCTGGCCAAGCTCTTCGCCGACGACAGGCGCCGCCTGCTCACCGAGCTCGGCGTCGACCCCGCCACCTTGGACCTGCTGAGTGTGCTGCGCCGCGCCGGTACGCCGTACGAGCTGAGCACGCGGGACCTCGCCGAGCGCACGCTGGTCACCGCCGGGGCGATCTCCCAGCGGGTGGCCCGGGCCGAGCAAGCCGGGCTGGTTGTTCGGCGTACGGAGACCGACGGCTCGCGAGCGGTGGTCGTCTCCCTCACCGAGGCGGGGCACGAACTGGTCGAGAGGACGGTCGACCAGGTGCTCACCCGCGAGTCCGACCTCGTCTCGTCACTGTCGCCCCGAGAGCGCGATGTGCTGGCCGGAAAGCTGCAGTCGCTGCTCGACGACGTTCGCGGACGCGTGCACCGCTAGCTTCAACCGCCGGTGGAACGTTAGGCGTGTCCATCGGGCTGGGCATCGGCGGCAAAGTCTCAACGTCGGTGTCAATGAGAAAATTGAATGCATGCCTGCCACGATTCCGCCGGAGAATTCCGGCCACGAAGCCGCCGACAGTCACGACGTCATCCAGGTCCGGGGAGCCCGCGAGAACAACCTGAAGGGCGTCTCCCTCGACATCCCGAAGCGGCGGTTGACCCTTTTCACCGGAGTCTCCGGCTCCGGCAAGTCGTCCCTCGTCTTCGACACCATCGCCGCGGAGTCGCAGCGGCTGATCAACGAGACCTACACCGCCTTCATCCAGAACTTCATGCCCAGCCTGGCCCGGCCGGACGTCGACTCGCTGCGCAACCTCAGCGCGGCGATCATCGTGGACCAGGAGCGGATCGGCGCGAACGCCCGCTCGACCGTGGGCACCGCCACCGACGCGCACACAATGCTGCGGATCCTCTTCAGCCGGACCGGTACGCCGTACGTCGGGCCGCCGTCGGCGTTCAGCTTCAACCGGGCCGAGGGGATGTGCCCGACCTGCGAGGGCCTCGGCAAGGCGACTGAGATCGACGTGGACGAACTCGTCGACCGGGACAGGTCGCTCAACCAGGACGCGATCAAGGCGCCCGGGTTCGGCGTCGACACGTGGTACTGGCAACTGATGGCGAAGTCCGGGCTGTTCGACCTGGACCTGCCGCTGAAGGACTATCCGCCGATCAGTGGGAGCAGTTCCTCAACCAGCCGGCCATGAAGGTGAAGGTCGGCAAGAGCAACCTCACCTTCGAAGGTCTTGTGACGAAGGTGAAGCGGCTCTACCTGGCCAAGGACCGCGAGTCGATACAGAGTCACATCCGGGCGTTCGCGGATCGGGCGGTGAAGCTGACCGTCTGCCCGGAGTGTGACGGCGCGCGGCTCAACCAGGCGGCGCTGGCCGCGCGGATCGACGGCTACGGCATCGCCGAGTGCTCGGGGATGCAGATCAGCGACCTGGCCGAGATCATCCGCGACCTGAAGGACGCCTCGGTCGGGCCGATGCTCGAAGGGCTGCGGGACACTCTCGAGTCGATGGTGGACATCGGGCTCGGCTACCTCAGCCTCGACCGGGAGTCGTCGACGCTGTCCGGCGGTGAGGCGCAGCGGGTCAAGCTGGTCCGGCACCTCGGCTCCTCGCTCACCGATGTCACCTACGTGTTCGACGAGCCCACGGTCGGGCTGCATCCGCACGACATCCAGCGGATGAACGACCTGCTGCTGCAACTGCGGGACAAGGGCAACACCGTGCTCGTCGTGGAACACAAGCCGGAGACGATCCGGATCGCCGACTACGTGGTCGACCTCGGCCCCGGTGCCGGGATGGCGGGTGGACGGCTCTGCTAGTTCCTGGGCTTACTCGACCAACTCGTCGACGACGGCAACACGGTGATCGTGATCGAGCACCACCAAGCCGTGATGGCCCACGCGGACTGGCTGATCGACCTAGGCCCAGGCGCCGGCCACGACGGCGGCCACATCGTCTTCACCGGCATCCCCGCCGACCTGGTGGAAAGCAGCGCCTCCCTAACCGCCGACCACCTCCGCCAGTACGTCGGCGGCCAGTGACTCGATCAGTTCGCGCCAAGCGGGCAGGTAGATCTCGGCGGGCCCCGTCTGGGTGACCACCAGGCGGGCTCCCCCGTTCCCGTCACGGAGTCGCCAGGCAACCACCCCGTGCTGCCAGGGATAGCTCAACTCAACCGGCGCTTCAGCCGTCAGCACCCGCCCGGCTTCAATGCCCTCAGCAACGAAGCCGGGCGGAGGCGTACTGAGGTCCGCCGGAGAGTCGCCTGCCAGCTTTGCCCAGACCTGTTCCTTGGGGGCGACCAGTTGGCGTTCGTAGTGGATTGAGCCGTCCGGGTGGAGGGTGCCTTGGTCCAGGGCGTGGTGCTTGATGAAGTGTTCGTGGAGTAGTGGGTAGGTCTCGCGTTGGATGGTGGCTCCGCCTAGGGCCTTGTCCAGGGCGTCTAGGCAGAGGATCCAGCCGCTGGTGAAGCTTGCCGAGCCTGGGCGGTCGTCGTAGGTGGCGGTGAGGGTGAGGAGGCAGCCCTCGTCGGTCGAGGCCAGTTCCCAGCGCTGGATCTCGGCGCCCCAGGTGTACTCGAGCAGGTGGGGTGGGTCGTAGGCACGGATCACCCCGGTGTTGTCGGGGTCCTCGACGAAGTCGTCTTCTCCTTGCTCGAAGGTGAACGAGATCTTGCCGTCCAGCCGCAGATCAAGCTCGACCGCGGCCGGGAACCACGCGGCCAGCTCGGACGGATCGGTCAGCGCCCGCCAGACCTTCTCCGGCGGATGTGTCAGCCGCCGCTCCATCCGCAGTACGGTCCGGCCGTTCTCGTTGGTCAGCGTCTCACTCATGGCTCCATATATACCTTCGCGGGCATATAAGAGGCAAGAACAAGGCCCAGCGGACCACGAGCAGTCCGCCGGGGATCGACGCCGTCACACAGTGTCAGCTACGGAATCGGGCCAGATCCTCGAGCTCGGCGCCCAGTCCTTCCGGCACAGCCGACTCGTCGAACAGCTCGACCTGCGGTCCGGCGTGCTTCCACGAGCCGATCACGACGCCGCCCTGGACGACCGCCGGGCGCAACATGCCGCCACCGGGATGGATGTGCTTGCGGTGTTCCTCGGCCAACGCGTAGCGCCGGTCCTTGTAGCCGAGCAGATACGCGTCGAACTCCCCCACCAGCCGGAGAAGGTCGCAGCCGGGCAGGTCCTCGACCGCCGCCAGGGACTCTCCTTCCACCACGAACTCGGTGGTGGCGGCCGCCTTCAGTGCGTTCCGGGCCGCCGGCATCGGCAGACCGGACCAGGTCGCGAAGTCCTGACCAGTGGCAGGCCCGTACGCCGTGAGGTAGCGCCGGGCCAGGTCGTCCGCGGAGCCCTCGAGTGTCAGTGGTGCTCCGAGCCAGTCCCGAACGGCGACCCAGCTCTCATCGGCATCATGCCCAGGGCCGTAACAGACCTTCCCGAGCAACCCGGCATGCCGGATGCACGCGTACACGGCTTGTCCCGTCGGCTCCTGGATGAGCCCGGCTTCGACGAGTACTGCGCCGAGGCGGGCCCGGCCGGTCGGGCCGTTGTCCAGCAGGTAGGTCTCGAGCACCTCAGCCGCTCGATCGGGAAGATCCCCGGCCAGGCCGAGTTCGCCGTACCGGCGGTGGGTGTCCTTGATCAGCTTGCGGCCGAGGAGTCCGAGCAACGGGCCGGCGTCCTCGGTGGCCACCAGTTGCAAGGTGCCGCGCATGAACCAGCCGCGCAGTACTGACCGATCTGTCTCCTGCGCGTGGGTGACGTCGGACCAGGTGGTCGCGGTGGATCGTGCTCGGACGGCGTATGCGGCTCCGCGCCAGCTCTGCGCTTGGAGCCCCGCCGTCCGGCGTACGACGTCGGCCACCCCTCCGGGGCCGGCCTCGGACACCGGACGATCTAGGCCGTTGGCCTGGACCCGCGCCGCCAGAAGCCAGCGGACTGACCTGTGCGGCACCCCTGCATAACATCACGTTCAGGGGCGCTGCGCAGGTGTAAAGGGGTAAGAACCTTCAGTTCAGGTGGTCGTCGACCAGATTTGCGAAGCCTTGCTGCCCAGTCGTGTTCGGGTGGTACGACTCGGTGACCGGGTTGGACAGCCCGTTGATCCACTCCGGGCTGCCGCAGACCGCGTGCCCGATGAAGGCCGAGGTCGGATTGACGAAGGTGAAGCCGGCGGCGCTCGCCGAGGCCGCCACCTTCGAGTTGAGCAGGTCGGCTGTCTGGTTCAGCCGGGTCATCTCGGCGGCGCTGAAGAAGGTGCCCGCGTTGCAGTCAGTGCCGTTGAACAGCCGCGGATAGCCGACCGCGATGATCTTTGCCGCCGAGGCACGGCTCTTGATGGTCGCGTAGAGCCCGTTCAGGCGGCTGGGTAGCGTGTTGTTGATCGTCGCCTGGGAGGTGTTGATGGCGCCGTCGCAGTTGGCGAGCCAGGCGGGCTTGGCGCACTCGGTGATCACCGAGGAGAACCCGGCGTCGTTGCCGCCGACCTGGACGGTCACGAACTCGATCCCGCTGTTGAGTGGGCCGAGCTGGTTGGCCGTGACGTCCGCGACCCGGGCGCCGGAGCACGCCACCGAGGTCAGGGTCGCGCCGATCCGGGCGGCGTCGAGGTACGGGTAGGACAGGGTCGAGCGCTTGCAGGAGCCGCTCGAGGTGATGTAGGTGCGGGTCCCGACGCCGGAGGCGTACGAGTCGCCGAGCGCGACGTAGTCGGGCGCCGCTGCATGGGCGATTGTCGGGCTGGTGAGGAGTGCGATCCCGAGGACCGCTGCGCTGATGATGCCGGCGATGGGTTTCATTGGGCGGTACCGCCTTTGCACTGGTGGAGGGAACCGAGGCGCAGGGTGACCTGAGAGTCACCTTCGCTGACCAGCCAGTAACAAGCAAGACCTTGGTTGGAAATTCACCGCCAATTGCCGAACGAGGTCTTCAGCGTTCGGGTCCCGGCACCGAGAGCGGGTCGAAGCCGTAGGGGAGTTCGAGGCGGTGCGCCGACATCAGGTCCGCGTCGCCGAGGAGATCCCGGGTAGAGCCGTCGGCGACGATCCGGCCGGCGTCCATCAGGAGACTCCGCTCGCACAGTTGCAGCGCGTACGGCAGGTCGTGCGTGATCATCAGCAAGGTCACGTCGAGCCCTGACAGGATGTCCGCCAACTCCCGCCGGCTCGCCGGATCGAGGTTGCTCGAAGGCTCGTCCAGCACCAGTACTTCGGGCCGCATCGCAAGCACCGTGGCCACTGCGACGCGGCGGCGCTGGCCGTACGACAGGTGGTGCGGGGCGACATCAGCGTGGTCCTGCATGCCGACCTGGACCAGTGCCTCGTGCACCCTCGCTTCGAGATCGGCGCCGCGCAGGCCGAGGTTCGCCGGTCCGAAGGCGACGTCATCCCGCACGGTCGGCATGAACAACTGGTCATCCGGGTCCTGGAACACCAACCCGACCTTCCGTCGTACTTCGGGAAGGTGCTCGCGATGCAGGTCCGACCCGCCGATCTGGATCCGGCCGCTCCCGCTCCCGCCGGCCACCGAGCCGAGGATGCCGTTGAGGTGCAGCACGAGCGTGGTCTTGCCGGCGCCGTTCGGGCCGAGTAGCGCGACGCGTTCGCCGCGCTGGATGGTGAAGTCGACGCCGAACAGGGCCTGCCGGCCGTCGGGATAGGCGAAGACGAGACGCTCGACGTGGATCGATGGACCGCTCACAAGCCGACCACCCTAGCCGTGACCGCGATGACGACCGCCGCCAGGGAGATCGCCAGCCCCTCGACCCACTGGACCCGGGCCGCTCCCGACTCCGACAGCAGCGGCATGCGTCCGGTGTAGCCGCGGGACTGCATCGCCAGGTGCACCCGCTCGCCGCGCTCGAAACTCCGCACGAACAACGCCCCGACTCCCCCGGCAACGGCCTTCAGATGACCCGCGCGGCCGCCTCTGTACCCGCGCGACTCGCGCGCGATCCGCATCCGGTGCAGGTCGTCCGACACCACACTCAGGTACCGGACCATGAACGACAGGATCGCCACCAGCGTCGACGGCAACCGCAGCCGCTCGAGCCCGGCGAGCAACGCGCGCGGACCCGTGGTGGCCGACAACACGATCGCCGCGACCACGCCGAGCGTTCCCTTGGCCAGCACGTTCCACGAGCCGAGCACCCCCGACTGGGACAGCGAGACACCGAGTACTTCGACCCGCGGGCCCGTCGCCACGAAAGGCAGCACCAGAGCGAACACCACGAACGGCGTCTCCACCGCCAGCCGCCTCATCACCACCAAGGGCGGCAGTTTGGCGAGCATGACGCACCCGACGAGGAGCGCGCCGTACAGGGCGAAGGCCCAGAAGACGCCCGCCGGAGTGGACACCACGGCGAGCACGAAGACGAACAGCGCGACGATCTTCACCTGCGCGGGCAACCGGTGGATCCGGCTGTCCGCGACGACCAGCAGACCGTCGCCGGCGGAACCGGTCACGAGCGCATCAGGCAGCCTTGTCGGCGCGCGCGGACGACCGCAGCGACGCCACCTTGGCGATCGCGAGCCCGACCGCGATCGTCACCAGTACCCCGATGATGCCGGCGAGCGCGCCGGACACCTGGGCGTTGCCGATCCCGCTCACCCCGTAGTCCGCGAGCGGGCTGCCGGCCACCGCCGAGTCCTTGGCCGCGCCGTCGAACCCGAGCTTCGCGCCGACGAACTCCAGCCCGTCCGGGTGCGCGCTGGCGAACAGGCTGACGACTCCGGCGACCGACAGGGTGGCAGCGATCCCGACGCCCAGAGTCCGGCCGGTGGGCTTCGCCGCGATCGGCCGGTCCGGCGACACCGTCGAGCTGTTGCCGTCGGCATCGACCAGGACGAGGGCCGGCTGCAGGTGGCGGGCGGCGTACACGAGGTCGGGGCGGGTCGCGACGACGGCGCTCAGCACCGCCGCGGTGATCGCGGCCTCGCCGAGGCCGACCAGGAGGTGCCAGCCGACCATCGCGGTGGCGAGCTTGCCGAGCGGGATGTCGACCGCGCCGCCGATCGCGTACAGACCGGTGAACGCGAGCGCGGCGACCGGGACCGAGACGAGGGCGCCGAGCGTGGTCGCGGGCACCACGCTGCCGACCCGCTTGGGCAGCACCTGCAGTACCGCGCGGATCACGAAGTACCCCACCAGGACGGTGATCAGGCCCATCAAGGTGATGTTCGTGCCGAGCGCGGTGAGGCCGCCGTCGGCGAAGAGCAGGCCCTGGACGAGCAGCACCGTCGACATCACCAGCACCGCCGACCACGGGCCGACCAGGGCGGCCGCCAGCGCGCCGCCGAGCAGGTGACCGCTGGTGCCGGCGCCGACCGGGAAGTTCACCATCTGGACGGCGAAGACGAAGGCCGCGGTCAGGCCGGCCAGCGCCGGGCCGGTCTCACGGATCTCCCGGTTGGCCCGCTGCAGGCTGAACCCGACCGCTCCCGCCGCGATCAGGCCGGTGGCGACGGAGGTGGGCGCGTCGAAGAACCCGTCAGGAACATGCATGCCGACATTCTTGATCTACTTGCGACCGAATCGCAACAAGGCGTTCAGAACGCCTTCAGCGCCTCCCCGATCGCGCGGTGGAAGGTCGGGTATGCGTAGATCATCTGTTGCAGAGAGTGAACCGGGACCGCGGCGTGCACCGCGACCGCCAGCGCGGCCATCACCTCGCCGCCGGTCGGTCCCGAACTGGTCGCGCCGACCAGCACGCCGCGTTCATTGTCCATCACGAGCTTGATGAATCCCTCGTTGCCCGCCTTGTGGATCCAGCCCCGGGTCGACGCGGGGATCTGGGTGATCCCGGTCCGTACGTCGAGGCCTTCGTCGCGGGCCTGCTTCTCGGTCTTCCCGACCGCGCCGATCTCCGGGTCGGTGAAGGTGACCCGGGGCATCGCGTGATAGCTCGCCACCGGCGCTCCCTCCGCGCCGAGGATGTCGAGCACGGCCACGTTCGCCTGGTACATCGCGTTGTGGGTGAAGACGCCGACGCCGGTGACGTCGCCGATCGCCCAGATGCCGTCGCCCGCGCGCACGTGCCCGTCCACCGCGATGGATCGCGCGTCGGGATCGAGACCCACTTTGTCCAGTCCTAGACCCTTGATGTCCACCCGGCGCCCGGTTGCCACCAGCAACTTCTCGCCGGTGACCGTGCCGCCGTCGGTCAGCGTCAGGGTGAAGGTGTCGCCGTCGTGCCGCACGGACTTGGCCTGCGAGCCGAGCCGGAAGGTGACCCCGTCCTTCTCGAGCGCGGCCTGGGCCAGCTCGCTGGACTCCGGCTCCTCCATCGCGATCACCCGGTCGGCACCCTCGACCACGGTCACGTCCACGCCGAACCGCGCGTACACCTGGGTCAGCTCCAGGCCGATCGCGCCGCCGCCGAGCACGATCATGGTGGCCGGCAGCGTGTCCGCCTCGATCGCCTCGCGGTTGGTCCAGTACGGCGTACCGGCGAGGCCGTCGATCGGCGGGATCAGCGGGACCGTACCGGTGGCGATGACGATGCCGCGGGATACCTCGTACTCCTGGTCGCCCGCCTGCACCGTGCGCGGGCCGGTGATCGTGCCGCGGCCGCGGACGAAGGTGACGCCCTTCCTCACCAGGCGGTCGACCGCGACCTGGTCGTTCCAGTTGTCCGTCGCCTCCTCGCGGATCCGCTTGGCCACCGGAGCCCAGTCGGGCTCGACGGTCGACGTACCGGCGATGCCTTCGACGCGGCGGGTCTCGGCGATCAGGTTCCCGGCGCGGATCATCATCTTGCTCGGGATGCAGCCGTAGTACGGGCACTCGCCCCCGACCAGCCGCGGCTCCACCCCGACGACGTTCAGTCCCGCCTCCGCGAGCCGCCCTGAGGTCTCCTCGCCACCGACGCCCAGCCCGACAACGACCACATCCACCTGTTCAGCCATGCCGCCAATCTCGCAGACGGACCGTCGCAGGCCAAGCCCTGCCGCGGCGCGTCAGCGGACGGTGAGTACGGGCGCCTGTAGTCACCGTGAGGATTCAGCCGCTGTTCACCGGCCGGTCGTGCGCGCTCCCTACGCTCGGCGCTCCTTCGATGAATGCTGTGGGGGCAATGAGTCTGGCAGTGGACTTCTCCGGCCTGGGGGACATCAATCTCGAGACGGTGATCGCGGCGATCGCGCTGATCGGCACCGTGATCGTCTGGCTGGTCGACAGGTACTTCCTGCGCCGCAAGCGGCTCGTCTACCGGGTCCAGGTCGACGCCCCGATCGGCGTCTTCCCCAGCTCGCACATGGTGGACGTCGAGGTCCGCTACCAGGGCGCGGTGGTGCCAGACCCGAGCATCGTGCTGCTGCGGGTCGACAACGCCGGCGGGATGGACATCGAGCCGCACCACATGCACGAGAAGGTGTCGTTCGCGTTCCCGGACCGCAAGATCGTCGGGCTCGAGGTGACCGAGGCCAAGCCCGAGGCGCTCGGTCAGATGCTGCAGCGCCAGCTCGACTCGGAGAACTTCATCGAGACGAGCAAGCTGATCCTGCCGCGGACCGCGATCAACCGCGGCGACAGCTTCAAGTTCCTGCTGGTGCTCAGCGGCCGCGGCGACGGCGTGACGCACTCGGGCTACCTCGCGGGTGGATCAGCGGGTGGTGGGGTCTATCACGAACCCCGGCCGCGCGGTCCGGGGCGGCGCACCCTGATGTTCGGGGCGTTGTCGCTGCTCCTGGTGGGTGCCCTGGTCGCGCTCTTCGTGGTCGACGTGCTCCAGCCGCCGGACAACTGCGCCTCCGGCCGCCTCCAGATCATCGGCTCGACCGCGGTGGAGCCGACCATGAAGGAGCTCCGGAGCGCCTATGCGGCCGAATGCACACAGGCCGACATCACGATCGCCGCGAACGGCAGCCGCAGTGGCACCCGGGCGCTGAACGAGACCGCCACGCGGGACCCAGCGGCCGCCGGACAGCTGATCGCCATGTCGGACGGCCCGGCCGAGGACTCCCCAGACCTCCGCGGCCGGTCGATCGCGGTGGTCGTCTTCGCGGTCGTCCTGAACCGCTCGACGGACGTGACCGCGCTGACCGTGACCCAGTTGCGGGACATCTACGCGGGACGGCTGACCAACTGGAAGCAGCTCGGCGGGCGGGACCTGCCGATCCGGATGGTGAGCCGCGTCGGCCCCGACTCCGGCTCGCGCCGCACCTTCCGGGACAAGGTGCTGGCCGGCGACCAGGAACTCGGGATCTCCTCCGACGACTGCCGCACCAAGGACGACCCGGTCGCCAAGCACCACCGCTGCGAGGTCGGTACGACGGAGGAACTGCTGTCCCGGCTGAACGACATCGAGGGCGCGATCGGGTACGCCGAGCTGGGCGGCTCGCGGAAATACCCCGTCGTCACGGTGGCGTCGATCGACGGGGTGGTGCCGGACGCGTCGAAGGTGGCGGACCGGTCGTACCGGTTCTGGGAGGTCGAGCACGCCTACACCTACAAGGCGCCCGGACAGGACTCCCTGCAAGAGGCGTTCCTGGATTACCTCGGTTCGATGCAGGCCCGCCCGATCCTGGCCCGCGACGGTCTGGTGCCCTGCCCTGAACTGCCTTCCGCGTTCTGCGGGTGAACACCCTGGCGATAAACCTGTATCCGGCGGAAGGCTGCTAACGGTAGGTTGTGGATCTGCCGTTAGACTGCTGGAGGTTGCCGTGTTCGTGATCGCTCATCTCAGTGACCCGCATCTCGACGGGTCGGCGGAGGCGCGGGATCGCCTGCGCCTTGTCACGACGTACCTGCGGGAGTTCGCACGACCGGTCGACGTCGTGCTCGTCACCGGCGACCTGGCCGACCACGGCGCGGAGTCGGAGTACGCCGAGGTCGCGGCCGAGCTGGAGCTCGACGTACCGGTGTTGATGCTGCCCGGGAACCACGACGTCAGCGGACCACTGCGCGCCGGACTCACGGCGTACGTCGAGTCGCCGGGTGACGGGCATCCCGTGCATCAGGTGCGGGATGTCGCGGGGGCCAGGTTCGTGCTGCTCGACACGTCGGTGCCGGGTGAGGACCACGGGCTGTTGAGCGCGGAGTCACTCGAGTGGCTGTCCGCAGTACTGGCGGAACCGGTGACCGGGCCGTTGTTCGTGGCGTTCCACCATCCGCCGAACGAGCTCCAGCACCCGGTCCTCGACCAGTGGATCCTGCAGTCGCCGGACGGTTTCGAGGCGGTGCTCCGCGACAAGCCGATCACCGCGCTGCTCGCCGGCCACGTCCACAACGGGGTGTCGACCACCTTCGCCGGGTTCCCGCTGTTGGTTGCACCTGGCATCAGGTCCACCGCTCCCCTGCCCTTCGAACCGGCTGCCGCCGCGGGGCTGGTCGACCTGACGGCGCCACCCGGGCTGGCGCTGCACGTCGCCGCGCCGGGTCAACCTCTTGTCACGGTTTACCGCCATCTGACGTCAAGCTGAACGTGAGGGCCTACCCTGCCTCACCCTCGACCTCAAGCTGAGACTGGAGCCCGGCTGATGAGCGATGAACTGATGGTCCGGCCGATCGGCCGGGTGGAGTCCGTACTGACCGATCGGCAGGACGCGCCGCGTCAGGCCGACGAGGGAGCACCCGACGCGTGGCTGGTGTTCGACGAGGGAGTGCGCGCGGCGCTGGCCGACCTCGGCATCGGCGACGAGATCCTGCTGATCACCTGGTTCGACCGCGCCGACCGTGACGTTCAGGCGGTGCACCCGCGGGGAGACGAGAACCGTCCGCTCACCGGCGTCTTCAGTACCCGCTCGCCGGACCGCCCCAACCCCCTCGGCCTCCACCGAGTCACGATCACCGCGGTCGCCGGCCTGCGCCTCCAGGTCGATCACCTCGAGGCACTTGACGGCACCCCGATCGTCGACGTCAAACCCGTCCTCGGCGACTCCACCGAGCGCTGACCGACCTGCTCTGCGCGAGGCTTCTCAGTCGAACAAGCGGAGCAACTGGCTGCGATAGCGGGGATTCCACAGGACTTCTCGGAGTTGGTCGATGTCGCCGACCGGCCAGCGTTCGGCGAGCTGCTTCACCGCCGGGTCTTCGATCTGGGCACTGAGTGTGCCCGGGAAGTCTCCCCAGAAGACCTTGAAAGGCCGGTTCCACATCTGCTCGACGTCTGTCGAGACAGGTGGCGTGATCTGCAATGCGTTGTGCATGGCGGCCACCAGTTCGTACGCCGCCGTCAGCGCCTCCTCCCGCTCCGGCCAGGTTTCGGCCCGGAGAACCTTCCGCAGGATCGGCGACAAGTCGGCGGCGCAGGCCAGCCGGGAGAAGGCCGTCCCGAACCACTTCGAGTACGGCGCGTACTGCCGCTCCATCAGGAAGCACAGCCGCATCAGGTCGTGCACGAGCCGCGACGCGATCACCGCCGAGCCGAGCTCGTCGCCGACGAAACCCGCGCGGCCGACCAGGTTGACCTCCGGGTGGACGCGCCACCAGCCCGCCACCAGCAGGTAGAGCCACACGTCGTGCGGGTAGTAGGCGAAGCGATCGCGGACGGCTTCCAGGCCGACCTCATCGTGATAGACCGCGCCGGCGGTGATCATCCGGAGTCGCTGTTCAGGGAGAGTGAGCCAGTCGCGCGCTTCGATCTCGCGGTCGACGTCGAAGTCCAGGTGATCCAGGAAGTAGCCGCGCACAGTGTGGATCCCGTAGTCGGTCGGACGGTCCGCGAACCGGGGCGGCACCTGCTGACGCAGGGTTTCTGCGATCGCCTCGCCTTGGCGGGCCTGGTCGTCGTCGCGCACGAAGAGAAGGACGCGTGGCTCCCAGTTATGGTCTCCGGACATCTCGTCGTCGAAGCCCAGGACCTCTGAACCGCGGCCGAGTAGCGCCGCACTGTGCGGCAACGAAGGAAACTCCGCCGCCAGGATCGGCAGCACCGCCTCCAGGTAGAAGCGCCGGCTCAGCTCCAGACCGGGAACGAACGCAGACACGAGGCGGACTCCTTGGTAGGCCAGTTGCCGAGAACTGGGCGTTAAGGTCGGCGGCATGGTCGTTCACCACCTCACCAAGGACGAGGCTCGCCGGATCGCGATCCACGCGCAACTGCTCGATGCGCCGCGCCCGACCGATCTCGTCGCCGTCGTCGAGCGCCTCACGCTCCTGCAGATCGACCCGACCGCGGCCATCGCACCGAGCGCCGACCTCGTCCTGTGGAGCCGGCTGGGCTCGACCTATGAACCCGCCGAGCTGACCAAGGCCGTCGAACACGACCGCTCACTCGTCGAGACCGTCGCCTACATCCGCCCGCCGCGAGACGTGCCGGCCGTGATCGCCGAGGTCCGGGACGCGGAGCCGCACCCCTTCACCGCCGCGTGGCTCGCGACGAACGAGCCCTTCCGCCGCGACATCCTCGCGCTGCTGGAGAAGGAGGGCCCGCTGCTCTCGCGCGACATCCCTGACACGAGCGTCGAGCCGTGGCCGTCGACGGGCTGGACCAACAACCGCAACCTCACGAGGATGCTGGAGGCCCTCACCCTCCGAGGGCAGGTCGCGATCTCGGGACGCAGGGGCCGTCAGCGCTACTGGGACCTCCCTGAGCGGGTCTACCCGGCCGGCCTGCCGACCCTCGACCTCGACGCCGCCATCCAGCACCGAAACGAACGCCGGCTCGCGGCGCTCGGCATCTCGCGATCCACCGGCACCCAGATGCCAGGCGAGCCGCCGTACGTCGGTGACGCGGGTGAAGAGGCACACATCGAGGGCGTCCCCGGCACCTGGCGCGTCCACCCGGCGTACGTCGGTCTGCCGTTCGAGGGGCGTACTGCGCTGCTCTCGCCGTTCGACCGGCTCATCCACGACCGCGTCCGCGCCGAGCAACTCTTCGGCTTCGAGTACATCCTCGAGATGTACAAGCCCAAGGACAAGCGCCGCTGGGGCTACTTCGCCCTCCCCGTCCTGCACGGCGATCGCCTGGTCGGCAAGCTCGACGCCACCGCCGACCGCAAGGCCGGCACCCTCGTCGTCAACGCGATCCACGAGGACGTCCGCTTCACCAAGCCCATCACCGCCGCAGTCCGCGCCGAGATCAACAACCTCGCCACCTGGCTCGGACTCAAGGTCACCCACCCCTGAGCCCGGCGCCGGCGGACGTTCGGTCAGAAGTTGATCTAGTGGCCTTCCCGAGCGTGATTCTGGCCCGATTTCGCCTCAGATGACCGAGGTACTCGCTCACGGCCGGCTGTACCGAGTTGGACCTAGACGTGCAGGGTGGGCCGGTAGATGAGCTCTTGGATGTGGCCGTCGAGCGTCCGGCTCTCGATCAGCTCGAGGTCGAAGTCGGCCGCACCCCGGAAGATCGGGTCCACTCCGGTCTGGCCGGTGATGACAGGGAAGATCGTCACCTGGACGCGGTCGACCAGACCGGCCGCCATCAGCGCCCGGTTCAGCGACAGGCTGCCGTGCGAGCGCAACGGCACCTCGGACTCCTCCTTGAGCCGGGCCACGACGTCGACGGCATCGCCGCTCACAAGGGTCGCGTCCGGCCAGTCGAGGGGTCCTTCAAGGGTGGTCGACACCACCGTTGTCGGCAGGTTCCTCATCCGGGTGTTCACCGGGTCACCCACCTCGGACTCTTCGGTGCTCGGGCCGAGCAACTGCACGAATTGCCGAAAGGTCTTGGCCCCGAGGACCATCCGCTGCTCCTCGCTGTACACGGCGAGGCGGCGGTCGTCCAACTCGGGACCTTGCTTGCCCCAGTAACCGCCCCAGTCGCCACTGCTGTTGTAGGAGCCGAAGCCGTCCAGGCTGGAAAAGACGTCGAAGGTGTAAGTAGCAGTCATGATGCTCTCCTTGAATACGGTGGCGCGCCCTCGTGGGCAGCCACTCACTCCTGCTACGAACACATCGGCCCCGCTCCGACACCGCATCCCGGACTTTCTTTCGACGACTTTCTCGTCTTCACTGACAGATTCCGGCGCGCTATCCCCTGCCGTGCGGGAGGAGCAGCGTCGAAGACACTCAGCGCCGGAGGTGCGCCATGCTCGTCTTCCTGCTGGTCATCTCGCCCATCGTGCTCCTAGCGATCTGGGCCATCGTCTACGACGTAAAGCACCGTCGGGCGCCGCTGACGGACAACAACCCGCGAGCGGTCGCAAAGAAGGTGAGGATCGAAGGTGAGGGCAAGTCGTCCGAGTGGGGAGCAGGAGGAGGAGTCTGACCGGCGACCTCCGATCGGCCAAAGTCGATCCACGACGGGCGACCGCCCGGTTGCGTAGTGCATGCGCACGCTCGATGCGTTCATCGTCGTTCCACGACGAGGCCGAGCCCTGTAACCGGTGACTGGTATCTCGCCCATGACTCTGCACGGACGAGACCTGCGCACGGGCCGGGACGGTCTCCCTGGGCGGCAGGCCCATGCGGCCTGCCGGCCGAACCCAGCCGCCCCCGGCCCATCGCACGGAGCACGTCCAGGTCCTGACCACAGCAAAACGACGGCAGACGATGGCAGTCGCCGCCAGGCGAGAACCCACGTCTGCCGCCGCAATGGCGGGATCGGAGCGTGGTCACTCCGAGCGTGACCTAGAAGTTGATCATGTGCCCTTCGAGGCCGTGGAAGACTTCCTGGAGGGCCTCGCTGAGGGTCGGGTGAGCGTGCACGTTGCGGGCCAGTTCCTTGGTGGTCAGGTCCCACTTCTGGGCCAGGGTCAGCTCGGGCAGGAGCTCGGTGACCTCGGGGCCGATCAGGTGCGCGCCGAGCAGTTCGCCGTACTTGGCGTCGCTGATCACCTTGACGAAGCCGGTCGGGTCGCCGAGGCCGTGCGCCTTGCCGTTGGCGGTGAAGGGGAACTTGGCGACCTTCACGTCGAAGCCCTCCAGCCGCGCCTGCTCCTCGGTCCAGCCGAAGCTGGCGATCTGCGGCTGGCAGAACGTCGCCCGCGGGATCATCACGTGGTCGAGTTCCATCGTCTCGACTCCAGCGATCGTCTCGGCCGCGACCACGCCCTGCGCCTCGGCCGCGTGGGCGAGCATCAGCTTGGCGTTCACGTCGCCGATGGCGAAGATGTTCGGCACGTTGGTGCGCAGGAATCCGTCGGCCCTGATGGCGCCGCGCTCGGTCAGCTCGACGCCGATCTTGTCCAGGCCGTAGCCGTCGACGCGCGGCTGGAAGCCGATCGCCTGCAGCACCTTGTCGGTCTCCAGCGTCTGCTGGGCGCCGTCATTGCCGGTGACGGTGACCTTGACCTTCTCGCCGGAGTCGTCGATCGAGTCGACCCGGGTGCCGGTGAGGACGTCGACGCCGAGCTTCTTGTAGGCCTTCGCCAGTTCCTTGGAGACCTCGATGTCCTCGAGCGGGACCAGCCGGTCCAGGAACTCGACGATGGTCACCTTGACGCCATAGTTGGCCAGCACGTAGGCGAACTCGACGCCGATCGCGCCGGCGCCGGCGATCACCATGCTGCCCGGCAGCTCCTCGGTGAGGATCTGCTCCTCGTACGTCACGACCCGCTCGCTCAGCTGGGTGCCCGGCAGCAGCTTGGTGGTGGCGCCGGTGGCGATGATGCAGTTGTCGAAGGTGACGGTCACAGTTTCTTCAGCGTTCCCGTCGCCATTCAATGTGACGTCGAGGGTGTTCGCGTCGACGAAGGTGCCCCAGCCGTCGAGCTCGGTGATGTTGTTCTTCTTCATCAGGAAGTGCACGCCCTTGACGCGGCCGTCGGCCACCTTCCGGCTGCGCTGCACCGCGGTCGGGAAGTCGAAGCTGACCTCGCCGCTGATGCCGAAGGTCTTCGCCTCCTTGCGGAAGATGTGCGCCAGCTCGGCGTTGCGCAGCAGCGCCTTGGACGGGATGCAGCCCACGTTCAGGCAGACACCGCCCCAGTACTTCTTCTCGATGATGGCGGTCTTGAGGCCGAGCTGGGCAGCGCGGATCGCCGCGACGTACCCACCCGGACCCGCGCCGAGGACAACAACGTCAAAGTGCGAGGCCATGCCATGAACTTTAGTGGGTCGCACCAGCGGTTGAGACCACCGGGAGCCCAGCGTGACGGCGGTCACCTCCGAGCGGGCCTTCACGCTCATTGTCACCGTCCGTGGTGAGCCGATGGTCGGGGTCCGGCGGCAGGCGCGCGCAGTGGGGTATCGCCAGGACGCCAGGGCGCTTAGGCTGGGCAGGCGCGGGGGGCCAGGTTGCCCACGCATGCTCGTGAGGCGAGTGATGGGGACTTGATGCTGGGGCTGGGGTTACTGCGAGAGGGTCGAGGGCTGCGGTTCGCCGCGCTCGGTACGTTGCTGGCTGTTTTCGCCGTGCCCGCATACGCCGACGACCCGACGCCTCCTCCGCCGGCCTCGGTGACCGATGTGAACCGGTCCCTCGAGCAGCTCCAGGCCGAGGCCGCCGCGATCCAGGCGGACTTCGCCAAGACGACCATCGCCTACACCAACGCGCTGAAGGCGGCGCAGACGGCCGAGGCTGCCGCCAAGCGGGCAGAAGCGTTCGCGGCCGCCTCCAAGACCAAGTCCGACGCCGAGCGTCGCCGCCTCGGCATCCTGACGGCCCAGGCCTACCAAATGGGCATCCCGACGGTGCTCGGCACCGAGTCGATGCTGTGGTCGCTGGCGCCGGTCGCGGAGAACCTGCAGGAGATCGCCGACCGCCAGACCGCCATCAAGCAGCTCGGCAGCACCCAGGTCGCGCAGTACCAGGCAGCGACGGCCGCTGAGTCGGCAGCCGGTACTGCGGCCTCGGACGCGGCGACCAAGCGGGCAGCGGCCGACAAGGCGGCCGAGACGGCACAGCAGCTGAGCAAGGACGTCCAGAGCAAGGCAGCCAGCGCGTCGATGGCGATGCAGGGCCAGCTCGGCGACCTGGCCGGAGCTACCCAGCTGTCTAAGCAACTGCAGACCACCCGGAACCAGCAGGCACTGTCCAACTGGCAGACATACCTGACCGAGCTGGCCGCGACCAAGGTGAAGCCGCCGGCCGCCGCCACGATCAAGAACCCGGCCAAGCTCCCGCGGGGTCTCCAGCCTCTCAAGGTGCGCGGGCGCCCCGTCGCGGGTGCGGCGGCCGTGGTGGATGGCGGCCGGACCGTCCGGGTCCTCCCGGCCGAGACGATCCGCGCGGTCAACCAGGCCTTCGCCCTGCTCGGCAAGCCGTACGGCGTCGCAGCCACCGGCCCGGACAAGTACGGGTGCCTCGGCGCCGCCCGGGTCGCCTGGCAGCCGTACACGACGCTGCCGAACCTGATCGGCAAGGTCTACCCGAACTACCAGAAGGTGACGGGCGCCTCGGTCCAGCCCGGCGATTTGCTGGTGATGGGCAGCAGGACGGTCGGCCTGTTCCACATCGGCATCGCCCTCGACAACGGCGAGATGATCGCCGCCGACGAGGCCAAGGGTTCCGTCGTCGTCACCTCCGTCCCGGACAGCCTGTACGCCACCCTCCGTCCGACGCTCGGCCGACCCACCAAGGCGCAGGTCGCCCCGGCGAGCACCTCCGGCGCGTATGCCTTCCGCTGCGGCAACACCACCACGTCGTACGACGTCGGTACCGGCGAGTGGACCTGGCCGCTGGCCGAGGGCACCTACCAGATCGGTACTTCGTTCGGCCAGGCCGGGGCGATGTGGGCCACCGGGTTCCACACCGGCCAGGACTTCCCGGCTCCGGTCGGTACTCCGGTCCGGGCTGTCACCGCCGGCACTGTGCGGATCGAGCACCCGGCCTGGGCTGGCAACCTGGTGCGCATCGATCACGGCAACGGCCTCGAGACGCTCTACGCGCACCTGGACTCGATCGACGTCGCCGACGGAGCGCGGGTCTCGGCCGGCCAGCGGATCGGCGCCGTCGGCACCCAGGGCAACTCGACCGGCCCCCACCTGCACTTCGAGGTACGCCTCGGTGGTGACGCGGTGAACCCGATGCCGTTCCTGGCGACCGGCAGCGCGAGTCTCGGCTGGGGTGGCTACAGCAACGGCCTGATCCCTGCGTCCAAGCTGTGCGGGATCACCTCGGGTCATGCGCTTCGCTGCGACGCGGCGGCGGCGTACCAGCAGTTGGCGAGCGCCTACAAGAAGGCCTTCGGCAAGACGCTGTGCATCACCGACTCCTACCGTTCCTACGAGTCCCAGGTCGACCTGTACGGCCGCAAGCCGTCTCTGGCCGCCCTGCCCGGTACGTCGAACCACGGCTGGGGTGTAGCCGTCGACCTCTGTGGCGGCATCGACCGCTTCGGCACAGCGCAGTACCGCTGGATGGCGACCCACGCAGCCGCCTTCGGCTGGGTCCACCCAGCCTGGGCCAAGCAGGGCGGCACCCGCGAAGAACCCTGGCACTGGGAATTCGGCAACCCCGCAAGTGCCTGACCGCCCCCTCCGCTGGATCCGCAAGCACCGGTGGCTCTCCGCAGCCGGCGCTGTCGTCCTCGTAGTCGTATTCGGCGTCGCCGCGACTCCCTACCTGTCGGCCTTCGGCACCACCCAGGGCTGGCAGGGCTACGGCAACGGCATGATGCCGGCCTCCGAGCTCTGCCGGATCGCCGGTGGCCACAAGCTGCGGTGTGACGCAGCCGCGGCGTACGGGGCGTTGGCGGAGGGCTACGAAGCGCACTTCGGGAAGGAGTTGTGCATCACCGACTCCTATCGGCCCTATCGCGCTCAGGTTGAGCTGATCAGGCGGAAGCCAGGGCTGGGTGCCTTTCCCGGTACTTCGAACCACGGCTGGGGCATCGCGGTGGACCTGTGTGACGGGATCAACGATTTCGGGACGCCGGAACACCTGTGGATGCAGGCGAACGCGGAGGCCTACGGCTGGGTGAATCCGGAGTGGGCGCGCGAAGGGGGCTCGCGGCAAGAACCTTGGCACTGGGAGTTCGTGCCGGCTGCCGGGCGGTAGACCGGCGACCACGTACGCTGGGGAGGTGGCCGAGAAGACCAGTCCCGACCGCACGGATCACAACATCACGCTGGACGCCCAGGACGATCGCTGGGAGTGGCGCCGCAAGATCCGTGCGAACCCGCGCAAGCACCTGATCTACCGGATGGGGGTGGGGGTGGTCGGTGGCCTGCTCCTCATCGCCGCGCCACTGACCGGTTGGCTGCCCGGACCGGGCGGCATCCCCTTGTTCATCCTGGGTCTGGCTGTGCTGTCGAGCGAGTTCGAGTGGGCGCAGCGGCTGCTCTACCGGGTGAAGGGCTGGGTATTCGAGTTCACCGCTTGGACCGGCAAGCAGCCGGCCTGGCTGAAGGCGCTCGGCACCGTTGCGCTGTTCCTCTGCGTACTGGTGGCGATCTGGCTCTACCTGGCCGTGCTCGGCGTCCCCGGCTGGCTGCCCGACTCGTGGGAGTCCTTCCTCCACAAGCTGCCCCTGCTGGGGTAATGAGCTTGAGCGTCACATCAGTGTGATGGTTTGAGAATGGGCGGCATGAGCCGCCCGAACTCGTCCGCCGCGACCCTGGCCGTGCTGTCCGTCGCGCAGTTCCTGATCGCTCTCGACTACTCGATCATCTACATCGCGTTGCCGAGCGTGGCCACGGACCTCACCCTCGACCCAGCCCTCGCCCAGTGGGTCATCAGCGCGTACGCCGTGCTGTTCGCCGGCTTCCTGGTGGTCGGTGGCCGGCTCACCGACCGGCTCGGGGCGAAGCGGTTGTTTGTCAGCGCGATCATCGGCTTCGGCCTCGCCAGCGCGGTCGGCGGTGTCGCCTCCGACGGCACCGCGCTCCTGATCGCGCGAGGCGCCCAAGGCCTCGGCGCCGCCCTGCTGCAGCCGGCGATCCTCGGCTTGATCGGCACCACCTTCACCGCCGGACCCGCCCGCAGCCGGGCCCTCGCCGTCTGGGGCTCGGTCGGCGCCTCGGGCCTGGCCGCCGGCGCGATCCTCGGCGGCGTACTGACGAGTGCCTCCTGGCGACTGACCTTCCTCGTCAACGTGCCGCTCACCCTGCTCGCGGCAGTGGGAGCGACCATCTGGATCACCTCCAACTCGTCGAGAGTCGCCTCTCGGGTGCCCTTCATAGCCTCAGCCCTCGGTACTGCGACCGTCCTGGCGCTGGTGATCGGCCTGACCCTTGGCACCGATCACCAGCCGGCCGCGATGGTCAGCCTCGCCCTGGCAGCCGTCCTGTTCCTGGTGTTCGTCCGCAACGAGCGCAGGTCCACGAATGCCCTGATCGAGCGCGGGCTTCGCAGTACGGCTTCGTTGAAGACAGGTGCCGCCGCAACCGCGCTCTACATGGCCAGCGTCGGCTCAGAGTTCTACGTGCTGACGCTGCTCCTCCAATCCCAGAAGGGCTACACGCCCCTCCAAGCCGGCCTGGCGTTCCTCCCGCTCGCAGTGCTCGTCACTGCCGGCAACACGGCCGCCGAACGCGCCGTACGTCGGTACGGCCCGGCTGTGGTTCTCGCCGCGGGCTTCGTGATCGCAGCTGTCGGACTCCTGTGGCTAGCAGTCGCTCTGGACGGCACCTCGTACGCCGCGAGCCTGCTGCCCGGGTTGCTGCTCAGTGGGTTCGGGCACGGGGTGATCTACACCTCCATGTTCATCATCGGCACCCACGACGTGGCTCCTGCCCAGCAGGGAACGGCCGGAGCCCTGCTGACAACGTCGCAGTACCTAGCTGGAGCCCTCACGATCGCCGTGCTCACTCTGGTACTCACCGCGTCCCCGGGTCCCGCCGAGTTCCGCACAGCCTTCCTGCTGACCACCGCAGCCGCAGCGGGTGGCGCAGTACTGGCGCTGAGGCGGTCTGTCGTGCGGCAGGCGGTCACGCAGGAGTGCTGACGGCGTAGTCGCGGATCGGGAGTCCGCTGCTCCTCTTCTGGCCCATCCGGAGCATCTGGTTCAGCAGGAACGCGTTGCCGAGCAGGTGGTTCCGCGCCACGAGGCCGAAGCGAGTGCCCGGCGCCAGGAACTTGCCGGTGCGGTTGCCCCCGGACTGGCAAGCCTGGACCGGTTTGCGCAACTGCTGTTCGTACGCCGCGAATGCGGCCGCGTGGTTGCCACCTGACCTCGCCAACTCCCCGGCGAGCACGTAGGCCGCGACGATCGCAGTACCGGTTCCCATGCCGCCGACGGTTGCTCCGTAACCGGCGTCGCCCAGCAAGACCACCCAGCCGGACGACCAACCCTCCGCGTCGACGCGGCTGATCGAGTCGAAGTACAGCTCCGTGGAGTCGGCCAGTCCGTCCAGGATCTGCGGCACGTGCCAGCCGAGTCCGCTGTAGGCCTCGCGGAGGATCGCGTGCTGCTGCGCCACGTCCCGCCGGTCGTAGGTCAGTTCGGGCGAAGCGAAGATGAACATCGCGCCCGCCTTGCCCGGATCCCGGTGGTCCACGCCGACACTCGCGAGCCGGCCGGGCACGTTGTACATCAGCGACTCGCGCTCGATGCCGAAGGAGTTCGGCAACTCCCAGCCGGCGATGTAGTAACCCAGGTGGCTGACGTAGTCCCGCTCCGGCCCGAAGGCGAGCCGCCGTACGACGGAGTGCAGGCCGTCCGCCCCGACGACCAGGTCGAACCTCCGCGCGGTTCCACTCTCGAAGGTGACGTCGACGCCGCCTTCGTGCTGGTCGAGCGTGGCGATCGAATCCCCGAAGATGTACTCCGCGTCGTGCTTGCTGTGGTCGTAGAGCACTTGAGAGAGATCCGAGCGCAGGACCTCCAGGTCTCCCCCGGCGAACTCCGGCGGTAGCCGCAGTACCTGCTTGCCCTCTTCGTCGACGAACCGCATCGCACTGCCACCGGTCTGCCGGGCGCGGAGATCGTCGAGCACGCCCATCCGCTCGAGGACGACCTTGTTCACATCGCCCCGGAAGTCGACCGCGTACCCGCCCTGGCGCAGCGCCGGAGCGAGCTCGACGACGGTCACGTCGTGGCCGTAACGCCCAAGCCAGTAAGCGATTGCGGGGCCGGCGACACTCGCGCCGGAGATCAGGATTTTCATCGGAGTCCTCTCGGGAACTAAAATTGTGTCCGGCGGACACAATAATGTGTATGGTAGACACAGTTGTCCGCCGACGCCAACCCGAGGAGCGAGGACCACCGCGATGACCGACCTGCTCTGGGGGCGTCAGCAGCCGCCGAGCCGCGGGCCGAAACCCGCGATGACGCTGGACGGCATCGCCCGCGCCGCGATCGCGATCGCCGACGCCGAAGGTCTCGACGCGGTCTCCATGCAGCGCGTCGCCGGCGAGCTGCCCTTCACCAAGATGGCCCTGTACCGCTACGTGCCCGGCAAGGCGGAACTCGTCGCCGTGATGACCGACCTCGCGATGGGCCTGCCGCCCGAACACCCCGAACGCCCGTGGCGAGAGGCCCTCAAGACCTGGGCGCTCGACCTCTACGCGGGCTTCGAGATGCACCCCTGGCTGCTTCTCTCGACGGTCGGTCGCCGCGCGCTCGGACCGAACGAGCTCACCTGGATGGACCGCGGAGTACAGGCTCTGGCCGGCAGCGGCCTGAACGGCGGCGAGCAGCTCGATTCCCTGGCGGTGATCGCCGGACACGTGCGGACGATCGCCCAGCAGTCACTGACGCTGCCCGGCGGGACCACGGGAACGACCGAGGAGGACATCACCGCCACCCTCACGGAGGTCCTGAGCGCACAGGCCGAGCGCTTCCCCAGCCTGGCGGCGGCGATGGGAACGGCCGCGGGCTCGGAGAATCAGGGCCTCGAGTTCGGGCTCGACCGCATCCTCGACGGGATCGAGCTGCTGATCACCGCACGGAAGGGCTGAGCCTGGGCGCGTTGAAACGTTGCCGATAGGTGGACGCGCTCAGCCCGTAGTGGGACTTGAACCGCCGGGCGAAGTAGTTCTGATCCGGCCAGCCCACCGACTCCCCGATCCGGCTGATCGGGTCGTCGGTGTGCAACAACCGATCGGCCGCGAGCTCGACGCGATGCCGGGACAGATAGGCCATCGGCGGCAGACCCGTGGCGGACTTGAACAGGCGCACCAGGTACCCCGGCGCGAGGTGCAGCTTGTCAGCCAATTCGGTGAGCGTCCACTGCCTGGCCGGATCGGCCTCCATCATCCGCATCGCGTCCAGAACGGCGGGATGTGTCTGGCCGCGGAGATCGTCACGGTCGCCGATCGTCCGCGCGACGCAACTCAGGTACAACGACAACCGGCCGACGATGTCGCCGCGATGCCGGCTGACCGGCTGGTCGCGCAACTGCCGGAGCCCGTCGAGGTGCTCGACACCCTCGGCGAATGTGGCCGGATCGAGATGGGTGGTGAGGATGCCACGCCGCTGCGCCGAGAACGGTCCGGTCCACAACAGGTAACCCAGCAAGGGATCCTCGCGGGTCCAGGCCAGTTCGCGCTGCACCAGGTCGGCCGAGAAGCAGCAGTTGTAGATCTCGAGCGCGCGGCAGCCCTCGTACTCGTGCCAGACCCCCGGCCGGAGCAGGATCAGGTCGCCGACCGCGAGTTGCTGGCGTCCCGCGAGGCTGTGGTGGACGCCTTCTCCCCCGGTCACCAGGGCGAGTTCGAAGAAGCTGTGCGTGTGCAGCGGATGCGATTCCTCGTGCACGTGCGGACCTGCGTGCACCAGCGTCCCGTCGACGAAGTGCAGCAGCGTCCCAGTGGTCCTGACAGGCTCGTCGGCCATGCCTCACGTTACCGCCCGAGGTGCATTTTGTGCTACCACGAGTGCACTGCGGGCTAGCCCCCGGCGGCCGTCGGCCGCAGGATCGTGGGACAGGCGAAACCTTCCCGCCACCCATCCGAAACAGAATCAGGTCCTTCGCCACAGCACCCACTGAATCGTTTCACTCGCCCGCTTGGAGTCTCATGTCGAACGTCGCCGCAGACAGCCCTCGCACCCCTGCCACCCCGCTCGCCACTCCCTCCTCTCCCCGCTTCGAACACCGGACCGACGCCGGGCCCGTGCTGGGCATCGGCACCGCCACCCCGCGCTTGTCCTGGCAGGTCCCGACGGCTGCCGATGGGTACGAGCAGACGGCGTACGAGGTCGAGATCCTCACCAGTGGCACGGCGGAGGCCCATCCGGTCGAGTCCAGTGAGCAGGTGCTGGTTCCCTGGCCGGGCGAGCCGTTGAGGTCGCGGGAGTCGGCGCAGGTCCGGGTACGGGTCCGGGGTGACAGTGACTGGAGCGACTGGAGCGAGCCCGCGACGGTCGAGGCCGGACTGCTCGGTGCCGACGACTGGACCGCGCGGTTCGTGAGCCCGCGCGAGATCGGTGCCGTGGGTTCACCCGCGCCCGTGCTCGGTGGGGTGCTCCAACTGCCCGAGGGGATCAGCCGCGCCCGGCTGTACTCCACCGCGCACGGCATCTACCTGCCCGAGCTCAACGGCGAGCGAGTCGGCCAGGACGAGCTCGCACCCGGCTGGACGGCGTACCAGCAGCGACTTCGCTACCAGACGTACGACGTGACCGACCTCGTGCGCGCCGGCGAGAACCGGCTCGAGTTCCTGGTCGGCAACGGCTGGTACCGCGGCCGCCTCGGCTTCCACGGCAAGAACTCCCTGTACGGCGACCGGCTGGCCGTCCTCGCGCAGCTCGAGGTCACCACCACCGACGGCGAGGTTCACGTCTTCGGCAGCGACGACACCTGGACCGCGCACGAGAGCGCGATCACCGCCGACGACCTCTACGACGGCCAGAGCACCGACCTCCGCCGCGTCGCGGGTCAGGCCACAGCTGTCGACGTGCTCGACGCCGACCTCAACCTCCTCGGCGCCCCCGACGGTCCGCCGGTGCGAGTCACCGACGTACTGCCGGCCGTCGAGATCACCACCTCGCCTGCAGGCAAGACGTTGGTCGACTTCGGGCAGAACCTCGTCGGCAGGGTCCGGCTCAAGGTCCGCGGCGGATCCGTCGGCGACGAGGTCGTCCTGCGGCACGCGGAAGTGCTGGAGAACGGCGAGCTCGGCGTACGACCGCTCCGCACTGCCAAGGCCACCGACTCCTACATCCTCGCCGGGCCCGACGAGGTGACGCTCGACTCGCCACTCACCTTCCACGGCTTCCGGTACGCCGAAGTCACCGGCGTGCCGGACCTTCGGAAGGATGACCTCGAGGCCGTCGTGATCAACTCCGACCTGCGCCGGACCGGCTGGTTCGAGTCGTCGCACGAGCTGCTCAACCGCTTCCACGACAACGTGGTCTGGGGGATGCGCGGCAACTTCGTCGACGTACCGACCGACTGTCCGCAGCGCGACGAGCGGCTCGGCTGGACCGGCGACATCCAGGTCTTCTCCCCCACCGCGAGCTTCCTGTTCGACACCGCCGGGTTCCTCACCGGCTGGCTGGCCGATCTCGCCGCGGAGCAGCAGAAGGACGGCTCGGTGCCGTTCGTCGTACCGGACATCCTCCGGCAGGCCGGGCCGGCCACCGCGGCCTGGGGCGACGCGGCAACGATCGTCCCGTGGGTGATCTACGAGCGGACCGGGGACGTCGCTCTGCTGGCTCGTCAACTGCCGAGCATGCGGGCGTGGGTGGACCGGATGGCCGACCTGGCCGGCAACGACCTGCTCTGGGCCGGCGGTTTCCAGTTCGGCGACTGGCTCGACCCGACGGCGCCGCCGGAGAACCCCTTCCGCGCGAAGGCGGACCCGGACGTCATCGCCACCGCGCACCTCGCCCGCTCCGCCGAGGTGGTCGCGCAGGCGGCCGAGCTGGTCGGCGATGCCGAACTGGCCCGGGAGTACGCCGACCTGGCCGCCCGCGTCCGGCAGGCGTTCGCGGCGGAGTACACCACGGACGGCGGGCGCGTCCTGAGCGATGCCGCGACAACCTACGCCCTCGCCCTGCAATGGGCCTTGCTGCCGACCGACGAACAGCGCCGGCGCGCCGGGGAACGCCTCGCGGATCTGGTCCGTACGGCGGGCTTCCGGATCAGCACCGGTTTCGTCGGTACGCCGCTGATGGCCGACGCTTTGGCCGATTCCGGACATCCTGACCTGGCATACCGGCTTCTGCTGCAGACAGGCTGCCCCTCTTGGCTGTACGCAGTGACGATGGGCGCGACGACGGTCTGGGAACGCTGGGACAGCATGCTGCCGGACGGCAGCATCAACCCCGGCCAGATGACGTCGTTCAACCACTACGCGCTCGGCGCGGTGGCCGACTGGATGCACCGCCGGGTCGCCGGTCTCGCACCAGGCGATCCGGGCTACCGCACGATCGTCGTACGCCCGCTTCTCACCTCGCAACTCACCAGTGCGGCGGCCAAGCACCTCACGCCGTACGGCGAGGCCGCCGTCTCGTGGAGCCGGGCCGACGGACAGGTGCGGCTCAGCGTCACCGTGCCGGTCGGATCACGGGCAGAGGTTCACGTACCCGGCGAAAGCGCACCGATCAGCGTCGGTCACGGCACGCACGAGTGGACTGCCGACGACCCGTACGCCGTGGCGCGGCAACTGCCGGCCGATGCGAGCATCCGGCAGCTGATGGACCACGAAGCCAGCTGGGACGCGGTGGCGACCGCGGCCCGGAACCACGAGATCGTCACCGATGACGCCGAGCTCGCCGCCCGGCTCGAGCGCTACCTCGACCAACCGGCCGCTCAGCTGGTCGAAGCCATCAGCCCACGGGGCTTCTCGCCCACCGCCGAGGCCCTGCAGGCCGAGCTCGACGGTCTACTCCACCCCTGATGAACATCCCTTGGAGGTCATGATGACGTTCCGCCCACGCATGAGAGGACTTGCCGTCGTTGCGGCCGGCTCGCTCGCCCTGACCGCCTGCAGCGCGGGCAGTCTCGGTTCCAGTGACGATGCAGGCGGCGCCGCATCGGTCAGCATCACCTACCTGGCCGGCAACCTGGAACAGGACGTCAAGGAGGCCAACCAGCTCATCAAGGACTTCACCGCCAAGAACCCCACCGTCACGGTCAAGCTCGAGACCCGGCCGGGCGGCAGCGAGGGTGACAACATCGTCAAGACCCGGCTGTCGACCGGCGACATGTCCGACGTGTTCGCCTACAACACCGGTTCGCTGTTCCAGGCGATCGCACCGGAGAAGAACCTCACCCCGATCAGCGACCAGCCCTACATCGGTGATCTGGACGAGAACTTCAAGAAGACGGTGACGGCCGGCGACAAGGTCTACGGGGTGCCGTCCGGCGGCTTCATGGGCGGCGCCGTCCTCTACAGCATCCCGGTCTACACCAGGCTCGGGCTGAAGGTGCCGGCGACGTGGGCCGAGTTCATGGCCAACAACGCCAAGATCAAGGCGGCGGGGATCGCGCCGGTGATCCAGACCTACGGCGAGACCTGGACGTCGCAGCTGTTCGTCCTCGGCGACTTCCACAATGTCGCGGCGGTCGAGCCGGACTTCGCCGACCGGTACACGAAGAACCAGGCGAAGTACGCCACCTCCCCGGCCGCCCTGAAGGGCTTCGAGCACACCCAGCAGGTGCACGACTCCGGCTACGAGAACAAGGACTTCGCCTCGGCCAAGCTCCCCGACGGTCTCCGCATGCTTGCCCAGGGCAAGGGTGCGCACTACCCGATCCTGACCGGTGTGGTCAACGACATGGTCTCCACCTACCCCAACGCCGCCAAGGACGTCGGACTGTTCGCGCTGCCTGGTGACGACGCGAGCAAGAACGGCCTGACCGTGTGGACTCCTGGCGGCGTCTACATCCCGAACACCACGACCGGCGAGAAGCTGGACGCGGCGAAGAAGTTCCTCGCCTTCATCGCCAGCCCGGACGGCTGCAAGTCCCTGGCCACCACGGGCGTCCCGACCGGCCCGTACGCGGTCAAGGGATGCGAACTGCCGGCCGACGTACCGCAGTCGATCAAGGACATGCAGCCCTACCTCGACAAGTCCGGTGGCTCCAGCCTGGCGCTGGAGTTCGTGTCGCCGGTCAAGGGCCCGTCGCTGGAGCAGATCACCGTCGAGGTCGGCTCCGGCATCCAGAAGGCCAAGGACGGCGCCGCCCGGTACGACGAGGACGTCAAGAAGCAGGCGCAGCAGCTCGGGCTGGCGGGTTGGTGAGGTCTGTGACCGTCACCTCGATCCGCCCTCGCTCACGCGCTGACGCGACCCCGGCCGCACGTGCGGCCGGGGGGAAGATCTACACGCCGTACAAGTACTGGTTCTACCTGCCCGCCGCGGTGCTCTATGGCGTGCTGTTCGTCGTTCCGACCTTCGCCTCGTTCTACTACAGCCTGACTCGATGGACCCTGTTCGATTCGAAGTTCATCGGCCTGGACAACTTCAGGCTGTTCTTCTCCGAGCCCCAGCTGGTCAAGGGCTTCACCAACACGCTGATCTATGCGTTCGTCACCTCCGGGTCGAAGGTGGTCCTGGGCCTGCTGCTGGCCGTGCTGCTGACCTCCCGGATCGTCGGCCGCGCCTATCTCCGGTCGGTCGTCTTCTTCCCCGTGCTGGCCAGCACGATCGGCGTCGCGATCATGTTCACCGTGCTGATGAACCCCGAACGCGGGCTGATCAACGGCGCGCTGGGCCTGATCGGCATCGACGGGCCGGGCTGGCTGACAGACCCGAGGTACGCGCTGATGTCGGTCGCGCTGGTCGACGTGTGGAAGGGCGTCGGGCTGGCCACCCTGATCTACATCGCAGGCATCGTGTCGATCCCGCGCGAGTACATGGAGGCCGCCCGGGTCGACGGAGCCGGCGCCTGGGAGACGTTCCGCCGGATCGTGCTGCCGCTGTCCCGGCCGGCCACCGTCACCGTGATCATCCTGTCCCTGATCGGCGGCCTGCGGTCGTTCGAGCTGATCTGGGTGATGACACGCGGCGGTCCCGGCTTCACCTCGGACGTGATCGCCTCCGTCATCTACAAGCAGTACCAGGCCGGGTTCTACGGTCTGTCGACGGCCGGCAACGTGGTGCTGTTCCTCGTGGTCACCGCGATCGTCCTGCCGCTGTCATGGTTCCTGAACCGCAAGGAGGTGGACATGTGAGCACCGCCGAACTGGTGAATCACAAGCCGGGCCGCAACTATCTGCTCAGCGCGGTCGCGATCCTGGCCTCGATCGTGGTGTTCGTCATCCCGTTCGCCTTCATCGTGCTGACCGCGGTGAAGGACCGGCAGCAGTCCGCGCTGCTCGACTTCTCCTGGCCGCACCAGCTCCGCATCGTCCAGAACTTCGTCGAGGTCGTCCAGGCTCGCGACTACATGCTGGTGATCGCCTACATCAACAGCACGATCCTGACCGTGGCCAGCGTCACCGGCATGGTGGTGCTGGCGGCGATGGCCGGATTCGTGCTGCAGCGACGCCGGAGCCGGTGGAACCCGTTCATCAACTTCCTGGTGCTGTCCGGGCTGATCATCCCACCGGCCGTGGTCCCGACGATCTGGGTGCTGCAGAGCCTCGGCCTGTTCCGGACCATGTCCGGGCTGATCCTGATCGAGATCGCGTTCGGGCTGTCGTTCTGCATCCTGCTCTTCCGGGCGTTCGTCGCGACGATCCCCCGCGAGCTCGACGAGGCGGCGATCATCGACGGCGCCGGACCGCTGCGGCTGTTCTTCCGGGTCATCTTCCCGCTGCTGAGATCGGTCATCGTGACGGTCGTCGTGGTCCAGTCGGTGGCGGTGTTCAACGACTTCGTGAATCCGCTGTACTTCCTGCCCGGCGACCAGAACGCGACCGTCCAGCTGACCCTCTACAACTTCCAGAGCCAGTTCAGCACCCAGTACAACCTGCTCTTCATGAACATCCTGCTGATCACCATCCCACCCCTGATCATGTTCATGTTCTTCAACCGCCAGATCGTCGCCGGTCTGACGTCAGGAGCCGTGAAGGGCTGATCCGTACGATGTCGGGATCGGCATCGGAGGATTGCGATGGGGTTCTACACCGAACGCGTCGTACCGCGGATCGTCAACGTCGCGTGTGGGACGAAGTCAGCGGTTCCACTGCGGCGAAGGGTCTGCGAAGGACTGACAGGTGAAGTCGTCGAGATCGGGTTCGGCACGGGCCACAACGTTCCCTACTACCCGCCGACGGTGACGAGCGTGACCGCCGTCGAGCCGTCCGATCTCGGCTGGCGACTCGCGGCCGATCGGGTCGCGGCGGCCGGTGTCCCGGTGCGGCGAGCCGGCCTCGACGGCCAGTCGCTGCCGTTGGACGACGACACCTTCGACGCGGCCCTGTCCACCTGGACGCTCTGCACGATCCCCGATGTGGACGCCGCCCTCCGCGAAGTACGGCGGGTGCTCAAGCCAGGTGGGACCCTGCACTTCGTCGAGCACGGGCTCGCCCCCGAGACGGACGAGTCCGTACGCCGGTGGCAGCGGCACCTCGATCCACTGGAGCAGCGGCTCTTCGGCGGTTGCCACCTCGACCGGCCGATCGTCGAGCTGGTGACCGCAGCGGGGTTCACGATCACCGAGCTCGACGTCTTCTACGAGAAGGGGTCACCGAAGACGATCGGCGCTTTCTCCCTCGGAGTGGCGACCTCAGGCAGTCTTTCGGAAGAGTAGGTAGGCCTCTACAGGTCCGCGTAGTACCGCTCGACGGCGTCGTAGTCCACCGAGCTGTCGGGCTTCATGCCGAGCGCGTCGTAGTGCTTGCGGCGCGCGCGCATGTCGGCCAGCAGGATCGCCCGCGCGTGCGTGGCCACCTCCTGGGCCACCTCGGCCGGTACGACGATCACGCCGTCGTCGTCGCAGCCGACCATGTCACCCGGGCTCACCTGGGTACCGCCGCAGGCGATCGTGGTCTGCGTCTCGACCACCTTGATCCGGCCCGGGATGATGGTGCGGCCGCGGTGCCGCGAGCAGATCGGAGTGCGCTGCGCGGTGATCTCGGCGGTGTCGCGGCAGTACCCGTCGGTGACGATGCCGGCCGCGCCGCGGGAGACCGCGCCCATCCCGTTCTCCGAGCCCCAGAAGCCGACCTCCTTGCCGCCGCCGGCGTCCATCACCACGACGTGGCCGGGCTGCAGGTCGTCCGGCAGCTTGACGTTGCCGGTCTCCTCGAACCAGATCCGGTGCGCCTCGACGATGTCCTGGGTGTTGTCGAGCCGCCACATCGGCCGGTTCGACGGGACGGCCCGGATGGTCGCGGCCTGGCCCCAGAACTTCATCCCGAGCCATAGCGGCCGCACGTCCGGCGACATCAGGCCGATGTCGAAGTAGCCGATGCCGTCGAGTGCGTCGGCCACGTCCACCACCCGCAGGTGCCGGTACAGGCTGGACAGGTCGTTGGCGTCGGCGGTCTCGGTGGATTGGCTGGTGACAGTCATGGACAGACCTTTCAGTTGATCCGGTAGAAGTGCGCGGCGGTGCCTCCGAGGACCGCCGCTAGATCGTTCGGGTCGTCGAGCAGGCGCTCGACGGAACCGCGCAGACTTCTCCACGCGGTCTGGTAGTCGGCCCGCAGCAGCACGACGGGCCAGTTGCTCGCGAGCATCAGCCGCTCCGCGCCGAAGCAGTCGACAGCCCGCTTCAGGAAGGGATTCAGCTCGTCGTCGGGCCACCGAGGCAGTGCGGTCAGCAGGTCGATGCCGAGGGACACCTTGAGCGCGATCCCTGGACACTCGGCCAACTGCCGCAGCTGCCCGGCCCACGGCTCCCACCCGCCCGAGTCGAGCGGTGGCCGGCCAAGGTGATCCACGATAATCCGCAACTCCGGTACTGCGTGCGCCAGCGCCGTCACGGCCGCCGTCTGTGCCGCGGTGACTGGTACGACGTCCCAACTCAACCCGGCATCGGCGAGTTCCCTGAAGAGCTCGACCGAGTCCGGTTTGGTGAGCCAGTCCAGGGGGTCTCGCGCGATCAGGCAGCGCACTCCCCTGAGGTAGGGATTCCGCTGTCGCGCCAGCTCCGCGCGGGCCGCGGTGGGATCCGACAGCGGCAGCCACCCGACGACCGCGTGGACGAATGGCGCGTCGACGGCATACGCGGCCAGTCGGTCGTTCTCGGCGGGTTCGTCGACGGACTGGATCAGCACGGTGCCGTCCACGCCCGCCGCGGCGAGTTCGGTGCGCAGCTCGTCCGGGGTGTAGTCCCTCGCGATCGCCCCGTGCCGGTCGTCCCGCCAGGGCTGTTCCTGCGCGGCCACCCGCCAGAAGTGATGGTGCGCGTCGATCACGGGCATCTCAGCGTCCTTCCCACTCGATGGTCCGGTGCTCCAGGAAGGCGGCGACACCTGATCTGAAGTCCTGGCTGGCGTAAACAGAGGCGAGCACGTCGTCCGCGTCGGCGTTCGGGCCGTCCCGGTCGATCCGTCGCTCGACCTCCTTCAACGCGGCCAGCGTCAGTGGGGCGTTCCTGCAGATCAGCCGCAGCAACTCGTCCACCTGCTGGTCCAGCGAGTCCCGTTCCATGATCTCCGCGACGAAACCGGCTGTCAGCGCTTCCGTTGCCGGTAGCAACCGTGCGGTCAGCAGCATCGCCATCGTCCGGCCCGCTCCGAGCCGCTGCCGGAGCCTCGCCACCACGGCCGGCGGCAACGTGTTGCCCAGCGTCCGAGCCACCGGTGCGCCGAAGACCGCATCGGGCGTGGCGACCACCAGATCGCAACAGGCGGCCAGGGCCAGCCCTGCTCCCACCGCTGGACCTTCCACGATCCCGACCACCGGTACGCGAATCTCCAGCAGGCTCGAGATCACCCGGCCGACCCGATGCTCGTACTCGACGCCTTGCTCGCCGGTCTCGAAGTCCGCGAACTGCCGGATGTCGGTGCCCGCGGCAAACGCCTCGCCGCCCGCGCCGCGTAACACGACGACCCGGATCCCGGGGTCCTCGGCCACGAGATCCCGCACCCGCAGCAGGCCGTCGTACACGGGCCAGGTGATCGCGTTGCGCCGCCCGGGGTTCGACAGCCACAGCCGCAGGATCGGGCCGTCGCGCTCGACCACCAGCTCGCCTGAGCTCATCGCGCCCGCTCTTCGGCCGCCGGCTCAGCCTGTTCTGCTGCCGCCGGCTCACCCTGCTCTTCTGCCGCGAGCTCACCCAGTACTTCGGCCGTGTGCTCGCCGAGCAGGGGCGGGTGTCGCCGGATGCCGGCGGGAGTGCCGCTCAGCCGCACGGGTGAGCCGAGGACGCGGACCTTGCCCTCCACCGGGTGGTCGATCTCCTGGACCATCCCGCGCGCCCGGACGTGCGGATCCTCGTCGAGCACCTGCCGGTAGTCGCGGATCGGCCCAGCCGGTACACCGGCCGCCAGCAACAGGGTGACCCATTCGTCGGTGGTCGCCGCGGCCAGCTTCTCCTCGAGGTCGGCCGCCAGTTCGTCGCGGTGTGCCATTCGGTCGGTATTGGTGAGGTAGCGCGGATCCTTCCTCAAGTGGGCGACCTCCAGGGCCGTGCACAGTCGTTGCCAGAGGCGCTCGTTGTTGGCGCCGAGGGTCAGGTACCCATCCTTCGTCCGTAACGCCTGGTAGGGCGCCGACATCCGGTTGGCCGAGCCCAGCGGCTGCGGCACCTGGCCGGTCGCCCAGTACTCGGTCGACTCCCAGACCGACATCGCCAGCGCGGACTCGAACAGCGACGTCTCCACGTGCTGCCCCCGCCCGTTGCGGGCCCGGGCGTGCACCGCCGAGACGATGCCGAACGCACAGAACATGCCCGCGCCGAGATCCCCGACCGGCAGTCCACACTTCACCGGTACTCCGTCCGGCGTGCCGGTGATGCTCATGACGCCCGACATCGCCTGCGCGATCAGGTCGTACCCGGGCCGGTCGGCGTACGGGCCGGTCTGGCCGAAGCCGGAGACGCTCGCGTAGATGAGGCGCGGGTTGAGCTCGGCGAGGGTCTCGTAGTCGACGTTGAGCCGCTTCGTCACACCGGGGCGGAAGTTCTCCACCACGACGTCGGCGGTCCGCACCAGCCGGTGGAAGTCCGCGAGGCCCTCGGGCGACTTGAGGTCGAGGCAGACGCTGCGCTTGTTCCGGTTCAGGGCGAGGAAGGCGCGGCTGTCCTCGCCGTGCACCGCGTAGCCCCAGGACCGGCGGGTCTGGTCACCGGACTGCGGGTTCTCGATCTTGATCACGTCCGCGCCCAGGTCGGCCAGCAGCATCGTGCAGAACGGTCCCGCCATCACCTGGGTCAGATCCAGCACCCGTAGTCCGTCCAGGGCGCCCTCGGTCGCAGTCACTTCAGCCACCGAGCCCCGCATTCGCCTCCGTGAAGAAGGAGTCGGCGGCCTGCTGCACCGTCTTCTTGCCGAACGCGATCTCCTCGTACGCCCGGGTGAAGGCCGACTCGAAGGTGGCCTGGTAGCCCGGCGGGTAGAGGATCGTCGGCGGCTTCTTCGCCACGATCTGCGCGTACAGCTCCAGCTCGTGCTTCTTCAGCGCCGGCAGCTCCGGGTCGTTGATCTGCGCGTCGAGCACCTTCGTGTTGGTGGCGGCGCCGTTGTCGGACTTGAACACCTTGCCGGCCTCGAGGTCGTTGGTGAAGAAGTCGATGAAGGCCGCCGCGGTCGGCACGTTGTCGCAGTTGGTCGGGATCGCGAAGCCTGAGGTGAACATCGCGTTGCCGGAGCCGCTCGGGCCGGACGGCATCGGCAGCGTGGTCAGCTTCTGGCCACCGGCCTTGCTCGCCAGCGTCGCGGAGGCGGGCGTCAGCGCATTGCCCGGCATGCTGTCGGTCATCAGCCGGCCCTGGGCGATGAAGTTCTGCTCGGCGCCCTCCGGCTCGTCGGCCTGGGTGTCGGCGCTCATCGTCACCCCGGACTTGCGCAGCGTCTCCCACATCTCCCAGTACTCGACGAGGGACTCCTTGGTGAAGCCGAGCTTGCCGTCGTCGGTGAACAGCTGCTTGCCGTTGGCCAGCTGGTAGGCGATGAAGTAGTTCGGCAGGCCGCCGCGCGCACCGGCCGCGAAGACCCCGGCGGGCAGCTTGCCCTTCGCCTTCGCGATCCACTCGGTGTACTGCTTCCAGTCGTAGCCCTCGGGCGGCACACCGATCCCGGCCTGCTGCGCGAGCGACTCGTTCACCCCGACCGCGTCGTACGCCGCGCCGTACGGGAGGAAGTAGAGCTTGCCGTCCGGGCCGCGGCCGGTGTCGACGACCTCCTTGGGGATGTCGTCCACCTTGATCGCGCCGGACTCGATCATCGGGTCCAGCGGGAGCAGCACCTTGCGCTTGGTGTAGTCGTTCAGCTGCCTGCCCTGCAGTTGCATCACGCACGGCAGCGTCTTGCTGGACGCCTGGATGTTGAGCTTGTTGAAGTAGTTGCCGAAGTCGGCGTTCTGCCGGTCGATGGTGACGCCGGGATGGGCCTTGACGAACATGTCCGTGACCGCGTTCGTCTTGGCGGCCCGGCTCGCGCCACCCCAGAAGGTGAGCTGCAGGCTGCCGGTGATGTCGCCCTTGCCGTCCTGGCCGCCGGTCGCGCTGTCACTGCCGGTGTCACCGACCGAGGTTCCGTTGCAGCCGGCCACTGCCAGCAGGGCCGCGCACGCCACGGCCGCGGTACCGAGTCTTCTCATCACAGTCTCCTAGTCACTTGAGTCCGGTGGTCGCGACGCCCTCGATCAGCAGCTTCTGGGCCCCCAGGAAGAAGCCGACGATCGGTGCCAGCGCGAGCGTCGACATGGCGAACAGCGAGCCGTAGGCCGACTCACCCGTCACGTCGAGGAACGAGTTCAGGCCGAGCGAGACGGTCCACAGCTCGGGCCGGTTCAGGTAGAGCAGCGGACCGAGGAAGTCGTTCCAGCTGTTGATGAAGGTGAACAGCGCGGTGGTCCCGAGGGCCGGGAGCGCCAGCGGCATGATGATCCGGAGGAACGTCTTCCAGTGCCCGCAGCCGTCGATCCGGGCCGCGTCGTCCAGCTCCCGCGGCAGCGTCCGGATGAACTGGACCATCAGGAAGATGAAGAACGCCTCGACGCCCAGCCACTTGGGCACCACCAGCGGCAGATAGGTGTTCATCCAGGCGAGCTCGTTGAACAGGATGTACTGCGGCACCAGCGTGACGTGGTACGGCAGCAGCATCGTAGCCAGCAGCAACCCGAAGAGCACCCGCTTGAAGGGGAACTCCAGCCGGGCGAAGGCGTAGGCGGTCAGCGAGCAGGAGAACAGGTTGCCCGCGATCGACAGCGCCGTGATCGCGATCGAGTTGAGGAAGTAGCGGGAGAAGTCCAGCTGGCCCGCGCTCCAGCCGTGCTTGTAGTTGTCCAGCGTGTAGTGCCGCGAGAACAACCCGAGGCTGTTCATCACCTCGGCCGACGGCCGGAACGACGCGGCCACCATCCAGACCACCGGGTACAGCATCACGATCAGCACGGTGATCAGCACCGCGTGCCGGACCAGCCCGAGGACCACGGGGTTGCGGGTGGCGCGCCGGCCGAACAGCGGGCGTGCCCCGATCGACACAGAAGTCATCGTTCGTCTCCGTAGTAGACCCAGCGCCGGGCGGTCAGGAAGAGGAACCCGGTGAACGCGGCGAGCACGATCACCAGCGCCCAGGCCATCGCGGAGGCGTAGCCCATCTTCAGCTCGGCGAATCCCTGCTGGTAGAGGTAGAGCGTGTAGAACAAGGTCGAGTCGGCCGGTCCGCCGGAACCGCGGCTGACCACGAACGCGCCGGTGAACGCCTGGAACGCGTGGATCGTGTCGAGCAGCAGGTTGAAGAAGATCAGCGGCGTCATCAGCGGCAGGGTGACGCTGAAGAACCGCCTGATCGGTCCGGCTCCGTCGACGGCGGCCGCCTCGTGCAGTTCCGCCGGGACCTGGCGCAGCCCCGCCAGGAAGATGATCATCGTGGCGCCGAACGCCCACAGGTTCAGCGTCACGATTGTCCACAACGCGGTGCCCGGATTGCCGACCCAGCTGCCGTGGGTGATCCCGAACAGGCTCAGCACCTGGTTCACCAGCCCGGTGCTGCCGAAGATCTGCCGCCAGAGCACGGCGATCGCGACGCTCGCGCCCATCAGCGACGGCAGGTAGAACAGCGCGCGATAGCCGGAGAGGAAGTTGATCCCCTTGTTCAGCAGCAGCGCCAGCGCCATCGAGACGATCAACAGCAGCGGCACCGACACCACGACGTACACGAGCGTCACCCGGACCGAGGACAGGTAGCGTGGGTCGGCGGTGAACATCCGCTCGAAGTTGTCCAAGCCGATCCACCGCGGCGGGCTCAGCAGGTCGTAACTGGTGAAAGCGAGATAGGCGGAGTACAGCATCGGGCCGATCGTCAGCAGCAAGATGCCGATCAACCAGGGGCTCAGGAAGAGATAAGCGGTCAGCCCCTCCCGCCCGGTCCGGGACGTCTTCACGATCCCGCCCCCTTCCGTGCGCGGTCCTCCACCCGATCGGCGAGGTACTGCGCGAGCAGGCCGGCGACCGGGAGCGGTACAGAGCGCTCTCTCGCCGCTGCCACCACGTCCCAGAGGTCCTTGCTCCACGGCCGGTCCCGCACCGGCGTACCGGCCTGGTCGTAGGCGGCGGCGACGTCATCGAAGAATCCCCAGTTGCGGGTGATCCACGACTCCCCCGTGCTGCTCGCGACCGCGTCGAGCACCACCTGCTCCGGTACGTCGTACGCGCCGGCCAGGTCGAGCGCCTCCTGCACCCCGGCCAGCGCGGAGAACATCATCAACTGGTTCGCGAGCTTCACCGCTGCCCCGGCACCGGCCGGTCCTGCATGGATCACGTCATCGGCCACTGAATCGAGCACCGGCCGGACGCGTTCCAGCAGTTCGGCGCGGCCACCGGCCATCACCGTCAGAGAGCCGGCGAGCGCTCTCTCGGCTCCCCCACTCACGGGTACGTCGAGGAACCCGAGTCCCCGGTCTTCCAGCAGCCCAGCCAGCCGTCTCGCCGTGCCGGGGAGGATCGTGCTGTGCGCCAGGACGACTGATCCCGGAGTCAGCCTCGAGAGCAACTCGTCCACGATCTGGGTGACGGCCTCGTCGTCCGGAACGGCGAGAGCGATCACCGTGCAGTCGGCCAGATCTGCCGATCCCCCGACCGTCAGGGCGTCCAGGCCGGCGGCCCGCGCAGGATCGCGGTCGTACACCGACAAGTTCCAGCCGTCGCGTGCGAGGGCCTGGCTCATCGGCTTGCCGAGATTGCCCAGACCGACGAAGCCGAGCCGGTCCGAGCGGGTGACAACTGTGGGGATCTGGGCCACGGAACGCCTCCAGTTCACTTGACCGGGATGTCTATGAACTATTGTCTACAATAGATAGTCGACGCTGACAAGATCGGCGACCACAATGGAACCGTGGACCCGCTACCTTGCGGGGTCGGGATGGGTGACTAGGAGTCGGGTGGGTATGGGCGAGCCGCAGCAGGGTGCACTGGAGTCGCTGAGCCTGGTTCAGCTCGCGGCCAACGCGATCCGCCGGATGATCCTGGCGGGCGAGCTGGCCGAGGGTGAACGGCTGATCGAGGAACGGCTGACCGAGCAGCTCGGGATCAGCCGTCCCCCACTGCGGGAGGCACTCCGGGTGCTGGAGCAGGAAGGGCTGATCGTGACCCGGCCGCGCCGCGGGTCCATGGTGGCCACCCTGACCGACCAGGACGTCTTCGAGATCCTGACGCTGCGGTCAGCGCTGGAGCGGCTGGCGATCGAGCTCGGGGTGCCGGTGCAGGTCCCGGAGCGGCTGAAGGTCGCCCAGGAGGCCTTGCTCGAGATGGAGCGCTGTGCCGCGGCGCAGGATCGCGGCAGCCTGGTGCAGGCCGGCTACCGGTTCCACTCGTCCCTAGTCGCGCTCGCCGGACACCGCCGGCTTGAGGAGGCCTACGCGTCCGTGCAACAGCAACTCCTGCTCTGTATGGCGCGCAACCTCTACGCCCGCGAGCACTACCACGAGGGACTCCCCGAGCACGTCGCCCGGCACCGGTATCTCCTGGAGCTGGTCGAGGCCGGCGACCCGGCCGCCGTACTGGCCGAGCTGGCGGTGCACGGAGAGCGGTCCTTCAGCGAGCTTCAGAGCAACGTCGGCAAGCGCTCGGCGAGCAGCTCGTAGTCCTTCGGGCCGTTGTAGGCGTGCGCTGACAGCCGGGTGAACACCCGGCCGTCGAACGCGGTCAGCGTGATCTCGGCCTTCAGGTCGCGGGACACCCGGATCTTGAAGGCCTCCCCCGCCTCCGGGCTCGGCACGCCGTCGAAGGGCAGCTCCACCAGCCGCATCGTCGCGGCCGGGTGGGCGACCTCCGCCACGCTCGTGCCGAGGGCCTTCGCGACGATCTTCGCGCCCTCGTCGATCACTCCGGACAGGTGCATCCGGCGCCGGGGCCAGTCCAGCTCCTCGAGCACGCGCAGCGACTCGGGCGCCGCGATCCACGGGGCATAGTCGAACGTGCCCTGCATGTCGAAGCGCTCGGGCAGGCGCTCGTCGTACTCGGACCAGGAGACGATCAGCGGGAGGGTCTCCGTCCGCCACTTCTCCGCGACCACCAGACCGGCGGTAGCGCGGGGCGAGGCCGGCCACTTGTGGAAGTTGCCGGTCCAGAAGTCCGCGCCATCCTCGGCCGGCGCGTCGATCAGGGCGGGCGCGTGGGCGCCGTCCACGATCGTCGGCACATCGAGGGTCTTGCAGAGCTCGACCAACTGCCGGATCGGGAACACCATCGCCGTCGCCGAGCTGATCTGGTCGACGATCAGAGCCGCCGTCCGGTCGTCCAGGGCGGCGCCGATCATCGCGACCACCGTGGCGTCGTCGGCCTCCAGCGGTACGTTGACCACGGCCACCTCGGCCTGGTTCGCCCGGGCGAACCTCTCGGCGGCGTACAGCACCGCGCCGTACGCGTGGTTGGTCAGCACGATCCGGCTGCCGGGGTGGATCGGCAGGGCGGCCAGCGCGGCGGTGACCCCGGCGCTCGCGTTCGGCACCAGTGCGAAGCCCGCCGGGTCCGTCCGCAGGAAGGCGGCCAGCTCCAGCCGGCTGGCGGTCAGCCGGTCCCCGACCGAGCGGAACCAGCGCATCGGGTTGGCCTCGGTCTCGGCGCGCAGTGCGGCCATAACCTCCAGCGTGCGGCGCGGAACCGCGCCGTACGAGCCATGGTTCAGGTGCAGGACGCCGGGATCGAGGGACCACAGGTCGGGGCGGGGTGCGCTGAAGGCGGTCACCCTCACAACGGTACTGAATAGCCCGGCGCCGCGAGCCGGACGTCCCCCTGGTCGGACATACTTCGGCGTGTGTATCCCTACCTCGACCACGACGGGCCGATCGCGATGGCCCACCGCGGCGGCGCGTTGCACCCGGACAACATCGGCTTCGAGAACTCGATGCACGCCTTCGAGCAGGCGGTCGGCCTCGGCTACCGGTACCTCGAGACCGACCTGCACGCCACCAGCGACGGTGTCGTCGTGGCCTTCCACGACCACCGGCTGGACCGGGTCACCGACCGGACCGGGGAGGTCTCGCAGCTGCCCTGGTCGGAGGTGCGCAAGGCGAGGATCAACGGGCACGAGCCGATCCCGCTGCTCAGCGAGGTCCTCGAGCGGTTCCCCGAAGCCCGGCTCAACCTGGACATCAAGGCCGACAACGGCGTGCTTCCGACCGCGAAAGTGCTGCGAGACCTGAACGCGATCGACCGGGTCTGCGTGTCGTCGTTCTCGCAGGCCCGGGTCCGGCAGATCCGCCGGGAGGTCGGCGAACGGCTGGCCACCGGGTTCGGCCACCAGGAGATCGCCCGGCTGCGGTTCGCGCCGCTCCGCCTCTCCTCCCCCGGCGCCTGCCTGCAGATCCCCGAGTACTTCGGACGCCTGCGGGTGCTCACCCCGGGGCTGCTCCGCCGGGCTCATGCCCTGGGCAAGCAGGTGCACGTGTGGACGGTCGACGACCCCGCCCGGATGCACCGCCTGCTCGACGCCGGTGTGGACGGGCTGATCACGGACCGGACGGACCTGCTCCGCGCCGTCCTGATCGACCGCGGCCAATGGAAGAGCTAGCCATCCCTCAACCGGTGTCGGCCTGGCGGTTCGGGGCCCACAGGCGGTCGGCGTCGCCGGCTTCGAGGCGGCCTCGGTAGACGTCGATCTTGTGGTCGATGAGCTCGAGGTTCTCCTCCAGCTCGGCGATCCGGGCTCTCACGTCGGCGCGATGGGCTTCCATCAGAGCCAGCCGCTTGTCCTCGTTGCCGTGCCCGGCGGCCACGAGTTCGGCGTACCGGCGGATGGTCTTGATGGGCATGCCGGTGGCCCGCAGTCTCGTGCAGACGGTGATCCACTCGAGGTCGAGCTGGTGGTAGCGCCGGCTGCCTCCGGCGGTGCGGTCGACCGGTGTGACGACCAGGCCGGCGCGTTCGTAGTAGCGCAAGGTGTGCGCGGTGACTCCGGTGCGGCGAGCTGCCTCGGCGATGCTCAGCCCCGCCTGGTTGACTTCGAGCATGCTCTAAATCCTAGCGTCGCGAGCATGAGCACTTCCCTCCTTGCCACCCACCCGCCCGACCTCGGCCGACGCCGCCGCCTTCTCGTGCTGGCGATCTGCTGCGCCAGCATCGTCGTCGTGGTGATGGACATATCCATCGTCAACGTCGCGTTGCCGGCCATCCGCCGAGACCTGCACGCCTCTGTGTCCGGCCTGCAGTGGACGGTCGACGCGTACACCCTGGTCCTGGCCGGCTTCCTGCTGCTGGCCGGGTCCACCGCCGACCGGGTCGGCCGCTGCCGGATCTTCCAGTTCGGCCTTGCCACCTTCGGGCTCGGCTCGCTGCTGTGCAGTCTGGCGCCGAGCATCGGCTGGTTGATCGGGGCGCGCGCTGTCCAAGCCGTCGGCGGCACGATGCTCAACCCGGTCGCGATGGCGATCGTTGCCAGCACGTTCCCTGACCGGGCCGAACGGGCCAGAGCCATCGGGGTGTTCGGTGCGATGTCCGGGCTTGCGCTGGGGCTGGGTCCGATCCTCGGCGGCGCTTTGGTCGACGGCTTCGGCTGGCGCTCCATCTTCTGGGTCAACGTGCCGATCGTGGTCGCCGCGATCGTCTGCACCAGGCTGTTCGTGCCCGAGTCCCGCGCCGCCCGGGCACGCCGGTTCGATCCGGTGGGCCAGACTCTGGTCATCCTCGTGCTCGGCAGTCTCGTCTACGCGATCATCGAGTCCAGGAAGCTGGGCTGGACCTCTCCGGTCATCCTCGTCTTGTTGGCCATCGCGGTGCTCGGCGTGGGCGGAGTCCTCGCCTACGAACCGCGCCGTACGGACCCGCTGCTCGAGCTGCGCCTCTTCCGCAGCGTGCCGTTCAGCTCGGCGATCCTGATGGCGCTCTTCGCCTTGTGCGGGTTCAGTGCCTTCCTGTTCGTCACCACCCAGTACCTGCAGGACGTGCGCGGTCTCTCGGCGCTTACGGCCGGCCTGTGCCTGCTTCCGGTCGGAGTCCTGATCATCGTGCTCTCCCCGCTCACCGGTCGGATGGTCGGCTCGCGAGGTCCCAGGCTGCCGCTAGTGGTTGCCGGTACCGCGCTGGCGCTCGCCGGCGGCACGTCGCTGTGGCTCGAACCGGACACGCCTCTGCCGGCGGTGCTCGCGATCTACCTGCTGGTCGGCATCGCGCTCGGCACGGTCAACCCGCCGATCACCAACACGGCGATCTCCGGTATGCCGACGTCGATGGCCGGTGTGGCGGCCTCGCTGGCCTCGGTCGGCCGGCAGACCGGTACCACGCTCGGCGTCGCGATCTCCGGCGCGATCCTGGCACCGGCCGCAGCCGGCGGTGGGATGGCGTTCACCCACGCGGAGCACAGCGTGTGGTGGCTGGTGGCCGGCCTCGGCATCGGCGTACTCGTGCTGGGGTTGCTCAGCACCGGGCGCCGGGCCGCGGACACCGCCGCCCGTGCTGCGACATTGTTCAGAGGCGCGGACTGAAGTGTTATCGAAGAAGACACCGAGTCCGCCTCTCACCTGGGACACTCCTCCGCATGGGATTCCTCTCGGCGCCTGCCACCGTCGACAAGCGTGAGTACTGGGGCTTCAGCCTCTACGACTGGGCGAACTCCGGTTACGTCACCACCGTCGGCACGGTGCTCTTCGCGCCGTACCTCACCTCGGTCGCCGAGACCGCCGCCTGCGGCCGGGTCGGTACGACGGAAGACCCGTGCCACACCAACCTCCAGGTGCTCGGGCTCGGCATCTCTCCCGGCTCGCTCGCGTTCTACGTCGTCACGGTGGCGACGCTGATCTCTGCGCTGTTCCTGCCGGTCGTCGGCGCGATCGCGGACCGGTCGCCGCGCAAGAAGCTGCTGATGTGCGGCTTCGCCTGGGTCGGGGCGCTCGCCGCCTGCAGCATGGTGTTCGTCACCGACGGCCGGTGGGCGCTCGGCGCGCTGCTGCTGTTCATCGGCAACCTGTGTCTGGGGTCGTCCCTGGTCGTGTACGACTCGATCCTGATCGACATCGCCGGACCGGACGACCGCGACGACGTCTCCTCCCGAGCCTGGGCCTTCGGCTACCTGGGCGGCTTCATCCTGCTGGCGATCAACCTGGGCGTGGTCACCGCGCACGACGCGCTCGGCATGAGCCAGGCCACCGCGGTCCGGCTGAGCCTGCTCAGCGCCGGACTGTGGTGGGGCCTGTTCACGTTCATCCCGTACCTGCGGCTGCGCGACCGGCCGCCCGCGAGCGTCGTACCGGTCGGTGGCGGAAGCCTGATCAGGCAGAGCTTCGGGCAGCTGTTCGCGACCCTGCGGCACATCCGGACCTACCCGATGACGTTGCTGTTCCTGGTCGCGTACCTGTTCTTCAACGACGGGATCCAGACCGTCATCTCGGTCTCCTCGACCTACGGCGAGAAGCAGCTCGGGTTCGAGACCCAGGTGCTGATCATGACGATCCTGCTGGTCCAGTTCATCGCGTTCTTCGGCGCGCTCGCGTTCGGCCGGTTCGCCCGGCGGTTCGGCAGCCAGCGCACGATCATGGGCGGCCTGGTGATCTGGATAGTGATCGTGATCGCCGGGTTCCTGCTGCCGGCCGGGCAGATCGTGCCGTTCCTCGCGATGGGCGCGGCGATCGGCATCGTGCTCGGCGGCACCCAGGCGCTGTCCCGGTCCGCGTTCAGCCAGCTGATCCCGAAGGGCCGCGAGGCGGAGTACTTCAGCCTGTACCAGGCCGGCGAACGGGGCACCTCCTGGCTCGGCACCCTCGTCTTCGGCCTGGTCCACCAGATCACTGGCTCCTACCGCCCGGCGATCGTTGCCCTCGGCCTCTTCTTCGTCATCGGCCTGGTCCTGCTGTCTCGGGTGGACATGCGCCGAGGAATCCGCGAAGCCGGCAACATCCAACCCACCCTCGTCTAACCCACCCACTCCACCCCGAACACCGCTCCGAGCCGCGGTCACCGCCCCCACCCCCGCGAGTCACGCCGGGCTAAACCACCGCATCCACGCGCCACCGCGGTCAACCCGCGCCGCCGCCGACGCGCAACCGTGGGGCCTGCTACCGCCACCGCCTCCACCCGCACGCCGCCGCCGGGCCTACGCCGCCTCCTCCACCCGCCACTGCGTCAGACCCACGCCAGCAGCGCCGCCCGTAGCCGGCGCCCCGCACCTTTAAGGGGTTAACTCTTCGGTTGTGGGTTCGCCCACCTGCGGTCCAGGGGGGTAACCCCAACCGGAGGGGTTGACCCCCGAAAGGCGTGGAGGTGGTGGTGGGTCAGCGGGGTGGGCGCGCGCAGGTAGCGGGGGCACAGGGACCGGGCTGGGACGTGGTGGAGCGACGCCACTCCGAGTAGCCGAGGCGCACGCACCCGCGCCGCATGAGGGGTTAACCCTTCGGTTGTGGGTTCGCCCACCTGCAGTCCAGGGGGGTAACCCCAACCGGCGGGGTTAACCCTCATGCGGCGCGGGTGGTCGGCAGGTGGGCGTGGCGGTGTGGTGCCGTTGGCCCGGGGGCTAGGTGGGTAGGCGGGTGACGTGGGCGGCTGGGGTCGCGGGCGGTTGGGGTTGAGGGTGGTTGGGGTTGAGGGTGGTTGGGGTTGAGGGTGGTTGGGGTTGAGGGTGGTTGGGGTTGAGGGTCAGCGGGTGGATGGGGTGGTGCTGGGGTTGCGGTTGAAGCCGGCGGTGGGGAGGTTGCCCTGGCGGACGGTGCGGGCGGTCAGGGAGCCGTCGGTGGTCTCGCCGCTGACGATCACCTGCTGGCCTGTTTTCAGGTCGGCGGCGGTGCCCTTGTCGGTGATCTCGATCGACGTGTCGCCAGTGAGCTTCACTGTGACGTCGCCGTTCTGGGTCTTCACGACGAGCTGCGACTGGTTCGCCGAGACGACCGTGCCGATCGCGGCACTCCCCTGCCCGCCGCCCGGCTGCCCCTGGCCCTGACCTTGACCTTGACCCTGTCCCTGGCCGCGGAAGCCGCCGTACCCACCGGCGCCGCGTCCCGCCTGCGGGGTGGTCGTCGTACTGTCCGAGGCGAAGGCCGCGTGCAGCCCGGCTCCTCCGGCCAGGCCGACCGCCAGCACGACGATGCCGGCCAATACGGCGGTTGCCGCGGGCAAGTTCACGGTCTTCTTCGGCTTCAGGGCCGTGTCCAGCTCTTGGTCGTTGCCGAGCTGGGCGAACTCGTCGGGCGTCTGCCGGTCGGCGTTCTCGTGGTGCGGCGTGGTCATGCCTGGTACCTCTCTGGGAAGGGTCCTACTCGTGGCGGAGCGCGTCGATCGGACGGAGTCCGGCGGCGCGGTGGGCGGGCATGCTGCCGAAGAACAGCCCGACCGCGGCGGAGACGCCGAAGGCCAGCGCGATCGACGACGGGACGAGGACGGGCTGGACGCCGGCCAGCTGGAACCGGCTGACGATCAGGGCCGCGGCGACCCCGACCGCGCCGCCGAGCAGGCTCAGCAGGCTCGCCTCGATCAGGAACTGGCCGAGGATCGCGCGGCGGCGGGCCCCGAGGGCCTTGCGGATGCCGATCTCCCGGGTCCGCTCGGTGACGGTGACCAGCATGATGTTGGTGACGCCGATGCCGCCGACGATCAGGCTGATCGCGGCCACCGTGGCCAGCAGCGCGGTGAAGGTCGCGGCGGTGTCCTGGCTGGTCTGCAGGATCTGCGCGGAGTTCGTGATCCGGTACGGCGAGGTCTGGGTGGCTGGCACCTGGTGCCTGGCGGCGAGGAGTTGCGTCACCTCGGCCTGGGCGGTGTCCACCTGGTCCTTGTCGGCCGCCTGCACCACGATCTGGTTCAGCGCGCCGTACCCGGCCTGCGTCGCCCGGAGCGTGCTGATCGGCACGATCGCGGTCGCGTTCGGATCGGTGAACCCGGTGCTGTCCTTGCTCGCGAGCACCCCCAGTACTGCGAAGTCGACCGCGCCGAGCTTGATCGTCTGGCCGACCGCGCTCGCCGGACGCCCGAACAGCTCGGTGGCCGCCGTCTGCCCGAGCAGAACCACTCGCTGCGAGGTGTCCACGTCCTGCTGCGTGAACGAGCGCCCGGTGCCGACCGGCGTGTTCGTTGCCGGCATGTACTCCGGTGTCGTCCCGATCACCTGGTTGATGGTGTAGCTGGTGTCACCGTTGGTCGCAGTACCGGAGCTCGTCATCACCGGCGCGACCGCGGCGACGTCGGGCGCTAGGCGGTCGTCGGCCAGGGCGGAGGCATCGGCCATCGTCAGGCTGTACTGCTGCGCCGACGGGCCTGCCTGGCCGCGGGCGAAGCCGCCACCGCCGCCGGTGGTCGAGACCGTCAGCAGGTTGGTGCCCATCGCCTCCAACCTGTCCTGCACGGCCTTGCCCGAGCCGTTGCCGACAGCAACCAGCACGATGACTGCGCCAACACCGATGGCGACACCGAGCACAGTGAGCAATGAGCGCAGCTTGTTGGCGCCGAGACCGCGCAAGGCAGCCCCGAACAGGTCGCGGGGTGACATCAGCCGGTCACCTCGTCGGCGACGATCCGGCCGTCGGAGACCCGGATCAGCCGGCGGGCGCGCCGGGCCACCTCGGTCTCGTGCGTGATCACCACGACGGTGCGGCCCTCGGCGTTCAACTCGTCGAACATGCCGAGCACCTCGTCGGTCGAGTGCGCGTCCAGGTTGCCGGTCGGTTCGTCCGCGAGCAGGATCCGGGGACCGGTGGCGAGCGCGCGGGCGATCGCCACTCGCTGCTGCTGACCGCCCGACAACTGGTTCGGCCGATGGTCCGCTCGATCTGCCAGCCCGACCAGCTCGAGCGCGCGACGAGCCCGCTTGCGTCGGTCCGACCGGCGCAGGTGCGCGTAGGTGAGCGGCAGTTCGACGTTGGCCAGGGCACTGGTCCGCGGGATCAGGTTGAACGACTGGAAGATGAAGCCGATCTTGCGGCCGCGGACGAGCGCCTGCTGGTCCTCCGTCAGCCGGGCCACGTCGGTGCCGTCCAGCCAGTACTCGCCCCGGCTCGGCACGTCGAGACAGCCGAGGATGTTCATCAGGGTCGACTTGCCGGAGCCGGACGACCCCATCACCGCGACGTACTCGCCGGCGTCCACCCGCAGGGACACCCCGCGGAGGGCGTGCACCGCGGTCTCCCCCGCGCCGTACGTCTTGGTGACGTCCCGGATCTCGATCAGGGCGTCAGCGGCCACGGTTGGCCCCCGCGCCCGTCCCCGCACCGGTGCCGGCTCCCGGGAACTGGCCGGGCTGGAACTGCCCCGCCCTCCCCTGGCCCGTGCCCGCTCCCGTTCCACCTGCGGCCCCGATGACGCCTTGGAGCAGTTCGATCCGGTCGCCTTCGTTCAGTCCCGAAGTGATCTGGGTGAAGCTGTCGCCCCGTACTCCGATCTGGACCTCGCGGGTGCCGCCGCCGTCGGCCATCGTCACGGTGTGGGTGGTCCCACTCGTCACGATCGCGGTGCTCGGCACGTAGAGCGCGTTCGCCGCCTTCGCCGTCTGTACTGCGACGTTGGCGGTCTGCCCGATCCGTGCGCTCGCGGGGACCTTGGCGAGGGTGAAGGTCGCCGAGTAGGAGACCACGCCGTTCGTGGTGGTCGGAGTCGGCGACACCGACGTGAGGGTCGCGGTGAGGTTGGTGCCGGGCTCGGCGTTGAGGGTGACGGTCGCTGTCTGCTTTGCCTTGATCTTGACCGCGTCGGCTTCGGGGAACGCCGCGACCACCTGCAGGGTCTTGAGGTTGGCGATGTCGACGAAGCCGCTGCTGGAGGCGGTGCTCGTCGAGCCGCTCGAGCCGCTCGAGCCGCCGCCCGCAGTACTGGTGCCTTGGCCGGTCGAGCCGGACGTCGTGCCCGTGCTGCTGGAACCGCTGCCGGCGACGGAACCGACCGAGCCGTTGATCGCGGTGATCGTCCCCGCGATGGGCGCCTTCAAAGTAGTCGCCTCGACGTCGGCCTGGGCGGCCTCGAGGTTCTGGTCGGCTTGCTCCTTGTCGGCCTTCGCCCGGGCGAGGCTCGCCTTCGCGTTCGTCACCGCGACCTCGGGGCTCTGGCCCTGGCTCTGCGTCTGGGTCTGAGTCTGTTGGCCGGTGGTTGGCGTCGGGCTGGCCGCAGCAGCCTCGGCCTCGTCAGCCGCCTCCTCCGCGTCGTCGAGCGTCTCCACGGCGGCCGTGACCGAGTTCGCCGCCGCAATTTGATTCTGCTCGGCGATCCGTACTTCGCGTTCCGCCGCGGCCGGGTCGATTCTCGCGATCGCGGCTCCCTTGGCGACGACCTGGCCCACCTTCACCAGCACGGCCGTCACCGTGCCGGAGGTCGCGAACTGCGGGGACGCGTTCTGCGAACTCTGCAGCGTGCCGCTCGAACTGACGCTCGCGGTCACCTGCCCACGAGCCACCGCGACGGTCGGGCGCGTCGTACCGGCGGCCTGCGAGTCGCTGCGGAAGAAAAGGAGGTAGGCGGTCGTTGCAATAGCCAGTACGACGGCTACCAGGGCCACATTGAGCAAGCTGAGACCACGGAGTCTGTGGCGTGGGAGGACCATGAGCGCAGACGTTAGGGACCTTTGCTGAGGAATGGGTCCCGGCTTCCTGGCAACTGGCTGTGAAGTCGGGCTACCGCTTTCGCTGTGGTTTGCGACACACAGTGATTTGTGAACACTTGATGACAGTGGGTGACGACGGTGCTGTCAGGTGCGTACCTTGAGCTCGGGCATGCCAAAATGGGAATGATCCGGGTCGGCCGACCGTTGGCACGGATGACGAATCTCGGAGGTTTGACATGTCTAATCGCGTTCTGCGTGGTTCGGGGCTGGGTGGGGTCAGCTTCGAGGATGACCGCGGCGTGGAGTTCGCGCCGCGCCAGATGATCACTTACGACTGCCCGCGCGGCCATGTGGTCGAGGTCACCATGGCGCACGACGCCGAGGTGCCCGCGGTCTGGGAATGCCCTCACTGCGGCAGCGAGGCCGCCCGTTCGACCGGTGAGAAGCCGGAGCCGAAGCAGGAGAAGCCGGCTCGCACGCACTGGGACATGCTGCGTGAGCGTCGCAGCATCTCAGAGCTGGAGGAGCTGCTCGCGGAGCGGGTCCAGTTGCTGAGGTCCGGTGAGATCGGACCGGCGCACCTGCACCGCACCCGCTCCACCGGCAAGCGAAGCGCCTGATCAAGACCCCGAACGGGCCGTCACCGCACCAGCGGTGACGGCCCGTTCAACATGTCCGGGTAGTCGCGGCCGGCTCTACGGCTTGGGCTGGTCTTTGGGCTGGTCCTTGGGGTGGTCGTCGGGCTCGATGACCTCGCCCTGGATGATGTCGTCGTTGGTCCGGCGGGCGTTCTCCGCCTGCTCGGCCGTCGGCGGACGATACGTGCCCGGCATGAAGCCGGTGATCGGGTTGCCGCCGAGCTGGCTGACGATCCGCCGGCCGAGGAACGCGGACAGAACCTTGCGGGCCAGTGGCCGGGTGAACGGCAGCACGAAGAAGAACCCGAAGATGTCCGTGACGAACCCGGGCGTCAGCAGCAGCGTGCCGCCCACCAGGATCAGCGCCGCGTCGGCGAGCTCCTTGCCCGGCATCCGGCCGGTCTGCGTCGACGTACGGAGCTCGTTCCAGGCCCGCCGGCCCTCGCGCTTGATCAGCCAGGCGCCGAGGGCGCTCTCGATCAGCAGCAAGCCGACCGTCGGCCAGCCGCCGATCACCTGACCGATCTGGATGATCACGTAGATCTCGACGATCGGGACGACCAGCAGTAGGACCGCGACGAACCAGGGCATCTCAGCCTCCCTTGTTGGCAGCAGTCTTACCGGTGAACAGGCCACGGACCTGCCCGGCCCGGTACGCGAGTCCCCAGCGGCCGACCCGCGCCATCGCCTCGATCACGATCGACTGCGACATCTTCGACTGACCGCGCTCCCGCTCGACGAACGTGATCGGTACTTCGACCACCTTGAAGCCGGCCTTGATCGCCCGCCAGGCGAGATCGACCTGGAAGCAGTACCCGGCCGAGGCGACCTCGTCCAGCCCAATGCCTTCCAGGGTCGCGCGCCGGAACGCGCGGTACCCGCCCGTGGCGTCCTGCAGGGGGATGCCCAGCGCGAGGCGGGTGTAGATGTTGCCACCGCGGCTGAGGATCTCCCGTGACCGCGGCCAGTTCTGCACCTCGCCGCCCTTGACGTAACGCGAGCCCAGCACCAGGTCGGCATCGCGGAGCGCGTCCAGCAGCCGGGGTAGTTGCTCGGGCTGGTGCGAGCCGTCGGCGTCGTGCTCCACGAGCACGCCGTACCCGTTGTCGAGGCCCCAGCGGAAGCCGGCGATGTAGGCGGCGCCCAGGCCCTCCTTGCCGAGCCGGTGCAGCACCTGCACGTTGTCGTCGCTCGCGGCCAGCTTGTCGGCCAGGTCGCCGTGCCGTCGGGCGAGTTGTCGTCCGCGATCAGCACATGCGCCTCGGGCACCGCGTCGCGGACCCGCGCCACGATCGGCTTGATGTTCTCGGCCTCGTTGTACGTCGGGATGATGACCAGGATCCGGCCGAGCTCGCCGAAGCCCTGCTCGGCGGATCCGTCGGGCGTACTCACGTTGCTGGCTCTCCTAGCTCCGGCGTCCAAAGTGGCACCGGGGTCCGGTGTCCCGGCCAGGGAAAGTCAGGCCGGGACCTTTTCGCGGCTGGGCGTCGACGCCGGTGGGGTCTCCGGGCCGTCGCGGCGCTGGCGTCGCGCGAACAACGCCAGCACTGCCCCCATGATCCCCAGGCCGGTCAAGATCCACTGCGGCCAGCCGCCGAGGGTGGTGGCCAGCGTCTTGGCATCGCGGACCGGGACCTGGGCGACATACACGTCGGGGACGAACTGCGACGACTTGTGCTCCACCTTGCCGTCCGGCTGGATCACGCCGGAGATGCCGCTGGTCGAGGCGATCAGCACGGTCCGGCCGGTCTCGATCGCGCGCATCCGGGTGATCGCGAACTGCTGCTCCGGCTGACCGGTGCCGCCGTACGTCGCGTTGTTCGTCTGCACCACCAGGACCTGCGCGCCGCCCTTCATCACGTCCGCCACCACGCCGTCGTACGCGACCTCGAAGCAGATCACGTCGCCGTAGGTGACGCCGTTGATCGGCAGCACGCCGGGGGTCTTGCCGGGCGCCGTCTGGCGGCCGACCATCTCCAGCCGCTTGATGTAGGGCAGCAACTGGTCGCGGAACGGGATGTACTCGCCGAAGGGCACCGGGTGCCGCTTGGCGTAGACCTGGCCAGCACCCTTGACCGGATCCCAGACGATGCCGGTGGTCTGGCGCTCGTTCGGTCCGGGACCCTCGAGCACCGCGCCGACCAGGATCGGCACGTTGACCGCCTTGACGGCCTCCTCGATGTCCTGCTTGGTCTCGGCGTCCTTGTAGGGGTCGATGTCGGTCGAGTTCTCCGGCCAGATCACGACGTCCGGCTTCAACTGCGTCCCGGCCTCCACCTGCTTCTGCAGGTCGAGCGTCGCGGTCAGGTGGTTGCGGGTGACCGTGCGGGCGCGGCCGAGGAACTCCAGCCCCTTGCCCGGGACGTTGCCCTGCACCATCGCCGCGGTGACGTCCTTGCCGTTGCCCTCGGTGGACAGCGAGATCAGCGAAGCGCCGCCGAAGATCGCGATCGCGCCGACCAGCGCGACCGCCCGCAGGCCGAGCCCGCTCTTGCGCCGCAGTACGGCGTAGAGGAGGACGCCGATGAGGGCGACGGCGAAACTGAGGCCGGGGATGCCGACCAGCGAGGCGAGCTTGCCGAGCGGCGAGTCGGCGAAGGCCCAGGCGAGCCGGCCCCACGGGAATCCGCCGAACGGCACCGAGGCGGTGGCGAACTCCGTGGCCACCCAGAGGCAGGGCACCCAGAGGATCCAGAGTTTGTGCTTCAGCGCCTGGCTCGCGAACATCCCGAAGACGCCGTAGAAGAGGCCCTCGAGGATCGCCAGCGCGATCGCCGCGTCCCCGCCGATGATGCTCAGCCACGGGACCAGCACCGCGTAGTACGTGATGCCGAAGCCGGAACCGATCAGGAAGCCGGCCTTCATCGAGACGCCGTTCAGCGCGGCGAGCAGCAGCGGTACGGCGAGGAAGGCGAGCCACGGGTGGTCGTGGGGCTCGAAGGCCAGGCCGAGCAGAGCACCGGCGCCGACGGCCACGATCAGCCTCGGCAGGATCCGACCCAACGCCTTCAGCCGCTCCACTCAGGTACCCCTTCGCATCACCGTCCCGGCACACACCGGTCGCACGACGGTACAACGTACGACGGACCGGGATGTATCCGGTCAGTAGCCGTGAGGTGCACGGCAGGGGATACGAGACCGAACGGACCTCATCAGCGTAGCGAGGGCTCGGTAGACGTAGCGGGCGCTCCGGCCCGAGCGTGGTGCCGAGGTCGGGTGTTGGCCGGGAAAAGGAAAGAGGCTCGGCGCTCCTTCGGACCAACCGGGGACCCGCTGGTTGCGAGCCCGTCGGCTGTTGTCTACTGGGCGCCGAGCCTCTTCCACCTCTGCCCGCGGGGGGCTTACCACCAGCGATCTCAGCCCCCGTCGACTCAGGCCTGGCACTGGCCTGGTCAGCGTCGCGGGATCATCCGGTGGCCGAACTTCTTGTATCCGTTGGAGAAACGGGATATGACGACTCCCAAAACGATGCGCGTTCGCAGGCGTGGTGTCAACCTCTCCGAGGGGTCCTTCAAGCCGTTGTAACACTTTTTCCTGCCCACCAGGCTTAACGCCGCTCAGTGACCGGGGTCACGTTACAGAGCCGTCTGGGCACTCGCTGTGTTCGTTACCCAGGGCAGCCAACTGTCACCGACAGTGAATCATCCAGCCGGTACGACGACGGTGCCGGTGGCCCGGGTGATCTCCAGCGGCTCGGCCAGCACCTCGGCCGCGGACTCCGACAGATCCGTCCGGCCCCGGCAGACGACGGTCGCGACGAACTCGAGCTCGCGGCTGCGGTTGCCCACCCGGGTGATCGTTGCCTTCGTCTCCACCACGTCGCCGGCCCGCAACGGCTGCAGGAACTGCACGTCGGAGTAGGAAGCGAAAAGCCCCTCGTCTCCGTCGGCCTGGATGCACACCTCGGTCGCGACGTCGCCGAACAGGCCGAGCACGTACGCCCCGTCGACCAGGTTGCCCGCGTAGTGCGCGTGGCTGTACGGCACGTAGCGGCGGTGCGTCACGGTCAGGCCGATCGTTGCCTTGGTCATCGACATGGTCATGCGCTTCTCCGGCTCGGGGTGTGCTTGCGACGGGTGACGAGGGCATCGACCAGGTAGCTGGCCACCTCGCCGGGCGTGGTACCGCGGCCGAAGACCCGGTCCACCCCGAGCTCGCCGGCCATCGCCTCGGTGAAACGGGGGCCACCGGCAACCAGTACCGGCCGGGCGTCCTCGGAGTACGCCTCGCGGAACGCGGCCGACATCTCCTTGGTGTTCAGCACGTGCGCCTCCCGCTGGGTGACCACCTGCGAGACCAGGATCGCGTCCGCCTTCTCCGCTTTGGCCCGCCGGACCAGCTCCGGTACGGCGACCTGGGCGCCGAGGTTGACCACCTTCAGCTCCCGGTAGTACTCCAGGCCCTTCTCCCCCGCGAATCCCTTGATGTTCATGATCGCGTCGATCCCGACGGTGTGAGCGTCGGTCCCGATGCAGGCGCCCACCACGGTCAGCCGGCGGCGCAGACCCTTGCGGATGGCAAGGTTCGCGTCCTTCGGCGACAGCAGCGGGTAGTCGCGCTCGATCACCTCCACCTTGCTCGTGTCGACCAGGTGGTTCACCGGTCCGTAGACGACGAAGAAGGTGAAGTCCGGACCCATCGGCTTGGCGTGCACGACCAGTGCCGGGTCCATCCCCATCTTGTTCGCGAGCTGGATCGCCGCGCCCTCGGCCCGCTTGTCGTGCGGGACCGGCAGCGTGAACGACATCTGCACCATGCCGTCCCCGGTCGTGTCGCCATACGGCCTGACGATGCTCACTGTGCCTCCTCGAGCAGCTCGATCGCGGGGTTGTAGTACTCCGAGGAGCGGCGGGCAACGCCGTCTAGACCGCGGCCGGCGTCCTGCGGGCGCTTCATCAGGCCGAAGGTGCCGTCGCCGATCGCGTTGAGCAGGCCGTCGTCGACGATCCTGTCCAGCAGGTCGATCGACTCGGCGAGCACCTGCCGGGCCCGGTTGGCGATGAAGCCGTCCGGCGCCGGGTGGAAGTCCTCGTGAAGGTTGCCGGCGGCACCCAAGACGTAGCGCACGTTCTGCAGCGCCAGGTCGCGGTCGGAGATCCACGGCGTCACCACGGCCTCGGTCATCATGCCGACCAGCAGGATGCCCTGCCCGGTCATCGCCCCGACCAGGTTGAAGAACCCGTCCAGCAGATAGCCGCGGAACACGTCGCCGGTCATGTGCCGCGTCGGCGGCATCCATTTCAGCGGCGCGTCCGGGAAGAGCTGCCGGGCCAGCATCGCGTGCGCCAGTTCGAGCCGGAACGAATCAGGGATCTCCGGGGTGATCTCGAAGGCGTGCCCGAGGCCCAGCTGCCAGTCCTCGAGACCCGCCTCCTTCGCGAAGTACTCGTTCAGCAACTGTGACACCGTCACCGTGTGCGCGGCCTCGACCGCGTCGGCGGTGGTCAGGTAGTTGTCCTCGCCGGTGTTGATGATGATCCCGGCGCGGGCGTGGATCTGCCGGCTGAACCGCTGGTCCACGAAGGTCCGGATCGGGTTGATGTCGCGGAACAGGATCCCGTACATCGAGTCGTTCAGCATCATGTCCAGCCGCTGCAGCCCGGCCAGTGTCGCGATCTCCGGCATGCACAACCCGGAGGCGTAGTTGGTCAGCCGGATGTACCGGCCGAGCTCGCGGGACGACTCGTCCAGCGCGGCCCGCATCAGCCGGAAGTTCTCCTGCGTCGCGTACGTGCCCGCGAAGCCTTCCCGCGTCGCCCCTTCGGGCACGTAGTCGAGCAGCGACTGCCCGGTCGAGCGGATCACCGCGATGATGTCTGCGCCCGCGCGAGCAGCCGCCTGCGCCTGCGGGATGTCCTCGTAGATGTCGCCGGTGGCAACGATCAGGTAGATCCACGGCCGCTGTTCCGGATCGCCGTGCTTCTTGATCATCCGGTCGCGTTCACGACGCCGCCCGTCGACCTTCCTGAGTCCGGCCGCCGCAGCCTTCCTAGCCGCCGCCCGAGCCCGTACCGCGTCGCGCCCCTCCGGCAGGCGGAACGTCACCGAACCCGTGGCCGCCTTCTGCGCCAGCACCGAGAGGTCCTCGGCCTCACCGCGGACCAGCGCGTCCCACACCGGCAGAGCCAGCCCGTGCTCCAGACCGACATCGGCCCGCACGGTGTCCGCGAGCCGGTTCACCCACGGGATGCCCTCGGTGTCGGCGCCGGCGAGCCCGGCCAACCGCAGTACGGCGCGTTCGACCGAGACGGTGGTGTGCTGCTTGGCGATGTTCACGATCGGCCGCCCGGCCTTGCGTGCCAGGCTGCGGGCCTTGCGCACGGTGACCGGGTCGAGGTCGAGCTTCTTCACTGCACGGGTCACGAGGACCATCCTTCGGAGTCGTACACGATGCGGCCGCCGACCACGGTCCGCCGACAGTCAGGCACGGGTGCCTCATCGCTCAGGTCGGGCAGTACGGGGACGCCCGCCCGCGGGTCCGTCGACCAGGCCGCCACGCGCTGGTCGGGCGTCTGCACGACGAGCTCCGCGTCGCTCTCCCAGACCGCGTACGTCGCCGCCGTACCGGGTGCGAGTACTCCGGCGTCGTCGATCCCGGCGGCTCGCCAGCCACCGCGGGTGTGCGCCGCGAAGGCTGCCCGCACGGTGATCCGCTGGGACTCCTCGTGGTGGAACGCGGCCGCGCGAACCGCCTCCCAACCGCCGAGCTCCGTCACCGGCGAGTCCGACCCGAAGGCCAGCACCACCCCGGAGCGAGCCAGTGAGCCGAACGGGTTCATCCCCGCCCAGCGGTCGCCCACGCGCTCGGCGTACATGTCGCTCGGGCCGCCCCAGAGCCGGTCGAACATCGGCTGGACGCTCGCGACGACGCCGCACCGTGCCAACGTGGCGATCGCGGCGTCGTCGACCATCTCCACGTGCTCCAGCCGGTGGCGCGCGGCAACGAGAGCCTGTACGCCGACCTTCTCGGCGGCGAGTTCGAAGCCCCCGGCGATGTTGTCGAGGGCGACGTCGCCGATGCAGTGGAATCCCGCCTGGACGCCTCGTTCGGTGCACGCGACGACGTGCTCGGCGATCTGCTCCGCCGTGAGATACGCGTGCCCGCGGTGCTCCGCCCGGTCGGCGTACGGGTCGCGGAGCGCGGCCGTGCGTGAGCCGAGGGCGCCGTCGGCGTTGAGGTCTCCGGCCAGTCCGGCGAGGCCGAACTCGTCGATGCGGTCGAACATGCCGGGCTCACCCCAGTACAAGGTGGCGGCCAGACCTGCTTCCTCTGCGGCCTGGCGAACCAGCGGAAGCTCCCACACCGGGCCGATGTGCGGCGCGGCCATCTCGTGAAAGGCGCCGATGCCGCGCTCGGCCATCGCCTTCACTGCTGCGCGCGCGTCCTGCAGCCGCTGGTCCGCTCCGACGAGTTCGCCGAGCGCGTCCCGTACGGCGTGGTTGGCGGCCCGCTCGACGCGGCCACTGGCGTCGTACCCGGCTTGCGAGCTGAGGTTCTTTACCGCGGCGGCGAGGGAGGACGAGACGACGCCGGAGTGGCCGTCGACGCGCGAGAGGTAGACACGACGGCCGTCGGCAGCGCGGTCCAGCTCCTCACTCGTGGGCGGACGACCCTCGGGCCACCTGGTCTCGTCCCAGCCCTGGCCGTCGATGATCTCGTCCGGTCCGAGCGTCTTCGCGAAGGCGGCCAGCCGGTCCAGCGCTTCCGTCAGGCTGGTCGTGCCGGCGAGGTCAAGGCCGGTGAGCAGGGCGCCGGTCTGCGCGGTGTGCACGTGGGCGTCGACGAAGGCGGGGGTGACGAGTTTGCCGCGCAGGTCGATCACCTCGTCCGCGCCGTTCGCGTAGGAGGCCGCGCTGCTGTCGTCACCGAGCCAGGTGACCACGCCGTCGTCGAACGCGATCGCGGTCGCGTGGGGATCGGCGGGTGAGTAGACGGAACCGTTCGTCAGAAGTGTGCGCACAGGGCTAATCCTGCCCCTCCGCCTTCAGCCTGCCCTCGAAGAGGTTGCGCACGCCGGGCTCGGACCGCAACAGGTCGATCGCGTAGTCCGCGTGACCGGGCACATATCCGTTGCCTACAAGCATCGTGACGTCCGCGGCCAGCCCCTCGGCGCCGAGCGCGGCGGCCGAGAACGAGGTCGCCATCGAGAAGAAGATCACCGTGCCGCCGGCGGCCGTCGACAGTACTGCGCCGTGCTCGCAGCCTGGCACGTCGACACAGACGACGGTGATGTTCGCCGGCCCCCCGGCCTCCTCCACAGCCTTTGCGAGCGCGACCGGATCACGAGCATCTGCGAGCGCCACGACGTCGGCCAGACCCGCGGCGGTGAGGCGATCGGCCTCGGCCTGAACCGGCACGATGCCGATGGTCCGGGCGGCCCCCGCACGACGCGCCGCCGCGAGTGACAGCGACCCGCTTTTCCCTGCCCCGCCAATAACTGACACGACAGGCTTTATGTCTTTGTCGACATACTGCTGTACTACGCGAGCGGTCAGCGCGGGCGCTCCGCACACGTCCATCACCGCGAGCGAGAGCTCGGGAACCAGGTCGTCCGGGAGCTTGGCAACGATAGATCGCGCGAAGAGGATCGCGTGTCCGGCGGCCGGGACCTGCTCGCCGCGCCCGTCCCAGTCGGCCAGGCCGTCGGTGATCTGCAGCGGCGTCAACGTCAGCGACACCAGCGTCGCCACCCGGTCACCCTTCTGTACTCCGAGGGGCGACTCGGGGCCGACCTCGTCGACGACGCCGACGAGCATGCCGCCCGAGCCGGTGACGGGGTTCTGCATCTTGCCGCGCGTCCGGACGATCTCCAGCACGGCCGCTCGCACCGCGTCACCGTCTCCCCCGTGCGCCTCGGCCAACTGCCGGTACGACGCGGCGTCCAGGTTGAGCCGCTCGACCGAGATCCGCACCTCGTCCGGCCACAGCTCGGCCCGCGCGTCCAGCCGCTGGGCCGCCTGCGGCAACACGCCGGCGGGCTCGATCACACGGTGCAGTCCTACCGGCGAACCGGGGGTGTCCGACACGGGGTCTCCTTGGGGCAAATGTGGCCAGACTTCGGTTGAGCCGGGCAAAATACTACTGTGGTTGATTCAGAGAGGAAATCTTGCGGTGTTCTAGTGGATCTACCATAAGTTCTATCGCTATCCTCACATGAGACCGACGCCGTAGTGGAGCCCCCTGGAGGACTCGTGACCGATCTGATCAGCCCGGAGCTTGCAGCTGCCGAACTGAACGGGCAGCCGTACGCCTATACCCGGGCCGAACTGGTCGAGCCTGACTGGACCCGGATCCCCGGCTTCAAAGACGTGACCGCCGAGGAATGGCGGTCCGCCCAGTGGCAGCGCTCGCACTGCGTGAAGAACGTCAAGCAGCTGCGCGAGGTGATGGGCCACCTGCTCGAGGAGCGCGTCTACGAGGACCTGACCCGCGACCAGGCCGAGCGCGCCACCATGTCGATGCTGTTGCCCCCGCAGATGCTCAACACCATCGTGCCCAACGATGACTACGCGGGGACCTTCACCGAGGCGTTCTACGCCGATCCGGTTCGCCGCTACATGCTGCCGATGTTCAGTGACCGCCGCGCTGACTGGCCGTCGCATCCCCACGCGACGAGGGACTCCCTGCATGAGCACGAGATGTGGGCCACGGAGGGGTTGACCCACCGGTACCCGACCAAGGTCTTGGCGGAGATCCTGCCGACGTGCCCGCAGTACTGCGGCCACTGCACGCGGATGGACCTGGTCGGGAACTCGACGCCGGTGATCGACAAGCTGAAGTTCACGATCAAGCCGCAGCAGCGCCTCGACGACATGCTCGACTACCTGCGCCGTACGCCGGGTGTCCGCGACGTGGTGGTGTCCGGCGGCGACGTGGCGAACATGCCCTGGCCGCGACTGGAGTCGTTCCTCACCAGCCTGCTGGAGATCGAGAACATCCGCGACATCCGGCTGGCCACCAAGGCCCTGATGGGGATGCCGCAGCACTGGCTCGCCGACGACGTCCGCGCAGGCGTCGAGCGGGTCGCCCAGCTCGGCCGGAAGCGCGGCGTGATGATCGCGATGCACACGCACGTGAACGCGGCCCAGTCGGTCACCCCGCTGGTGGCCGAGGCGACCAAGGCGATGTTCGAGGCCGGCCTGCGCGACGTGCGCAACCAGGGTGTGCTGATGCGCGGCGTCAACGACTCCGTGCCGCAGTTGCTGGACCTGTGCTTCGCGCTGCTCGACGGCGCCACGATCACGCCGTACTACTTCTACATGTGCGACATGATCCCGTTCTCCGAGCACTGGCGGGTCTCGGTCAAGGAAGCGCAGCACCTGCAGCACGGCATCCTCGGCTACCTCCCCGGCTTCGCCACCCCGCGCATCGTCTGCGACGTCCCGTACGTCGGGAAGCGCTGGGTGCACCAACTGTCGGAGTACGACGAGGTCCGAGGCATCTCCTACTGGAAGAAGAACTACCGCACCGGTATCGAGCGGCAGGACCCCGAGGCACTGAACCGCACCCACGAGTACTACGACCCGATCGACACCCTCCCGACCGAGGGCCAGAACTGGTGGAAGCAGCACGCCGGCGACTCCCTCGCCGAAGCCGAGAAGCGCGCGGCCGCCTCCCGGGATGCGGCCGAGTCCCAGAAGTTGCTGCACATCAGCTGAGGTCCCGACAACTGCTGCACATCAATTGAGGGTTTCCCGCTAGTGTCGTCGGACAGGGGACGGCGGCGCTGGCGGGGAGTGGGTTCGATGGGGTGGTACAGCGTCAGGTGTGTGTTCCGGCTCGATGAGGGGCGGGACGCTGATTCGGCGTACGAGGAACGGGTCACGCTGTGGCGGGCCGACGACTTCGAGTCCGCGATCGAGCTGGCCGAGCGGGAGGCACTCGGGTACATCGAGGACACCGACTGGGCGTACCTCGGCCTGGCGCAGTGCTTCTTCCTCGGCGACGACGTGGACAAGATCGTGCCGGGCGTCGAGGTGTTCTCGCTGATCCGCGACAGCGATCTCCCGCCTGAGGAATACCTCGACGAGTTCTTCGACACCGGGACCGAGCACCAGCGCCACAGCTCCTCGACTGACTAGAGTCCCGCCGGTGACCGACCACCTTGCCGCCACCAGGGCGTCGTACGACGCTGTCGCCGCCGACCACGCCGAACTGTTCAAGGACCAGTTGCCGGGGCATCCGTGGGAGAAGGCACTGGTCACCGTGTTCGCCGACCTGGTGCGGGCCGACGGCAACCTTCGCGTCGCCGACCTGGACGGGCATGACGGTTAGTGGGTAGCCAGGACCGCCGGCACCCACCAACCACACACGAATCTCGGGCACGCCGCCTGGCGACGCCGCGTCCGTGAACCAGCGGCGAGGTTGCTGAGTGGTGGCGGTCCGCCGGATCACCAACTAGAGCGCCGGCGGGCGCCGCTCGTACGGCGTGCTGAGGACGATCGTGGTCGTGGTGGAGACGTTCGCGCGGGCGCGGATCACGGCGAGCAGGTTCTCCAGGGCCGCGGGAGTGGCGACCCGGACGATCAGGATGTAGCTGGAGTCGCCGGCCACGGAGTAGCAGGACTCGATCTCCGGGACGTCCCGCAGCCGCTCGGGTGAGTCGTCCGGCTGGGACGGGTCGATCGGGCGGATCGAGATCAGCGCGGTCAGCGGCAGGTCGAGCGCGGTGTGGTCGATGGTTGCCGCGTACCCCAGGATGACGCCCCGCTGCTCCAGCCGCTTGACCCGCTGGTGCACCGCCGACGTGGACAGCCCGGTCGCCTTGCCCAGGTCGGTGAAGCTCATCCGCCCGTCGGACGCCAGCAACGCCACGATCCTGCGATCCAGATCCTCCATTCCGCAGACCCTACTCTGGGAAACCCTTCCCAAGCATTCATCCACCCTCCGCCGGACACCCCGAGGAAGGCGCTCCCACACCACCCACCCTCCCTCCAGTCATCCGGTCGCGCAGGGGTGAGACGGACGAGGTGCGTGGGAATGGTCGGTGGGTTGTGAAAGCATCGCGGCATGGGTGAGACGAGGTCCGCTGCCGGGCAGCGGTTGATGTTGCTGGATACGGCTTCGCTGTACTTCCGGGCGTTCTTCGGGGTGCCGGACACGATGAAGGCCGCCGACGGGACGCCGACGAACGCGATCCGGGGGTTGCTGGACTTCATCGCGCGGTTGGTGGAGAACCACCGGCCGACCCACCTGGTGGCCTGCTGGGACGACAACTGGCGGCCGTCGTGGCGGGTCGCGCTGATCCCGTCGTACAAGGCTCAGCGGGTGGAGTTCGTCACCTCCGGCGGCGACCAGGTGGAGGATGTGCCCGACCGCCTCGAGGTCCAGGTGCCGTACATCCGGGCCGCGCTGGAGGCGCTCGGCATCGCGATCGTGGGGGCCGCCGACCACGAGGCCGACGACGTGATCGGCACGTTGTCGCACCGCTCGAAGATGCCGGTCGACGTGGTCACCGGCGACCGCGACCTGTTCCAGCTGATCGACGACTCCCGCGACATCCGCATCGTCTACACCGCGGCCAAGGGCGTCGGCCGGGCCGATGTGCTCGACGAGAAGGCCCTGCTGGCGAAGTACGAGATCCCCGCCAGCCGGTACGCCGACTACGCCACCCTGCGCGGAGACGCCTCCGACGGGCTCCCGGGGGTGAAGGGCATCGGCGAGAAGACCGCCGCCTCGCTGATCACGACGTACGGCGACCTCGACGCGATCCGCGCCGCCGCGGCCGACCCCGGTACGCCGATGTCGCCGGCGGTGAAACGCAAGATCCTCGAGGCGAGCGACTACCTCGACGTGGCTCCCAAGGTGGTCGCCGTGGCGACGGACGCGCCGGTCGGCACCTTCGACGCGACCCTGCCGACCGAGGTGGCGGACCCGGAGCGGTGGCTCGACCTGGTCGAGCTGCTCGAGCTCGGCGGCAGCGCCCAGCGAGTGATGGCCGCGCTCGACCTCGGCCCGAAGAACCAGGCATGAGCGACCCGGCCCGGATGATCCGGCCGACGAATCTGCCCGCCGAAGTGGAAGGAAACGCGTGACCAGCACCCTCGAACTCGCCCAGCGCTACGGCACCGAGATCATCCAGCTGCGCCGAGCCCTGCACCAGGTCCCCGAGTACGACCTCGACCTGCCGAAGACCCAGGGACTGATCCTCGAAGCCCTGGAGGGACTCGACCTCGAGATCACCCTGGGCAAGGAGCTCTCGGCGGTGACCGCCGTACTGCGGGGCGGTGGCGGCCCTGGTCCGGTCGTGCTGCTGCGCGGCGACATGGACGCGTTGCCGGTGACCGAGCGGGTCGGCGTGCCGTTCGCCTCGACGCATCCGGGGCTGATGCATGCCTGCGGCCACGATCTGCATGTCGCGGGACTGGTCGGCGCGGTGAAGATCCTGCACGACCTGCGCGACCAGCTCGCCGGTGACGTGGTGTTCATGTTCCAGCCGGGCGAGGAGACCACTGGCGGCGCGCCGATCATGATTCGCGAGGGTCTCCTGGAGGCCGCGGGTCGCCTGGTCGACTCGGCGTACTGCCTGCACGTCCAATCGGCGGGCGATCCGCTCGGTGTCTGGAGCAGCAAGGCCGGGCCGCTGATGGCCGCCGCGGACCAGTTGAGCGTGCGGGTCGTCGGCGCCGGGGCACACGGCTCCGAGCCTTTCCGCGGCAAGGACCCGATCCCCGTCCTGTGCGAGATGGTGGTCGCGCTCCAGACGATGGTGACCCGGCAGTTCGACGTCTTCGACCCGGTGGTGCTCACGGTCGGCCGGATCTCCGGCGGCACGAAGGAGAACATCATCCCGGACGACGCGTTCTTCGACGCGACCGTGCGGATGTTCTCCGCCGAGTCCCGGGCCAGAATGCAGGAGGCGAGCGTCCGGCTGATCGAGAACCTGGCCGCCGCGCACGGGCTGACCGCCGAGGCCGACTATCGCGTCGGCTATCCGGTGACGGTCAACGACGAGACCGAGTACCTGTTCGCCCGGCAGGCGATCGTCGACCTGTTCGGCGCCGAGCGGTTCCGTGAACGCGCGCACGCGGAGTGCGGTGCGGAGGACATGTCGTACGTGCTGAACGAGGTGCCCGGCGCCTACGTCAACCTCAGCGCGTGCGGTGCCGCCGACTCGGAGAACGCGGCCGACAACCACTCTCCGCTCGCCGACTTCGACGACTCCGTCCTGCCGGACGCGTCCGGCCTGCTCGCCGAGCTCGCCGTACGCCGCTTGGCGCGCGGCTGATCTCCGCAGCAAACTGACCGTGGCCGACAACGGCGAGGCCCGGCCGATCCTGTGGGACGTCGGGGTCGGCCAGGTGGAGCTGGATCGGGTGGACGGTGCGCCTCTCGCGTTCCGGCATCCGCGACGGCCGACCACGCCCTGGCTGCTGCAGGAGGGCGCCGATCGCTGGCACACCGTGCTGCATCGCTGGGGTCGCGGTTTCGTCATCACGGATCAAGGCACGTTCCGCTGGGGCGCGCCCGACTCCGTCGATGAAGGCGAGGGTGGGCTGACGACGCACGCGAAGATCGGAGACAATCTCGAGCTGGTGGTCACCCGACGCGGCGGCGCGAAGTTGGCCGAGACCTACGAGCTGTGGAATCGCGGGGCGGCGCCGATCGAAGTACGGAGCCTGGCGATCTCCACCCCGTGGCGCGACGTCTACGACTCGGCGCAGGACAGTCTCGAACGTGCCTGCCACGCGCACGTCTGGACCGGCGGATCCTGGGCCTGGGTGCTGGCCGAGCCGATGGACGGCCTCGGACCTGTACTCGGGTTGACGCTGAGCGAGGGTGCTCTGTGGTCGTACTCCGTCGAGTCGCGCAATCCCGATACCGGCTCGAACATCCGCGGCCATCTCATGCTCCAACCCACCGACCATGCTCGGAACCCGACAGCCAACGGCGGCCAGCCCGTGTACTCCGTGCCGCCCGGCGAGGCGCTGTCCTGGAGTTGGACGGTCGGCTTCTACCAAGACCGCGCGGCCTTCCTCGCGACGACTGATCCCCCGATCTCCTTCGACAGCTACAGCGCCGGCCACGACGAGGCCATCATCGGCGTCCTGCGACGGCCAGCCACGGTCGCCATCGACGGAGTACCGGTCGCCACGGATGGGAACGCAGTACGACTCGAACGATCGCGTGCGGGGACGGCCTTTGTCGACGTAGTCGAAGAGAGTCGTCGCACAGCGCGGACAATGCTGCTCTTCACCGACGGCCTCGAGGCGATCGTCCGTCGGCGGGTCCGCGTGCTTCTGGACGCGCATCGCGATCAGCAGGCCGACGGGTTGCGACAGTTCGCGTTCCTCCCGGTCGACAGCAGTACCGGGCTGACCATGCATTCACCCGACTGGCCGGACTGGACCGACGGAGCCGAGCGGGTCGGTATGGCGGTCCTGGTTCAGCATGCTCGCAGACTCGGCTGGGTCGACGCCGAAGAGTCCACCGCCGCGCTCGACGGCTACGCCCGCTTCGCGAGGACCCATCTGATCGAGGCCGACGGCACAGTCCTCCGCGGCAGCGCCGGCGCCTATAACGGATCCCGGCTCTACAACTACCCGTGGCTGGCGCACTTCTTCGCCGATCACGCGGTGATGTTCGATCGGTCCGAAGACCTCGACCTCGCCGTGCGGATCCTGCATCGCCTGGCCGAGCGAGGCGGCACCCACTTCCTCGCGATCGGCTGGGCCGAGGCCGCGCGCCGGGTCGCCGAACTCTGCAGACACGCCGGGGACGACGCCTTGGCGGACCAAGTGGAGCAGCCTTTGCGCGACTCGGCCGACTGGTTCGTCAGCCAGGGCGTGGAGTTGGCAGCGCATGAGGTGAACTACGAGCAGACGATCGTGTCCCCGCTCGTCACCCTGCTCGCCCTCTACGGCCGACCGGACGACGAGGAGCACCGCGCGGCACTCGAGAATGCCGTCCGCTGGTTGATGGCCTTCGGCGGGCCGCAGCCGCACATCCGGCTCAACTCGGTGCCGATCCGCCACTGGGACGGCTACTGGTTCGGCCGGGAGAAGCTCTGGGGCGATGTCTTCCCGCACTACTGGAGCGTCGTGACCGCGACGGCGTTGTCGGCCCTGCCCGACTGGGCGATCACCGAGGCCTCGACCGAGCAGGTACGACGAATCTGGGACGCCTCGCTCGCCGACTTCGCCGCGGCAGACTTTCCGACCTGCGCCTATGTCTTCCCCAGTTGTATCGACGGCCGCCCGGCGGACCGCCCCGACCCACTCTCGAACGACCAGGACTGGGCTCTCGCGCTCCGGCTCCGCTCTCTCCGGACGACACCCTGATCCCGCCTAGCCGATGAACAAGCTCACGGCCCTTCGCTGGCGGGCATTGGAGCTTGCGTAGGCTGTGAGCCCGAGGCCGGCCAGAGTGACAGCCGCGGCGGCTAGGTAGATGGCGCGAGCGCCCAGACTGCCGCCGATGAACTGCCCACCGAGCCAGCCTGCCGCAGCAGCCGCCAACTGGTACGCCGAGGCGTTGACCGCGATCGCCAGTGTCGGGGCCGCTGTCGCGGTGGTGAGTACTCGCAGCTGCATTCCCGGGATCACCGAGAAACCAACTGCACCGACGACGAACACCAGCACAGCAGTGATCACGAGACTTCCACTGGCCACCCACATCAAGACCAGCGTGATCACGAGCAACGCAAGCAGGCCCAGCTGAGACTTCACCAGGACTCGGTCAGCCAGCCGACCCCCGACGAGATTGCCGACCGTCGCGCCGACGCCGTACACGAGCAGCAGGATCGTCACCGTGTCGGCGGCGAAGCCGGTCACCTCCGTCATCAGCGGCGCGAAGAACGTGAACACAGTCAGCAGACCGATGTTGGCCACCGCGGTGATGGCGATCGCGAGTTGCACCTCGCGATCGCGGAAGACCTTGAGCTCGGCCAGGGCGGACGTGCTCCCGGCCGACTGACGGCCGGGAACCAGGCGCAGGACGAGCAGCACGCCGACCACGCAGACGCCCGCGACCTAGCGGCCGAGGCCGGCGTCGCGGGCCCGGATGATGGCTTCGGCGCGGTCGGCGACGTGCAGTTTGGCGAAGATGTTCGAGACGTTGTTGCGGACGGTCTTGGGAGAGAGGAACAGTTCGGAAGCGATCTGGGCGTTCGAGCGACCGGCCGCGACGAGTGCGAGCACCTCCCGCTCCCGGCTGGTGAGCTGCGGGAACACGCTCTGCTCGGTCGCCACCGGCGCACCGGCGAAGAACTCCGCCACCCGCCGCGCCACCGCCGGCCCGAAGATCGCCTCGCCCTGGGCGACCGCGGTGATCGCGCGCACGATCTCCGCCTGGTTGGCGCCCTTCAGCAGATAACCGCGAGCCCCCGCCCGCATCGCGGCGAACAGCGTCTGGTCCTCCTCGGCCATCGTCAGCACGACGACACCGACGTGCGGGCTGTCGGCGGTGATCCGCCGCGTCGCCTCGATCCCGTCCAGCTCAGGCATCTGCACGTCCATCACCACAACGTCCGGTTGCAACTCCGCCGCCCGGCGGACGGCTTCGAGTCCGTCGGCGGCCGTCCCGACCACCTCGACGCCGTCGAGCGATCCCAGCAGGGCGGCCAGACCATCCCGATAGACCGGGTGGTCGTCGACCAGCATCACCCGCACCGCCTCAGACATGCGCGACCTCCGGTACCGCGTCGAGCGGCAACCGGACCCGTACGACGGTGCCGCCCTCCGCCGGACAGGTGACACTACAGACTCCCCCGAGCTCCGCGGCCCGTTCCCGCAGCGACAGCATCCCCACGCCGGCCACGACGTCCTCGCCGATCCCGACGCCATCGTCCGCCACCGTCACCTCCAGCGCGGGACCGTCCGCCAGCCGCAAGGTGATGTCGCACCGCGAAGCAGCCGCGTGCCGGGCCACATTGGTCAACGCCTCCGACGCGATCCTGTACGCCGCTACTTCCACGCCTGCAGGTAATGCTCCCGGCGAACCATCCACGGAGACCTGGAGACCGCCGAGGCGGAACCGCTCGGCCTGCTGCTCGATCGCCCGCACCAGTCCGAGCTCGTCCAGCGCAGGCGGCCGCAGGTCGTGCACGAGCCTCCGGACATCGGCCAGGGCGGCAGCCACCTCGGTGGTCGCCTGTTCGAGCATCGCGTCGGCCTTCTCGGGAGCAGACCCGGCCAAGTTGCGCGCGGTCTCGATTCGCAGTGCCACCGCACCGAGACTCGGTCCGAGGCTGTCGTGCAGGTCTCGCCTGATCCGGCGGCGCTCTTCCTCGCGAGCCGCCACCAGGCGACTCCGGCCGCGCTGCAGTTCGGTGGTCAGCTCACTCGCATGAGCCGCCGCGGCTGCCTGCCTGACCAGGTCACCCAGCAGCCGTTGGTCCCGCTCGGACAAGGCCGTTCCATCGCCTGGGCAGATCACCAGCCTGCCGACAGACGAACCCCGATAGCCGACTGGCAAGGAGATGGTCTGGCCAGACTGGCGGCCGTGCTCGACGATCGCCAACTGTCCGCTCGACCGCTCGATCTCCACCCGCACATAGGGCAGCCGGAACGCCTCGGCCAAGGTCCGAGCCACCGCGCGCAGTTGCTCGTCGGGATCGGCCGCCGACTCGAGCCTCTCGGCCAGCGCCGACACGGTCGCGTAGGGATCGTCCCGGGACCCGCGAACCAGCCGCCGTACCGCTCGCCACAGACGACTCCGCAGCGGCGCATAGATCACCGCGACGACGGCAATCGCGGCCAGCGCCGCGTCCCGCTCCCCCAGGACGCCACCCGCCACCGCGAACACGGCGAGATCCACCGCCACCACGAGGAGCGCCAGGACGCCGTACAGGAAGGTTGCTGAGAGCAACCGGTCGACGGCGTAGAGGCGGTGTTTGGTGACGGCGATGACGATCGCCGCCGAGGTGAGGGCGATGGCGAGGCCGAAGAGCACGTTCGAGACGACCGGCGGGTTCTCGAGCGGGATGAGGAGCACGAACATGTCCACCAGAGCGGCCCACATCAACCAGCGGATCTGTGCGCGGCGATCGGCCGACGCCGCGCGGTACCGGTGCACGGTGACCGCGAACGGGACGACCAGGCTCACGACCACCGCCGCATAGGCGACTGCCAGCACCGGCTGCCACACCTCGTACGGGAGGTTGATGCTGAACGGGTCCAGCGCGAGGCCGGTGATCTCCGGCGGCAGCGCGGCGTCGTGGTACCGCGTCATGACCTCCATCGGGACCACGATCAGCACCAGCGGCAGCAGAGCCGTCAGCGCCAGGCTCACCATCGACAGCCAACGCCAGAACCGCGCGGTCACCAGCCGGCCGTCCGGAAACAGCAGGATCAGCAGCGGCAGACCGAGTAGCAACACGGCGCCGAAGCGGGAGTAGAACCAGTACGCCGCTGCGGCGCCGGGCAGCCCGGGGTTCGTATAGATCGCGTACGCCGCCCAGCTGGACGCGAAGCCGTCCACGATCCACAGCAGGCCCGAGATCGTCAGGATCCAGGCAATCGGATGCCGGGGCAGTCTGTTGAGCAGGAGCAGGCCTGGGATCGTCTGGGCGAGTCCCGAGAGCACGGCGGCCCAGCCTGAGTCCAGCTCGGCGGCTGCCGGGACCCCGCCGCGGTTGCGCAGGTCCAGCACCACGGTCGCAGCAGAGATCAGCAGCGCGGCCGTCGCCAGCGCCACCGGAACCCACCCCGCGCGTGTGGACCAGCGCGGCTCCCCCACCTCGGTCACCGTTGCATTGTCACCCAGGTTCTGTCCCGTCGTCGCGGGTCAGTTGTCCCGGATCCGGACGGGACAACTTCGGGCGCTCACGGAGGACCAGCGGCCCTGCCGCCCGGGTCGCGCCGGCGCCGAGAGTTCTGGTCAGGGGGCACAGCGAGTGCTCCAGGGGAGGAAGGAACCGTCATGACCGAAACACCGGCGCGGGCCAGGACCGACGTCGACCTGACCGCCGGCCCGGAGGCAGGGTTCTCGAACGCAGCGCTCCCGGGATCCGGAGTACTGCGCTCCGGGGCGGCCGAGCTCACGAGGATCCGCCGGCTCGGGCTCGGGCTGACCGCCGGCACGCTGGCCTGGGCGGCGAGCATCTTCGCGTTCGCCACCGTGAACGAAGGCGTGCAGGAGCGGATCGGCGATCTGACCGGGCTCGCATTCCAGCTCGGGCTGTTCTGCCTGCTGGCGATCCAGTTCCGGACCAGGGCCACCGGGTTGTCGCGGCCGGCGGTCGCCATGCTCAAGGTCGAGGCCGTGGTCCTCGGACTGGCGAGCATCTGGTCGCTGCTGCACGGAGTACTGCCCGGGAGCCTGCAGGACGCCACCTGGCTGATGGTGCTCGACTTCTGCTGGCCGCTGTCGATGCTCGGGATGATGGTGATCGGCATCAAGCTCGCGATCACGGGACGCTGGCGGGGTCTGCTGCGCTGGTGGCCGCTGGTCGCCGAGAGCTGGGTGTTCGTCACGATCCCCGCGATGGTGATCTTCGGCGACGCCGCGAGCCGGTGGGTCGGCGGCGGCCACCTGCTGATCGGGTACGCCACGCTCGGCGTCCTGCTCGCCCTCAAGCCGGAGCTCGTCACGCCGAAGGACTGAGAGACAAGACCGGGCTCGGAGCACAGAGGATGAAAGAGGGGGCGCCACCAGGTCTGGTGGCGCCCTCTCTCCGTCGGGTCAGGCCGGGGTCGTGACGCTTTCCTCCTCGTCGACGCCGGTGAGGGCGCCGCTGAACTGGGCGTTGTAGAGGCGCGCGTAGGCGCCGTCGACGGCCAGCAACTGCTGGTGGTTGCCCTGCTCCACGATCGAGCCGTTCTCCATCACCAGGATCAGGTCCGCGTCGCGGATCGTGGACAGCCGGTGCGCGATCACGAAGCTGGTCCGGTCCGACCGCAGCGCCGCCATCGCCCGCTGCACCAGGACCTCGGTCCGGGTGTCGACGGAGCTGGTCGCCTCGTCGAGGATCAGCAGTTGCGGATCGGCCAGGAACGCCCGGGCGATGGTGAGCAACTGCTTCTCACCGGCGCTGACGTTGCTGCCCTCCTCGTCGATCACCGTGTCGTAACCGTCCGGCAGGCTGTGCACGAACCGGTCCACGTACGTCGCCTTCGCCGCCGCGAGCATGTCCTCTTCGGTCGCCTTCAGGTTCCCGTACATGAGGTTGTCGCGGATGGTGCCGCCGAACAGCCAGGTGTCCTGCAGCACCATGCCGATCCGGGCACGCAGGTCGTGCCGGGTCAGCTCGGTGATATCGACGCCGTCGAGCGTGATCCGGCCGCCCTTCAGCTCGTAGAACCGCATGATCAGGTTGACCAGGGTGGTCTTACCGGCCCCGGTCGGGCCGACGATCGCGACCGTCTGACCTGGTTCGGCGACCAGGCTCAGGTCGGTGATCAGCGGCCTGTCGTCGGTGTAGGAGAACGACACGTGCTCGAACTCCACCCGGCCGCGCGACTCCAGCACCTTCGCCGGCGTCGCGTCGTCCGGCACCTGCTCCTTGGCGTCCAGTACTTCGAACACCCGCTCGGCCGAAGCGACCCCGGACTGCAGCAGGTTCGCCATCGACGCCACCTGGGTGAGCGGCTGGGTGAACTGGCGGGAGTACTGGATGAAGGCCTGCACGTCACCCAGCGACATCGTGCCGGAGGCGACCCGCAGACCGCCGACCACCGCGATCACCACGTAGTTCAGGTTCCCGATGAACATCATCGACGGCATGATCAGCCCGGAGATGAACTGCGCGCCGAAGGATGCCTGGTAGAGCTCCTCGTTCTTCTTCGCGAAGCTCTCCTCGATCTCCTTCTGCCGGCCGAACACCTTGACCAGCTCGTGGCCGGTGAAGGCCTCCTCGATCTGGCCGTTCAGCGCGCCGGTGTGCCGCCACTGGGCGACGAACCGGGTCTGCGAGCGCTTGGCGATCGCCGCCGTCAGCACCATCGAGATCGGGATGGTGACGAGCGCGATCAGCGCCAGCAGCGGCGAGACCACGAACATCATGGTGACCACCCCGATCACCGTCAGCAGGGACGTCAGCAACTGGCTGAGCGTCTGCTGCAGGCTGGTCGAGATGTTGTCGATGTCGTTGGTGACCCGGCTGAGCAGCTCACCGCGCGGCGCACCGTCGAAGTAGCTCAGCGGGAGCCGGTTGAGCTTGTCCTCGACCTCGGAGCGCAGCTCGAACACGGTCCGCTGGACGACGCCGTTGAGGATGTAACCCTGCATCCAGGACAGGAAGAACGAGCCTACGTAGAGGGCCAGGACCAGCATCAGGACGTTGCGCAGGGCATCGAAGTCGATGCCGACACCCGGGATCAGGTCGATCCCGCCGAGCAGGTCGGCGAGCCGGCCGTTGCCGGCCGCGCGGGTCTGCTCGATCACCTGCTCCTTGCTCACGCCGCTCGGCAGCCGCTTGCCGACGGCGCCGGCGAAGATGATGTCGGTGGCGCGGCCGAGGATCTTCGGGCCGAGCACCGCCAGCGAGACGCTGCCGATCGCCAGCAGGATCACCGCGCCGACGTGCACCCGGTGCGGCCGCAACCGGCGCAGCAGCCGCTTCGCCGACGGCGCGAAGTTCATCGACTTGTCCCCGGGAATCCCTCCAGGCGGGCCGAACGAACGCCCGGTCGTCGGCCGCTCGGTGGCCTTCACCGTCGCCGCTCCCTCACCACCTTCGGCGGGCGCCGCGGCCTGGCCGTTGACCGAGACCGCACCGGCGGTCGGCGTCCGCTTCTCGTCGCTCATGCTGCTTCCTCCGCGGACCGCTGGGACTCGACGATCTCGACGTACGTCGGACAGGTCTCGAGTAGTTCGTCATGGGTGCCGTTGCCGACGATCGCGCCGTCCTCGACCACCACGATCTGGTCGGCGTCGATGATCGTCGACACCCGCTGCGCAACGATCACCACACACGCGTCCGCCGTCACCGGAGCGAGCGCGGCCCGCAGCCTGGCGTCGGTGGACAGGTCGAGCGCCGAGAACGAGTCGTCGAACAGGTAGATCTCGGGCTTGCGCACCAGCGCCCGGGCGATCGCCAGCCGCTGCCGCTGACCACCCGACACGTTCGTGCCGCCCTGCGAGATCGGCGCGTTCAGCCCCTCGGCCATGGCCTGGACGAAGTCGCGGCCCTGCGCGATCTCCAGCGCCTCCCACAACTCGTCGTCGGTGGCGTCGGGGTTGCCGTAGCGCAGGTTGCTCGCGACCGTGCCGGAGAACAGGTACGGCCGCTGCGGGACCAGGCCGATCCGCTCCCACAGGGCGTCCGGCTCGATGTCGCGGACGTCGACGCCGTCCACCAGCACCCGGCCCTCGGTAGCGTCGAACAACCTCGGCACCAGCGACAGCAGCGTGGTCTTACCCGCGCCGGTACTGCCGATGATCGCGGTCGTCCTGCCTGGGGACGCGGCGAAGCTGATGTCCCGGAGTACGGGCTCGGCGGCACCGGGGTACTGGAAGCCGGCGTGCTCGAACACGAGTTCGCCGCGGCCGACGAAGTTCTTGATCGGAGTGACCGGCGGACGCACCGAGGACTCGGTACCGAGCACCTCGGTGATCCGGTCCGCGCAGACCGTGGCCCGCGGCACCATGATCATCACGAAGGTCGCCATCATCACCGAGAACAGGATCTGGATCAGGTAGCTGATGAAGGCGGTCAGCGCGCCGACCTCCATCGCCCCGCTCTCCACCCGGGAGGCGCCGAACCAGAGCACCGCCACGGTGGACATGTTCAGGATCAGCATCACCACCGGGAACACCAGCGCCATCAGCCGGCCGGCCCGGATCGCGGTGTCGGTGACGTTCGTGTTCGCCTCGGCGAACCGCTCCACCTCGTGCGGCTCGCGGACGAAGGCCCGGACCACCCGGATGCCGGTGATCTGCTCGCGCAGGACCCGGTTGACCGAGTCGAAGTTCACCTGCATCTTGCGGAACTGCGGCACCATCCGGCTGGCGATCAGGCCGATCGATGCCGCCAGCAACGGTACGGCGACCGCCACCAGCCAGGACAGCCCGATGTCCTCGCGGACCGCCATGAAGATGCCGCCGACCATGGTGATCGGGGCGGCGACCAGCATGGTGCAGGTCGTCACCACCAGCATCTGGACCTGGGTCACGTCGTTGGTGCTGCGCGAGATCAGCGTCGGCGCGCCGAACTGGTTGACCTCACGGGCGGAGAACTCGCCGACCCGGTGGAACACCGCGGCCCGAACGTCGCGGCCGAACAGAGCCGCGGTCTTGGCGCCGAAGTACACCGCGGCGATGGTGCAGACGATCTGCACCACGCTGACGCCGAGCATCCAGCCACCGGTGCGGACGATGTAGGCGGTGTCGCCCTGGGCCACACCGTTGTCGATGATGTCCGCGTTCAGGCTTGGCAGGTAGAGGGAGGCGATCGTCCCGATCAGTTGCAGGACGACGACCATGGACAGGTTGCCGGCGTACGGACGCAGGTGCGTACGCAACAGGCGAAGTAGCATCAGTGGTCCCCAGGTTCATGGATGCGGACGCCGTCGAGCGCGAAGTCGACGATCTCCTCGGCGGTCAGCGGCCGACCGTCCGAGATCATTGGGTGGGTGGCGGAGAAGGTGATCAGCCGCACTCGGCGGACCACCTCCTCAGGTGGCAGGCGCAGCAGCTTCTCGTCCGGGCGGATCAGGGCGACGAAGGCCTCGGTACTGCGCTGCTCGTCGGCCTTGCGGCGCGCCTCCTCCTCCGGATCGGACTTCCACTCCGGCGGGCGTTGCAGCCGGAGCGCGATGAACAGTCTGAAGACCCGGGCCAGCCGGATCTGGGTCGCCTCGATGGCGGCGATCATCCGCTCACGCAGCGGCAGCGTCGTGTCGATCGACTCGAGCGCCTTGATCAGCGGGCTGGGCTCGAACGCGGTCCTGATCGCGGCATCGATCAGGGCCTCCTTGTTGCCGAAAGCGCGGAAGATCGTGCCTTCGGCCACCCCCGCCGCCTCGGCGATCTGCCGGGTGCTCACGTCCCGGCCGTACTGCTCCAGCAACGGCAGCGTCGCGGCGACCAGCGCGGCGCGCCGTTCGTCGGGTGGCAGAGGTGTCGCTCGTGGGCTCACCTGATCGAGGTTAACTGAGTGAGTACTCACTCACAACTGCGTTCACCGGCTCCGCAGCAGCGCGGCGATTCCGTCGAGCACCCGGGCGAGGCCGAACTCGAAGCTGTGCTCGGAGTCGTACGGCGCGTCGAACTCCTGGCCGACGGTGGACCCGACCCGGGAGGCGAGCGGGAACTTCGCGGCGTCGCCGATCTTCTCCAGCAGCGGCTCATGTGCCAGCCACCACTGCTTGTCGGTGATCCCGGACCGCTGGATCACCTGGGCGGCCTCGACCGCGCTCCGCACCGCGCCGTGGACGTAGCCGTTCACCAAGGCGATGGCGGCGTCCATCTCCACATCGGTCAGGCCGATCCCCTCGATCGACCTGAGCTCGTACTCGTACTTCGCCATCAGGTTCGGGCCGAGCGGCGGCCGGCTGGTGGCGACCTGGAGGAGCCACGGGTGGTTCAGGTAGAGCCGGCGGTTCTCCCGGGCGACCTCGTCCAGCCTGGCCCGCCAGTCGCCGTCCACCTCGCGCCGGGGAAGTTCGCCGTACACGGTGTCGAGCATGACGTCGATCAGTTCGCCCTTGCCCGGGACGTACCGGTAGAGGGTCATCGCGCCGACCCCCAGCTCGTCGGCGACCCGGCGCATCGACATCGCCGCGAGTCCTTCGGCGTCGGCGAGCTTCAGCGCCGCCTCGACGATCGCGTCGACCGTGAGGGCCGGTTTCGGTCCGCGCGTTGGGCGCGGCTGCAGTCCCCAGAGCAGCTCCAGGCTCTTGGCGGGGTCACCGCTGCCGCTGTACTCCTGATTCATGTGCGCGATTCTCCCGGATTGGCTACACTCGACGGCTTACCCCGTACAGCGTACTCAGTAAAGGCGTGAGCTTGACCTCTAGCACCGTTGAGGTTCTACGTTCGGAAAGTGTCGGTGGTCCGCGGGACCATCGCTCTACGTTGGCCAACCTAGCTGGAGTGTCGCCGTGAGTATGGAAATGACCGCGTGGACGTCGATGTACCACGCGATGCACGCCCAGGACGAGAAGCGTCCGTTCTCCCGCGCGGCGCTGAAACGCATCCTCGCCTTCGCCAGGCCGCACAAGCGCTACCTGATCGCGTTCCTGGTGCTCAGCGTCGTCGGCGCCGCCCTGGCGGTGGCCACGCCGGTGCTGGCCGGCCAGGTGGTGAACGCGATCGTCGCCGGTGACGACTTCAGCCTGGTGCTGCGGCTGGCGATCCTGATCGCCCTGATCGCGGTGGCGGAGGCGGGGCTGGGCCTGATCACTCGCTGGCTGTCGTCCAGCATCGGTGAAGGGCTCATCCTCGATCTGCGCACGGCCGTGTTCGACCACATCCAGAAGATGCCGATCGCCTTCTTCACCCGGACCCGGACCGGCGCGCTGGTCTCCCGGCTGAACAACGACGTGATCGGCGCCCAACGGGCCTTCAGCGACACGTTGTCCGGCGTCGTCAGCAACCTGGTCATGCTGGTGCTGACTCTCGTCGTGATGCTGGGCGTGTCCTGGCAGATCACCTTGCTGGCGCTGGTCCTCCTGCCGGTGTTCGTGATCCCGGCGCGGCGGATCGGCAACCGGCTGGCCGGCCTCCAGCGTGAGGCCGCCGACTACAACGCCACCATGAGCACGCAGATGACCGAGCGGTTCTCGGCGCCGGGCGCGACGCTGGTGAAGCTGTTCGGACGGCCCGCGCGCGAGTCGAGCGAGTTCGCCGTACGGGCTCGCCGGGTGCGCGACATCGGCGTGCGGACCGCGATGGTGCAGTGGGTCTTCGTCACCTCGCTGACCCTGGTCTCGGCGCTGGCGCTCGCCGTTGTCTACGGCCTCGGTGGCTTCTACGCGCTGCGCGACCAGCTCGACGCGGGTGCCGTGGTGTCGATGGCGCTGCTGCTGACCCGGCTCTACTCCCCCCTGACCGCACTGGCGAGTGCGCGGCTCGAGGTGATGACCGCGCTGGTCAGCTTCGAGCGCGTCTTCGAGGTGCTCGACCTGGAGCCGCTGATCAAGGACAAGCCGGACGCGGAGACGGTGCCGGCCGGTCCGGTGTCGGTCGAGTTCTCGAACGTCCGGTTCGCCTACCCGTCGGCGGACAAGGTGTCGCTGGCGTCGCTGGAGGAGGTCGCGAAGCTCGACACCCGTGGCGGGGTCGAGGTGCTGCACGACGTTTCGTTCCGCGCGGAGGCCGGGCAGATGGTCGCCCTCGTCGGTTCGTCCGGGGCCGGGAAGTCGACCATCGCGCAGTTGATCCCCCGCCTGTACGACGTGGACTCGGGCGCGGTGCGGCTCGCCGGGATCGATGTGCGGGACCTGTCGGCGGAGTCGCTGCGGGCGACGCTCGGCATGGTCACTCAGGACGGACATCTCTTCCACGACTCGATCCGGGAGAACCTGCTGCTCGCGCGGCCGGAGGCCAGCGAGCAGGATCTGTGGGAAGCGCTCACTCGGGCCCGGCTGGCTGACCTGATCCGGTCGTTGCCCGATCAACTGGAGACGGTCGTGGGTGAGCGCGGGTACCGCCTGTCGGGTGGTGAGCGGCAGCGGCTGACGATCGCGCGGCTGCTGCTGGCTCAGCCGCGCGTGGTGATCCTGGACGAGGCGACCGCCTCGCTGGACTCGACGTCGGAGGCGGCAGTGCAGGCTGCTCTGGGTGAGGCGCTGGCGGGGCGGACGGCCGTGGTGATCGCACACCGGCTCTCGACGATCCGCGCCGCCGACCAGATCCTCGTGATCGAGGACGGCCGCATCGTCGAGCAGGGCACCCACACCGAACTCCTCGCCGCCGCGGGGCGCTACGAGGAGCTCCACCGCACCCAGTTCGAGCAGAAGGACAAGGGCGAGGTCGCGGTCGCGGTCGCGGCACCTTGATCCGCACGTGTAAGTAGTAGTGGCTGACGTATGAGGTGAAGGGGCTGGGGAACGCAGGCCGAGGTGGCAGAGCAGTTCGCGGGGCCGCTCGTGCGAGTCCAGGGTCGGTGGTTCAGGTCTCGGAGTCGTTCGAGCCGGTCTCGGGCTCGTAAAACCAAGGTGGATTCACGGAGGGGTGTGGAGTTGGTAGCGACGGTGCACACGGGGGCGCTGGCCGGTCTGGCAGCGGTGTTCGTTCCAGCGGATCCTCCGCGGGATGGCCGGATGGCCTTCTGGGATCCAGCTGGGGGTGAGCTACCACTCGGGGTCGGCGAGCAGACATCCCGCGACCTGGTCGTCAACGGCCCCGACGGCGTGGATCTCCAGTCGGTCCGGATGATCGAGCTGCCCGTCGATGAAGCTGTCCCGATCCTCGGCCGGGCCCGGACAGCCCCGCAGTCCCACCCCGCCGCGGCCTTCTGGGGCGCAGCCTCCCTGATAGCCCTCCAGTTGGTGGCCCGCGGCCGGCTGCTTCCCGGCGTCTCCCCCGCCGGCCACGACGCCTGGCGAGTCGGCCCGCTGGACACCCCGGACATCGAGCGAATCCTCACCCTCGCCGAATCAATCCCCCCAGAAGCCCGAGCCCTACCTCTCCCCCACCCACCAACCAATGGCGTGGGAGCGTCGGGCGGTGGGTCGGCCAGCCCGGGCAACGGCTCGGCAACCTCGACCGACAGCGTGTGGTTGCCGGTGGGTGAGGAGTTGGTGCGGGGGTTTCTGGATGCGGTGGCTGATGGGATGCCTCGGTCGCCGGCGGCTGCCAAGGCTCATGGGACACCTCTCTTCACGGCGAAGGCACCTCAGCAGGCTTCGCGGTTGCGGTCGTGGGCCGACGAGGTCTCAGCCGGGCTCGACACCGGCGTACGGATCTCGCTGCGCGTCGAGTCGTTCGAGGTGGCCGAGTCACTCGGGTTCCGCGTTGTCGTGCAGTTGCACAGCCTGAACGACCCGACCCTGGTGCGAGATGCCGCCGAGGTCTGGGCGGAGGATGTCAGCGGCTTCGGTCCGAGGGCCCGGATCGACGCGACTCTGGCGATCCGTCGAGCCGCCCGGGTCTGGTCGCCGCTGGCCCGCCTGCTCGATTCCGCAGTACCGGACGGAATGGAGCTTTCCGACGAGGAGGTTGCCGGGCTGCTGGTGACCGGCGCGCAGCGGTTGACTGCTGCCGGAGTCGACCTGCACTGGCCGCGCAGCCTCGGCCGCGAATTGACCGCGCGAGCCGCGATCACCTCCGCCGAAGGACCGCCTTCGGACATGCCCAGGTTCTTCGGCGGTGGCGCGACCCTGGACTTCAGCTGGCAGGTTGCCCTGGGCAATGACCCGCTGACCGAGGCCGAGATGGACAAGCTGGCCGAGGCGACCAGACCGGTGGTTCGGCTGCGGGACCAGTGGATGCTGATCGATCCCGAGCTGGCCCGCAAGGCCCGCGAGCGGGTACTCAAACCGGTGACGGCGATCGACGCCCTGAGTGCCGCGCTCACCGGCACGGCCGAGCTCGACGGCCGGCAGATCACGGTCACGCCGACCCGCTGGCTCGACGATCTCCGCGCGAAGATCGCGGACCCGGACCGTTCGGACGAGCTGGTCGAAGCGCCTGCCGCCTTGCAGGGCACCCTGCGCGACTACCAGTTGCGCGGTCTCCAGTGGCTGGTTCGGATGACCTCGCTCGGCCTCGGCGGTTGCCTCGCCGACGACATGGGTCTCGGCAAGACGATCACGCTCATCTCGTTACACCTTCATCGCCAACAGTCTGTCCAGACGTCCGGACCGACCTTGGTCGTCTGTCCGGCTTCCCTACTGGGGAACTGGGAGCGCGAGGTCCAGCGGTTCGCGCCCGGTACTGCGGTGCGCCGGTTCCACGGTTCCGGGCGCTCCCTCGAAGGGGCCGATACCGGGTTCGTCCTGACGACGTACGGGACTCTGCGGAGGGACGCGGCCAGGCTCGCCGAACACCGTTGGGCGCTGCTGGTCGCCGATGAGGCGCAGCACGTGAAGAACCCGACGTCCGGCACGGCGAAGGCGCTTCGCGCGGTGCCGGCGCACGCGCGGGTCGCGTTGACCGGCACACCCGTCGAGAACAACCTGTCCGAGCTCTGGGCGATCCTCGACTGGACGACGCCGGGGCTGCTCGGGCGGCTCGGGACGTTCCGCAGCCGCTGGGCCACGCCGATCGAGGCGGACAAGGACGAGGAGCTCGCCGAGCGGCTCGCGAAGCTGGTCCGGCCGTTCCTGCTGCGTCGCAAGAAGTCCGACCCGGGCATCGCGCCGGAGCTTCCGCCCAAGACGGAGACGGACCAGGCGGTGTCACTCACCCGGGAGCAGGCCGTGCTCTACGAGGCGACCGTCAGGGAACTGCTCGACGCCGTGGCGGCCAGCGACCAGATGGCGCGCCGAGGGCTGATCGTGAAACTGCTGACCGGGCTGAAGCAGATCTGCAACCACCCGGTGCAGTACCTCAAGGAGCCCGACGGCGCGCGCCTCGCCGGGCGATCCGGCAAGCTCGAACTCCTCGACGAACTGCTCGCCACGATCGTCGCCGAGGACGGGGCGGTGCTCGTCTTCACGCAGTACGTCGCGATGGCGCGGCTGCTCGAGCGGCATCTCGCCGACCGCGGCATCGGCACCCAGTTGCTGCACGGCGGGACACCGGTCCGCAAGCGGGAGGAGATGGTCGAGCGGTTCCAGGCCGGGGAGGTTCCGGTGTTCCTGCTGTCGCTGAAGGCGGCCGGGACCGGGCTCAACCTGACCCGCGCGGACCACGTAGTGCACTACGACCGCTGGTGGAACCCGGCCGTCGAGGACCAGGCGACGGACCGGGCGTACCGGATCGGCCAGACCCGGCCGGTGCAGGTGCACCGATTGATTGCCGAGGGCACCATCGAGGACCGGATCGCCGCGATGCTCAGCAGCAAACGCGAACTCGCTGACGCGGTCCTCACCGCGGGCGAGCCAGCCCTCACCGAACTCACCGACAGCGAACTGGCCGATCTGGTCGAGCTGCGAGGTGCCCGATGAGTGGCGAGGAGGCCCGCGGGTTCCCGGCGTTCCCCGCGTCGGCCGGGCGCCGCAGTACGCGCGGGAAGTCGTGGTGGGGACGCGCGTGGGTGCAGGCGCTGGAAGACACCTCGCTCGACTCCGACCAGCTGCGGAAGGGCCGCCGTACCGCGAACTCGGGGCAGGTCGGCACCATCACCATCAGCCCCGGGCGGATCGCCGCGACGGTCTACTCGCCGGACGACACGCACGACGCGGTGGTTCTCGTCGATCAGCTGAGCGACGACGACTGGCGGCTGTTCCTCGACCAGGTCGCCGCCCGGGCCGGTCATATCGCGGCGCTTCTCGACGGCGAGATGCCGCATGACCTGGTGGAGGCGGCCGCCGATGCCGGAGTGCCGTTGCTGCCGGGCATCGGCGACCTCGATCCTTCGTGCACCTGCGACAGCTGGGAACTCCCCTGCCAACACGCAGCCGGCCTCAGCTACCAAACTGGCTGGCTCCTGGACGAAGACCCGTTTGTCCTGCTGCTGATCCGCGGCCGGTCACGTGACGCTCTGCTCGAGGACCTCCAGCACCGCGCTGGTGCGGGCGGCGCATCAGCCTCGGTCGGCGGCATGGCGTCGACCGCCAGCGGGTCGGGCTCCCGCTGCAGGGGGGTGTTGGCTGCTGCGGTGTTCGAGCAGGTGCCTGGTGCGTTGCCTGAGGTGCGGGTGGTTCCGGGGAAGGTCGCGCTGGATGATCTGGTCGTCAGCGGGACAGAGCCGGTGCCTGGGCTGCAGTCGGCGCTTCTGCCACTGCTGGTGCTCGACGCCGCTCGCCGAGCTCGGGCTCAGCTCAGTGCGTTGCTGTCGGGTGCTCCTGATCCGTGGGTGCTCGAGGAGTGGCAGGACGCCGTTCGCCTCGCCGCCGACTATCCCGTGCTGGCCGACCGCCTCGCCTCGGCTACTGGGAAGACCGTCGACCTCGCGCGCGGAGTACAGGCGTGGTCGTACGGCGGAGCGCCGGGGCTCGACGTGCTCGAACACACGTGGGACCCAGATCCAGGCGATCTGGCGAGGGCCCGCACCGAGCTCCTGGCGGCCGCGGACGAGGAACTCGAGATCACCACCGAGCACAATCGGCTGACGACCTCGGGCGCCGTCGTCTGCCAGGTCCGCCTGGATCGGATCGGTCGCTGGCACCCGTACCGCCTGGTCGACAACACCTGGACGCCAGCGGCTCCCGCGGACCGAGACCCGACCGCCGCCCTCGCAGTATCGGAGCCGCTTGCTGAGGACGTGTCCGAGAACGCGAGGGACAACTGACAGGACGCGCTCAGCGGCGCAGGGAGGTCTCCTTCTCCATGTGCGACAGCTTCTCGGGATTGCGCACGGCATAGAGCCCAGTGATCAGGCCGTCGTCGATGCGTAGGGCTGTGACCGTGTCGATCTCGCCGTTGAGCCGGAGGATCAGCGCGGGGTGGCCGTTGACCTGGGCGAGCTGTAGCGACGCCTCGGCCAACCGGGGCAGCCCGACGGCCATCACCCGGGCCACCTTGTCGGCTCCCACGATGGGCGACACGGCGGCCTGAACGAGTCCGCCACCATCGCCCAGGAGCACGACATCCGGCGCGAGGATGTCGAACAGGCGTTGCAGGTCACCCGTTTCGACCGCCCACTGGAACGCCGCGAGGGCTTCTCGGGTCTCGGCCGCGGAAACGGCTCCGCGGGGTCGGCGGTCCGCTACGTGTGCCCGGGCTCGGTGTGCGATCTGGCGGACCGCGGCCGGGCTCTTGTCGACGGCTTCCGCGATCTCGTCGTAGGCCAGCGCGAACACCTCGCGCAGAACGAACACCGCCCGCTCGGTCGGCGCGAGTGTCTCCAGCACGAGCAGCATCGCCATCGAGACGCTGTCGGCCAGCTCGACGTCCTCGGCCACGTCGGGCGTGGTGAGCAGCGGCTCGGGCAACCAGGGGCCGACGTACGACTCCTTGCGGCGGCCGAGCGTTCGCAGCCGGAGCAGCGCCTGGCGGGTAGTGATCCGGACCAGGTAGGCACGCTGAGCCTGCACGGTGTCGAGATCGACCCCGGCCCACCGCAGCCAGGTCTCCTGGAGGACGTCCTCCGCGTCGACGGCGGAACCGAGCATCTCGTAGGCGACGGTGAACAGCAGGCTGCGGTGGGCAAGGAATGCCTCGGTCGCGGGGTCCGGGCGGTCGTCCTCGCTCATGCTTCCCCCGCGATCCTCGGGCGCGGTCTGCGACGTGCCGGCAAGGGGTGGCTCCTCTTCACTCTCGACTGTGGCACCCATCAGACACCGGTCGCGGCCGTTTTGTGACACATCGGGACAGACACCTGTTGGTGGCGCACGTCACGTGGCCCGCGGTGTCACAAGGATCGGGTCGCCGGCATCTCGTGTTCGTTCAGTGCCATTGCACAACACCACGAGTGAGGACGACGTCATGAGCGCTCGATTCAACCTGATGGACAACGAGATCGCCGCCAAGTTCGGCCAGCGGTTCGCCAACGCCAGCCTGGTGATCACTCAATCCACGCTGCCCAAGGCCACCCAGGAACTGGTGAGTCTGCGCGCCAGCCAGATCAACGGCTGCGGTTTCTGCGTCGACATGCACACCAAGGAGGCCGCGGCCGCCGGTGAGCCCCCGGTCCGGGTCAACATGGTCGCCGCCTGGCGCGAGGCCACCGTGTTCACCGACGCGGAGCGGGCCGCGCTCGCGCTCGCCGAGGAGGCCACCCGGCTCGCCGACACCCACCAGGGCGTGTCCGACGAGACCTGGGCCCAGGTGCGCAAGCACTACGACGACGACCAGATCGCCGCACTGGTCGGCCTGATCGCCCTGATCAACGCCGCCAACCGGATGAACGTGATCGTCCGCAACCCGGCGGGTTCCTACGAGCCCGGCATGTTCGCCGCCCTGACGGGCTGACGGACCGCCGACTCGCGGCCGGCCCAGGATCACCCCGATCCGGGGCCGGCGCCGGGCGTCGACGGTGCGTGGGGATTGGGTACTGGGTGGGGATGAGCGAGAACGAGTGTTTGGTGCGGGCCTCGGTGGCGGACGTGTTCGCGGTACTGGGTGACGGGTGGAGCTATGCGGCGTGGGTGGTCGGCGCCTCGCGGATTCGGGACGTGGATGCGGGGTGGCCAGAAGCTGGGCGGAGCATTCACCACTCAGTCGGCGCCTGGCCGCTGCTGCTCAACGACACGACGACCGTGCAGGAGTACGAACCGCTGCGGTTGCTTCGGCTGAAGGTGCGCGCCTGGCCGACCGGCGAGGGTCAGGTGGAGTTCGAGGCCACGGATCGGGCCGGCCAGTGTCACCTGGTGATGCGGGAGAAGGCCCTCAACGGCCCGGCCGCCCTCATCCCCGAGGCGGTCGCCGACCCGATCCTGCACGCACGCAACGACGAGACCCTCCGCCGCCTGGCCCTGCTGGCCGAGGGCCGTCGCCACTGATTTCCCGCACGAGCCTGAGACCAACTCGGTCGAAACCAACGACAGCGGCCGGATGTCCGGCCGCTGTCGGTGCTCACTGCTGTCGGTGGGTCGCTGCTGTTATCGCAGCCACGGGTAGCGGCGGACGATGTCGAGGTTGTTCCAGCGGTCCGCCAGGCCCCAGGTGCGGCCGGCGGCGAGCAGGGCGAGTGTCACCAGGGTGATGGCGCCGATGATGTGGTCGTCGATCAGCGGGTTGGTCGTCGGCGGCAGAGCGGCGCTCCACATCATCAGGTACAGAACGGTTCCCGCGACGGCCGTGAGCCGCAGCGCGACACCGAGGATCAGGGCGAGACCGATCCCGGCCAGGCCGATCATGAACAGCGGCGAGACCCAGAAGTCACCCGCCAGTGAGTGGTAGAACCCGGCGAACGGGCCTTCGGCCCCCTTGAGGAATCCGGCGGTGGGATTGCCGCCGTCGAGCCAGCCCTTGCCGGACTTGGTGGCGAAGCCGAGTCCGAAGACCTTGTCGACGAAGGCCCACAGGAAGGTGAATCCGTACGCGATCCGTAGTACTGCGACCGCGCGGCCGGCGGCGACGCCGAGGTTCGGCGCGGTGCCGGTGGCTGCCGAGGTCCCGGTGGAGACCGGGCTGCCGTGGCGGTTGGGGGTGAGGGTCATGGTCGCTCCTTCAGATTCGCTAGGACGCCTCGAATACTGCTGCCCGGCAGCCCCCTGGCAGCAGGGCCTGTGGTCACCAGCGAAGGTGCCGAAAGCCCTGTCCAGTCGGGACCGACGCCTACTGCGCAGACCCCCCATGGACGCCCGGACGAACGCGAATCAGCCGGTTGGGGGGGTGGGGTGACTCGGCGCGGTGTTTGATGCCGAGGAGGCATTTGCGCATCATCGGGAAGTCGAAGGGCTCCGCGAGGAGCAGGCTGAACAGGATCTCCGGGTGGGTCCAGCGGTAGTGGCTGCGCACCCTTGTCAGCAGTCTGCTGGAGGACATGCCCACGGGCTCGATGGCCCATAGCCAGGTCGTGTAGCCGTGCTTGTCGGCCCCACAGCAACCAGCGGCCCGGGACGAGACCCGTCACGTACAGGCCTCCCCCACCGGGCCCGAGGGGCACCAGGTCGCCGAGACGGAGATGGTGCAACGACGACACGAGCTTCACCGGACCGTTGCGGCCCACGGTGTCGAGCAGGTCGTAGCTGTACCAGCCGGCCCGGTTGAAGCCGAGCTGGACGATCCACGGCCACACATCGGCTGGTGGTGCGTCGATCGACACCGCTCGCGTCGCCGCGAAGGTGGGCGCGTCCACGATCTCGTCCCCCGGCAGCGTGGCGTCGACCTCGGAGTCCGTGGATCCCCACCGCAGATGCCACGGCCGGTACAGCCGGGTGAACACCGCACCACCCACCGCCAGTCCGCAAGCGACCCCCACTCGGCCCCTGGTGACCGTCATCGGAGTCGCACGATCGCGACCGGGCAGTCCGCCACCGCGAGCACCCGGCGTGCGACCGGGTCGTCGGCCGACGGCGTCCCCGCGTGAGCGCCCACCACCAGCAGACCGACTTCCTGAGCCTTGTGGACCAAGGCCGCCACCACCGGCCGGCCGGTGAGATAGCGGGTCACCTGCACCTGGGGATAGTCCGTCGACCGATCGAGTACGGCGGCGTCGAACTCCGCCCGTCGCGCCCGGGCTCCGCTCGGGGACGAGTGCCGTGGAGCAGCATGAACCGCAACCAGGTTGCCGCCGCGGTCGGCCGCCGCCCAGAAGGCGTACTCGACCGCGGCCGAGGACAGCGACGTACCGTCGATCCCGACAGCGACGTCCCGTACGGCGGGGGCCAGCTTCCACGAGCCTGGTACGACGACCACTGGGCAAGTGCTCCGCCGGGCGAGGAGAAGGTTGCCCTTGGCAATGAGCAGGCGCTCCGATCCACGATCCCGGGGGCGTCTGACCACCAGCAGGCGGGCATCGCGGGCCGCCTCGGACAGCACCTCCACCCGCGTCCCCTCTCTGCAGACGACCGCCGGCTTCAGGGCACGGCCGACCTGCCGGCGTACGTGGGCCACGGCGATTCGAAGGAACTCCGCGGTCCGCTCCGCCGGCGGCCAAGGTTGCCGTGCCGAGTCCGCCGGGAGGTGCGGATCGTGGACCGGACGCGATGCCACCAGCACCAACTCCGCGCCACCCCGGATCGCCTCCGTGCACGCGTAGTCGAGCACTCGCAGTCCTTCAGCGGATCCGTCGACCTCGACGACCACCGCTCCCGACCCGACCCGCGTGCGCGTCACAAGGTCTGCTCCTGCGACTCCGGACGGTGGACAACCGCGACCGGACAGACCGCATGCTGCAGCACTCCCCGGGCGACCGAGCCGAGTACCAGGATGGACAACCGGGGACGATGACGTCCGCCGAGTACGACGAGCTGGGCCTGAACCCCCTGAGCCGCTTCCAGCACACCGTCCACCGGGTGAGCACGCCGGACGTCGAGGTGGATGTCGAGCTCGGGGTACTTGCGGCGCCATCGATCGACGAGCGGCTCGAAGTGCCCCTGCACAGCCTCCGCCCAGTCATCTCCCTGGGTGGCGTCAATGGCGGGGTCCCAGCCGTAGACGGCGGGCATGTCCCAGACGTGCACGAGCCGCAGCGGCACGCTGCGTTCGACGGCAGCCTCCACCGCGAACTCGATCGCGGGGTCGTTCTCGCCCGAGTCGTCCAGAGCGACGATCACCGGGCTGCGGCTCGGCGCAGCCGGCCAGCCGGCCGGGACCACGACCACCGGCGCGTCGCCGAGGTTCGCGGCCGCCTCCGAGGTGGATCCGAGCAGCAGCCTCTTGAAGGTCCCGGTGCCACGACGTCCGATCACGAGCATCCGGCTCCCCGAGGCCAGCCGGGTCAGAGTCACCGCCGGTGAACCAGCCACCAGATCGGCGCGGTGGTCGAGGTCGTCCCCGCTGTCCCGCATCCGCTGCCGGACGTCCTCGACCAGGTCCAGTTCCGTCTGCGCGATCTCGGCCGGCTCGTAGTACCGGGTGTGGTGCGTCTGCTCGATGATGTGCACGGCGCGGAGCGGTTCGTTCCGCAGCAGGGACTCCTGCAGCGCCCACTCGAGCGCGCCCGCGGCACGCCAGGATCCATCGATGCCGACGTGGATCACGGGTCGGACGGAAGCCCTTGCCGCCCCGCCGGCAGGTCGCTCCCAGGTGGTTGCGGCGAAATCCGGCCGTTGGGTCGTCGGGGCCACGATTGTTCCTTCCGCTGCGAGGGTGGGCTACCTCCCAACGTGTCCTCGTCAGCCGTCTCCCAGGCAGAGGCCGTGGTCATCTACATAGGTGCCGAAAGACCCCAACTCGCTACCGATACCACCGGCGTCAGGCCGGGCGGCCGTAGGTCTCGAGGAGGCGGAGCCAGATCTCGTTGACCGTGGGATAGGCCGGTACGGCGTGCCAGAGGCGGTCGAGCGGGATCTCGGCGACGACGGCGAAGGTGGCGGCCTGGAGCAACTCGCTGACGTCGGGACCGACGAAGGTAACGCCGAGGATGACCTTGCGCCGCTCGTCGACCACCATTCGCGCAGTACCGCGGTAGCCGTCGGCGCGGACCTTCGCGCCCGAGACCTGGCCGATCTCGTAGTCGACGACGCGGATGTCGTAGCCGGCCTCGCGCGCGGCCGCCGAGGTGAGGCCGACCGACGCGATCTCTGGCTCGGCGAAGGTGACCTGCGGAACGGCCTGGTGGTCGGCGGTCGCCACGTGCGTGCCCCACGGAGCATCCGAGACAGGCGCACCCTTCGCGCGGGCAGCGATGACGTCACCGGCGGCGCGTGCCTGGTTGTTACCCTGGTGGGTGAGCAGCGCGCGGTTGTTGACGTCGCCGGTCGCGTACAGCCAGTCGAAGCCGCGGACGAGCATGGTGTCGTCGGTCTCCAGCCAGGAGCCGGGCTCGAGTCCGATCGCTTCGAGGCCGACGTCACCGGTTCGCGGCGTACGGCCGGTCGCGACCAGCACCTGTTCGGCCTCGACCCTGGTTCCGTTGACGAGTTCGAGGACGACACCGTCCGGGGTGCGGGTGACCTGGTTCGTCTTGGTGTCCAGCAGGACTGTGGCACGCTGCTCCCGGAGCGCCTCGGCCACCCGTTCACCGGCGAAGGGCTCCAGGGTCGTGAGCAACCCGCTCCGCGAGATCACCGTGACCGCCGTACCGAAACCGGCGAACGCGGTCGCCATCTCGACGGCGACGACACCACCGCCGATGATCGCGAGGCTGGCAGGCACCGACTGGGTGCTCGTCGCGTCCCGGCTCGTCCACGGGCCGGCCTCCCGCAGGCCTGGGATGTCCGGGACGAACGCGTCGGAACCGGTCGAGACGACGACCGCGTGGCGTGCAGTGAGCACGGTCGCGCTCCCGTCTGCTGCGGTGACGGTGACCTCCTTCGCGGCGGTGATCCGGCCGTGGCCGCGGACCAGCGAGATACCGGCGCTGTCGAGCCACTCGACCTGACCGTCGTCCTTCCAGTTGCTGGTGAACGAGTTGCGCCGAGCGAGTACGGCCTGGACGTCGAGCTCACCGGTCACCGCCTCGGCGGCGCCGGGGACAGCCCGCGCGGCGCGGAGTACCTGAGCGGAGCGGAGCAGGGCCTTGGACGGCATACACGCCCAGTAGGAGCACTCACCGCCGACGAGTTCGCCCTCCACGATGACGACTGTCAGCCCGCCCTGGACGGCACGGTCGGCGACGTTCTCCCCGACCGCACCGGCACCCAGCACGATGACGTCGTACTCGCTGTCCGTACCCGACTCCATACCCGACTCCTCGCTCCCGCTTGTCTCAGTGCTCATCCTCGTCCGGTCAGCGACCGGGAGACGACTTCGTGAATGGTCCAGCCGTTGCCGTCCGGGTCGCTGAAGGACGCGAAAGAACCGTAGCTGGCACGCTCGGAGTGCAGGCCGGAAACGCGGTTCGCCTCGCCGGAGTGGTGGAAGACGCCATCGGCGTCGTGCCAGATCTCGCTGACCTCCGCGCCGCGGGCCAGCAGTTCCTCCTTGTTCCCTCGGTGGTACGGCCACCGTAGGAACGCCGGTACCACCCTCGCGCCCGTCACATGACGCCATCCCTGTACGTCACCCACCCCTCTGGACGTCGCTCACCCCCGGGCGGCTCACCAGACGGCCAGGTCGAGCCTGCTGACGAGCAGCGCCGCGCGAAGTGTTCGACTACGAGAACTCGCGTAAGTAGGCGAGAGCTGTCACCTCGGCATCAGTACGCCGCTCGACGTCGCCGCGCAGCTCCTGGTACAGCCGGACCGTTGCCCACAACGCCGGAGGCAGTCGGCGCGGTCCGGCATGGCCACGGTCTCGCGCAGCGCCGGGACGCGCTCGGGCGCGATCTGCTCGATCCGTCGGACGCCCGAGGGCTTGGCCACCTTGTCGCTGATCACCAACGGCGCCAGCGCCGAGCCGCGCATCGTGGCCAGCGCGTCCACGGCCTCGAAGCCCCACCTTCGCGGCGAACTCCGGCGCCTCGGCGAGTATCGCCTGGTGATCGGCGTCCGTCGGCGACACCAGGACCAGGTCGAGATCGGAGTATTCGTCCGCGGTACCGGTCACCACCGAGCCGCCTTGCTCGACGTGTAGTTCGAGCAGGTCGGCCGTGTGTTCCGCGCCGTCCTCGTCTTCCCGGAGCGGACTCAGGGCCTTCGGATACGAAGGCATCACCGCACGACGCTCGCTGTAGGCACACCTCAGCCGCCGTGACAGATCGGTGATCCCGAGGTCACCCGCCGCGAACCGGGCGCACCGCCCGTCCTCCCCCATCACGACGCCCTCAGCCTGCACGAACAGCAGATACCGCTCAGCCACAGCCCCGAACACTGTCCGCATCCGCCTGGTCTATGGAAGCCTCCGCCCTCCCGCAACCGACTTGTCCGATCATCGTGCGCCCACAGCCGGTATCACGCTGCTTGCCGAGAGCAACAAATTTTGCCCTTGTGCTGAACCGATTGCGAACAGCCGGTGCCAGACAGCGACTACATCGCCAGACGCCTCGCCTGCGCCGTACTGTGGGTTGCGGTACGCGCGAGGGGGCTTGCGCGTCCGACGATCTGCTGCCTGCAGATCGCACGAGGGGCTTGCGGGGGCGATGAGATGTCGTTGGCGACACATGCACGCAATGGAGTCAACCGAGCACTGCGACCACTCGGGGTGCAGGTGACCCACGGCAGGAGCACGGACCCGGCGATCCAGCCGTTCCTGTCGGCGCGGCGGACGATCGCAGGCGCCAACCGGGCCGGACTTCCGCTCGGCGAGTACATCGATCGCTACAGCGCCGAGCCCGGGTCGACCGCAGTGGCGGTGGAGGCCATGCTGCGGCTGTGCGACTTCGGTGATCAGGTCAGCCGGATCTGCGAGATCGGTCCCGGATCGGGACGGTACGCCGAGCCTGTCATCGCCGCGCTGCATCCTGACGCCTACGAGATCTACGAGACCGCGCCCGACTGGATCCGCTACCTCCAGTCGCTGCCGAATCTGGTCACGCGGCCGGCCGACGGGCACACGCTGGCGGCCACCGGCTCGGAGACCATCGACCTGGTGCATTCCCACAAACTGTTCACCTACGTGCCCTTCGTGACGACCGTCGGTTATCTCGAGGAGATGGCGAGAGTCGTCCGCCCCGGCGGAATCGTCGCCTTCGACATCATCACCGAGGACTGCATGGACGAACAGGCGACGCGGACCTGGGTCAGCGAGAACGCCGCCATCTACATGGTGACGCCCCGCGCCTGGACCATCGACCTGCTCGCCGACCGGGGCCTGACGCTCCTCGGCCAGCACTTCGAACCCCTGAGCGGCGGCAGGACCGAGCTACTCGTCTTCCGCAAGCAGCCTTCAAGTTGACCGAACGCTCACCCACCGGCCGCGGATCACCAGCCATAACGCCAGCAGGAGTTCGCCGAGGAAGGTGAAGGAGGAGACGTCGGTCCATGAGTCCTGGACCGCGATGGCCCCGAAGGTGTCGATGACGTAGCCGAGACCGGCGATGGCGAGCAGGACGCCCAGGACTCTGGGGGCATACCCGGATCGGAAGGCCAGGTAGCCGACGGTCAACAGGTGAAGACCGAACAATCCCAGCGCCAAGGCCCAGACGTCGTTGAAGGCGTTGATCTCCGAGAGAACCTGCGCGTGCACCTGATCCGGGCTGAACGCCGAGGGACCAGCCTCACCGTCGAGTAGCCGGAGTACTGCGAGAAGGTGGCCGACAGCAACCAGATAGATGCCTGAGTAGACCAGCCTGAATGCCATCGCCAGCAACGAGACGCCCTTGTTCACCGGGCTGAACACCCGGTAGAGCGCGCAGGCGATCACCACGTCGAGTGCGATCACCAGGAACAGGCTGGCGATACCGGCCCTGAACAAGCCCTCGGACGCCGTGATGTCGGCGGCTGTCAGCGCCGCATCCCCCTGTGTGACTAGTCCGCCAGTGGCGAAGAAGACGCCGAACGGCGCCAGCGCGGCCATCACCAGGATCCCCACGCCCGCTGTGATGGCTGCTCCGCGAAGCGACCGGCTGCCAGCCGCGGGTGGCGTGACGGGAGTCGTCGGCTGCGTCGGCGGTGGAACGGTGTCGTTGGTCATCGGGATCCCCTCCAGAGGACGCGCTGGCCGCAGCCGGGCGCCGGATTTCGTACTTAGTACGGCCAAGGTATAGTACTAAGTACGAAACCACCAGGGGTCAGGAGTCACATGCCAGAACCAGCCGGCCGTCGTCCTCGCCTGAGCCGCGAGCGGGTACTGCGTGCCGCCATCGAAGTCGCCGACAGGGGCGGCATCGCGTCGCTGACGATGCGTTCACTCGCCGAGGCCCTCGGCGCGAAGCCCATGTCGGTCTACTACTACGTCGCGACCAAGGAAGAGATCCTCGACGGCATCGTCGACCTCGTCTTCACCGACATCGACCTACCGTCGGTAGGCGGCGAGTGGCGCGCCGAGATCCACCGGCGGGCGGTTTCGGCCCGCGAGGTGCTGAGGAAGCATCCCTGGGCGATCGGGTTGCTCGAGACCCGCACCACGCCCGGGCCGGCAACGCTGAGACACCACGACGCGGTTCTCGGCACGCTTCTCCACGGAGGCTTCTCACTCGCGATGACCGCCCACGCCTACGCCCTGATCGACAGCTACACCTACGGGTTCGCGCTGCAGGAGGCCGCTCTGCCCTTCCAGGATCCGGAGTCAGGGGCCGAGGTCGCCGGTCCGATCATGGACCAGATCGCCGCCGGTGAGTACCCGCACCTGACCGAGATGTCGACGAAGTACTACCTCCAGCCGGGCTACGACTTCGGCGACGAGTTCGAACTCGGGCTCGACCTGATCCTCGACGGCCTGGCGGCCTCGCTGCGGTGATCTTGCCCAGAGCAACGAGACTGCCGGCCTCGAGGGAAATGGGTCTGCCCGTTGTCTGCGGCACCGAATCGGAGAACTATGAGGGGTGACGTGCGTCTTGTTGCGTGGAGGCCTGGGAGGTCGTGCCATGGATCGCGAGTTGTTCGCCGAGAGTTGGAAAATGCTGGTGGTTCGCGGGGTGATCGGGATCGTCTTCGGGCTGCTGGCGATCATCTGGCCGCTCGAGACCGCGATAGCACTGATGGTGCTGTTCGGATTCTGGGCCCTGATAGACGGCATCAGTTCGCTGATCGAGGCGTTCCGGTCGGAGACGCAGGGAAGCCGGCTCGGTCTGGCGGTGATGGGTGTCATCGCGATCATCGTGGGGCTCTTCGCGATCTTCAGCCCCTCGGTGGCGGCCAACACCCTGACCTTGATCTTCGGCATCTATCTGATCATCCGCGCGGTGTTCGAGGTCTTCGCCGCCTTCAGCAGCTACCGGCTCACCCCTCGTTGGCTCCTCCTGCTCGGTGCCGCGCTCTCGCTCCTGCTGGGCATCTTCTTCGTCGCCAACCCCGGCCGCGGCACCGTCGGGATCGCGGTCTGGCTCGGCCTGATCGCGCTGTGCTGGGGTCTCGTCTTCGTGGCGATGGGCCTGATCGTGCGCCGTGGGCACGTCAACCCATCCCCCGCGACCCCGGCGACCGCCTGAAATCCGGCCAAGATCATCCGGTAGAGGGGAGGCCGTTCGCCGTCCGAAGCGCCAGTGTTGATCCGACGCGTTCAGCGCTCGCAGAGAGGACGTTGCAATGTCATTCTGGGATGTTGTCTGGTTCATCATCATCGCCTTCGCCTTCACCGCCTACCTGATGATGCTGTTCTCGATCATCGCGGACCTCTTCCGCGACCCCGATATGTCAGGCGTGAAGAAGGCGCTCTGGCTCATCGGCCTGCTCTTCGTGCCGCTGCTCGTCGCCCTCATCTACGTCATCGTGCACGGCAACGACATGGCGCGCAGGACCGCCACCAGCCACTTCGCCGCCCAGCAGCAGCAGGAGGAGTACATCAAGCAGGTGGCCGCCAAGACGAGTCCCACCGACCAGATCGCGCAGGCCAGCGCGATGCTCGACAAGGGCACCATCTCGCAGTCGGAGTTCGACACGCTCAAGGCGAAGGCTCTCGCGGTCTGACCTGTTCACCCGAGAGGAGATCCGGCGATGACGGACGAAGACGAGGTACGGCGGCTGCGCGAACGGGTCGCGCAACTCGAACTCGCGCTGGCAGCAGGTCCACGGCCGCCGACGCCGGAATCTCCTCAGCCCAGGGAACGCCGGGTGATCTGGCGTACCGTCGCGTCCGCCATCCTGATCACGCTGGCCTGCCTGCTCGCACCTCTGTCGGCGACGGCCGTCTGGGCCAGCAGGCAGGTCAGCGACACCGACCAGTACCTCAAGACCGTCGCCCCGCTGGCGGACGACCCGTCCGTTCAGACCACCATCTCCGACGCGGTCACCAACGAGATCCTCGCCGCCATCGACATCCAGGGCATCACCGACGAGGCGCTCAACGCGATCTCCCAGCAGGGCCTGCCGCCGAGAGTGGCGGCCAACCTGCAGGCGCTGAGCGGACCGCTCGTCAGCGGGGTGCAGAGCTTCATCCGCGACCAGGTCGCCAATTTCGTCGCGAGTCCCGAGTTCGCCGCCGTGTGGGAACAGGCGAACCAGACCGCGCACTCGGAACTGGTCAACCTGCTGGAAGGCAACCAGGGCGGCGCGCTCAGCGCCCAGAACGACACGGTGACGCTGAACCTCGCCCCGATCATCGCTCAGGTGAAGGAACGGCTGGTGGCGCGCGGCTTCGGCGTGGCCGAGAACATCCCGGTCGTGAACAAGTCGATCGTCCTGGTGCAGTCGGACGGAGTGACGAAGGCACAAGGTATCTACCGCCTGCTCAACACGCTCGGCGTCTGGCTGCCGATCATCTCCCTGCTCCTGTTCGCCGCCGGGGTGTACGTCGCCCGCAACCATCGCCGCGCCCTGTTGATCGGCGCGCTGGGGTTCGCCGGCTCGATGCTTGCGCTGGGGGTCGGCCTGGCCCTCGGCCGGGCGCTCTACCTGAACGCGTTGCCCTCCGAGGTGATCTCCCGCGAGACCGGCGGCGTCATCTTCGACACCATCGTGCGCTACCTGCGCTACAGCCTGCGAGCTGTCGGGGTGCTCGCGCTGATCGTCGCCTTCGCGGCCTTCTTCACCGGGCCGTCCGTCTCCGCCGTCAAGACTCGCGCAGGGCTCACGAGGGGCATCGGGGCCCTGCGCGGCAACGCCGAATCGGCCGGGCTGAACACCGGCCGGTTCGGCGCCTGGACCTTCGCCCACAAGCGCATGCTGCTGATCGCCAGCATCATCGGCGGCGCCCTCGTGCTGACGTTCTGGTCACAGCCAACGGTTTCCGTCGTCGTGGTCATCGCCTTGATCGTCCTGTTCCTGATCGCGGTGATCGAGTTCCTGGGGCGTCCACCAGCGGCAGCCCCCGTTGCCGGCGGAACTGGTCCCAGCGCTCCTGCTTGAGCCGGACACACCACCAGTCACCCTGGCCTGATCTTCAGGCCAGGGTGACTGGTGCGTTGGGCCTACTACAGACCCGGCTCGGCTTGGAGACGGCCGCTGTCGATGGCATCGAGGAATGCCTGGTAGTCGCTCTCGTTCTGGTCCGCGTACGCCTCGGCGTACTCGACCATGGCATCGGGGAACGCGTCGTCACTGTTGAGGTAGGTCGCCAACGCGATCCGGTCCCCCGTGCGGGCGTGCGCCCTGGCCAGCGTCCAGCCGCAGAGCTGGCCGTACATCATCATGCTGCGCGGGTCCTGCCGCTCCACCACGGCGGAGCCCTTCAGGTCGCGCAACTGCCGCACGTAGAAGTCACGGAGCCGTCCGTCGATACCGCCGACGCGCTGCCAACCGAGGAAGATGTCGCTTGAGGCCTGCATCAGCCGTTGGCCGACCACCACCCGCTCCCCCTCGTTCCTGGGTGCGGACCGCTGCCGCAAGGCCATCGGCACCTTCGTCTTGAGCACCGACGGGCCGGCCTCCTTGACCTCCAGGAACAGCGGATCACCGTCGTCCCTACCGCGCAGGAGCACGATCCAGCAACGGGTGCCGACGCTGCCCACTCCAACCACCTTGCGGGCCAGGTCAACGAACTCGAACTGGTCGAACAGCACCTGGCGTTCGGTCGGCAGAGACCTGCGGTAGCGGATCAGCAGCCCCTTGAGCTGGGTCTCGAGCTCTTCGCGGCCGACATCGGGCAGGAGATCGGCGATCGGAATCATCAAAGGAGGGTCGGCCCTGATCCGCATGCCGTCGTCCGTGATCTCGGTGAGTTTGGCGAAGGATTTCAGGTTTCCGCTGCCGCGTGCCTTGAGGGTGGCCTGGTCGAGACTCTTGCGGCGGCTGGAGCTCATCTTGTTGCGCAGCGTCTCCTGAACCTCGTCGACGTCCGCGCGGGCGTACCAGACGTCCAGAGAGCGCATGGTGGCGAACTCCGCGGTGGCATCGCGATAGCGCCGCACCGTCTCCAGGACGCACTTGTGGCGCTCTTTCCGCGAGAAGCCGTTGCCACGACCGGCCACCGCGACGCTCGCGGCGAGACGTTTGACGTCCCACTCCCACGGGCCGGCGATCGACTCGTCGAAGTCGTTGATGTCGAAGAGCAGGCGTCGCTCAGCGGATCCGAAGAGCCCGAAGTTCGAGAGGTGGGCGTCACCACACAGCTGCGCTCCGAGGCCGGACACCGGGCCCGCGCCGAGGTCGGTCGCCATCCCGAGGGCGTTGCCCCGGAAGAAGGTGAAGGGCGACACCATCATCCTGCCGTGCCGAACCGGCACCAGTTCGGGAACACGGGACCGGGCCTGCTCCTCGATCAGGGCGACGGGATCAGGACGCTTCGCCGGCAGCACCAGTTCTGCCTGCCTGCGCGGCGGCAGCGCGACGCGCGCCGCGAGTCCGCGGCGGGCTCGTTCGGAAGGCGACAGGTGACGGACCGGGGTGACCGGGCCACCGTTGGCGTCGGCTCGTCTCGGTGCGGATACGGCCGTCAGCGTCTCTGCAATCGCGCTCCGTGCAGTCATGAGGCCCTCCGGTCGTGGTCGAGCCGCCCCCATACGGCTCAGTTCCCTGGGCATCCCAGCCAACACCGAAGGCCCGCCGATCAGCATCACCCCCGATGGATGAGCCGACCGGGTTCGGTCCGCGCTTCACTGAGGTGGTGACAGACACCGACCTCCGCTATGAAGAGCTCCCGGTGAGAGTCCGCCGACGGCTCGCCAGCATGTCACTGCTGCGTTCCCTCCTCGTCTCCGTGGCCATCGTCGTCGGCTACTTCCTGCTGCCCATGAGAGGCCTGACGGCGGCCAGGGGCGTTGGCCTGGTCATCGGACTTGTCGTCGTGGCGCTCCTGATCGCTTGGCAGCTCCGCGCGATCACCCGGTCGCCGTACCCCCGGATCAGGGCGATCGGCGCGCTCGCGACCTCCGTGCCCCTGTTCCTCGTGATCTTCGCCACGACCTACAACCTGATGGCAGCGACCCAGCCGGGGAGCTTCTCCGAGCCGATGAGCCGGCTGGACGCGGCGTACTTCACCGTGACCGTCTTCACGACGGTCGGTTTCGGCGACATCGTGGCCACCTCGGAACCAGCTCGCACGGTCGTCACCGTGCAGATGATCAGCGGCCTCGTGATGGTCGGTCTCGTCGCCCGGGCCTTGTTCGGGGCTGTCCAGACAAACATCAGTCGTCGGAGGGAATGAGTGCCGGTCCGGAGCCGGACGGTGGAACGACGGGCAGGCGCACCATCCGGAAGGAGTTCAGCAGGCCGATCAGACCGGCAAGGATCGGAATGCCCAGGGCCACCTGAAGGGCCAGCGGTCGTGCGGTGGTGTTGATGCGGATGATCTCGTCCTGAATCGGCTTGGGTTCGTTGACGAGTAGCTTTTCGAGCTCGGTGTTGCTCATCACCTGTGCGTCCTCCTCCAGCCCCATCGCGACGCGTTCCTGCTCGGCCGGTCCGAGGACGTCACTTGACTCGGCCTCGTGGGTGAAGGCGAAGGAAAGGGTTGCCAGCATGATGGCGCCGGCGAACGCCAACCCGAACGACAAGCCGAACGAGCCCGCCGCCGAGTTCACCCCGGCGGCCTCGCTGACGCGCTCCTGCGAGATCGGGGCCAGCGTGTAGTTGTTGAGCTGGGACACCATGAGACCGAACCCCACACCGGCGAGCACCAGCGGGCCGGCCAGATACCAGCCCGCGTCTGCCCGCGGCACGATCGGGATGATCAGCAGCAGTCCTGTCGTCAGGAGCGCGAATCCCCACCTGATGATATGGCTCGGGGCCCGGTCGCCGAGCTTCCGCTCCGCCAGGATCGCCGTCCCGAACATACTGAGCGAGAGCGGGGCGAGGGACAGGCCCGTCTGCATCGCGTCGTACTCGAGCACCATCTGCAGGTAGATCGGCAGGGCGATCATGCAGCCGCCCAGCGCGATCTGCTGGAGCAACTGCTGGCTGATGCCCAAGCGGAAGACGGCGGACTTGAACAGATCCGGGTCGAGCAGTGTCGCCTTCCCCTGCCGCTTGCGTCGCCTCAGCCAGTAGACGAGGCCGACGAGAGCGATCACGCCTATGAGGATGATCGCGCCGACGGACTCGCCGCCTTCCTGCCACACCAGGATGCCCAGCACGACACCGCCCATGCCCAGCGCGGAAAGCACCGCACCGACCCCGTCGATACTCCGAGATCCTGTGTACGGCACGTCGCTGATCAGTCCCCGACCGAGGACCACGACCGCGATCACGACGACCTCGAGCGCGAACCCCAGGCGCCAGGACAGGTAGGTGGTGATGAAGCCACCGAGCAGCGGTCCGACCGCCGCGGCCAGCGCGGCCGCGGCCCCGACCAGGGCGTAGGCCTTGATCTGAGCAGCCCCTTCGAAGTTCCCGTGGATCAGGGACTGCATCGCCGGCAGCAGGAGCGAGGCGCCGATGCCACCCACCACTGCCCAGAAGATGATGATCGTCAGCAGGTTCTGCGCCACTGTCATCGCCAGTGCGCCGATCGCGTAGCCGGTCAGGCCCAGGAGATACGCCCGCTTGCGCCCGTACAGATCGCCGATCTTGCTCCCGATCAGGATGAACGCGGCGGACACCAGCGCCTCGAGCGCGATCGCGGACTGGACGCCGCTCACCGTCGTGTCCAGGTCCTGAACAACCGAGGCGATCGAGACGTTCATCAGGGACGTGTCGACCACCAGCACGAACATCGCCATCGCGAGCAGGATGGCGAGCCGCGGATTGCCCTTGGCCTCCTCAGCCGCGCGGCCCGCTTCCTCTGTCATGGCAAACGCTCCTGCTCCTCGGTCATCCGGTCAGGAGTCGGGTGGAAGGCGATGCCCTCGTGGGCCACGCGCATCAGCCACTCAGCCGGCGAGGATCTTGGCCTTCTGTGCCTGGAACTCCGCCTCGGTGAGCACACCCGACTCCTTCAGCTCACCCAGGGTCTTCAACCGGTCCAACGGGTCGGCGGCCGGCGCAGGTGGCGGTGCGGCGTCCTGCGGCGGTGCGGCAGACTCCTGCGGCGCGACCTGTTCGTCGTACGCCTGATCACGTTGTGCTGCCGTCTCGGCGTCGCGCTGGGCGAACTTCGAGGCTTGATGACGCTGCACCCGGCCGGCGACAACGGTCGCCGTCCCCGCGACGGCCGCGGTTCGCGCAATTCCTCGCAACAGTCCTGGCATGTCAGTCTCCTCAGGTCGCTTCCACGGTTTCCATGGCGTCGAGTGCTTCCATCACGTCCTCCGCCGGGATGCGTCCACCGGCGATCAGGGTGCCGCCGGACTCCATCGCCGCGGCAACGAACGGAATCGCCCAGGTGTTCTCGTAGACGATCAGCGCCGCCAGCGTGCCCGGCTGCATCGCGCCGGCCGCTTCGTTGAGGTCGTCGTCAGCCAGGAGGCCTGTCCGGGCCCCGTCCAGTTCCGCGAAGCCACCAACGCGGTCGGACGATTCCGCCAGATCGACCGCATAGACGGCGCCGTCGGCGTCCTTGCCGACGATCATCACGTCGTAGACGTGAATGATGCCGCGCTCCATCAGACTGACGACTTCCTCGGCGGCCCGGCCGGTCAGCCGATCGCCGGTGAACTCGAGGAGTACGAAGTCGATGGGTCCGTGAACCTCTGTCTCCGGCATGGCTCTCCATCCCCTCTACCAGACCCTCGCGGCCCAGCGTGTCCTTTGTGCGCCACCCTGCCGTGGCCCACGGATGGCGTCATCACCCTTACCGGATGAGCTCAGGCGGAGACGCTTGTGGCAACCCAGGTCTCGCGCGGAGAGACCAGCCGGATGCTCAGGATGACCAGGCCCGCTGCCTGCAGCATCGCGGCCAGGTCAGCGATGCTCTGGCCGTCGTGGAGTCGCAACTGGAAGGCGCGGGACGTCTCGCTGTGAGTCGGTGGCCGGGCGCAGAAGGCGAGTACGGCCGGCCCCAGTTCGCCGAGCACGACGACCTCGTACGACGACTTGTGTACCTCACTCGTTCTCATCGTCTCCCTCTCCAGGCACGACGGGAATCGATTCCGCCGGTGACGCATCCGGGATCCGGCGCACCTCGACGACCTCGATGCCCAGGGCCCGCAGTCGTGCGAGCAGACCATAGAGTGCCGACTGATCGGGGATGCCGTAGAGCACGGTGTTCACCTGGTCGACGGCCAGCGTCACCGCGCCCATGTCGCGGAGGTCCTGTTCCGGCACGGCGCCCGTCACGCGAATCTCGTACGTCGCCTCGGCCATCGCCCCACTCCGTTCACAGCGTGTACGTTCGACGGTCGCAAACAGCGGGTGGCGCGGCTTCATCCCTCCGGGGTGAACTGGCCTCGCCAGGGGCGAAGCGCTTCGACGACCGAGCGGGTGTACAGACAGGCATCCTGCCGTCTCGATATTTCGTCAATCGGACGGCAAACGCTGGTTTTAACGACGAATCCGTGGTGTCGTCGACATGCGGACCCGCCGTTCACTGCCCCTCACGTGATCGGTCGCGCCGCGAATCGCTAGGAGGGGAAATGCCAAGCGATCAGCAAGCGGGGGTGCAGACAGGACTTCGTCCGGCGTCGGCGCGATGGGCGGAGCAGGCGAACTCCAGGATCCGGCCGGGAACGGTGTTGCGGGGTCGTCTGCTGGATCGCGTCACCAAGGGCGTTGAGCGGCCGCTGACACTGGTCAGCGCACCAGCCGGATACGGCAAGACGATGCTGCTGGCCTCATGGGAGGCGCTCGCCTCGGACCGGACGGTCGTCCGGCACCTCGCGCTGGACGGCACCAGTGAGCACCCCGCGTCCTTGCTGGAATCCGTGCTCGGCGGTTTGCACGGCGGCGGCTCGACCGGGTCCGATGGCCCCGTGCTGTTCGCGCCGGCAGACCAGCCCGGCGAACCGTCGTCGAGCCGAACGACCCTCGGCGAGCAGGACGCGTTGGTACTCGTGGTGGACTGCGGCGATCTGACTGTCACGCCGGAGCTCGGAGACAGCCTTCATCGCCTCATCCGCGGTACTGCGGGGCAGGTCCGGTTCATCCTCCTGACCAGGTCGGATCCACCTCTCCCCCTCCACCTCTACCGCTTGGCGGGCACCCTTGCCGAGATCCGGGCCGCTGATCTGGCGTTCACGGTGGACGAGGCCGCGACGCTGATGCGGTATCAGAAACTCGAGCTGGCTCCCGCGCAGGTGGCCGAGCTCCAGCGACGAACCGACGGCTGGCCCGCGGGCCTCATGTTCGCGGCCATGGGCCTGGCCGGCAAGAGGGACGCGGAGCACGCGATCCGTGAGTTCCGCGGCGATGCCGGCAACGTCGCGGCGTACCTGATGACCGAGGTGCTCGACGCGCAGCCGCCGGCGCTGCGGGAGTTCCTGCTGCGGACCTCCGTCGTGGACGAGGTCCGGCCCGCACTGGCCCAAGCGCTGACCGGCCGCCCTTGCGACCTGCGGTCGTTGGAGTTCCTCTCACATGGCAACGCGTTCATCCAGCCTGTGCCCGGGACCGACGACTGCTACGGCTACCAGCCGCTGTTCCGGGAGTTCCTTCGCACCCAACTGCTCTTCGAGCGGCCGAACCTGGTCCCCGGCCTGCACCGCGCTGCCGCGGTCTGGTCCTCCGAGCATGGTCAGCAGGTCGAGGCGATCCGGCATGCCATCGCGGCTCGTCGGTGGAGCGACGCGGCCCGGTACCTGGTCGAGGACCTCGATTTCGCGGGTCTACTCGTCGGCCGCCGACGCCGGCTCCTCGCAGCGTTGTTCGCCGACCTGCCCGACGACCTGGACGGGCCGGAGGCCGCGGTCGTGCGGGCAGCGCGAGCACTCGGCGACTTCGACGTCACCCGCTGTACGTCGGAACTCCGCAAGGCCCGGGAGTCGCTCGACCACCTTCCCACCCAGACACCATCGTCCGAGCTGGCGATCACGATGCTGCAGGCGGTCGCGGCGAGCCTCGGGGAGAACGTCGACAGAGGACTGGACGCAACCCTCGCGGCAGAGTCGGCCCTCAGAGCCGTACCGCCGAGCCCGGTCGTCGCGCCCCCGGAGCTGAAGTTGCTCGTCGCCGGCTGCAAGGGCCGGGTGCTGCTCCAGCGCGGAGACTTCCGGGCTGCCCTGGCAGCCTTTGCCGAAGGCATCGAAGTCGCCAAGGGAGCGGGGGCGCACGACGCCTTGGCGAACTTCCTCGGCATGGCCGCACTGGTGGAGGCGGCGTGGGGACACCTCAGACGGGCTGCTGAGGTCGCTGCGCATGCGATCGCGCTGGCCGAGTCGGGGGCGCAGCCACAGGAACCCCAGTCCGCGATCGTGGCCCAAGCCTGGGTCAGCGCGGACCAGGGCGATCTGGCGCAAGCCCAGGAGCTGGTCGAGCGCGCCGCGGCGGCCACCACCCCCAGCCAGGACGCCCGCGTGCTGGCAGCCGCACTTGCCCTGGTTCGTGCCCGACTGCTCCATGCCGGTGGAGAGACCGGTCTCGCGAGCGCCGAACTGCGGGCCGCGAGCAACAGCTACGGCGTACAGCACGACGGCTGGCTCGGCCAGTCCCTGATCGTGGACGAGGCGAAGCTGCTCGTGGCACAGAACCTGCCACGTGAGGCCATCGCCGTGATCGAGCACTCCCCTGGCCGGGACCAGGTCGAATCGATCCTGGTGCTGCAACGAGCCGCTGCTGAGGCCGGCGAGCAGGGTCCGGCTCTGCCACCTTCGGCCGCGCAGCACGCTCCCCTGGAGACTCAGGTCGACAGCTGGCTGGTTCAGGCCGCGCAATCGATCAGCACCGGCGACACCGGCCGCAGCGGGCTCTATGTCGAGCGCGCGTTGAGACTGGCTGCGCCCGAGCACCTCCGCCGTCCGTTCTCGGAGGCGCCGCCATCGCTGCGAAGGTTGCTCCAGCCAACCGGCGAACTGATGAGGCGTCACCCCTGGCTCCGCGCGCCGGGACCACAGCACGACCACGCTGCCGATCTATCGACCCGGTCCCGACCCGAGCTGGTCGTCACCGCCTCCTTGACCAGCAAGGAGCACGAGGTGCTGGAGTACCTCGCCGAGCTGCTGACCACTGAAGAGATCGCCAGCACCATGTACGTCTCGGTCAACACGGTCCGCAGCCACGTGCGGAGCATCCTGCGCAAGCTGAGCGCCTCCCGACGCAACGAAGCCGTCCGGCGGGCCTGGGAGCTGGGCCTGTTACCGTCACGGCCCGAGGCGTAGTCGACACCGGCCGATGCGGGTGATCCCCCCGTCACGGGTGACGAGGCAGCCAGTCGTAGATGACCGACGTCCGCAGTACGAGGTCCTGCAGTGAGCGGCGCCCGACGCCGCCGGCACAAAAGAACAGCCCGATCGGGAACATGACATAGAGGACCGCCCTCAGCAGTGCGACGGGCAGCCGCAGCCGCTCTCCGCGCCGGCTGACGACCCGGAGTCCCATCACCTGGCAGCCGTAGGTCCGTCCGATGGTGGACCAGGCGACGGTGAGGTAGAGGACGAGCAAGACCAGGCCCGCCGCGACGCTCAGGATCGGCGAGGCTGCACTGAACTGGAAGCCGCGGGGATGGAACAGGAAGATCAGCCCGTTGGCGCCCACATAGGCAACCAGCAACGAGACCACCACCAGCACCCCATCGATCACGCCGGCGATCAGCCGCGTGACCAGACCTGCTCGCCGTCCCTGGTACGGCCGGGCCTCCCGCGGGACGATCGGGATGACTTCGTCCATCGTCATCGCTATGTGCTGGTCATCTCGGCTTCAGGTGCCGGCGCGGGTTCCGCCGGAGGCTGGTCAGCCGGTGGAGGTGTGGGAGTTGTCTTGCGGCTGAACCGGACCCTCAGCCGAGCCACTGCGTTGCCGACCGCCTCATCGCCGGAGATGCTCTGCATGCGTACGCTTCGGACGGTCTCGGAGGCAACTGAACCGGTGGACTGGCGGATGATCTCGGCGAGGTCGACCTCCGCGATCACGCCCTCGGCGAGCTGCGCCATGTCGATCCGCTGGACTACGGCAGCGACCAGCGGGGGGACCAACTTGTCGAGCATCGCGGACACCTGGCGCTCCACTTCGCCGCGCCCTCGGACACCCTGTCGCGCGAGGGCGTCCAGGTAGGTGCCCGCTTGGTACCGCTCCGTCAGCATCGGCGGCCGAAGGACCACCACGGCGACCGGTTTGACGACGCCCCGGGCCCGGCGCCCCACCATCCGCGCGGTGGCCGCAGCCAGCAGGGCGGCCCCGACTGCCGCGTCGAGCACGAGGATCGCGTCTCGGCTCGTCGGCGGCGCGTCAGGCGGGTTCACGGATTGCTCTGTAGTACCCACGCCACCATCATCAGCGCAGCACCGTGGCGCGGCATCACCCCTGGTGGGGGAAGTTCCGCGGGACTCACGCCTCGACGGCGCGGTCCTCGGGTTGTGTCTCCACGCCGAGCCCGGACCGCACGCGCCGGGCGAACCACCCCTGGCTGCGATCGAACTCGGCGCCCACCACGGTCGCGCCCACCACGATGAGCGCGATGGACAGCAGCCACCCCACCAGTGCCAACGTGACACCGAAGAGGCCGTACCGCTCGCTGTAGCTCTCCATCATCCGCGGCATGTAGATGGTGGACGCGACGCCGTAGACACCGCTGCACAAGGTCGCCACGGCTCCGGTGGGGAGCAGCCTCCGCCAGCGAACCCGGCCGTCGAGAAGCAGCCACGGGATGAAGGTCCACAACAACAGACCGCTCACGAGCGAGATCGGGACGCCGAGCAGCCAGTCCAGCGGCAAGGCCCGCACGAGTGAGCGCGCAAGGGCGAGCAACGCGATGTCCAACAGCAGGGCGCCCAGGCCGAGGAACGTGTTGAACGAACCACGGACGCCCGCACGATGCTCGAGCCGCCAGGCGTCCTGGTACATCCGCTGCATCCGGCGGGCGAGGGAGACCCCGGAGAAGACCAGGATCACGACACTCAGAACCCCGACGCTCGACGCACCCACAGGTTGGGCGAACACCTCCCGGACGGCGTCGGCGGCCTCGCCTTTGAGCTCGAATCTGCGGATGAGCGCTGTTGAAACCACGTCTCGGCGGCTCGCCGGAGCGAGCGTCGACACCAGGAGCAGCAAGGGAATGAGCGCGGTGAGTGCCTGCGCGGAGATCACCATCGCCCGGTCGATACCCCCGAGGGCCAGGAAGGACCTGGCACAGCGGCCGGGGAACGTCTCCTCCAGCCGTCGTGCGAGTTCCTTGAGGTCCGGCACCGTCAGTGCTCCGCCTCCTTCGGCTCAGCGGCGGCGGCACGGTAGTCACTGACCGGGCGATAGCGGTCGTACAGCGTGGTCAGGACGCTGAACAGGAGGACGAAGAAGAGCGTGTCGACCAGCTTCAGGTGGTCCTGCCGGCGCGACGTCAGCACGTCGGCGAGCACGACCAGCACGACGTTGGTCCCGAAGACGGCCCCGAACGACACCATGACGGAGTCCCACGCATAGCCTCGCCGGGTCGACCACAGACCGAGCGCCGAGTTGATCACGACGAAGAACGCGATCGCGAGGAACACTTGGAAGGGGCTCGCCTCGACCCCGGGCAGCACCTGCCCGAAGATCACACTGATCAGCCCGATCAGGAAAGTCTTCTCCAACGCCGTCCCGTCGAGGATCTTGCGGTGCGCCGCCTGGTACGCCGCCCGCTCGTGCGCCTCGTCGATCCCGACCGGCAGCGGGTCCGCACGGAACCGCCAGGACCAGTCGACAGGTCGCAGTCGCGGACGGACGACGAAGTACAGGATCGCGGCCAGGACCAGGGCGGCGGCGATCAGGGCCGGGAGGAACCAGGAGACGTCTCTGATCGTGTCGGTCAGGTCGAGCTGGGCGATGTGGATCCAGTACTCCTGCGGCAGCTTCACGAAGATCCAGATGGCACCGGCGACGACCACCCAGAACTTGAGCCCGTACCGCGCGGGATTCCACCGGGTCCGGATTCCTTCGTAGGCGATGAAGAAGTACTCGAAAGTGTTGGGGAACACCAGCAGGAGCCACCGCAGGCCGGTGAGCTCGAAGGCGACCACGCCGATCTGGCGGTAGAAGAACAGGAACCGACTGACCCGGACCGCTGCAGGGTTGGTCCAGTTCCGCAGACTCGCCAGGAATGCAACCGACAGGTAGAACACGTCCATCGCCTTGTCGTAGCTCTGGTAGAACGGCGGGTCGAAGCCGAACGTCTGGAAGATCGTCTGGTCCACACCGTCGAGCAGCAGACAGCCGATGATCGCCGGCAACGGGAACAGCGGGATCAGCAACGGCAGCGCGAACCGCGCCAGCACCACAGTCCAGAAGACGACCTCGACACTCATCTCAGAACTCCCTTCGGCGACGCATCCGGCGCGGTCTGCCGTCCGGGTCGTAGATCAGCCGGTAGAGCGGCTCCGCCCAGAGCGCCTGCAGCCGGGTCAGGTGTCCCGGCTCGTGCGGGCGGACATGCCCGGGCGGCCGAGGACCCTTCCGTCCGCCCGCGCACCACGCCTCGAGGCTTGCCGCGGTCAGCCGCCAGAGTTCGAAGCCCGCTTCCAGGTCGAGCCCGGCCAGCTCCTCGCGCGGCAGGCCGAGGTGCTCCGACCACACCTCCAGCCGCAGGTCCCGAGCCAGTCGACGGGTGCCATCGGCAACCGAGTGCCGGTCGTCGGGAGTGGCGTCCAGCACCGCGCAGGTGAGCTCGCTGTCACAGGTCCAGGAGCGGCGGTTGAAGTTGTCCGAGCCGCAGGTGAACCAGATGTCGTCGACGATGCAGATCTTGGAGTGCACGTAGATGGGCGCCCCAGCGGTGTTCTCCAGGTTGTAGATCGCGACCCGCCCCGGCGCGGTGCGCCGCAACATCCGTACCGCCCGCAACTGACCGAAGTGCGCCGGCGGCCCACTCAGCGCACCATCGTTGGCGGGGTAGCGCGGCACGACGATGATCACGCGGAGCTCGGGCGAACGCTCCAGGGCATCTTCGATGTCCTGGGCGATCAGCTCGGACCACAGGTACTGGTCCTCCAGATAGATCAGCTTGCGCGCGTTGCCGAACGCCTTGCCATAAGCGCGGGCGATGCTCCGCTCCCCCTCGGGCGCGAACGGATAGCCGGGGCGCTTGTAGGCGTAGGTCCGCAGCACCTGTACTGCGTGTGGCCCGGCCGGCGGCGGATCGGGGAACTCCTCGGTCAGCGACTTGGGATGGCGCGGCATCCGGGCGAGCCGCTGCACGATCATCCGGTACGGCGTCCGCCGGTCGAGCGGGTGACCGTCGTCCCACCGTTCGACGAAGGTGCGGAACAGGTCGCCGACTACCGGTCCCCGCAACTCCAGCGCCGCATCGTGCCACGGTGTCTGGTCGCCGTACCGGCTGTCCATCGGCGCCTGCTGGGGATCCCCGCGGTGCTCGCGGTCGTCCCGGCGCTGGTGCGACAGGTCGATACCGCCGACGAACGCCACGTCGAGTTCTCGTCGGCCCTTGTGCCGGATCACGAACAGCTTCTGGTGGTGCGAGGCCATCCGCCGGACGCGTTGGTCGAGCAGCACCTCGGCGCCGGCCCGGTTGAGCTTCGTCCCCAGCCGCTGGTTCTCCCGGGCGTTGAACTGCAGGTGGTCCGAGTGCGATCTCCAGAGCAACCCCCGGACCTCGATCCCCGATCTGGCCAGATCGGCCAGCACAGTGCCGACCGAGGGGCCCTCGGGCAACAACTTCTCGTCGGAGTCGCCACGCCAGTCGGTGAAGTAGACGTGGTCTCCGGGCCGGAGCGCACAGAGTTCTTCGTACAGTCGGCGGAAGTAGGTCGCGCCGTGGATCAGCGGCCGGACCAGGTTGCCCTCGACCCAGGAGCCGTCCACGTCCCCCATCCGGTCGATGTCCGTGCCGGGATTGCCGCGCTCCTCCGGACTGAGGAACCACTGCCCGGCGCTCTGGTCGATCATCGTCACGCCTCCGGGTCGAGTGTTGCTTCCTGGCCGCTCTGGTTGCTCATCCGCTGTGGGTGAGCCTCGGTCGGACCGACGGTGATAGGCGTGACAGATGGAGCCGGCGCGGTTCGAGCCAGATCCTTCGCCGGTCGCCGCGCGGGACGACCGCATCGCCGGCTTCCGCGCCGCGCGCCGCGTGATCGAGCGCGGCGTTCCTCCGCTCGCGAGTTCGGTCGACGGCCACCGATTCGAGTTCCAGTCCTCTTTGGACGGTCTCGCGCTCCAGGCGGGCGGGTACGTCGGACTGGAAACCGGCGGGGCCGGGCCGCCGACCTTCCAGCAGGGTCACGCCCTGGTCGCCGGCAAGGTCATGCCACACGCCGGCTATGTGCGCTTCAGCTCCCGGACCGCCGAAGAGGGCGGAGCGGACGTCCCTACGTCCTGGGCGGCCTTCCGCTAGTGGCGGAAGTCGCTCGGCCGCCGGCATCTCAGACCTCCGCCGTATCCTGCTTGATCCCGCTGCGCTGTCCGAGCTGCTCGAGGTAGCCGACGAGCACGTGGTGGAGCTCGTCCGCGCCGCGGATCGGCTGCTCCGGGATCAGCAGATCGGGCGGGGCGAGCAGCAACCCCCGTCCCTGCCACCCACCGAGGCCGCCGTGGCTGCCGACCAGACCCTCGAACGCGGAGACTTCCCCGCTGTCCGGGTCGACGGAGCTGTTGACGTACAGATCAGGGGCCTCCGGCATCGATGCCGCTCTCAGCAGATCCGTCCGGGCCAGTGGTCCGAACGGCGCCAGCGGGTCCTCGCCGGTCACCTTCCCGTCGGAGAGCTGATTCACCCCGTCCGGCCCGACGGCCAAGGGGCCGTACTCCGAACTCAGCACCGCGATGAAGCTGATCCCCTCATGGTTCACCAGTCCGGGGATCAGAGCAGGCCAGCGATCAGTGATGTCCTCCATCGTCAACCGGTGCTCCGATGCGGCGTACACCAGGCCGAGGTTGCCCGAGCCGAGGACGACCAGCTCCGAGCCGGCCGTCACCTCCGGTGGCGCCGAGCGCCGCTGCACGCGCTGCGCTGCGCCGTTGGCCATCCGGCCGGTGCTGGTATCAGCGCCGGACAGATCGGCCAGCAGACCGTTGACACGCCCCCAGCCCTCGACGGACTGCTCGACGGCTTCGACCCGGGCTGTGGTCAGCTGCGAGCAGACAGCGGCGAGGTCGACGCCGTACTTGTCGGCGAAGATCGCTCCCTGGGACTGGCCGTGGTCGGACAGGACGACCAGCCGGTACGGCCGGGGTGCTGCCGCGGCGACAGCCTCCAGACACGCGAGCACGTGATCGAGCCGGTCCAGGGCGGCCAACGACTCGGGCCGAAGGGCGCCGGCGTGGTGAGCCACCTCGTCGTAGTCGACGTAGTCCACGTAGACCGCCCGAGTGCCGCGGATCATCTCCTCCGCCACCAGAGCCGTGTTGAGGTCCCGCAGTACGACATTCGTGACGGCGCGCATGCCGGCGAAGAGCCAACCGCGGTGCTGGCGTGGTTGAACATCGCGACGACGTTGACGGCGTGCCTCGAACCGCTCCCGGCCGATCTCCGCGAGCGCGCCGAAGAAGCTGCCCGCGAAGCCGTCGGGCCTGGCCAGATACCAGGCGACGCGGCGCCGGGTGTCTGCCGTGCCACGGGCCAGCTGCATCTTGCTCATCGTCAGCATTGCTCGTTCGGCGTCACCGCTGAAGAGGTTCGAGATACTGACGCCGCCGTCGGCCAGCAGGCCACGGCCGTCGGAGGCGCGGCGTTCGATCTCGGTGGCATCGGCGGCCCGGTTGGCCACCAGCACCCGCCCCAGCTGCCGGTCGTACCATCTGAACGCCGGTACTCCGTCGATGCGGCCGTGCAGGATCCCCAGCTGGCTGGCCGGTGTGGTCGGCGGGAGCACCGGGGTCCACTCCACCAGGCGGTACCCGTCGTTGCGGATCCAGCGACCCACGGTGGGCAGCGTGGCGGCGAGAAGCTGCCACTGCATGACCGGGAAGGGCACGCCGTCGAGCTGAACGAAGATGACGCCCGGAGCCTCGGGATCGTCGAGGGCTTGTCGCCGCCGTCGCGTCCGGCGCACCAGCGCGGCGGTGAAGGCCTCCGGCGTTCCGGAGGTGCACAGCCAGGCGACGACGGTCGCCACGGCCGCCGCGATCCAGGCAGCCGCGAGGACGACCCAGAACGAGTCGGCTTCAACCCCTGGGATCAGGCTGAGAGCCAGAGCGAGGACGACTGCCTGTCCGAGCACCGCCAGTAGGAGCACCGCCAGCCAGCCGACCGCCGCACTGGCGACGACCAGCAGCGGACGCACCAGCGCACCGACCAGCAACGTCGCCGCCGCCGAGAAAAGCAGCTGCTCGAACGAGGAGAAGCTGAGGCCGGGTAGCACAGCCGCCGCGAAGGCCAGCGCCAGAACCGAGCTGACGTACGTGGCGAGGATCCGGCCGAGATCACCGAGGCGGGCCGCGGGCACGGACATGGGATCCCCGGCCGTCAGCTGCGAAGCGCGCGCGGACGTGTCAGGGCCCAGATCACCCAGACGTCGAGAGCGATCAGGAGCAGGGACCAGAACGGCGCATAGGGAATGAAGAAGAAGTTGTCGATCGCACTCAGCACCACCAGGAACACGGCGATCACGCCCGCCCAGACCGCTCGTGAGAACAGACCGATCCCCACCACGATCATGCCTAGTCCAAGGATCAGATGGAGCCAGCCCCAGGCGGTGATGTCCAGATCGAACGCGTAGCCCCTGACGGCCACGAAGAACTCGTCGTTCAGGATCGCGGCGAGGCCGGCGATCACCTGGAACAGGCCGATCATCAACATCATCGCGGCGGCGAACGCGACACCGGTCATGGCCCAGCCCGACTCGGCCTGCGGCTCGATCCCACTGTTCTGGGTCATCTGTGGGTCCACCCCTCCTGCTCGGCCCTCGACGAACGTCGACTGCCCATCGACACTAGGACCGCGGTCGCCAGGCCGCGTCACCCTTGGCGGACGACTAGTGCGACAAGAGTGCCTTCAGCGCGACGATCACCAGACCCAGCACGAGGTAGACGAGACCGGAGACGGCCATGCCCCGCCGGGTGGCCCCCGCCTTGGCCGCGACGTACAGGGCCCAGCCCAGCTGGGATCCCACCGCCACCGCGAGCGCCAGCCACGCGGCTCCCGCGTCCGACAGACCGAGAAGCGCGCCGACACCCGCCGCGGCGGCGGGCGGTACCGCGGCCTGCACGATCGGCCATTCCCGCCTCGCAGAGGCGCGGTACTTGTTCAGGGACAGCAACCCATCGGCCGACCGCTCGCCGAGCACTGCCGCGTAGACGTGGGCGAGCCAGAACACCACGCCGGTCGCGAGCAGCAGGACGATCAATTGGACTACGGGTGCCGGCTCCTGTCCCGGGCTGGTGCCGGCAACGACCGATGCGGCCAGCAGCGATCCGTAGATCGCCCCGGCATAGTCGGATGGCTGCGTTCCCTTGCCCGACTTCGGCGCGCGAGCACTCGACCCGTCTTCCATCCGGCCTCCTCAAGGCGCCGCTGTCTGTCGTCGCCGTGGTGGCGGACATGTCGATGACACGGGATCACCGGCAGCCTCCCGCAGCCGTCCGCCGAACGCCTCACCCCAACCGGATGACCCGGGGCAGCGGCGCCGAACCGCTCTCGAGGAGTCAGCCACCGCCAGGATCATCCGGGGCGGGTGATGCTGCCGGTCGCGATGTGAGCGATCTTCGAAGCCCGGGACCGGTCGGGAAAGGGGTTTCGAGAATGACTGCAGGCTCCTTGGAACCACCTGACGGTCAGCTGCCGGCGGCCACGTCGGCGCCGGCTCCGGCGCCGACGGGTGACTCCTGGGCGCTTCCCCGCGGAGTCGTCGTTCTCATCGGGGCGGGAGGTGGCGTCCTGGCGGTCATGGGTATCCGAACTTTCTCCGACATCATCGGCCCCGTCTTTCTCGCGCTGGTCCTGACGATCGCCGTCAGTCCACTGCGCCGCCTGCTGGTCCGACGAGGCGTTCGAACCTGGCTCGCCGCGCTGATCGCGCTGGTGACCGTGAACGTCTTCCTCCTCGGCATGGCAGCCGCCGTGGCCTACTCGGTCGCCAAACTGGCCACCCTGCTGCCGACGTACCAGGACAAGTTCGCCGAGCTGGTCGATGACGCGCGCGGTTGGCTGGCGGACCACGGGGTGGGAGAGCAGCAACTCCAGGCGGCCTTGGAGAAGCTTGATCTGGGCAAGTTCTTCGACCTGCTCCAGAGCCTGCTCTCCGGACTTGTGGGGACGCTGTCCGATCTCAGCTTCGTCGTCATAGTGCTGTTCTTCATGGCCCTGGACGCCACCCAGTTCCCGGACCGTCTCCGCGAAGCCGGGCGAGACAGACCGGACATCATCAACGCCCTGTCCGGCTTCGCCCGGGGAACCACGCGCTACCTGATCGTCTGCACCGTCTTCGGGTTCGTCGTCGCCGCGATCGACGTCGGGGTCCTCTACCTGCTGGACATCCCGCTCCCCTGGCTGTGGGGCCTGCTCGCCTTCATCACCAACTACATCCCGAACGTCGGATTCTTCATCGGCGTCGTTCCGCCCGCGCTGCTGGGGCTGCTCGACCAGGGGGTGGCGACGATGCTGTGGGTGATCGCTGCCTACTGCGTCATCAATTTCATCATCCAGTCGATCATCCAGCCGAAGGTCGTCGGCGATGCGGTCGGTCTGTCCACCACGCTCAGCTTCCTGTCCCTGATCGTCTGGGCCTGGATCCTCGGCCCGGTGGGCGCCGTACTCGCCATCCCGGCGTCACTGCTGGTGAAGTCGGTGCTCATCGATGCCGACCCGTCCACCCGCTGGCTCGGCGGGCTCATCTCGGGTGGCCAACTCCCGGAGCCTGCCGAAGACACCGACCCCGCCGAGACCTCGGCGGATCTTCCACCGGTGGAGGATTCCGGTGAGCGCGTCGGCTAGCCGCCGAGCTCGCAATCCGGGCTGAGGTCACCAGCCGGCGTTCGAGTCGCGCACCTCGCGGCCGTGGACTGTCAGGGCCCAGATCACCAGGATGTCGATCGCGATCACGATCGTCGACCAGATCGGGTACGCCGCGAGGAAGGCCACGTTCACCAGGATGCTCAGGACGGCCAGCACGACGCCGGCGATGCGGCCCCACAGCTGCCCCGCGAGGAGACCGATCGCGGCAGCACAGACCAGCACGCCGAAGATCACGTGGGTCCAGCCCCAGGCGTTGTAGTTCACGTGAATGGTGAGACCGTTGTTCCCCACCTGGTAGTAGTCGTCGTCGAACAGGGCGACCAACCCCTGGAAGATGTGCAGGCCGCCGATCACGATCATCATGATTCCGGCGAAGACGATCCAGCCGACCCACGCGGTGGGCTCCGGATCCGACCGCTCGGTCGCGGCCTGGGGTGGCAGGTGTCGCGCGGCCGGCGAAGCAGGGTTTGTGTCCGACATGATGAGCTCCTCATCGAGTTGTTGGGTTCAGGATCACTGGTTTCGCCGGCGGCAATCCTCACCCCGACCGGATGAGGCGAACCAGGAACTCAGGGCAATAGGTTGAACGGACGGACGCCCCGGGAGGTGAGTCATGGTCCCGGCTCACGGGCCGGCCGCGTGCCGGTTCGAACATCTCGAGACGGAGGCGGGGCAGTGACCGAGGCCACGTTCGCGGTGCTCGCGCTCCTCATGCTGGTGTGGGCGGTCACCTCTGGCCTCCTGGCCCGCCTCAACATCACCGGTCCGCTGGTGTTCGCCGTTGCCGGCTACGCACTGGGCAACCCTGACTGGGGCCCACTCTCGGTCGACGTGGAGGCCCCGTCCATCCATCTGATCGCAGAGCTGGCTCTGGCGCTTCTGTTGTTCTCGGACGCTGCCAGAGTCAACCTCTCGAGGCTGAAACGAGACATTCGCCTACCTGGCCGGCTGCTGGCCATCGGCCTCCCCCTGTCCTTGGTCCTGGGCTCTCTCCTGGCCGCCTGGCTCTTCGACGATTTCACCTGGGCGCTCGCGGGCTTCGTGGGCGCCACGCTGGCTCCGACCGACGCCGCTCTCAGCGCACAGGTGATCAACGATCGCCGGATCCCCACGCGTCTGCGTCGCGCACTCAATGTGGAAAGTGGACTCAACGACGGCATCGTCACCCCGGTCGTCACTCTCTCGCTGGCTGTCGCCGCCGGCCAGCTCGGGGTGGAAAGTCACGACGGCGTCTCCGATCACGGAGGCGGTGCGCTGCTCGAGCTCGCCGTCGGTGTCATCGTCGGCCTGGCGGTCGGGGTAGCGAGCGCCAGGCTCATGACGGTCGGCTCTCGCCGGCGCTGGATGACTACGGGCGCACGGCGGCTCGGAACACTTGCGGCCGCACTCGCGAGCTTCGCGCTCGCCGTCACGTTCAGCGGCAACGGATTCATCGCGGCGTTCGTGGCCGGCATCGCCTTCAGAGCAGCTCTGGACGAGGACGTTGTCGACACGGACAACGTCGTCGAGCCACCGGAGCTTCTCGGTGAGGTCCTGGCACTCGCCGTCTGGTTCCTCTTCGGAGCCGCGCTGGTGCCGATCGCCCTGCACAACTTCGACCTCACGCTGCTCGCGTACGCCGTACTGAGTCTGACCGTGGTCCGCATGCTTCCGGTGGCCCTGTGCCTGCTCGGAACGGGTCTCGACCGCCGGACCGTCTTGTTCGTGGGCTGGTTTGGGCCCCGCGGCCTGGCGTCGGTCGTGTTCGCACTACTGGCAATCGAGCAGCTCGGCGAGATCCCGGTGGTCGAGCAGGCCGTCTCCGTCGTCGCGCTCACTGTGTTGCTCAGTGTGGTGCTCCACGGTGTCACGGCCGGTCCTCTCGGCAGCCGGTACGTCGCCTTCGAGCAGGCCGACGAGGAGCCAGGCGCCGACCCCCGTTCACGACGCCTCGCCCATCATTCGCCGGAGTCCGCGTCACCCCGTCGAAGCGACCAGCCGTGAGATCAGTCCCGACGGTCCTGGCGGTCGTCTCGGCGGTCCCCGCGGTCGTCCCCGCGGTCGTCTCGGCGGTCCTGTCGGCGGTTGACCCCGTGGACGACTACAGCAGCTGTCGCGGCCGTGGTTGCTACTCGTGCCACCGGGGCGCCGACCACGCCAGAGCGGCGCATCCGTCGTCGTGCGATACCCATCTCAGCTGCCTTCCTTGGCAAGTTCTTCTTCGTCTTCCTGAATGACTGCCAGCAGGGCCTGGATCGGGATCCGTCCACTGGCCACCAGTTGTCCGCCGGCCCGACGTACGGCCGACCCGAACGGTGCTGCCCAAGTGTTCTCCCAGACAAGTACAGCCGCGGTACTGCCCGGCTCCACGGCGGCAGCGATCGCGGTCACGTCGTCCTCGCTGAGCAGCATGGCCAGTTCCGTCTCGTAGGTACGCAAGGCGCCGAGCTCAGGGTCGTCGAGTTCGGAGAGCTCGAAGGCCTCCAGGGTGCCGTCCTCGTCCTTCCTCATGATCAGAAGATCCAGGACGCGCACGATGTTGCGCTCCACGAGGGCTTGCAGTTCCGGCGCGATCTCGCCCTTGAACTTGCCTCCCGGGAACTCGACCACGATCCAGTCGACCGGCCCCAGCTCGTCAATTTCGTCTCTCGTCACATTGCTGGTCTCAGTCACGACACGCTCCTCGGCTGCACGGTCAGTTCCACCACCGAACCAGGGGCGGACTCACCTCCGGAGTGCAGCGGCGAGTTCAACCTAATCCGCAGGGATCCGCGCAGCCTCCTCCGCCGAGGATGAAGCGCTCCTGACGGCGTTGAGTGGACGCTGTCCGCGGTTGAGGTAGTTTGCGTTGACTGCGGGTCGTGCCGACTCCGCCGGACCAGGGGGTGTGGAGCTGCGGTGACGTTCTCCGAGGTGATGGACCAGGCGGCGGAGGTATTCGAGGGTCTGGGCGCAGTGATTCTGACGCTCGGGTTCGTCTGGTCGGTCGTGCTGGCCGCGGCGGTGTGGCGGCGTACGAAGGACGGCAGTGAGGCATTCGCGACGCTGCGGCAGTCGTTCGGGGCGGCGCTCCTGCTGGCTCTGGAGGTCCTGGTGGCAGCCGATCTCATCCGCACGGTGGCAGTGGCCCCGACGCTGGAGAATGTCACCGTCCTGGCCGTGATCGTGCTGATCCGCACCGTCCTCAGCTTCTCGCTGGAGGTGGAGATCGAGGGCGTTGTCCCGTGGCGGCGGGCACTGGTCACCGGCCCGACCCGTATCGCCCAGGTCTCCAGGCGCTCCCGCGAGAGCAACCCAGAGTGAACGCCGGCGCGGTCAGCTGCGGATCTTGCGGGTCTGCGTGAGCGCCCAGATGACCCAGACGTTGAGGGCGATGATGAGGATCGACCAGAACGGCGCGTAGGGAATGAAGAAGAAGTGGTCGATCGCACTCACCACGGAGAGCACGAGCGCGACGATCCCGGCCCAGGCCTTGTTGGCGAACAGACTGAAGCCCGCCAGCACGAGGGCGATGCCCAGCACCAGGTGGATCCAGCCCCACGCCGTCGTGTCGAGATCGAATGCGTAGCGCCTGCTGACGACGATGTAGCCGTCGTCGAAGATCGCGGCGATGCCGGCGACGATCGAGAAAGACCCGACCATGACCATCACGGAGGCGGCGAAAGCGAGCCCGCCCACCATCCAACCCGAGCTGGTCTCCAGCTCGTCTGTCTCGTCCTGGATAGGCACCGCTCACCCCTCCGCCATCGTCCGGCCAACCCGGTTGTTCTCGACCATAGGCCCGCCGTCCGCGTCCGCGCTTCACCCTTGGCGGACGACCTCGCCACGCCGCTCCCGTCGCATCGTCCCTCCAGGATGAGGTCCCGGTGAGAGCCGGCACCTAGGCTCGACAACCAATCCTCGGGGTGAGGAGAGCTCGGTCATGGGAATCCTGCGACGAAACGGTGGCAACGACGTCGAACCGCGCCGGTACCGGATGAGGACGAAACTGGCCTCGATCGGTGACGACTTCTGGATCGAGGACGGTGAGGGCACCCGCGCGTACAAAGTGAACGGGAAAGCATTGCGACTTCGCGACACGTTCGTGCTCGAAGACCTGTCCGGCCACGAGGTCGCGAAGATCCAGGAACGGAAGCTCAGCGTGCGCGACAAGGTCGCCATCGAGCGCGACGGCGAGCGCATTGCGACGGTCCACAAGGCACTGGTCGGCATCAGGGACCGGTTCGCCATCGACGTCGACGACGGGCCGGATCTCAAGGCCCACGGCAACATCGTCGACCACGAGTACGAGATCAAACGCGACGGCGACACGGTGGCACACATCTCGAAGCGATGGTTCCGGGTCCGCGACACCTACGGAATAGAGATCGCGCCGGACGAGGACGAGGCCCTCCTGCTCACGACCGTTGTGGCGCTCGAGCAGCTGACCGACTAGGCCGGCGGGCACTCGAAACGGCGGACGCGTGGCACCGGACCCTCCGGCGCTTCGAGGTGGGCTCATCTGAAGGAGGCAACCCGGTGTGAGCGCGCTCCCCGTAGGCCGTTGGCTGCGGTCGGTGCGACCTGAGCGGCGGGACCTGCGCGCCGATGTGGTCGCCAGTCTTCCCCGCGCGATCAGCAGCGTGCCCGACGGGATGGCAGCCGCGGTACTCGTCGGCGTGAACCCGATCCACGGCCTGTATGCGAGCTTCGCCGGCCCGATCGCCGGCGGGCTGTCTTCGAGCACCCGGCTCATGGTGATCACCACGACCTCGGCCGCGGCGCTGGCGGCCGGATCGGCCCTGCAAGGGGTGGAATCCGCGGACCGTCCCCAAGCCCTGTTCCTGCTGACGATCATGGCCGGTGCGGTGATGATCGTGGCGGGGATCGCGCGGCTGGGGCGTTACATGCGATTCGTGTCGCACTCGGTCATGATCGGCTTCCTGACCGGGGTCTCGGCCAACATCTTCTTCGGCCAGATTCCCGACCTCACCGGCGCGGAGGCCAGTGGACAGTTCGCGCTGGCGAAGGCGGTCGACGTCCTGGTCCATCCATCCCGGATCGACATCGCATCCCTGCTGGCCGGGCTCGCGGCGCTCGCCATCCTCGTCGGCTTGTCGCGGACCCGGCTGGCAACGGTGAGCGCGCTGGTCGCACTAGTCGTCCCGACTGCGGCTGTGGCGATCGCCGGTGCCGACTCGGTCGCACGGGTGGAGGACGTCGGGGAGATCCCGAGCGGCATCCCGGTGCCCCAACTGCCGGACCTCAGCCTGCTGTCGCTGCCACTGGTCACGGGGGCCCTGGCCGTCGCGGCCATCGTCCTCGTCCAGGGCAGCGGGGTCGCCGAGGCTGCGCCGAACCGGGACGGGACTGTCTCGAACCCGAACCACGACTTCATCGCCCAGGGCGTCGGCAACCTCGCGGCCGGCTTCTTCCGCGGTCAACCGGTCGGCGGCTCGGTCGGCCAGACCGCGCTGAACCAGACGGTCGGCGCCCGCAGCAGGTGGGCGGCGATCTTCTCAGGCCTGTGGATGCTGGTGATCCTCGCGGCCTTCTCCGGCGTGGTCGGACTCGTCGCCATGCCGACGCTGGCGGCGGTGCTCATCTTCGCCGCCGCGGCATCGCTCAGGCCAGGTGAGCTGAGGACGATCCTGCGCACCGGCCCGACCTCTCAGATCGCGATCATCTCCACCTTCTGCGCGACCTTGTTCCTGCCGGTCGCCGCCGCCGTCGGCATCGGGGTGACTCTGTCGCTACTGCTGCAACTCAACCAGGAGGCGATGGATCTCAAGGTCGTCGAGCTGAAATCCGCTGGCGGCGGCCGATGGACCGAACACCCGCCCCCCGAGCGGCTGCCCAGCCACCAAGCGACCGTGCTCGACGTGTACGGCAGCCTTCTGTACGCCGGTGCCCGGACCCTGGGGGCCAAGTTGCCCGACCCGACCGGCGCCGATGCCCCAGCCGTGGTGCTCCGGCTTCGTGGCCGGACATCTGTCGGTGCGACGTTCGTCAAGGTGGTCGCCGACTACGCCGCCGCCCTGGACGCGGTAGGCGGCCGGCTGTACCTCAGCGGGGTGGACCACAGCCTCGCCGAGCTCCTGCACCGTACCGACAGGGTGGACGTGTCCGGACCGATCAGCGTCTTCGAGGCCACCGAACTGATCGGCGAATCGACCGAACACGCTCTGCACGAGGCAGAGACCTGGGCGGTCGGGCATCGTCGGGGCGCCCCGGAGGATTAACGCGTCAGCGGCCGCCGGCTCGTGCCCGCATCGCGGCCCGCGCCACTCCGGGCAGCAAGGCCCCGATCGCGATCCCGACGACGAGGTTGATCAGCCCAGTCGCAACCTTCGATGACGTCGAGCCATTGGTGGCGAACGGGGCGAGCGCCGCCACGGCGGTGGCCAGCGAGATGATCCAGCCGAAGAACTGAAACGGCCGAGGCGTGGATATCAGCAACAGCTGCAGCAGCCCGGTAGCCACCAGCGCCGCCAACCCGCAGTACAGGGCGTATGTCCAGGTGTCCGCGTCTCCCCAGGTGCCCTCGCCCTCCGGCGCGAGCACGGGTACGTCGAACACCCCGCGGGCGAGCAGAATCCCGGCAACCGCGATCAGCCCGGCGATCACCGCCGTAGCCAGCCCACCGGCCCACAACCGCCCGGCCGCAACTGCTTTCGCACCACCCTGCGTAGGCTGAACTGTCATGCGAGTGCTCCTTGGCCGGCAGCTGGACACCCCGAGCCTGCCCAGTACAGGTGGCGGATTCATCCCCCAGGCCGGATGACACGACGCGGCTGCTCAGGCAGGCCGGACGGCCAGGGAAGGCTTCATCGGTTGGCGGCGCAGCTTCATCCCCAGCGGGTGATGCCCGCACAGCTCTGGCGGAGCAGAGTCTGATCCGATGCAGCGCCAGGGAAAGACAGCGGAGTCACGAGGGGTAGGTGAACGTGGCAGGCGACATCGACGCCACGCGTCAGACGGCTTCTGGAGTCCCGCCGCGCGCAGCGGACAGCCGACCGGGTCCGGACATGGTCTGGATCCCCGGCGGGACCTTCCTGATGGGTTCCGATCACCACTATCCCGAAGAGGCGCCGGCCCATCGGGTCACCGTCGACGGCTTCTGGATGGACCGTCACACCGTCACCAACCGCCAGTTCGCGCGCTTCGTCGCCAAGACCGGCTACGTGACGCTGGCCGAGCGCGCTGCCGATCTCGCCGACTATCCCAACGCCAAAGCCGAGATGCTGGTGCCGGCGTCCACGGTCTTCGAGTCCCCGGACCACCCCGTCGACCTGGGTAATCACTACAACTGGTGGTTCTACGTGCCCGGTGCGAACTGGCGCCATCCCCAGGGACCGGGCACCTCCGTCAAGAAGCGACCGGACCATCCCGTGGTGCACGTCGCCTGGGAGGACGTCGTCGCGTACACAGAATGGGCGGGCAAGGACCTGCCGACCGAGGCCGAGTGGGAGTTCGCCGCCCGCGGTGGCCTCGACGGCGCCGAGTTCGCGTGGGGCGACGAGTTCACCCCCGGCGACAGGTGGATGGCGAACACCTGGCAGGGCGAGTTCCCGATCCAGAACCTCAAGCAGGACGGCTACGTGGGCACCGCACCGGTCGGGTCGTTCCCACCCAACGGCTACGGCTTGGCGGACATGATCGGCAACGTCTGGGAGTGGACGACCGACTGGTACCAGGCACATGCCGAGACCTCGCACGCCTGCTGCACCGTCGACAGCCCTCGGGGTGGCGATCGGGAGCGGAGCTACGATCCGCAACTGCAGGACGTCCGCATCCCACGCAAGGTGATGAAGGGCGGCTCGCACCTCTGCGCGCCGAACTACTGCCGCCGGTACCGACCTGCGGCGCGGATGCCACAGGCGATCGACACCGCAACGTCCCACCTGGGATTCCGCTGCATCACCCGTGCTGCCTGAGACTTCCCGCCTGGCACAAATGCGACCAGATCGCATATGGTCTCTGCGTGGACGCTGATCCGAGAACGCGGCAGACGACCTTGCGACTCCCTCAACCTGACGTGCCCCGCGCGGTCGAGGTCCGCCGCGCCACTCCAACTGACGGCGAGGCCATCGGCATCGTCCACGCCGCCTCTTGGGAAGCCGCCTATGCCCCCTTCTTCACCCCGGACTTCGCCACCCGGGAGATCGCCTCCCGCCTGACCCGCTGGCACAACCGCGTCACCGATGAGACGGCCCTGATCCTGCTCGCCACGTTGAACAGCCGGCCCCTCGCCTTCTCCTGGAGCACCCCCTCCACGGAGCGGCCCGGCCAAGCCGAGATCCTCAGCTTCTACGCCCACCCCGAGGGCTGGGGCACTGGCGTAGCACCCCGTCTGATGACCGAGACCCTCAACGCGCTCCGCCGTACCGGCTTCTCCCGGGTCCATCTCTGGACCCTCCGGGACACGCCCCAGTCCCGCCGCTTCTACACGAAATCCGGCTTCACCGAAACCGGCGCCACCCGCCCCCGAGACTTCGGCGACGGCGTTCCTCTCCCCCAGGTCGAATACGACCGCCCCTGCTGACCACTATTCGCCTCCGGTCAGACGGCTTGGGACAGGGCCAGCGCCAAATCGCCGGGAGCTTTGACCAGTAATCGGTCGAGGTCCAGCCACCGGGCCATCAGGTTGAGCTCGGCTGCCAGCGGTTCGACTATGTCGCCATCGGGTACGCCGGGCTCGGCGGTGACGGTTGGGACGACCAGAGCGGACTCCCGGCGATCGGCCTTCAGATCGACCTTGGCCACCAACCGGTCACCGAGCAGGAACGGCAGCACGTAGTACCCGTGGACCCGCTGCGCCGCCGGCGTGTAGATGCTGATCCGGTAGAAGAAGTCGAACAGCCGCTGGGTTCGGTCGCGGTTCCAGATCAACGTGTCGAACGGTGACAGCAAGGCGCGCGCCCGAACCGGTCGATCCTCGGCCTCCGACCACAGGTAGCTCTGCTGGGACACCCCCTCAACGCGTACCGGAACCAGCTCGCCGGCCTCCACCAACTCGCGGATCACGCGCTTGGCGGTTGCCGTCGGCAACGGGAAGTGCCCGCCGCTGGCGCCACACAACTCGCGCGCGGTCGCGACACCGAGCGTGCGGGCCGAGATCCGGAGCAACCCCCGCCGGGCCTCGTCGGCATCGAGCTCAGGTCCGGCGAGTACTGCGGCCGGCAGCACCCGCTCGGTCAGGTCATACAGACGCTCGAAGTTACGCCGCCCCGCGATCGCGACCCGTCCTGTGCAGAACAGGTATTCGATAGCGATCTTGGCGTCCTGCCAGTTCCACATCCGTCCAGTGGTCGGATCAGGATCCGGATCGGTCCGCTTGCGGCGCAGCCCATCGGGGCTGGCCTCGCCAGCCGTGACCGGCCCACGTTCGGTGACCACGGCAAGCACTTCGTCGACCAGTCCCGGCCGCTCCGCACTCAGCCGCTGCATACCGGCCACAACCGACCACGGCGCCGCCAGCTCCGGATCAAGCGCCGCATCCCACACCTGCCGCTCAGCCACCCGCATCCGCCACCGCAGCAACGAATAAGTCCCGATCGGAAGCAAACTTGCCTTATGCCCCCAGAAGTATTCGAACAGCTCTCGCTCCCCACCACCCCAAGCCATCCGATCCAACGTCGCCCGCGAATAGGCCCCCAGCCGAGCGAACAGCGGCAAGTAGTGCGAACGACAAACCGCGCTCACCGAGTCGACCTGCAGCACACCGAGCCGTGCAACCACCCGCCGAAGCTGCCGCACATCAACCCGTCCCGACGCTGGTGGATCCGCGAACCCCTGGCCAATGAGCGCGAGCCGCCGCGCCACGTCGATCGAAATCGTCTCCCCGGCCAGCCGCCGAACTGCTGCCATGGCCCGAACCTATCCCCAACGCCCACCGCGGCGCCGCGCGGTAGCGTGGCGCCCGTGGTGGACTGGGGTACTCGGCCGGCGTCGGTGGCGGACGTCGCGCCGTTGGCAGAGCTGCGTGCCGTGGTGTTGCGGGCGGATCTGGAACGGCTCGGGCGGTACGACGAGGAACGCGTGCGGCAGCGGCTGCGGGACGGGTTCGACCCGGCGCACACCTGGGTCATCGAGGTAGGCGGTGCGTTGGCCGGCTGCGTTGCACTGCGTCCGGCCGAGGACGCTCACTGGCTGGAGCACTTCTACCTGGCCCCGCATCTACAGGGCAGCGGCATCGGTTCCGGCGTACTGCGCGATCTGCTCGACCGGTGCGATCGCAGTGGTGTCCCTGTCCGGTTGAACGTGCTGCAGGGCAGCCCGGCCCGACGCCTGTACGAGCGGCACGGATTCACCCTCGTGGCCGAGGATCCGGTGGACGTATTCATGGTTCGCACGCCGACCTGAGAACCCGCTGCTTGCGGGGCGGGTCGGGTGGGCGCATCGTGGAGAAGTGGCCAAGCAGAAGTGGGACGAACTGAGTGATCGCAAGCGTCTCCTCATCATCGTGAGCGGTGTTCTCGAGAGTGCGCTGAAGGTCGCCGCTTTGGTTGACCTCGCCCGTCGACCGGCCGCCGAAGTCAGAGGATCCAAGTTCCCCTGGGCCGTAGCCATCGCGCTGACCAACTCGCTCGGCATGGTGCCGATTACCTATTTCCTCTACGGCCGCCAAAGGCCGCCGACGACGCCCTGACAGCTACTGCGACCTCACCGTGGGCAAACGGCTTGATCGGATCGGATGCGTCCTCGCAGTACTGGCGTTCCTGGATGCACACGTCCCACTCCGGTGACGCGGATGCGATCTCCAACCGCCGGCGTCCACCGCCACAGGTGTCTGCTGAGCTCGCGGTGGATCGAGGCTTAGGGTCGTACCGTGAGCACCTCGCAGGGCAGGGCCGCGTCGACCGGTGGCGACAGCCTCCTGACCGTCGTCGTCGCGTTGACCGCCAACCTGCTGATCGCGGTCGCGAAGACATTCGCTGCCGTCATCACCGGCTCCGCATCGATGATGGCGGAGTCCGCGCACTCCTGGGCGGACACCGGCAACGAGGTCTTCCTCCTGATCGGTGAGCGGCAGGGCGGGAGGCCCGCCGACCGGACTCATCCGCTGGGGTACGGCCGGGTCGGCTACATCTGGTCGATGTTCGCGGCGTTCGGGCTGTTCACCGTGGGTGCGGCAGTCTCGATCTGGCACGGGATCCAGTCGCTGCGCAACCCGGAGGCGGACGACTCGTCGTACGTGTGGGCGTACGCCGTCCTCGCGATCTCCTTCGTCCTGGAAGGCATCTCCTTCCTCCAGGCGCTACGGCAGACGAGAGCCGGCGCGACGCAACGCCGACTCCGCCCGCTGCGCTACTTGAAGGTCACCTCGAACCCCATGCTGCGCGCGGTGTTCGCCGAGGACCTGTCGGCCCTGATCGGCATCATCATCGCGACGCTCGCCATCACCCTGCACCAACTCACCGGCAACGCCGCCTGGGACGCGATCGGCTCCATCGTGGTCGGCCTCCTACTCGCCTTCGTCGCCTTGTTCCTGATCAGCCGCAATATGGACTTCCTCACCGGCGAGGCCGTAACCCCACTCGCCCGCAACCGAGCACTACGAGCCCTCCTCGACCACGACGACATCGAGCGAGTCAGCTTCCTCCACATGGAATGGGTAGGCGCCGACAAAATCTTCCTGGTCGCCGCGGTAGACATGATCGGCGACGCGCCAGAATCCGACCTCGCCGTACGCCTCAACAGAGTAGAAGACGCCCTGAACGCCCGCCCAGAAATCGAACGAGCCCTCCTGACCCTCACCCGCCCCGGCGACCCCACGGACCTCCGCCCAGAACAACTCCCACCCTGGTACGTCGAATCCCCCTGACACCTGCCCGCCGGGTGGCTCTGTGCAACACGAGACGACTCGCTCGCCTTCCCCACCGCAGGAACCAGGCGGAAGGCTCCACCTGTTCTACGAACAAGTGCACCTGGACCTGCACATAGCCGCCACTGGCGCAGGCATCTAGCTCGGCCGGGGGCCAGCGCACTGCCCTCAGATCATGCCAACTTGGCGCAGCGTCTCCGTGAGCGTGTCGTCCGATGTGGAGTGACCGTGTTCGAGGCCTTTCAGGGAGACAGTCTCCTGCGCGAGGCCGTTAACGTGAAATGTCGACTAGTTCCGACAGGTTGGGCACACACGGCCTATGAGGAAAGGTCGAAGGAGGTGCAGGCGGTGGCTACTGTCAACAAGGTAGAGACTGTCCACCTCGACACCCGGGTCATCGTGGTGGAGAACGCGAGTGGGTGCGACCGGATGGTCACCCATCAGCTCCCGATATGAGACCTCGGTACGGCGGTGGATACTGTCCCACCGCACCCCGGTAACGTGAATCAGACCTGAGTCGTGCCACATTAGTAACCCCGGGGTAGGGCGTTCAGGGTGCCGTCTTCCGACGAAACGGTACTGCCCTGAGCCGTCGCAGTCCTGTGGAAGCCGACTGAGAACGAGCGGATCGACCTCCGGATCGATTGGAGCTAGCGAGCGCGCTCCGTGCGCTCAGGCGTCGAGGGCACCGGTGTAGGTGCTGCTGAGGTGGGCGCCCGCGAAGTGACGGGTCAGGTCTCCAATGCCGGTCATGCCCGCGAACTGTCCGGTTGCGTCTTGCACTTCCCAGCTGCCGCTAGCGCGGCGTGGATTTCCGTAGCCGTTCCCCTTGAAGAATGTCTTGCCGGTGCCGCATCCCACGCCGGCCTCGGCCAGGGTAAGTGTGCTGCCATCAGCGAGCGTGAATCTGGCTGTCGCCATGTAATTCCTGCACGGATCGCCCGTGAGCTGGATCGAAATGAGGAAGAAGCGGTACTGCGCCGCGCCGAACCTCTCGATGATCGCGTCGCCGCACAACTGGGCACCATCTGGACACCCGACGGGCAACTGCTGCTGGCCCTTGATCTCGGCGCTGAAGTCGGTGATCTGGGCTGCGGCCGGACGAGCCAGGAGCAGACTGGCGGCCACCGAAACAAGTAGCGCGAAGCAGACCGCGCCGTGGTGGGAAACTCGGCGCAGCATAATGCCCCCTCTAATGGTCGCCATCCTGGAGCCTGCACCGTCAGCGCGACTCTACGGAGAGCATGCAGATCGCCGCGTTGTCGCCCCGTTGTCACCACGTTGTCGTCAGGTTCTTGCCGCTACCTGGCGGTGGCGACCCGATGGACCGCAGCGATCAGTCGCCGATGGCACCAGTCTGCCAACGACTCTGTCGACGAAGGCGAGTGGAAGCGTGCCCGACGAAGACTCAGGTCGCTCCACGGACCGCCCAGAGCGCGGAAGACCGTTCGTAACGCCGGCGCCGCGACGCCGATCTCCTCCAGCACGCGAAGGCTGTCGGCCTTCGAGGTCGGCTCGATGATCCGCGTCAGCACCAGCGCCCTGAAGGCCTCATCGGCTATCGCGTCGAACCCGAGCCGCGCATGGGTGCCAGCGAGTACGTCCCACAGCAGCTGGCTGCGCATCCCCGAGACACGAGCCCCCGACCGCGACGCCTCCGCAGCCGGCCCGGTGTCGGCAAAGTCGGGGACGCCTTGCCCTTCATGGAGGCGTTGCCGCGCGATCTCCATCAGCAGTGCGAGCTGGGCCTCGTCATGAGCCGAGCCGATGTGGTCGATCCCCACCACCCGACGGCCCAGCTTGTGCACGATCTGCACGGCCCGAGCACCCGACGCGGTGGGCACCTTCCGGATGAACGAGGCCACGCCGCAGGCTACCAACCCCCGAATTGGTCACCCCGAAACGCCTCCCACCACCACAAAAGCCCAGGTCAGCGGCCTGCCCGCCCCTCCGGAGCCACATGGGTGGCACGAGTCAGGTCAGAGTCAGGTCGGAGAGAACGTCTGCTGCCCTGAGTAAGGCGAGCAGGTCGGATAGAGCAGACTCAAAGGCTGCCGGCAAGTCGATCGGGTCGACGTTTCGGAGGTGTGACTCATCATTGCGCCGACTATTCAGCCGCCGTCGAGCGTCGCAAGCGGCTTGACTCTCTAGCAACAGCTGCAGGTCCCGCAATGGATGGCCATCTAGGAGGGTCCGGAAAGCCCTACTATCTCGGACCTCCTCCAAGATCGCCACCCAATCGGCGAAGCCGAGCCCTTTGCCTCGTCCAAAGCTCGTTCGAATGCTTCGGCTGTATCCAAGCTCGGTACCCGCGCCCTTGGCAAGAATCAATGCCAAGTATGCGGCGTAGCACAACAGCACTTCGGCGGCCTGCAGGACCGACTCATAGGCATCGCGTGACACACCAGCACTCTTCTGCGCCTCGACCACTCGCCATCGGTATGCGACAGGGAACGGGAAGCGCGTCCTTACTACATAGCCATAGTCATCGAGATTCGCCACCGCCTCCACCCTCAAGCGCGAAGACTTACCGTGGGTGACCAAGCGCGTCCAGCCGCCTCTGATGTCCTCGTCCCGCGGAAACGCCGACTGCAGAACTTCCTCTGCTTCAGCCCGCCACGCCTCGAAGCTCCTGGCCGCGTTGGCGAGATCCTCTTTTGGCCGTCCTGCGGGTGATCCCGGACCTCGCGAGTCAACGTGACCGACACATCAGTCTGGTGCAGATATAGCTCGTCGACCTCCAAGGACTGCAACATCGCATCAGCCCCGCCAGCGGCGCGACCGTTAGCACCACCCATGCGTGCAAATCGGTGTGCTTCCAGGTCGACTAACCGTTCACATCTGACAACCGCTGAGATCCATCACATGACATCGAACCGCCGGAGCTCAAGCGATTGATTGAATGAATCGGCCGCTATTCTTGTCCTGAGACCTGGCGTGACTGACGCTGCCCAGCCACACTGACTCCGTGGCAGATCCCGTCTTTATCGCACTGAGCGCATCAATCGTCAAGGCAGCAGTGAAGATCTGGCTCAAGGACAACGACTTCGCCGCGGATGTGTCCGGGTCATTGATCGACATCATCCGCGACAAAGTCCGAGATCGGCGGAATCAGATCGATGTCGAGAGAGTCTTTCAGGATCTCGACTTCGAGGTTGAGCGAAGACTACTAAAGGCCTTTCCGCATGAGTACCGGGAAATCCCTGAAAACGATCGCCTCGCCACGGTACACGCAGTTCGAGGAACTATCGAAGCAGCACGATTGGATCAAGATGATCTATTTGCGGCGGATCTAGATCCGAGATTCTTAAAGGCTCATATTGAAACCGTCACAAAAAGGCAACCGGCGAACGATCTCAGCGCGGATGCAGTTGAGCTCTACGATGATATCCTGGACGAGTCATGCGTATGCATTGTGGAAGCATCTCGAAGGCTGCCAGGATTTAGCACTGCGGCGTTCACGGAACTCCTACGGCGGCAGTCAGCTCTATTGAATGCGCAGAGCTCAATGGCACGGGACTTCCAGGACCTGCTTCTACGCCTTCCGACGCCTCAACCCGATCTCTCAGGGTCGGACGCCGAGGCAGCAGCGTTCGAGGGGATATATCGCATCCAAATAGGTGGCATACTCGACACGCTTCACCTCTTTGGGGTGACTGTCACTACTGCTAAGTACGACCTGACGTCGGCGTACGTTAGTATTTCTGCCCAGTCAAACTCTAGCACCGCAAACGTCGCTGGGGGCCAGCCGATCGAGGATACGATCGCTCAGCACGCGCGAATATTCCTTCGAGCACCAGCGGGCTATGGGAAAACCACGATCCTTCAGTGGACAGCTGTGCGGGCAGCGTACCGAGATTTCCCGAGTTCGATGGACAGCCTCAACAATTTTGTGCCCTTCTACATTCCACTACGCAACTACGCTGCGACCGAACTACCCCAGCCGCCGGAGTTTGTCAGGCGTGCGGGTCGGCACCTGGGCGAGCAAATGCCTCCAGGTTGGGTGGAGCAAGTTCTTTCGGCAGGGCGTGGCCTGATCCTCATTGATGGAGCCGACGAAGTCCCAGAGCAGCGACGAACCCAAGTCAAGGCATGGATTAGCCGCCTGACCGCGGACTTCCCAAACTCGCGATTCATCGTAAGCACACGCCCGGAAGCCACCGCAGAGGACTGGCTGACTCACGAAGATTTCACCTCGACTCATCTGCTTCAGTTATCCGACCGCGGAATCGACCGCCTCGTACGCCGCTGGTACCGCGCAGCAGCCAATGCCATCGCAGACGGGGACGAACGCGACCGCATTCAAGGACTCTCCGATCCGCTGCTGGAAACAATTAATCTGGAGAGACACCTCCGACGGATTGCATCAGTGCCGCTAATGTGCGCCTTGCTGTGCGCGCTCCATCGAGATGGATACGACGTTCGACGCTCCGATCGCCAGGAGGTGTACGATAAAGCGCTGGATATGTTGATCGAGCTGCGCGACACTGCGCGTGGAGTCTCCGTCGATGAGATTGGACTCAGCCGCAAAGACAAAATCTCAATCATGCGCGACCTCGCCTATTGGCTGCGCAGGAACAAATTAGTTGACGTCGACCGGACACAGGTCATTGCTCATCTCGCCAGGTTAACTCGCACGCTCGTGCACGTAGATGCATCACCTCAATCGATATACGAGCACCTCCTTCACAGAAGCGGGCTCCTGCAGGAACTCACCGTAAACGTGATGAGCTTCGTACATCGATCCTTTCAGGACTATCTGACGGCCCAGGCGATGATCGAGGCCGACGATATCGGTGTCCTGGTGGAGAGTGCGCACGACCGCAACTGGCAGGACATCGTCGTGATGGCCGCGGGGTACGCATCCCGTCCCGTTCAAGTACGGCTCTTAGAGGGAATCGTCAGGCGTAGCGACTCAGAGCAAGAGAACCAGCGAAGTCTTGGGCTAGTTGCAGTAGCTTGTGTGGCGGTCGTCTCCGATCTACCGAAGACGCTTCAGTCAGCAATTGAGGAGCGTGCGAAGGAACTCGTCCCGCCAACCACAATGGAAGAGGCGGCGAAGCTAGCAACCGCCGGCCCGCTAGTCCTCGAGGCGCTCGAAGCCAAGCCTCCATCCACCAGCGCCCAAGTTGCCGCGGCAGTCCGCGTGGCCCGACTTATTGGTGGCGAGGACTCGCTGCGTTACATCGCGAAATTCAAAGATGATGACTCACCGGCCGTGCGGACGGAGATCGTCGACGCGTGGCAAGCTTTCGATCCAACTGAGTTCGCGCGGATTATGCTGCCATCGATCCGTGAGATCACAATCACAAACCCGTCCCTCATGGCTGGCATTACACATCTCACGGGAGTAGAGTCGCTATCACTCAAGTTCATTGACGAAGATATAGATCTCTCATTCATTGACGCCATGCCTAAACTGAAGAGCCTAGAGATAGAATCCAATGCCTATCTCGACCTAGCCCCCCTCGTAGCCGCTTCACCGAAACTTGAGTCCTTGACAGTTACTTCGAACAAGCATGTCTACATGCGCCAACTCCCCGATATTAAGGGACTTCGCCGGATCGGAATTGGCCGAACTTACTTCGGTACCGGGCTTGGAATTCTAAGCAAGTGCGTCACGTTGGATATTCTGACCCTGTTCGGCGACGCTGATCTTGCAACACTGCAGGTCTTGTCTGGCAAAACGATCCGCATTGCTGGTGCGGTTAGAAAACATGGCGGAGTCGAGGCTACGAACACAATCGAAATCGTGCTCGGCGGGCGCCTGGTTGAGCGGCCTACGGGTAGCGGACCGCTACTGACCGAATACCGAGGTGGCTGAATCTGGCCAGCAGCAGCAGGCGACAGCCGGAGGTTGCGCCGTCTGGATGCTTGGGGCGACGGCTAGCTGGATCCGAGAGGATCGCGACGCCAGTACTTGTGAACTGACTGTCGACAACCGTCCTGTGCACCGGTTCAGATATCCCGGCTTCTCATCGTATGAGCGGACGCGTAAGGTGCGGGGCCGGGTGGCCGGCGATCCGGGCTATGTCGCGGTGCAACAGATCCCCGGGATCGGCCCGACCCTGGCCGCGGTGCTGGTCGCCGAGATCGGCGACATCACCCGGTTCACCCGGGCCGAGCAGCTGACCTGCTGGGCCGGGCTGACACCCACCCACCACGAGTCCGACACCCACGTGCACCGGGGCCGGATCACCAAGCAAGGGTCCCGGCTGGTCCGGTGGGCGGTGGTCGAGTCGGTGCAGATCCTGCCCGCGACCACCACGGTGGGGCGGTTCCGCGACCGGGTCGCTGCCCGCCGCGGCCACAACATCGGCGTCGTCGCCGCCGGCCGCCGCCAACTCGAGTACGTCTACTACGCGCTGCGCGACCACCACGTGCGCGCCCTGGACCCAGCCCTGAACCGAGCCCCGGACAACACCATCCACCAACCCGCGACCGCGGCATGAACCGTGGTCGCCGCGGACCGGTCGCCGCGGATCGTGCAGGTCAAGACCCCCACCCGTGGGTGGCGTGGTCGCTCCTCTGATTGATCCCGACCGACCGGCACGTCGCGAACCCCATCATGCCGCCCGCTTGCCGCGGTGAAGGAATGACAGCAGCCCCACACCCCGGGGGACTGCGACCGCCGGTGACACCGGCCATGACGAGCGCTACGCCCAACACCCCGACTCAGCAATCGGAGCCCAACCGCACAACCCTTCTCCGCAATCCAGATCGTGCGCCGAACCCAGCGAAGAAGCAGAACAACGGTCACAAGCACCTCTTGACCGACCCCGCTCCTTCAGGAATGACCTGCGGATATATGTCAGCGGATGCGCATCCTGAGATCGCGCGAGATCACCAGACGCTGGATTTCTGAGGTGCCTTCGGAGATGGTGTAGATCTCTGCCCGCCTTGTGGGCGGTTTGTGCCCGCAGGGCTGAATTGGCCTCAGACCTGCGAGCTTGTCGGTCCGTGTTGCTCGACCGTGATCGTCGCGTACCGTCGTCTCACGGAGCTGTGGCGGAGCCGGTGCAAGCCTCCGACTCTCCTTGCTCGGGGACCTGGCTTCGCAACCCAGCCAGCGTGACGGCGACCAGACGCCGTACCGCCGCCTTCGACGGTGCGACGCCGGCCGCGGGCGCATGGACGCAGTACGCCGCCAACTCCTTCGGCGGTACGTCGTTCCGCACCCGTCCGGCAGCGACATCCTCGGCCCGTCTGATCTCTGAGCGACGGCAGTCGGTACAGATGGTTGCCGACCTGGCGCTCATGCCAGGCAAGCAGGATCGTCTCGACGTCGGGGAAGTACTTTTAAAGGGTCGCCCGCCTGAGCCCAATGCGCATTGCGACCTCCGACATCGTCACGCCGGTCACCCCACGCCTAGCGAAGGAGTCAGCAGATGCCCACCGCCGAGGGATTCGTCAGCACCGATCGGGCCGATCGCTATCTCAGTCAGCTCAGCAGGCATCTCGGCCACGGACCAGCTGGGATCCAGGCCGACACGCGGACGGACGGCAGCTTGTTCCTCGACTTGGGCGACGCGACCTGCGTCCTGTCCGCAACTCCGGCCGGGCTCCGCCTCCAGGCGGAATCCTCGGCCGAGGACCAGTTGGCGCAACTTCAACGCCGACTCGCCGGCCGCATCGAGCAGATCGGCCACCGCGACTCCCTCACCGTGCACTGGAATCCCCCTCCCCCGCCCGCCAACGCTGCCGAGCGTCACACCCCCTCCAGCCACGCCTGACCAGCGGTTGTTCCTCGACCAGTTGCGCGACTAGGACCTGCGCACAAGCCTCTGCGAGACGGCGAGCAGGGTGGGTGGTCATCCGCTTCGGCCGCAACCCGGGAGATCCGGCCGAAGAATTCGAGGGGCAACCCTTCGGCTCGCCGGGAACGGTGACCGGTCCTGATGACCGTGGATCTCGTGGCCTGGGCCACCTTCTGATGTCCGATCCCGGCGAGCCTGTGAGCTCCCCTGTACCTCCAGCCTGCGACGACCGGGACGCGCGGCACAGGGCCGGAAGTCCTGACCCCGTCGCTCGAACTTTCGTCGGGGCGCTCTGGAAGTAGGGACCTTCTCCCCTGCCGGACCGACTTACCGGCGGAGAGTCGAACTGGAAGGCCGAAGAGGACAACCGCATTGGTTCGAGCGGGAGCTTGACGAGGTGAGGAACATGACGGTGGTAATTTCGGCGTCCGGGCTGGTGAAGAACTTCGGCCCGACCAGGGCACTCGACCATCTCGACCTGGCCGTCTCGACCGGGGAGGTCCACGGCTTCCTGGGGCCCAACGGTGCGGGTAAGACCACCACGATCCGGATCCTGTTGGGGCTGTTGCGGCGCGATGCCGGACAAGTCGCCGTACTGGGCGCAGACCCGTGGCGGGACACCGTCAGCCTGCACCACCGCCTGGCCTACGTACCGGGAGAGGTGAATCTCTGGCCCAACCTGACCGGTGGTGAGGTCATCGATCTCCTGGGTTCACTGCGCGGCGGCCTGGACCGTTCGCGTCGAGCTGATCTCCTCGATCGGTTCGCGCTGGATCCGACCAAGTCCTCACCCTGCTCGCAGTCGTCGCCGCCCTCACCCTGACCGGCCTCGCGTCACTCCGCCACTGGAACCTCACCCTCCCCGCCTGACCACGGCGCGGCGCAACCGCCACGAGAGATGGCTCCAGGCAGAAGCTCCCGGGCCGGGCGGGGTCGATGGGTGCCCTCAGTCCTCGTACGCCAGGTTGCTGGACAGTTCGCGGTGCGCGTCGGCCTGGTCGCGGAGTTGCTGGGCTTTGTGTTGGAACGTTGCCACTGCGTCCGCGCCGGCCGCGAAGCGCAGCGGCGGCTGATCGAGCCTCACGAGGCTGGTCAGTGCATCGGCGAGCTTGGTCGGGTCGCCGCCCTGCTGACCGTTCATGCTGTTCCAGGCCTCCACCGTCCGCTTGGTGCGCTCGGCGTAGTCGTCGATCGAGGCGTCGGCGTAGCTGGTCGACTCCGGAGTCAGCAGCTCAGTGCGGAAGAAGCCAGGCTCGACGAGCATCGTGCGGATCCCGAACGCTGCGACCTCCGGCGTCAGCGACTCCATCCAGCCCTCCAGACCGAACTTCGACGCGGCGTAGGCGGTCAGGAATTCTCCGCCCGTCAGACCGGCCGTCGACGAGATCGTGACGACGAGCCCGGAGCGCTGGGCACGCAGTACGGGAAGGACCGCACGGGTGACGTTGATCGGGCCGAACAGGGTGGTCTCGATCTGCGCCCGGAAGTCCTCGGGGCTGATCTCCTCGAAGAACCCGGCGTAGAAGTTGCCCGCGTTGTTCACCAGCACGTCGATCCGGCCGAACCGGTCGACGGCAATTTGGACGGCTGCCTCTGCGGTGGCAGCGTCCGTGACATCGAGGCTGACGACTTGGAGGTCGTCGTGGTCACCGATCGCAGAGCTGACTCGCTCGGTGTTGCGCCCCGTCGCCACGACAGCGTCCCCGGCGGCCAGGGCGGCCTTGGCGATGTCGACGCCCATGCCGCGGCCGGCGCCGGTGATGAACCAAACCTTCTTGTCAGTCATACGACTGCACGTCCTTCTGGTTGATGTGTACGACAACGCGGTCACACTCTCCACAGAACCAGTGGCCGCGAGCGCGCGGGAGACCCTGTCAAAGGGGCACTGAGAGGGACCCCCAAACCCGGAGAAGCGCTCGTAGAGTGGACGACATGGCAGGCAGGAACGACGATCGCGACACCTGTGGCGAGATTCGTGACGACGTCCGCACGGACATCCGGGAGTTCCTCACCACCCGCCGTGCCCGGATCAGCCCCGAGCAAGCCGGACTGCCCATCTACGGCGGAGCCCGCCGTCGGGTCTCTGGTCTGCGCCGCGAGGAGGTCGCCCTCCTGGCAGGTATCTCGACCGAGTACTACACCCGGCTCGAGCGCGGCAACGCCACCGGTATGTCCGAAGGCGTCATCGGCGGCATCGCCCACGCGCTGCAGCTCGACGAGGCTGAGCGGACCCACCTGCTCGACCTGCTCCGCGCCGCCGGTACGAGCCGCCGCCCGCCGCGCCGCCGACTGACCCGGCAGCGCGTCCGGCCCACGGTGCAGCGTGTGCTGGACTCGATGAGCGGCACGCCTGCATTCGTGCTCAACGGACGACTCGACGTGCTGACCGCCAACGCGCTCGGCTACGCGTTGTTCGCGCCGATCTACGCCGATCCGGTCAGGCCGCCGAACAACGCCCGGTTCGTCTTCCTCGATCCGCACGCCGGCGAGTTCTTCCGGGACTGGGACACAGTCGCCAACGACACCGTCGCCCTGCTGCGCGCCGAGGTCGGACGCGACCCGTACGACCGACAACTGTCCGACCTGATCGGTGAACTGTCCACCCGCAGCGATGACTTCCGGGGCCGATGGGCCGCGCACAACGTCCGGATCCACACCACCGGCATCAAGCTCCTTCACCACCCGGTAGTGGGAGACCTTGACCTACCGTTCGAGTCCTTCCCGCTGGCATCCGACCCCAGCCAGAGCCTTCTCACCTACACCGCCGAGCCCGGATCCCCGTCACAAGACGCCCTGAACCTTCTCGCCAGTTGGACCGCGACTACCAACGTCGAGCAGCCAGCGTCGACGTCTGATTGAGTCAGACCGACCCGCGGCAAGCCCATCGCATGAGAGCCCGACGGCGTTTCAGCGCGTTCCCGACCCCGCAACTGCTACACCGGCGACACGACCAGTTCATCTCGAGTTCGTAGGGTTCGACTAACCATTCGGGCGTTGAGCTTCAGGCGGGGGGCTTCAAGAATCTCAGGAATGTCCCCGCTCGCATCTACGCTGCGAGGATGAACCGCATCGACCGGTTGTACGCCCTGGTCGAGGAGCTGCGGGCGGCAGGGCTGCGCGGTCGTACGGCGCGGCAGCTGGCCGGGCACTTCGAGGTAAGTCTCCGCACCATCGAGCGCGACCTGAGTGCGCTCGGGCAGGCCGGCGTTCCGCTCGCGACCAAGGCGGGAAGAGGGGGCGGGTACACACTGGATCGCTCGATGAGCCTGCCGCCGCTGAACTTCACTCCCCGCGAGGCGGCGGCCGTCGCCGTGGCGCTGAGCCGCAGCGAACACGTGCTCTTCAAGGAGGACGCTCGCAGGGCGCTGCAGAAGATCGTGGCGGCGATGCCGGAGCGGGCGCTCGCGGAGGCGCGCAGTACTGCCGAGAAGGTGCGGCTGCTGGTTCACCCGGTGCCCGACCCCGACGCCGAGGTCGCCGAGACGATCTGGCGCGCCGTGCGCGACAACAACGTGCTGCGCATCCGCTACATCGACGTCGGCGGGGTCGAGACGGAGCGCGAGGTCGAGCCTCAGCACGTCGTGGTCGGGCCCAATGGCTCGTACCTGACGGCCTGGTGCCATCTGCGGCGCGACGACCGGGTGTTCCGCATGGACCGCATCAGCCGTGCCGAGAGGGCGCCATCGCTGCCGCGCCCGCCGCGCGCAGTACCGGAGCTGCTCGTCGACGGCCACGAGACGAAACTGCCGGCGTCGGCGTTGCATCCCGAAGATCTTCTGCCATACACCGACATAGGGCTGTCGCGAGTGGCCGAGACAGTGGGTGTGACCCGCCGCTCCGGCGGGTGATCCGAAGCAGAAGGAGATACCCATGAGCAACCCCACTCCCGGAACGCTGGCCTGGTTCGAGGTCGCCACCAGCGACCCAGGCGGCGCCGAGAAGTTCTATGGCAGCCTCTTCGACTGGAGCTTCGCGGCCGACGGCCCCGCTGCGTCAGGCGGCATGGACTACCGCAACATCAAGGCCTCCGGTGCCGACGGCCCAATGGGCGGCATCTTCGGCACCCGCGGCGAGGCACCCGGCCACGCCGTGTTCTACATCCTGGTCGCCGACGTCGAGGCCACCTGTGCCGACGCCGAGCAGCTCGGCGGCTCGGTGGTGAGCAAGCACCTCGACCCCGGCCCGGGCGCGCCGACGTTCGCCTACTTGCGCGACCCCGCGGGCAACAAGTTCGGCGTCTTCAGTCCACCGGCGGCCTGATGGCAGGAAACGGGAAGGGCACGTCCCCGTCGGAACCATCCGACGGGGACGACGCTCGCGACCTCTACGAGGAACTCACCGACGACCTGCTCTACGACCCCGCAATCGGCCGGGCAACGATGATGGGGTACCCGTGCGTGCGGCTGGCCGGGCGATTCCTCGCGTCCTACGACGACAAGGCGGGCTCTCTCGTCGTGAAGCTGCCTCGCGAGCGGGTTGCCGAGCTGGTCGACAGTGGCCACGGTGACCCGTTCGCGCCCGCCGGCAAGGTTTTCCGCGAGTGGATCTCGATCCCGACGGTCGATCCGGACCTCTGGCGCACCCTCCTCACCGAGGCCGTCGACTTCGCCCGGAAGTCGCTACGCGATGAGCGGTGAACGGCGAGCGTGCCGTCTCCGGGATACGCGTTTCCGCAGCCGCTGACAAGGGTCACGATCGTCATCTGACAAGACCCACCTGATTCATCTCGACTTGACGCATGCCGATATGGGCATATGATGGTGACCATGGCACGAGCAGCGACGACGTCGGACGTCTTCAACGCGATCGCCGAGCCGCAGCGCCGGGAGATCCTGGTGCTGCTCCGGGCGGGTGAGCGGCCGGTGACCGAGTTGGCCCAGGAGCTGGGGATGAGCCAGCCGGGGGCGTCCAAGCACCTGCGGGTGCTCCGGGAGGTGGGGCTGGTGCGGGACCGCAAGGCAGGCAAGCAGCGCCTGTACGGCCTTGACGCCCGCGGGCTGCGACCGGTCCACGAGTGGACCGGGGGGTTCGAGCGCTACTGGAACGAGAGCTTCGACCGGCTGGACACCTACGTGCAGGACCTGAAGCAGACACGGCAGGAGGAATGACCGATGGCAGGAGCAGGGCAAGAAACGTGGGCGGAGCCGGCGACGGCCGACCGCGAGATCGTGATCTCCCGGGTCATCAATGCCCCACGGGAGCTGGTGTTCGAGGCCTTCACCGAGGTGCGGCACCTGTCGCGGTGGTGGGGACCGGAGGGGTTCACCACCACCACGCGGTCCTTCGAGTTCCGCGTCGGCGGGGAGTGGGACTTCGTGCTGCACGGACCGGACGGGACCGACTACCAGGAGTGGATCACCTGGACCGAGATCGTCCCGCCGGAGGCGATCGCGCTGCTGCACGGTGAGTCCCGCGTCGACCCGAACGCCTTCGAGTCGGTCCTCACGTTCGCGCCCGACGGCGCGGCGACCCGGATCGAGATGCGCACGGTGTTCCCCACCAAGGAGCTGCGCGACGAGGCGGTCGAGAAGTACCACGCGATCGAGGGCGGCCGGCAGACCCTGAGCAACCTGGCTGCCTACGTCACCGAGATCGTTCGGAAGGGAGTGGAGGGCTGATGGCCGGGAAGGTGTTCTTCAGTGTGTCGATGTCGCTGGACGGGTTCATCGCGCCCGAGTCGCTCGGGGACTTGATGGGGCAGCAGTGGATGGAACTGCAGGCGTGGATCTTCCCGCAGCGGTTCTTCCGGGAGAACCTCAAGCTGGGCGAGGGCGGCGAGGAAGGACGCGACAACGACATCGCGCGGGAGACGTTCGAGCGCACCGGCGCGAGCGTGATGGGCAAGCGCCTGTTCGACGCCGGCGAGCAGATGTGGCCGGAGGAGGCGCCGTTCCACACGCCGGTGTTCGTCGTGACGCACGAGAAGCGTGACCCCTGGGAGCGGCCGGGCGGGACGACTTTCCAGTTCGTCAACGACGGCATCGAGGCCGCTCTCGACCAGGCCCGCGAGGCCGCCGGCGACCGCGCCGTCCGCATCGCGGGCGGCGGCGCGACGATCCTGGAGTACGTGAACGCCGGCCTGGTCGACGAGTTCTCGATCGCGCTGTCGCCCGTGCTGTTCGGCTCCGGAATCCGCCTGTTCGAGGGCGTCGACGCGGGCCGCGTGGCCCTGGAGCCGGTCCGCGCGGAGCCCTCCCCGAGGGCGACGCACCTGACCTACGCAGTCCGGGAGCGGTAACTGTCTCGACCTCAGCGCTCCCCCGCCGAGGTCAGCAGCGCGGTGAGATCCTCGACGCTCTGAGCGTCGAGGAAGGGCGAGCGTTCGGGCCCCGATCTCGGCTCCTCCCGGAGGGACCCCACGGCGTTGTCGTGGAACTTCCTCGCCAGCTCAGGCTTCGCCAGCGAGCCACCAAGGGCTCCGGCTCCCGCGCCGCCGGTGTCGCGATGGCGTTCAAGCTCATCGAATCAGCACAGACCCGGTGGCGGGCCGTCAACGCACCCCACCTCGTCGCGCTGGTCCGTGCCGGCGCGGTATTCAAGAACGGCAAGCTCATCGACGACCCGACGAATCAGACGGAGGCACAGGCATCCTTTCGCATGCCGGAGATCGCGCGGGAGATGACCAGGCGCTGGATTTCGGAGGTGCCTTCGAAGATGGTGTAGATCTCTTTCGAGCCTCGTCAGCAGTTCCTCCGAGGAGCTCGAACCCGCCTCTGACCTGCGCGTTTGTCTTCAACGCTGCTCGACCGCGATCGTCGTTTGCCGACGTCTGGAGCTGTGACGGAGCTGGAAATGTGCCCTACGCTGCCCTCATGACCAGCCTCTTCGGGATGGCGTTCGCGCGTCTCGACCACGGGCGCACCATGGCGCTGCATGCGGGCGAAGTTGTCTCTTGGAGGCTTCCGTACCTTGGACCCTGACGAGCCGGGATCACATGGACAAGAGCCCGATCCACGAAGACCTGGAACAGACCCGACTGACCTTCCGTCAGCTCGTGGAGCAAGCCGACGAGGAACAGTTCCGCAGACCGTCGAACGGCACGCGGTGGAACAATCGGCAGCTGCTGTTTCACATGCTGCTCGGCTACCTGATCCTCAGGGCCCTGTTAATGCTCGTCCGGATCTTCGGACGGCTACCCCGAGGTGCCAGCCATGCCTACGCACGGCTGCTGAATGCGGGCACGAGACCTTTCGACGCGGTCAACTTCCTCGGCTCCTATCTCGGCGGGAACACATTGAGCTCCGCGCGCATGGTGCTGATGTTCGATCACGTCATCGACAAGCTCCATCGCCGACTGGACGCCGAGACCGATGTCGACCTGGCGCGCGGGATGCACTACCCGACTCGGTGGGATCCGTTCTTCAAGGACTACATGACCCTTGCCGACGTCTACCGCTTCCCGACGCAACACTTCGAGTTCCACCGCCGCCAACTCACGCTGGACGGCTAAGTCAACAGCAGTTCTGGAGGTCGGCGACGGCCGCGGCACTGTCGTCGCGGTCGGCTGGTAGAAGACTGTCTTGCATTCGCGACGGGAGGTGACGATGGCGCCGGCAGTCGCCGGGTCAGCGCGAGGAAAGGTCCGCGTTGATGCATGCTGCAGCAAACCCAGCAGGATGACCGTGGTGTAGCCGGCAGTGCCGGCGAGTACTGCGCCGCTGAGCGGTGCGGAAGCGCGGGCGATGAGTACGGGGTGGCGAGGGTTCCCGCGCCCGAGAGCTGATCGCCCCCATCACCTGACCTGGTTGTCCTGCCAAGCGTGGGCAGCGATCTGAACGGCGTCGTAAGGCGAGCCAAGCGGTGGGGTGTAGGACAGGTCGAGGATGCCGATGTCGTCGACTGAACCTCCGTAGTGGATCGCTGTGGCGAGGATGTCGACGCGTTTTGCAATCTGTGCCGATGAGTGGCCGACGAGCTGGGCTCCGAGCAATCTGCCGGTGACTGTGTCACCGGTGACATGGAGTGCGATCGGCGTGGCGCCTGGGTAGTAGATCTTGTGGTCGTAGGACGCTGACACGACCGTAGCCGGATGGTAGCCGGCGGCTGCGGCCTCGCGGTCGCGGAGTCCGGTCGCTGCAGCGACCAGGTCGAAGATCCGCACGACCTGGGTTCCCAGCGACCCCGCGTACGTCGTACTGCCGCCGACCGCGCTCTCCCCCGCGACCCGGCCCTGTTTGTGGGCGGTGCTGCCGAGAGGGACGTAGGTGGGGTAGTCGAGGAGTCTGTGGTGGGTGTGGACGCAGTCGCCGGCGGCGTACACGTCAGGAAGGTTGGTACGCATTCCCGTATCGACGGCGAGCGCTCCGCCGAAGCCGGTCTTGGCGCCGGCGTCGACAGCCAGCCGAGTGTCCGGACGTACGCCGGTGACGACCAGGACCAAGTCGGCCGCGAGTGAGCCCGGTTGGCCGCCGCGGCTGAGGTTGACCTCCAGTCCTGCATCGGACGTCTCGATGCTGGTGACTGCTGTGTCGCAGAAGACGGAGACGCCGTTTCGTACGAGTTCTGTCTCGATGAGGGTCGCGAGCTGTGGATCCAGGGTGCGCGGCAGGACCTGGCCGAGTTGCTCGACGACGGTGACGTCGAGGCCGCGATTGCGTAGTGCTTCGGCCATCTCGAGGCCGATGTACCCGGCACCGACGATCGCTGCGGAGCGGGCGCCCTCTTCAAGCGTCTTGGTCACTGCAAACGTGTCGCCCATGGTGTGGAGCAGATGTACGCCGTCGCCTGCACCGAGTTGGTCGAGCCCGGCGATCGGCGGCTTGTTGGGCACTGCTCCAGTAGCGATGATCAGCCGGTCGTAGCCGATCGCTCGAGCCTCTCCCGCAGCAGACACTGTGGACACCGTACGGGCGTCGACATCAATGCCGACGGCACGTTCATCCAGGTGCAGCTGCAGACCCGCCTTTTCCAGGTCGTTCCTGGTTCGGTGAGCCAGCGAGCGCCAGTCGGGCACTTCGCCGGACACGTAGTACGGGATGCCGCAGATCGAGAAGTTCGGATAGTGGTCGGCCACCAAGAGGTGCACGTCGGTGGTGGGATCGAGCTGGCGGGCGCGCAGGCCCGCGGTGATGCCGGCGTCGCTGCCGCCGATGATCACCAGCCGCATCGCGGTTTCCCTTCGGAGTCGGGTCGCGTGGGTTCAGGCGGCTTGGAGTTCGCCGACGAGTTTCTCGACGCGGCCGCGGATGTCGTCGCGGACCTGGCGGACGACCTCGATCGGCTGGCCGGCGGGGTCGGTGAGTTCCCAGTCCTCGTAGCGTTTGCCGGGGAAGATCGGGCAGGCGTCGCCGCAGCCCATGGTGACGATGACGTCGCTGGTGCGGACCGCTTCGGTCTCGAGGAGCTGCGGAATGGCGCCGGTGATGTCGATACCGACTTCGCGCATCGCCTCGACCGCGGTTGGGTTGATCTGGTCGCGGGGTTCGGATCCGGCGGAGCGAACCTCAACGGTGTCGCCTGCCAGGTGCCGCAACCAGCCGGCAGCCATCTGGGAGCGGCCGGCGTTGTGGACGCAGACGAAGAGGACGATGGGCTTACTCACGTGGCTACTCCAGAGGTTGTGGTGTCGGCATGTGGGGTGACGATCTCGTCGGCGGCCTGCCCGGCTTCGGGGTACAGGACAGCCAGGAGACCGACGCCGACGATGGCACCGAAAAGCTGCGCAACAATGAACCCAGGCAGGGATCCGGGTGCGATGCCGGCGAAGGTGTCGCTGAAGGCACGCCCGATGCTCACGGCCGGGTTGGCGAACGAGGTCGACGAGGTGAACCAGTACGCCGATCCGATATAGGCACCGACTGCAACAGGTGCGAACGCGGCACGACCGGACCAGGCCAGCGCGAAGATCAAGAGCACGAGTCCTGCGGTCGCGACCACCTCACCCAGCCACAGATGGCCGGAACTGCGGTCGGTGGTCGACCACGACACGGCCGCCTTGGCGTACATCAGGTTGGCGAGCACGGCTCCCGCTATAGCACCGACGATCTGGGCCGGGATGTACGCCGCCAGGTCGCGCGGCGTCAGCCCAGTACCGGTCCGTTGCCCTAGCCACCAGTCGACAGCTGAGACGACTGGGTTGAAATGTGCGCCCGACACAGGTCCGAGCATGAGGATCAGTACTGCGAGCCCGAGCGCGGTCGCGAACGCGTTCTCCAGCAGCTGCAATCCCACATCGCCGGGCGACAGGGCCGACGCCGCGATTCCTGAGCCGACCACGACGGTGACCAGCAGACCTGTTCCGACGGCCTCGGCAACCACTCGCCGCCACAGCGGCGCGGCGCTGCTCATCCGCGGCCCAGGTGGGCAGCGGGAACGGACAGCTCGTCGAGGAGTACGCGGACGCGGCGCTCGATCTCGTCGCGCACCGGCCGGACCTGCTCGACGTCCTGGCCGGCGGGGTCGTCGAGGATCCAGTTCTCGTACCGCTTGCCGGGAAAGATCGGGCAGGCGTCGCCGCAACCCATCGTCACGACGACATCCGCGGCCCGGACCACCTCGTCGGTCCACGGCTTCGGGTATTCGGTCGAGATGTCGATGCCGCGTTCGGCCATCGCGGCGACCGCGGACGGGTTGATCTCCACACCCGGCTCGGAGCCGCCCGACCAGGCGATCGCGGCGTCGCCGGCGAGGTGTTCGAAAAACCCGAGTGCCATCTGGCTGCGGCCGGCGTTGTGCACGCACAGGAACAGTACGACCGGGCGGCTGTCGTCGCCGTGGCCTTCAACCCTGGCGAGCGCGGTGAGGCGTTGGCGGGCGAACCGTTCGGCCAGCAGGGGAAGGAAGTTGGGCACGGTGCTGCCGGTGGCGAACTGGTCGTAACTGGAGTGCAGGAACCGTTCGATCGTCTCGGTGCCGTAGATGCTGGCGAACTCCTCGCCGAGCTTTCGGGACGCGGTACGCAAAGCGAGTTGCTGGTCGATGGACAGGTCTTCTCGGTGATGCCCGGCGACTTCGGTCATGGTCGGCTCCTGGGAGTCTCGGTCGCCTCGGTAGGCGAAAGTACGGGCGCCAGCCGGTCGATCCGGTCGGCGATCTCGTCATAGGCGGCCTCGAACGCCACGTCGGTATCGACAGCCGCCGGATCCGGCACCGACCAGTGCAGCCGCGGCCGCGCGCCGGCCGGGAGGTGCTCATAGGCGATGTCGCACACCGCTATGACCAGGTCGTCGCGTTCCACCACGTCGCCGACGTGAGCGGTGCGCCAGGCAGCGGGGTCCAATCCGTGCTTGCGGGCCACTCGTACTGCCCGCGGGTGTGGCTTGGCCGCGGGCTGGGTGCCGGCCGACAGAGCGGGGATGTGACTGCGTCGCGACCAGATCGAGGCGGCCAACTGCGAGCGCGCCGAGTTCTGCGTACAGACGAACACCACCCGTGGCACCGCGGTCAGCGACGGCGTCATCACGGACTCCAGTACCTCGGTCACCAGCCGCACATACGTGCGGCGGCGATCGCCCTCGGACCGGGAGCGTGCGACCAGGCCCGCGTCCTCGAGCACCTTCAAGTGATGGGCGATGAGATTGGTCGGCATGCCCAGCACCGCACCCAGCTCACCGGGCGAGGCATCCCCCGCAACCAGGGTGTCCACAATCGCCAACCGCGCCGGATCACCGAGCGCCGCATGAATCTGCGCCCGCTCGGCCAGGGAAGCTTGCTCAATGTTCATTGCCTCAATATTCACTGAGCTATTCAGGCAATGTCAACCTACCGAGCCCACAGCCGGCGAGACTCACCCGCCGCAGAGACGGCATCAGATCCGTGACACTTCTTGTACATAAGGCGTTCAGCGATTGCGACGGCCCCAAGGCAGTGCCGACCGATCGCGTCCTAGCGCGAATCAGCGAGATACAGACGCCGACCGAGCGGCTTCTAGCGGTCAGGCCTCGAGCGATTCGTAGGCGTCGCGGAGTTCGGCAGCCTCGGGTACTCCGCAAGCGTTGACGGCCTTGATGACTTCTTTTGCGCGCCAGAAGTTGGAGGGAACGAGGCGGCCTGAGGTGAGGGCTTGCATGGTTACGCCGCTCGCTTCATCGGGTCTACTGCTGGCGATGAGAGCGAGAGAAAGGTCCAGGCGCGCGGTGGCCGCGCGGCGCGGACGCGAGGTTCCGGTCGTCGGGTTCTCAAGCTGAGTGAGCACCTGCCGGGCGATCGATTCCGCGCCAGGGTCGCCAAGCCACGAAAGCGTTGTGGCGACATACGCGTTCGACTTCTGGGGGTCGTAGCGGTAGTGGTGCTCTGGCCGATCCGGCACCGTGAGCGGCGCGACTAGGTGTTCTACGCGACCGAGGACCTTCAGGGTCTCACGGGTGTGACCTAGGCGGGCATGGGCTCGGCCCTCTTGAGCGGTGGCTTGGATGTATGCCGAACTGTCGTGTGGGGCGACCGCTTGGGCGCCCTGGCTGAGTTTGAGGGCGCGGCGGTAATCGCCGTCAGTGACGGCCTGCCACGCCTCTGTTTCGAGACACCAGGCTGACAGTTCCGGGTGTTCGCCGTGGTCGGCAAGTTGGGCCGCCGTACGGAGCCTTGCGGCTGCTGCCGGACGCTGTGCGAGGTCGATCGAGCATGTGGCGGCCAGGAGGGAGAGCCAGCTCCCCACTACTACCAGGCGGCGGTGTTCGGCGAGGGTCTTGCGCGCATCGAGAAGCTTCCCGACATAGGTGAGGTGGCGGCGCACGCCGAGCAGAAGGAGGTCGGGCGGAGTCGATGGGTAGGCGATCGCCAGTTCGTCGACTGCCGACTCCAGGCGATCCAGTGTGTGCGGGCCGACATCGGAGGCAGCGACTCGTTGACGAAGTTCGATGGCCTCAGCCTCGTCGCTGTCGATGCTCGGCACTGCCAAGCGCGCGAGGTCCTCCAGGTCGAAGAGGCCCATGCCGGACACGACAGCGAGCCTTCCGACCCCGATCTCCATGGTGACTGGCCTGCGCCCTTCGCCTCAGCAAATGGTCCCGCTCGTTGGTCACCAGTGTGGCCCTCCGGAGAGTGACAACACGCTCGAAACTCGCACACTTCGCCGTGCTCGGGCATCCGATCCACATTCGGAACGACCTCGAGTCCGCGCTGCAGCTCGCAGTACTGGTGAGCGAGCCGCGCCTCTAGACCGGCGGGTGGCACCTTCCATCGTTGGCCCAGCGTTGCGCCGGATCAACCGCCACCTGCCGTGACGTGTGTTGTCCTAGGGCAAGCAAGCGGCTGAAGAGCCGGCTAGCCAGGTGCGGCCAGGCGGTCGCCCGACTCAGTAGGTTCGGGCTCGGCACGCTTCGAGGCTGGCACGCCGTCGGGAGGCGCCAGCGTGACGGGTGCGCCGGGCTGCGCGCACGGGTCCATTGGTACATTCGTCGAAACGGCATGTCCTCGGACCTGGGTCGGCCTGCAGCGATGGCACGGCTCCCTGGCCCGCTGACGCGCTTGGTCCAGTTGCGGTGCTCTCGAAGCGCAGCAGGTCCGAACTCCATCGATAGGACCGTTTCGCGGTTCGCCCTACGGCTCTCTCCCGGGAGGCCCGATGCGTCGCCAGCGCGATGGCATCGCCGCGCTGTACGGCAGACGCAGCGAGTGCGCGATCCTCGACGATCTTGTCGCGGGCGCACGGGCGGGGCGGAGTCAGGTGCTCGTGGTGCGAGGCGACGCCGGGATCGGCAAGACCGCATTGCTCGACTATATGGAGGCGAACGCGGCCGGTTGCCGTGTCGCACGGGTTGCCGGCGTCGAGGCCGAGATGGAGCTCCCCTACGCCGGACTGCATCAGCTCTGCGGTCCGTTCGCGGATCGGCTTGACCGCCTGCCCGATCCGCGACGCATCGCCTTCGGTACGGCCTTCGGCTTGACTGCCGGGCAGGCGCCGGATCGCTTCCTGGTCGGACTCGCGGTGCTGGACCTATTGGCCGACCGCGCCGAGCAGCAACCGCTGGTCTGCCTTGTCGACGACGCGCAATGGCTCGATCGCGTCTCCGCCCAGACGGTTGCGTTCGTTGCTCGTCGGCTGTTGGCCGAGCGGATCGTTCTGGTCGTCGCGATACGGAACCCAAGCGATGAACTCGACTTCGCCGGCCTTCCCGAGCTCACGATCAGTGGCCTGACCGAGGCGGACGCGGGCCGGCTGCTGGACTCACTCCCGGGTCGGATCTGATACCGCACTACAACTTGCACTGCCACGAATCAGAACCTGTGGTTAGCCCTCGAACGCGGCAACGCCGGGCTTGCCAGAGATCCGTGCGGCGGACAAACCGCCGGCCCCAAACCCACGGATGTGGCGGGGTGCCGGTCACCGGGCGCTTCCGTGCGCTCGCGCCGACACCCCGCCTTAGCCGCGACGATCCGTTGAACGGCGAGAACTACGCCGGCTACGCGTGTGCTCGCAGCATCGACCCAGGCGTACGACCCGGGAGTGACTTGCGTCTCTCTTGCAGGTCGCCACTCAGTATCCATAAGGAGGTTATGCATAATGGAGGTATGCATTCGAATGCCTCCGGCACTGAGCTGGTTGTGGTGCTCGAGCACCTCGTGACGTTCATCCGCCAGGTCTCCACCGCCGGCGATCTCAGCGCGGCAGCCTCGTCCGCCCTGAATCGCCTCGGACGTGACGGACCCCTCGGGCTGACGGAGCTGGCTCACGCCCAGCGCGCCTCCCAGCCAGGGATGACGCAGCTGGTCACCCGCATGGAACGCGAGGGCCTGGTCCGCCGTACCGCGAACAGTGACGACCGCCGCGCCGTGCTGGTGGAGGCGACCGACGCTGGCCTCGACCTCGTCAGGCGCCGGCGTGCCGAGCGCGCCGAAGCCCTGCAGCGCATGCTCGACCGCCTCGATCCGCAAGATCAGGCCGCTATCGCCGCCGCACTACCCGCACTCGACCGGCTCGTCTCGGCCCGGCCGTCCGACTGAATACGCGAATCGACAACCACCACCATCAGGAGAACCTCCATATGACCGCATCACACGGGCCGGCCCCGAGCCCGTTCAAGCAGCCGCGCGCCGTCTGGGCTGTGGCCTTCGCCTGTGTCGTCTCGTTCATGGGCATCGGGCTCGTCGATCCGATCCTGCCCGCACTGGCCGGCAGCTTGCACGCCACGCCGAGCCAGGTGTCGCTGCTGTTCACCAGCTATCTGGTCGTGACCGCGGTCGCAATGCTGGTAGTCGGCTGGGTATCAAGCCGCATCGGCGCCAAGCGCACGCTGGTCGTCGGCCTGATCCTCATCGTCGTGTTCGCCGCGCTCGCGGGCACGTCGAACACGATCGGCGGCATTGTCGGTTTCCGCGCCGGCTGGGGCCTGGGCAACGCCCTGTTCATCGCGACCAGCCTCGCCGTCATCGTGGCCTCGGCCAGCGGGGGCTTCGCCGGGGCGATCATCCTGTACGAGACCGCGCTGGGTCTCGGCATCGCGGTCGGGCCACTGCTCGGCGGCGAACTCGGCAGCATCAGTTGGCGCTGGCCGTTCTTCGGCGTCGCGGTGCTGATGTTCATCGCCCTCGTCGCGACCGTCGCGTTCGTCCCGGACCTTCCGAAGCCCGAGCACAAGACATCGTTGGCCGCACCGCTCAAGGCATTGCGGCACCGCGGCCTGCTGACCATGGGCATCATGGCGCTGCTCTACAACTGGGGATTCTTCACGATGCTCGGCTACGCGCCGTACCCCATGGAACTCAACGCCCACAAACTCGGCCTCGTCTTTACCGGCTGGGGCCTGCTGGTCGCCGCCTTCAGCGTGTTCTTCGCACCGCGGCTGCAGGCGCGGTTCGGCACCGCGCCGGTGCTCTACGTCAACCTGCTCGGCCTCGGCATCGTCATGGCCGTCATCGCGGTCGGCGTGAACACTCCGACGGCGGTCATCACCGCGGTCATCGTCAGTGGCGCATTCATCGGCATCAACAACACTTTGACCACCCAGGCAGTCATGCTCGTCTCGCCGGTGGAGCGGCCGGTCGCCTCCTCGGCGTACGGCTTCGTCCGGTTCATCGGCGGCGGCCTCGCCCCATTCGTCGCGGGCAAGCTCGCCGACGCCACCAACCTCAGCGTCCCGTTCTACGTCGGCGGCGTCGCCTTCATCCTGGCCATCGTCGTTCTCGCCTCCGGCCACAAGCTGGTCGCCGCGGCAGAGAAGGGCATGGTCGAGGGCGAGACGGTGCGCCCGAGCCTGGAACGCGTCGGCGTCACCCCGTCGGCGGGTTACCAACCTGTCGTCGTCGCGGTCGGCGCGACCGAAAACGCCGCCGAGATCGTCGACGCGGCCGCCATGATCGCCCGCGATACCGGCAGCCCGTTGGAGGTTGTCCACGTCCGCGAGACCGCCGTAGTCGAGGAGCTGGCCATCGACGCCGAGGACGCCGAGCAGGCACACGCCGCGGTCGTGGGCCACCTCGACCGGCTGTTCGCGCAGGGCATCGCCGCCACCGGTCAGGTGCTCTCCAGCGTCGGCGACCACGCCGCTGCAGGTCGGGCCCTCGCTCAGCACGCCGACGAGATCGACGCGCGCGCCATTGCGGTCGGCCGGTCCCCGCGCGGACCGGTGGCCCAGTTCGCCGACGGCAGCTTCACCAGCGCATTGACCCACGCCGCAGCCCGCACGGTCGTAATGGTCGAACCCGGCAAAGCGCCATACCAGTTGACAGCCTGACCACCGCGTCGCCGGACTGGCCCTCGACGACCCGCACTTCGTCAGCCTGTTTTTCCGGCCAGGCCCAGCGTCCGTTCAACACCGATGCGCCAGCCGGCGACGCCGCGCGCCCGTTCGTCCGCACTCATGTGCGGTTCCCAGCCGTGCGTGATGGTGTAGTTCGCACGCAGATCGTCCAGCCCCGACCAGAACCCGGTCGCAAGCCCCGCGGCGTAGGCGGCGCCGGTGGCGGTGATCTCGGCCGCGGCCGGAGCGACCACGTGGGAGCCTAGGACGTCGGCCTGAAACTGCATCAGGAGCTCATTCTTGGTCATGCCTCCATCCACTCGGAGTTCGCCGAGCTCCGCCAGGCCGGTGTCGGCGAGCATCGCTTCGACCAGGTCGTAGGTCTGGTACGCCGTGGCTTCCAGCGCCGCACGTGCGATGTGTCCTTTGTTGGCGAACCGTGTCAGGCCCACGATCACCCCACGCGCATCGTCGTGCCAGTACGGCGCGAACAGGCCGGAGAACGCGGGGACGAAGACCACGCCGCCCGAGTCCTCGACGGATCGCGCGAGGGTCTCGACCTCGGAAGCGTCGGTGATGATTCCGAGATTCTCGCTGAGCCACTGGACGAGGGCGCCGGCCATCGAGACCGAACCCTCGAGCGCGTAGACCGCGTCGGCGTCGCCCAGCTTCCAGGCGACCGTCGTGATCAAGCCATGCTCGGACATCACCGGCTCCGTCCCGAGGTTGGCAAGCAGGAAGGCTCCGGTGCCGTAGGTGCTCTTCATGTCACCGTGGTCGAAACACGTGTGACCCAGCAACGATGCCTGCTGGTCGCCGAGTACGCCGGCAACGGGGACGCCGGCCAGATCGCCCGTCGCGGTGCCGTAGACCTCGCTCGAGGAGCGGATCTCCGGGAGCAGCGCACGCGGGATGTCCATGAGGTCCAGCAGTTCCTGATCCCACTCGATCGTGTGCAGGTTCATCAGAAGCGTTCGGCTGGCGTTGCTCGGCTCGGTCACGTGCACGCCGCCATCGGGACCACCGGTGAGGTTCCACAGCAGCCAGGTGTCGGGTGTGCCGAACAACAGGTCGCCCCGGCCGGCCGCCTCCCGCCTGGCCGGGTCCTGGTCGAGCAGCCAGCGGAGCTTGAGAGCCGAGGAATATGTCGAGATCGGCAGGCCGGTGCGCTGCTGGAACCGATTGATGCCCTCGTCGGCCGCCAGCGCGTCGGCGGCTGCCGCGGTCCGAGTGTCCTGCCAGGTGATCGAGTTCGCTACCGGGCGTCCCGTACGGCGATCCCACAGTACGACGGACTCGCGCTCGTTCGTGATGCCGATCCCGGCGATATCCGCCGGCTGGGCACCCGCCGTGGCGAGCGCCTCATGGATGCACTCCTGGGTTCGCTGCCAGACCTCGGCCATGTCGAGCTCGACCAGGCCCGGTCCGGGGTAGTGCATGGTCTGCGCGCGCTGCGCGGTTGCGACGGCAGTGCCATCCTCGCCGAACAGCAAGCATCGCGTGCTGGTGGTGCCGTGGTCGATGGCCGCGACGAATCTGCCTGCCATTGCTCACGCCTCCTGCTCTGCGCGAGGCTGTTCGAACGGATCTGGGGCCGCCCCCTGGGGTGCCTCCGATTCGAGCTCGATCTTCGTCGCCTGGAGGTCTCGCAGCGCATCTTCGTCGAGCGTCGGGTACTGCGGGTCGACCTCGATGAGCGCATTGGCGATCACCGCCGCGGCTGCAATTCGGGCAAACCACTTGCGGTCCGCCGGGATCACATGCCAGGGAGCCCACTCGGTGCTCGTGTGGCTCAGCATCTGCGAGAACGCCTCCTGGTAGTCGTCCCAGGACCGGCGCTCCTGCACATCGTGCGCCGAGAACTTCCAGTTGTGCTCTGGCAGGTCGATGCGCCTCAGGAAGCGGACGCGCTGCTCCTCCTTCGAGAGGTTGAGGAACAGCTTCACGACCTGGAAGCCGTTCTCGACGAGGTACCGCTCCCAGTTGTTGATCGCTTCGTACCTGTGCTTCCAGACGTGGTCCTCGCGCGTCTCGAGCGGCAGCTTCTGGCGGACGAGGTTCTCCTGGTGCACCCGGACGACGAGCACCTCCTCGTAGTGGGAGCGGTTGAAGATGCCGATCTCGCCCCTGGACGGCAGGCGCTCCTGGTACCGGCGCAGGAAGTCGTGGTTCAGGTCGGTCGCCGAAGGAACCTTGAAGCTCTCGACTCTCACGCCCTGGGGATTCACCCCGCTCATCACGTGGCGGATCGTCCCGTCCTTGCCGGCCGCGTCCAGCGCCTGAAGGATGACGACAACGCCGGTGGTGTCCTGAGCCGCTAGTCGGGCCTGGTAGTCCGCGAGCAGCTCTATCCCCTCGTTCAACAGTTCGGCGCCGTCCTTCTTCTTCTCGACCCCCGCCCTGAACGCGGGATCGAAGTCCTCAGCGAGTGTCACGTGCGAGCCAGGGGCCACTCGGAACGGCTCGATGAACCGGGCGATTCGCTTCGCCGACGGGGCGTCGGTAGGCATGGCTGAACCTCCTCCCATCACGACTCCTCCCCCGGCCGCATCTCGCGCAGGCCCCCCACGATGCCGCGCAGCGTGACCGTGCGGGCTTCCGCCGACACCGCGATCGCATTGTTGTCGACCTCGAGATCCCAGAACAGTTCGTTGCAGACGTTGTCGACCAGATCAGTGTCGCGGCGCATCGGAGCTCCTTCGTCGGTGAAATCTGTCCCCTCGATCCTCGTGCTGCCGACCTCGCGGTTGAATCCGCGTCACCGCTGATCCGTTGCGGAAATCACGAAGAATTCCTCGCCGTCCTCGGATCATCAATAGGGCATACGAATCGATCGATCCCACAGGACCGAGTTACGCGCACCTGAAGTTGCCGGCGTTAGCCGAGTCCGGGCCTCTCGACGAGCTAAGGGCAGGCCCGGATCGACTACAGCGAGGGCTACTCCGCCGGATTGCCCCGGATCCGGCGCGCGTTGCGGGCCTTCGAACGGGATACCTCCGCGGAGGCGGAGGATCAGTGGCCGTGGCTGGCCTGCGGCGCCGCCAACCATGCCTGGGACGACCGGCGACAAGTTCAGCCCGGGAGGTCTTCCGCGCGCTTTGCTGCGAGCTTGCCGTGCAGCAGTCCGGTGGACTGGCCGACCTCGATGAGGTATCCGTCCGGGTCCCGCAGGTAGCAGCGGATCTCTGCACCGCGGTCGATCGGTGGCGTCACGAACTCTGCGCCCTTGGCCTTCCACTCCTCGTAGCGGGCCTGGATGTCAGCGACCCGCAGGTTGAGGAAGATCGAGGTCGTGTCGCCGGGCTGGTAGTCGACCACCGAGATACCTGGCTTGTCGGGAGTGGGCGGCCCGCCGGGGTTCATAATGATCCACGAATTGGCCAGCTTGACCATGCACGGATTCTCGTCCAGGACGACGGTGCCGCCCAGGACACGCGAGTAGAAGTCCCGGGACCGCGCGACCTTGCGGACGGTGATGAACAACGTCACCACAATGCCATCGTCGGGCGCGGGGAGATTGGCGAAGTCGATCCGGTCTGCAGGGTCCGTCATAATTCCTCCGTTCCGACGGCACTGGCTTGTCGAACGCCGGTCCTGGTCGAAACCCTTCCCTACATGATCGCCGAGGCGGACCGGTTTCGGTATCTCAACGTCCTTCCCAGGTTCTAGCACTCCAGCCGTGGTTCATGATCTGGCGGTGTGGCGGCGCCGAACGTAGGGCGGCCACCGGCGATCTCAGGTTTGTGGCTCAGGACCTGAACCAGCGAGGAAATCTTCCAAGCCGGCAAGGGACCGGATCGGACTGTACGTGTGCCTGGCCCTGCAGTCGTCCGGTACAGCGCCGACCGGCCTCGAGCTGTCAGTTCTCGGGGATGACCCAGTCGAACACCTCAGGGCGAGGAATGTGGCTCTTCGGAGTTGAGCGTGGGTGAGCCGTTCGTCACTGTCGGCGTGGCGTAGGCGGGGAAGGGGTCAGGGCCTTCACGATCAGCAGCGACCAA